>JAFUGS010000037.1 GCA_017469265.1 Clostridia bacterium
CCTGACGGTGGGCGAGGGCACCATGGGGCCCTATGGCGAGGCGCAGGAGTGGCGGATGCTGTTCATCTCCCATATGCCCGCGTTCCCCACGCTGGTGGCCGAGGAGCTGAAGGCCGATAAGCGCGTGATCGCCCTGGGCGGGTGGGGCGCCGCCCGCAGCTGGGACAACCAGCAGGAGAGCCGCATCGGTCGGATTTACGGCCAGCTCTGCGGCGTCACCCCCGGCGGCCGGATCGCCGCGCCGGAGGACGAACGCCCGGCCGACGCGGTGGTGATCAACCTGGGTACGAACGATGGCTCCGCTTTAGCCAGCCTCAAAGCGGACGAGGTGACTCCGGCGCGGGCTGAGCTGCGTGCCCGGGCCGCGGAACTGATGGAAGCCGTCCGCGCCAGGTATCCCCGGGCGGTCATTGTGTGGGCTTACGGCCTGTGCGGCCATGCCGTGGAAGAAATCCTCCGGGGCGCGGTGGAGGATGTGCGGGCGAAAGGTGATCGGAATGTCCATTATCTCAGCCTCTCCGACGCCGCAACCCTTGGCGCCCGGATGCATCCCAGCCGCGACGCGCACCGCCAGGCGGCCAGGGAGATCGCGGACGAGCTGAAGAAACTGCTCGACGGCCGCGTGGGGTGAACAGTCCGCCCAGAAGCCGAAGAAAGCGAGCTGCTTTCCGGGAAACAAAGCGTCAAGAAATGGGAATAAAGCGGCAAAAAATGATAGGCTTCGAGACTGGCCACTCTATATAATAAACCGGAAAATGAGGATGGAGGTGCGCCTTATGCATACAGAACCGTTTCGCCACCGCAGGGCGGAGGCCCGGCTGCGGATCCTGAACCCGGACGGAACCCCGGCGGCCAATCAGCGCGTCAGCATCGACCAGGTTTCGCATCAGTTTTTATTCGGCTGTGGTGCGTTTGACACCGTGGCGATGATGAAAACCCAGGACGCGGAGCAGAAGGCGTTTCTCCGGGAAAGAATGGAGAAATGGCTGGCCTTGTTCAATTACGGCACCCTGCCTTTCTATTGGGGCCGCTATGAGCCGGTGGAAGGACAGACCGCCTTCCCCGAAACCATGGCCGCGGCCAGATGGCTGCGGGAGAGAAAGGTTCAGGTGAAAGGCCATCCGCTGTGCTGGCATACCGTCTGCGCGCCGTGGCTGCTCCAATATGATAACGCGGAAATTCTGCGCCGGCAGCTGGACAGGATTCACCGGGAGGTCAGCGCCTACCGGGGCGTGATCGACATGTGGGATGTGATCAACGAAGTGGTGATCATGCCGGAGTTTGACCGATATGACAACGCCGTGACCCGTATCTGCAGGGAAAAGGGCCGGGTGGGCCTGGTCAGGGAGGTGTTTGACGCCGCCAGGGAAAGCAATCCGGACGCCGTCCTGCTCATCAATGATTTCAACACCAGCGAAGCTTACGCGGAGCTGATTGAAGCCCTGCTGGAGGCGGGCGTTCCCATCAGCGCCATCGGCATCCAGAGCCATCAGCACCAGGGCTACTGGGGGCTGGAAAAGCTGCACCGGGTGCTGGACCGCTTTTCCCGCTTCGGCCTGCCCATCCATTTTACCGAAAACACGCTGGTTTCCGGC
The DNA here is from genome assembly GCA_017469265.1 of Clostridia bacterium. Classification (GTDB taxonomy): domain Bacteria; phylum Bacillota; class Clostridia; order Christensenellales; family Aristaeellaceae; genus Aristaeella. Next base: position 1,596 of record JAFUGS010000037.1, read on the forward strand.
GAAATCATGCCGGCACACATTGTGGATCTGAACGACTGGCAGGTGGAGGAATGGCCCAGCACGCCGGAGGGCGAGGAAAGGCAGGCCAGGGAGATCACGGAAATGTATACCGCCCTGTTTGCCCATCCGCTGGTGGAGGCCATTACCACCTGGGATTTCAATGACGGCTGCTGGCTGAAGGCTCCGTCCGGCTTTGTGCGGCAGGACAACAGTGAAAAGCCGTCCTGGCACGCGCTGCGCAAACTGATTCACGAGGACTGGGAGACCCACGAAACGCGGACGACGGACGCGGACGGCTTCCTGGCCTTTACGGGCTTCAAGGGCGAATACACGCTGCAAACGGACCGGGGCAGCGGAAGTCTCGTCCTGGACGCGGATGTGGAAAGCAGGATTGATCTTTCCCCATCCCGGCGCGCGGAAAGCAGCCCTGAAGCGTGAACGAAACGCAGCCCGTGACGCCGCGGCCTGCACGGGGACAGAAAGAAAAAAGGGACGTAACGGTTTCAGACCTGCAAGCGAAGCGACAAAACAGATACATAGGGATCAACGGACGGATGGATCAGAAAACATGGAGGGAAAAGCGATGCGCAGCATGAAGATCAATCAGGGCTGGGATTTCGGACTGGGCGCGGTGGATCTGGGCGGCCGCATGCGGGGAATCTGGGGGGACAGAAAGGTGAATCTGCCCCATGATTACATGATCGAAGGCGATGTGTTTCCCGAAGCGGTTTCCGGCGCGGCCAGCGGATACTACAACGCGGGGGTGGCGCATTACGCGAAGGAGATCGATATCCCGGCGGCGTGGCAAAACGACCGTATCGTCCTGCGGCTGGACGGGGCCATGATGAACGCCACCGTGGAGGTAAACGGCAGCCTGGCCTGCCTGCAGCACTACGGGTACGCTCCTTTTGAGACGGATATTACGCGCCTGGTGTATCCCGGGAAGAAGAATCATATCGTGATAACCCTGAACCCCAGCATGCAGCCCAACTCCCGCTGGTTCTCCGGGGCGGGGCTGTTCCGGGGCGTGGAACTGGCGCACATGCCGGGGCTGCGTGTGGCCTTCGGCGGCCTGTCCGGCTATACAAGGAAAATCGAATACAAAGCGGACGGCGCCCCTGAAACCGCGTATCTGCAGGTGTCGGCGGAAATCCGGAATGAGTATGCCGAAAGCCGCCTGGCGGAAGTGACCTTCACGCTGATCGATGATCAGAGCGGCGAGGCCATGAAAAGCAGCAAGGCCCTGACCCAGGTGCAGGCCATGGCCGCGCAGACGGCATATATGACCATGACGGTGGATGAGCCCAGGCTGTGGGACGCTGAAAACCCGAATCTTTACCGCCTGGAGGCGACCGTAAAAGACGCGGGCACCTTCAAAACCCATCTGATCCCCTGTGATGCGCCCACGGCGGATACCGAAAGCGTGCTGTTTGGCATCCGGACCATTGAAGCGGACGTGAAGCACGGTCTGCGGATCAACGGCAAAGAGGTCAAGCTCCGCGGCGGCTGCCTGCATCACGACAACGGCCCCATTGGCGCGGTAACGGTGTACGACGCCGAAGCCCGGAAGGTCAGGAAACTGAAGGAAGTGGGCTTCAACGCCATCCGTACCACCCATAATCCGCCCTCCGCCGCCCTCATCGAGGCCTGCGACCGGCTGGGCATGTACGTGTTTGACGAGGCCTTCGATGCCTGGGGCATGGGCAAACAGCCCGGCGATTATAACCAGTATTTCGAAACCGACTGGGAGAAGGATCTGACCGCTTTTGTGAAACGGGACCGGTGCCATCCCTGTGTGGTGATCTGGTCCACGGGCAACGAAATCACCGAGCGCGGCGGGCTGAACAACGGCTACGTATGGGCAACCAGGCTGGCGGAGACCATTCGCTCGCTTGATCCCAGCCGGCCTGTTTCCAACGGCATCTGCTCCTTCTGGAACGGGCTGGATGATTTCATCATGCCCGAGCAGATGAAGAAGATGATGGAAGGCCTGGAGGGCGGCCTGCAGAACGCGGATATCGGCGGCAGGAAGGACCTGCTGTGGGAGCAGTATACCGAAGGCTTCACCAATGGCCTGGATGTGGTGGGCTACAACTATATGGAGGGGAAGTACGAGCAGGATCACCGGATGTTCCCCGAGCGGGTGATCCTGGGCAGCGAAAACTATCCCAAGGAAATCGGCATGCACTGGCCCATGATTGAAAAGACCCCCTGGGTCATCGGTGATTTCACCTGGACGGCGTGGGACTATATCGGGGAAGCGGGGATCGGCAAAGCCACCTTCTACGAGCCGGGAGACCCCAACGTCGGCAATCCCTGGGGATCGCCCTCTCCCTTTCCCTGGCGCACCGCCAACGACGCGGACTTTGACGTGACCGGTGGCATCCGCCCCCAGGGCATCTATCGCCGCATCGTGTGGGGCAGCCGGGAAACGGGCCTGTTCAGCTACGACCCCGCCGTCATCGGCAGGGTGGAAACCCTGTCCAGCTGGGGCTTCCCCGGCGTATGGTCCCGCTGGAACTGGCAGAGCCAGGAGGGCAGGCCGGTGGATATCGCCGTGTTCAGCGGCGCGGAGGAAGTGGCGATCCTGGTCAATGGCGTCTGCGTCGGCCGCAAAAAGGCGGGCGAAGCGCTGATCCACGATATGCCCCTGACCTTCCTGTTCCGGACGGAATACCAGCCCGGCACGGTGGAAGCGGTCAGCTACACCGGCGGAAAAGAAGTTTCCCGTACGGCGCTGAAAACCACGGGCCGGCCGGTTTCCATCCGCCTGACCGCGGAAACGGAAGGGATGAAGGCCGATGGCCTGTCCCTGTGCTATGTGAACGCGGAACTGATCGACGAGCGAGGAGCCGTTGTTCCCGATGCCGACGCCCTGCTGAAAGCGGAGGTTACCGGCCCGGTGGAGCTGCTGGGCTTTGGCAGCGGCAATCCCATTACCGATGAGAATTACAGCAGGGGCCGGTTCACCAGCTATCTGGGGCGCGCCCTGGCGGTGCTTCGGGCGGGATATGAAGCGGGTGAAGCAAAGCTGACCGTGACGGCCGAAGGAATCGGAAAAGCGGAAATCAGCCTGTCCGTGAGGTAAAAATGAAGAAGCGCGGTACAGGTCCGCGGAACCGTGGAAGGCAGCCCAACATGGCTCCGGTCACGGTAGGCGGACGGAACCGGAAAGCAGGATGTCCATTTCATGACAAACAAAACAGACGACCGCGAATCGCTGGGCATGTTCGTTGCCTCTATGCTGATTTTCGGTACCATTGGCGTTGTCCGCCGGTACATACCGGTTCCATCCGCGTTTCTGGCCTTCGCGCGGGGGAAGCTGGGCGGCCTTTTTCTGCTGGCCTTTGTAAAGCTCCGCGGAAAGAAAGCTTCCCGGCCCATGCCGCCGCGCCTCCTGCTGCGGCTGGCCCTGACCGGGGCCATGATCGGCTTCAACTGGGTGCTGCTTTTCGAGGCGTATCGTTATACGACGGTCGCGATCGCCACGCTCTGCTACTACATGCAGCCCACCATGGTCATGCTCCTTTCGCCCGCTGTGTTTCGGGAAAGGCTGAGCGGGAAGCAGCTCATCTGCGTGCTGGTATCAATCGTCGGGATGGCTCTTATTTCCGGCGTGGCGGGCGGCGGCGGCCCGGGGCGCCAGCATATGACGGGAATCCTGCTGGGATTGGGCGCGGCCGCGCTGTACGCCGGTGTGGTGATCGCGAACAAGAAAACACAGGGCGTGGACGCTTATCAAAGAACCACCGTGCAGCTGCTCGCGGCTGGCGTCATCATGGCGCCCTATCTGCTCCTGACGGATGGATTCAGCGGAATCGTATGCACGCCGTCCACGCTGCTCCTGCTGCTGGTGGCGGGAATCATTCATACCGGTGTGGCGTATGC
>JAFUGS010000038.1 GCA_017469265.1 Clostridia bacterium
ACCCGAATGATCCGGGCTATGGACAGAGCGGACGCAAAGACGATCCCGATCATTGCTCTGACAGCCAACGCCTTTGATGAGGATGTGCAGCGCAGCATGCAGGCGGGACTGAACGCGCATCTGTCCAAACCTGTGGAGCCGGAGGCATTGTTCAGGACGTTGGAAGGCCTTATCCAGGTTTGATCGGCGCTATCTGATCCCGAAGGAGGAAATACATGGATACACGCAAGCCGCACACTTCAAAACCGCTGGACCGCTATCTGTCCGTGATTGATGTCTGGGCGATGGCCTTCGGCTGTATGGTCGGCTTGGGCGTTTTCGCCATGCCCGGTACGACATTTCTTCCGGTTGCCGGGCCGCTGGGTACCATGCTTTCCATGCTGATCGGTATGATCATCATGCTGATCATTGCCACCCTGAAGCCCTTGTAAATCAAGGGCTTCATTTTTTAAGTCTTCACCCCGGGGGTATACTTCCCCGGGGTGTTCTTCGTCGATATGAACAGCTCGGAGAACACGAGCTGTTCACAGTATCGGGCTGGCTCAGTTGCTGTCATATACCTTTCATTTCCTTAAACCGGAATGGATTTTATGTATAGCGTCTCAGGACTGATGTCGATATCACCAGACCATACGATTGTCCCAAACTCAACATGCGCTGAATTAAAAATCCGTTCAATTGATTTGTATGCTGGCATACTCAAATAAGTTGACATGTCGAAAATGCGCCTTTCGCCATTTCGGAACTCCAATAAAAGTTTGTAGCCTGGAAGCACTTCCACAGCTGATACTCGCGGAAGTAATTGTTCCGTTGATCCACAGGATGAACGCGGCGACCAGGGGCTGTCATTCTTCCGGCGCCGGATCGGAAGAATAGGCCGCGGTATTTTTCGAAGAATGATCCTGTACTTCCGCCGGCGGAGGTGGTATGCTTGGACTGTGGCCGGGAAAAGGACCCCCGGCCGGAGGAAAGGAAGGAGCATGATGAAGATGAAAAAGATGCTGATTATCGCGGTGGCGGTGCTGGCCGTGGCGCTGCTGGTGGGCGGAACCTGCATGGGCAAGGTGCCGACGGGATATACGGGCATTCTGACCACCTTCGGCAGGGTGGAGGACAGGACGCTGGAGGCCGGCCTGCACTTTAAGGCGCCGTATCAGCAGATCGTGAACATGGACAACCGGGAGCAGAAGATGTCCTTTGACACCCAGGCGTTCTCCAGCGATATTCAGCAGGTGGACGTGACCGGCTCCATCAACTATGCCATCAACAAAAGCAACGCCATGAACCTGTTCAAGGAAGTGGGCACGGACTACTTCAACAAGCTCATCAGCCCCCGGATGCTGGAGATCACCAAGGGCGTCTTTAGCAAGTATACCGCGGAGAACCTGGTGGCCTACCGGCAGACCCTGAGCGAAACCATCCGGGACGACCTGGTGGCGGATCTGGAGCCCTACGGCATTCACGTTTTCTCCGTGAACATTGAGAACATCGACTTCACCGACGCTTTCACCGACGCCGTGGAGGCCAAGCAGGTCGCGGCTCAGCGGAAGCTGCAGGCGGAGATTGAGGAAGCCCAGAAGACCATGGAGACCCAGCAGGCGGCGGAACGGCAGCGGATCAACGCCGAGGCGGAGGCGGCCGTGGCGAAGATCAACGCCGACGCGGAGGCCTATGCCACCCGGGTCCGCAGCGAGGCGGAGGCGGAGGCGAACAAGAAGATCGCCCAGTCCCTGACGCCGGAGCTGATCTCCTTCAATGAGATCAAGACCTGGAACGGCGTCCTGCCCACCTATGTTTCCGGCGCGGGCGGCACGACCCTGCCCATCCTGAATCTGACGGAGACGCCATAATAAGGAAACGCGGCGGGCATGGACAAAACCCGCGGCATCTGATAGAATAGGGACAAAATGCGGGGCTTCCCGCGGAAAAAGGAGATGTATCCAACGTGAGAAAAATGATTTCCCTCCTGATGGCCCTGATGATGCTGTGCGCCCTGCTGCCCGTGATGGCCGAAGGGGCGGACCTGACCGGGACCTGGTACCTGAACGCCCTGAAGGTGGGCGAGACGGAGATTAACCCCGCGACCATGGGCCTGGAAATGAGCTTTGAGCTGAAGGATGATGGGACGGGCGCCGTCTCCATGGCCGGAGAGGATGCCCAGAGCTTCACCTGGACCCTGAAGGAGGACGGTACCCTGGCCATTGCCCAGAATGAGGATGAAATGGTCTTTACCGTGAGCGAGGGCAGACTGGAAGGCGATATTGGCGGCGGGATCGGCGTCTTTACCCGGGAAGCGCCCGTGGCGGAAGCGGCGCCCGAACATGTGGCGGCGGAATCCGAGGATGCCTTTATCGGCGTCTGGACGCTGAGCAAGGTGGACATGGAAGGCAACCTGCTGCCGGCGGACATGCTGTCCGCGGCGGGCCTGGAGCTGAGCGCGACCCTGACCGTGGAAGCCGGCAAGGCTTCCGTTGTCCTGAACTTCCTTGGCACCGAGCTGCCCGCCATTGAGGGCGCCACCACCCTGACGGACGGGGCGCTGGCCATGACGGTGGAAGGCCTGGAGGATCCCATTGCCATCAGCCTGTGCGACAATGGCGAGCTTCACGCGGTGATTTCGATCTCCGCGCTGAACACCTCGATGCCCATGTATTTCGCCCCCGCGGAATAACCCTCATCCTGCCGCGGCGCGGGCCTGCCCCAACGGGGACGAAAGGCGCGTGACATCCGCGCGGAACAGAAAATAAGGAAACCAGCGTTACGCCCGGCGGCTTTGGCCGCCGGGTTTTATGAATAAAACAAGCCGGCGTTTCCGCCGGCTGGAAGATGAGACCTGGAAAGGTTAACGGGTCCGGGCCATGCGGACCGCGGCGTGCCAGCCTTCGAGGAGGGCGTCCCTTCTGGCGGAGGACATGGCGGGCTGGTAGTCCGTACGGGAAAGCCGGGTGAAAATGGAATCGTCGAAGAGACCGGTGGCCAGGCCGGCGGCATAGGCGGCGCCCAGGGCGGAGAGCTCCTCGGCGGCGGGCACGCGGACCGGCAGGGAGAGCAGGTCGCTCTGGAACTGCATGAGATAGGCGTTCCGGGTGGGGCCGCCGTCCACGCGCAGCTCGGCGAGGGGGGTGCCGGCGCTCCGCTCCATGGCCTTCACGATGTCCGTGATCTGATAGGCGATGCAGTCCAGGGCGGCGCGGACGATCTCGTTTTTGCCGGTGGTGCGGGTCATGCCGCAGAGGATGGCTTTGGCGGCGCTGTCCCAGTAAGGGGCGCCGAGGCCGGAGAAGGCGGGCACCAGATAGGTGGTGTCCCCGGGGGTGGCGGCGCGGGCCAGGGCCTCGGTTTCCCCGGGGCCGGAGATGAGCTTCATGTCATCCCGGAGCCAGGTGATCACCGCGCCGGTATAGTTGATGTTGCCCTCCAGGACGTAGTTCACCTGCCCGCGCAGCTTCCAGGCCAGGGAGGTGACCACCCCCGCGTCGCTGAAGACGGGGGCGGCGCTGGCGTTCATCATGATGGAGGAGCCGGTGCCATAGGTGGCCTTGGTCATGCCGGGACGCAGGCAGCCCTGACCCAGCAGGGCGCCGTGGCTGTCCCCCAGCACGCCGCGGATCGGGATGGGGGCGGGGAGCCAGCCGTCAAAGTCGGTGGCGCCGAAATCCCCGTCGGAATCGGTGACGGCGGGCATGCAGGAGGGATCCAGGCCGAAGAGCGCCAGCAGCGCCGGATCCCAGGACAGGGTGGAAAGATTGAAGAGCTGGGTGCGGGAGGCGTTGGAATAATCCGTCTGATGCCGCCGGCCACCGGTCAGCTTATAGACCAGCCAGCTGTCGATGGTGCCGACGCAGATTTCGCCCCGGGCGGCCTTCTCCCGGACGCCGGGAACCTGGCGGAAAATCCAGGCCAGCTTGGCGGCAGGAAAATAGGGGGAAAGGGGGATGCCGGTCCGGCGGCGGACGACTTCGGAGACGCCCAGGGCGGCGGCGTCCGGGACGCCGGCGGCGGCCAGGGCTTCGGCGCCGGAGGATTCGATTTCCGCGCAGAGGGCGGCGGCCCGGGCGCACTGCCAGACGATGGCGTTGCAGACGGGTTTCCCGGTGGCGCGGTCCCAGCAGACGGAGGTTTCCCGCTGATTGCTGATGCCGAGGACGGCGATGTCCTCTTTGGCGATGCCGGCCTTTTCCGCCGCCAGGCGGATCACCTGCAGGGTGTTGCGCCAGATTTCCTCCGGATCATGCTCCACCCAGCCCTGATCATTCACGATCTGACGGTGGGGCAGGTCGGCCCGGGCCAGGATGGCGCCGGCGGGATCCAGAATCAGGGCTTTGGTGCCCTGGGTGCTCTGATCAATGGACAGAAGATACTGCTTCATGTTTCACCTCGAAAAAACGCCGCCGACAGGCGAAAACCCCGCCTGTCGGCTTTTTTGTCCCGCGCGGCGCGGGGGATCAGGCTTTCAGGGCCTTCCGGACGGTGGCGGCGATGCCCTCCCCGGTCAGGCCGTAATGGGCGAAGACTTCGACGGAGGTGCCGGTGATGACGGGGGTGTCCGGCAGGGCCAGGTTGATGACCCGCTTCGGATCCTCGGCGGAGATGACCTGGGCCACCATGCTGCCGAGACCGCCGAAGGGCGCGTGCTCCTCCACGGTGACCACCAGCTTCTTGCCCTTCGCCGCGGCCAGCAGGCCATCCCGGTCCAGGGGCTTGACGCAGTACATGTCCAGGGCGGCGGTGGAGATGCCCTCCGCGTTCAGCAGATCCGCGGCGTCCTTCATGGGACGGACCATTTCACCGCAGGCCACCAGCAGCACGTCGCTGCCTTCGGAAAGCACCGTGGCCCGGTCCATCTCGAAGGGAACATGATCCTCGGTGTAGGTATCCTCCACGGGATTCCGGCCCAGGCGGATGTAGGCGGTCTGCTGATCCCGCAGCAGGGCCTCGAACAGCTTCCGGGTCTGATGCCGGTCGCTGGGGAGATAGACCCGCATGCCGGGGATGGCGCTCATGGCGGCGATATCCTGGGCGGAGTGATGGGTCATGCCCAGGGCGCCGTAGCTGACGCCGCCGGAGATGCCCACCAGCTTCACGTTGGTGTTCGAGTAGGCGCAGTCCACCTTGCACTGCTCATAGCTGCGGGTGGAGATGAAGGAGGCGGGGGAAACGGCGAAGGCTTTCTTGCCGCAGGAAGCCAGGCCGGCGGCGACGCTGACCAGGTTCTGCTCGGCGATGCCGATTTCCACAAACTGATCCGGATAGGTGTCGGCGAAGGAGGTAAGGGACGCGCTGCCCCGGCTGTCGCTGCAGAGGACGACCACATCCCGGTCCTTCGCGGCGGCTTCCTTCAGCACCTCGCACATGACGGCACGATTGGCGATTTTATTCACGCAGGAGCGCCTCCTTCCGGGCGGCCAGGTCGGCCTTGATCTGTTCATATTCCTCCGCGCTGGGCAGATGATGGTGCCAGGACGCCTTGTTTTCCATCAGGGGGGAGCCCTTGCCCTTCAGGGTGTTGGCGATGAGAATGGTGGGCTTCCCCTTGGTCCGCTCCGCCTCGTCGAAGGCGGCGTTCAGCTGGTCCACATCGTTTCCGTCCGCCACGTCGATGACATGCCAGTCAAAGGCGGCGAAGCGGGCGTGCAGGTCGTGGTGACCCATGACGTCCTCCGTGTTTCCGGAAATCTGCAGATGATTCCGGTCCACAATGGCGCAGAGGTTGTCCAGCCTGTAATGGCCGGCGGACATGAGGGCCTCCCAGATGGAGCCCTCGGCCAGCTCGCCGTCCCCCATGAGGGTATAGACCCGGTAGGGCCGGTGATCCATGCGGGCCGCCAGGGCCATGCCCACGCAGACGCTGAGCCCGTGGCCCAGGGAGCCGCTGTTCATTTCAATGCCGGGCAGGGTATTGTGGGGATGGCCGATGTACTCGCTGCCGAAACGGGAGAACCGGGCCTTCACCTCCCCGATGTCCAGGAAGCCTTTGTCCGCCAGGACGGCGTAGAGGGTTTCCACGCAGTGGCCCTTGGAGAGGACGAAGCGGTCCCGGTCAGGATCCTTCGGGTTCCGGGGATCGACGCGCATCCGGCTGTACAGGGTCAGCATGATTTCCATGCTGCTCATGTCGCCGCCGATATGCCCGCCGCCTCCACCAACGATGATGTCCAGCACATCCTGGCGGAGGTCATAGGCTTTTACCGCTAAAGCGTTCATCTTCATTTCCTTTCAGACGGTCGGGCGCTCCGGCGCGGCCCGGGAAGGCCGCCCGCGGGCGCCGCGGGGAGAAAGCTCACACCTCGTCAAAGACCACGTCCTCACCGTGGAGGTAGGCCTTGACCTTCTCCTCGATGGGATCGTAGAGATCGGGCTTCACGCCGATGTACTTGCAGGCTTCGTAGACGATGGGGACCACGTCGCCATGGATGGCGGCCACGTGATGGATGTAGGGGCCTTCCACCACCTTGGCTTCCAGCCGCTTCAGGTTGTTGACCTCCACCCAGACATAGGTGCCGCGGGTCCAGGGGCCGTCGATGCCCCGGGCGTGGCCCAGCAGGATGGAATACTCGCCCTCGTCCCCGTCAAAGCGGACCAGGCTCATGGGGCCGTGCTTCGCCTCGGCGCTGACGGCGCCGTTCTGCGGGAAGGCCACGGGCACGCAGATGGTGGGCTTCTCCTTCGCCACGGAGATGGGCCAGGGGCCGCAGTGCTGCAGCAGCTCGCCGTTGTCATTGTCCGGGTGGCGGACCGTCCAGTCGGAGAACATGACCCGGCGCTCGTTCATGGCGGCGGCTTCCGCGATGAGCTGGGAGATGGCGCCGTGGATATCCGTCTCGCAGACGACGGGGATGCCTTCCTCGTTCAGCAGGGCGTTGGCCGCGCAGGGCATGATGTGGATTTCGTCCTGCAGGGCGTTCCAGCACTGGATGGCGATGGCGTTGCAGCCGTACTTCTCCGCCAGGGCCTTCATGGCGACCTTCAGCTCCGCCACGCTGTGGAGGTAGTTTTCCGCGATGTCACAGGTCATGTTTTCGTGGCAGTAGGCCACCACCTTTTCTACCTCGTTTTTCTCCGCCCGCCATTTTTTCATCTCGGCGTAGAGCTCCGGCAGGGGGATGGGGGCCAGCTGGATGTTGAACTTCTCCAGCAGCTCGCCCTCGTTGCACATGGTGGACCAGAAATCAAAGGGACGGGGGCCGATCTGCAGCACCCGGGTATGACGGAAAACCCGGACCACATTGCACACGGCCAGGAAATCCCGGATGCCCCGCTCGAACTCCGGATCCGTCAGGTTGCAGTTGTTCATGTAGGTGAAGGGCACGCGGAAACGGCGCAGCACCTTGCCGGTGGCAAAGAGGCCGCACTGGCTGTCCCGCAGGCGCATGCCCTTTTCGTCCGGCCGCTCGTCCCGGGGACCCCAGAGGAGCACCGGCACATTCAGGGCCTTGGCCAGGCGGGCGCATTCATATTCCGTGCCGAAATTGGCGTGGGGCAGGAAGAGCCCGTCCACCTTTTCCGCCTGGAATTTGGCGATGATTTTCTCCAGGCCCGCGTCGTCATAGAGCAGGCCTTCCTCATTCACGTCGTCGATATCCACAAAGTCGATGCCCAGCTCCCGCAGGCGGTCCGCGGTCAGCTTCCGGTACTCCACGGCGGCCGGGGCGCTGAAGATGGCCCGGCGGGTGGGGGCATAGCCCAGTTTGATGTTCGCTTTCATACTCTTTTCCTTTCGACCGTTTCGGGCGCGTCGAAAAGGCCCCCTCCCCTGCCTTTCCGCAGGGAATGAAGAAAAGCAGGGGAGAGGGCCAGGACGCCTCCTTATGCAAGATTCCGTCCGCCTTCGGACGGTGGGGGGACACGGTACCGTCAAAATTGCGTTTTTTGGACGTTTCCCGTGTATTCGCGTACATCATAGCAGAGAAACAACTAAAGAACAATAAAAAATTGAGAAGAAGTTGACTAAATTTACTAAATGCAGTAGGATCTGATTGAGGAGCTGATGAGCATGGGTACGATCACCGCGAAGGAGCTGGCCCGGCTGCTGGGCCTGTCCGAATCCGCGATTTCCCTGGCGCTGAACGGAAAGCCGGGCGTCAGCCGGGAAACGCGGCGGATGGTGCTGGAGGCGGCCCGGGAGCACGGATACGATTTTTCCCGCAGGGCCGCGGCCGGGGAAAAGAAAAAGGGGAGTATCTGCTTCGCAGTGTACCGGAAGAGCGGCGCGGTGGTGGGGGATACGCCTTTTTTTTCGGAGCTGACGGACGGCATTTCGGTCAGCTGCCGGCGGGAGGGCTATGAGTGCATGATCCGCTACCTGTACGAGGACGAGGATCTGGCGGAGCAGATCTACGAGCTGCGGGAGGCGCGGTTTGCCGGGGTGATCGTGCTGGCCACGGAGATGGAGGAGCAGACCCTGCCCCTGTTTGACCGGATCGGCATTCCGCTGGTGTTCCTGGACGCGTACTTCGACCGGCCGGAATACAATTTTATCCTGATCAACAATAACCAGGGCGCGTACCAGGCCACGAAGTACCTGATTCGAAAATGTCACGCCCAGCCGGGATACCTGCGCTCCTCCTACTGGATCAGCAATTTTGAGGCCCGGGCGGACGGGTTTTACAAGGCCATCCGGGAGGCGGGGATGTCCACCTCTCAGAGCCAGGTGATCCGCCTGGCGCCATCCCAGGAGGGGGCCTACGCGGACATGAAGGAGCAGCTGAGGCAGGAAAAACCGGTGAAATGCTATTTCGCGGACAATGACCTGATCGCCATCGGCGCCATGCAGGCCCTGAAGGAGGCGGGATACCGGATCCCGGAGGACGTGTCCATCGTGGGGTTTGACGACATCTCTTCCTCCCAGTACGTAAGCCCGCCGCTGACCACCGTGGAGGTGCTGAAGCCCTACCTGGCGGAGACGGGGGTGACGCGGGTGGTGCAGATGATCGAGGGAAAGAATCCGCAGCCCCTGAAGATCGAGGTGTTTACCCGGCTGATCCGGCGGAAGAGCGTGGTCAGCGGCAGCTGAAAAAGCCGCCCCGGGAAGCGGGACGGCGGAAAAAAACCGGAGCGGGAGACCGCTCCGGTTCGGCTTATTTTACGGTCACGATGACCTGCTGATAATGGGTGAGGCGGTGATGTCCGTCCGCCTGGGCTTTGAAAATGACGTGAATCTGATCCCCGGGCTTCGCGTCCGCCGGCAGAAGGAGGCGGAAGGCGTCCCCTTCCGGCAGAATCCGGGCGTCCGCCGCGGAGGGGGCGCTGGCCTCCGGGTAAATCCGGGCGGTTACGGTCAGGGCGGCGCCGTCCGGGCTGGCGGCCAGGGGATGCAGCGGCAGCTCCTGCCCGGGGGAGAGCAGATGATCCAGCCCCTCCCGGATGGAGAGGGAGGGGGCGTGCTCTCCTTCGGCGAAGGAGGCGGAACCGGCCCAGGCCACCCGGGCGGCGAAATCCCGCTGGATGTCCGCCACGTAGGGCCACATGGACTCCGTTTCCTTCACGTTTCCGTCCCGGTCCGTATAGGCGTCCGGGGAGACATCCCAGATGTTCAGGGGCTCGCCCCGGGAGTTGAACTGGCCCTCCACCCGGTGATACCGGCCGGCCAGGCCGCCGAAGGAGAAATCCTCCAGGGTGCGGAAGCCCCAGGGGAAGAGAAG
>JAFUGS010000039.1 GCA_017469265.1 Clostridia bacterium
CTGCAGGCGGAGAAGAAAAAGGACTGCTTCTCCGTGGAGAACACCGCCCAGCAGATTCTGGAAAGCCCCCAGGCCGCCGCGGTGCTGCGGGAGGCGCTGCCGGAATTGTACCGGGTGCTTACCGAGCAGGAGGTGATCCCCCTGGGGCTGACCATGGATTCCATCCTCGGCTTTAATGTGAAGGATCCCGAGCAGGTGCAGCGCATCAACATGCTCCTGCAGGAGGTTCCCCTTCGTCCCCCGGAAAAACCCTGATGAAGGAGGGAAGCGCGGTTATGCCAGAGCATATTTCCCATCTGATGGCGGTCAAAAAGCAGGTCCTGGTGGTGGATGATGAAATCATTAACCGGGAAATCCTCGGCACCCTGCTGGGGGATGAATATGACGTCCTGTACGCGGCGGACGGGCAGGAGGCCCTGGAGCAGGTTCAGCGCCACCGGGATTCCCTGTCCCTTATCCTGCTGGATCTGAAAATGCCGGTCATGTCCGGCATGGTGGTCCTGAAGCGCCTGTCGGAGGACGCCGCCCTCTCCCGCATCCCGGCCATCGTTATGACCGCGGATCAGGAGGCGGAAGTCGCCTGCCTGAATCTGGGCGCCAGCGATTTTATCCCCAAGCCCTATCCCCGGCGGGACATCGTGCTGGCCCGCGTCCGCCGCACCATCGAGCTGTCGGAGGACCGGAAAATCATCCTGGATACGGAGCGGGATCCCCTGACCGGGCTTTACAACCGGGAGTATTTCTACAGCTACGCCGAGAGCTTTGACCAGCATCACAAGCACATGCCCATGGACGCCATCGTCGTGGATGTCAATCATTTTCATGTGCTCAACGAGCGTTACGGCCGGGCCTACGCAGATCAGGTGCTGAAGCGGATCGGCGGCGGGCTGCGCGACGCGGTCCGGGAATCCGGCGGCATCGTCTGCCGCCGGGAGGCGGATACCTTCCTGGTTTACGGTCCCCACCGGGAAGACCATCAGGCCCTTCTGGACGGGCTGACCGCGAATCTGGGGGATGACGGCGGTCCCACCAGCCGCATCCGGCTCCGCATGGGCGTCTATCCCCGGGTCAGCAAATCCGTGGACATGGAGCAGCGCTTTGACCGGGCCAAAACGGCCGCGGACGCGGTGCGCAGCAATTACACCCAGAACGTCTCCTACTATGACGAAAAGCTGCACGAGGCGGAGCTGTTTTCGGAGCAGCTGGTGGAGGCCTTTGACAGCGCCATCCGGGAGCGGCAGTTCAAGGTATATTATCAGCCCAAGTTCGACATCCGGCCCGATCAGCCCATCCTGGCCAGCGCGGAGGCCCTCATCCGCTGGCAGCATCCCCGGCTGGGCATGATCAGCCCCGGGGTCTTCATCCCCCTCTTTGAAAGCAACGGCATGATCCAGACCCTGGACAAATATGTCTGGACGGAAACCGCCGCGCAGATCCGGCGCTGGAAGGAGGCGTACGGCATCGCGGTGCCAGTCTCCGTGAATGTCTCCCGCAGGGATATCTTTGATCCCGACCTGGTGAGCACCTTCGAGCGGCTGCTGCGGGACAACGGGCTGGCGCCGGAGGAGCTGCTGCTGGAGATTACCGAATCCGCCTACACCGATGACGCGGATCTGATCATTTCCACCGTCAACGCCCTGCGGGACCGGGGCATGAAGGTGGAGATGGACGACTTCGGCACCGGCTATTCCTCCCTGGGGATGCTCTCCCATCTGCCCATCGACGCGCTGAAGCTGGACATGACTTTCGTCCGGAGCGCCTTTAACGGACAGGGCGACGGGCGCATGCTGGAGCTGATCATCGATATGGCGGATTATCTGAAGGTGCCCGTCATCGCCGAGGGCGTGGAAACCAGGGAGCAGCTGCTCGCCCTGAAGGCCATGGGCTGCGACTATGTGCAGGGCTACTATTTCTCAAAGCCCATCCCCCCCGAAGCGTTCAACGTCTTCGTGGCGGAGAAGAAGCAGGCCCTGGAAGCCCGCGCGCGGGCCGACGCTCAGCCCCGGAACCGGGCGCCCGCCCCCCGCGGCAGGGTCTCCGTGCCCCAGGCGCCGGATTCCCGGACCCCGGACGCGCCCGTGGTGAATGACACCTCCGTCACCTTTGGGCGGATCGCCCTGGCCCTGGCCCAGGATTATTTCA
>JAFUGS010000040.1 GCA_017469265.1 Clostridia bacterium
CCTGGGAAAGCAGCGCCCGCATACGGTCCATGGCCGGTGCCACGTGGTCGAAATAGCGCCGATACCCTTCGCAGAGAACATTTACGCCGGTCTTCGGGTCCCGGTGCTGGGGACATTCCCCGTGACAGGCCGGAAGATAGGGGCAGCGCTGGCAGCGCGGCGGAAGGCTGCTGTATTTGCGGAGGGCAAAACGCGTCACCTGCTCGCGCTCCATCAGTTCCCGAATGGGCGTCTGGAGCACATTTCCCACCCGATAGCGCGGATACACGAAGTGATCGCACACGTACAGGTCTCCGTTGTGCTCGATTACGGCATTCCCGGAACAGCTTCTGCCGAACACGCACACGCCGCCCTGATGGCCGCACCAGGCCGACAGCGTGGCGTCGAACAACTGCACGAAACAGCGGCCCACATCGGCCTTTATCCATTGATCGAAGATGGCGTTCATGTAGTCCCCGAAGCCCTCTGCCGAAACCGACCAGAAAGCCGGGACCGCCCCGGGGGTCATGGGTTCCACAATCTCCGGCCGGATATTCTTTCCCTTCAGGCGCACATATTCCACCACGGGCAGAAACTGCATGTAGCAGCTTCCGGCGGCCTTCAGGAACTGATAGACTTCGGCCCCGCGGCCCTCTCCGGCGCGGCTCACCGTGGTGAGCGTATTGAACGGAACGCCTTCCTCCCGCAGGATCCGAAGCCCGTCGGTCACTTTCCGGAAGGTGGGCGCCCCGCCGCGGTCCGTGCGGTAACGGTCATGGATGTCCTCCGGACCGTCCAGGGAGAGGCCCACCAGGAAATTGTTCTCCCGGAAAAAGCGGGCCCACGCCGCATCCAGCAGGGTTCCGTTGGTCTGGATGGAATTGAAGACGGTTTTGCCGCCGGCATACTTGCGCTGGAACTGAACCGCCTTCCGGAAAAAATCCAGTCCCAGCAGCAGCGGCTCTCCGCCGTGCCAGACAAACTGCACCTCGGGGACATCGTTGGCCTCGATATAGGCGCGCGTCACACCCTCCAACGTATCCATGCTCATGCGGGGTTCCCTTCCGCCATAGAGGGCCGACTTGTCCAGGTAGTAGCAGTATGCACAGTCCAGGTTGCACAGCGACCCGGCCGGCTTGAGCATGATGTTGAAGGCCATCGGTCCGCTCAGGCGGGCGGCCTCTTCCAGGGGGATGGACAGTTCTCTCATGGCCGTGGCGGAATGGGCCGGCCCTCGAAATCCACCGGATACGCGGCCCTCTCGCGTTCCAGCCGTGCGGTCATTTCCTTCAGGAGACGTGCCTTTATCCCGGGGTGGAGCCCGGACACGTCGGTGGTCTCATAGGGATCCTCCTCCAGGTTGAACAGCACGCTCTGCGGCAGTTCCGGATGAGCCGGATTGTAGTAATAAATCAGTTTCCACGGACCGTTGCGGTAAGTGGTATAATAGCTGCCCCGGTGCCGGTGGGGTAAATGGCACATGAAAACCTCCTCGCGGGCAGGGTCCTTTTTCCCCGTCAGCAGAACGCCGAGATCCTGGCCGTCAACGGGATGGTCTTCCGGCACGGATACCCCGACAAGGCGCATAAGCGTAGGGTAAATGTCCATGATGCAGGCCACCTGGGTCTGGAGCGTCCCGCGTGCCACCGGGAGCAGCTGCATTCCCCCTCCCGGGGCCGCCCAGCCGATGATGCAGGGCACGCGGATGCCTCCTTCAAACTCGGACCCTTTCTTTCCCCGGAGCGGAGCGGATGACGCCCAGCCCCTTGCTGGCCCCAGCGGCGCGTCGCCACCGTTGTCGCCCAGAAACACGACAAGCGTGTTCTCGGCAAGGCCCCGCAGCCTCAGGTGGTCCAGCACATCGCCCAGGGACTTGTCCATGCCCTCCACCAGGGTGGCGTAGCCGATGGCCGAGCGGCTCTTGAGGCTGTCCTGCAAATATCTGGCTTCGAAGCGTCTGTCTGTCTCGAAAGGGTTGTGGACGGCATAATGGGAGAGGTAGAGGAAAAAGGGGACGCCGTCATCGGCGGCGCGGTCTATCTGCGCGAGCGCCTCCAGGGTAAGCGCCTCTGTCAGAAAAGTGTCGCTTCCATGGTATTTCTCCAGCCCGGGCACGGCGCGGGAGGAGGTGCCGCGGATGGCGCCGTATCCGTTCTCCCCCAGATAACTGCCCGGCTCCCCGATGGAGGAACCCGCGATGTTTACATCGAAGCCCAGGTTCTCGGGGAATTCCCCTTCGCTGCCGACGGGCCCCAGGTGGGCTTTCCCCACGTGGATGGTCCGGTAGCCGGCTTCGTGCAGCAGGCGGGGCAGGGTGTAGTCGGTCGCCCGGAGCCCCTGCCAGTTCCAGTCGTAGGGACCGTAGTCATCGCGGTTGTCGTATTCGCTGCGGATCCAGTTGGTGGTGCGGTGCCGGGCGGCATTCTGTCCGGTGAGGAGGGAAACCCGGGAAGGCGAACTCACGCTCTGGGCGTAGAACTGGGAAAAGCGGACGCCCTCCTGCGCAAAGCGCTCCATCCGGGGGGTATGGTACCAGCCGTTCAGCGGGAAGCGCTGCGGCCGGCCGCAGCTGTCGGCCAAAAAGGGAAGCGAAGTGTCCATCGGCCCCATGTCGTCCACAACGAACAGAATCACATTGGGGCGCGGGGACTGGGCCGCCAGGGCGGCTCCGTTCAGCAGGAAGGCGGCTGCGGCGGGAAGGGCTTTATTCATGACGGTTTTCCTTTTTGAAGGTGGTGGGCGTCACCCCCTTGAACAACTTGAAGGAGGTGCTGAAGTAGCGCGGATAGGTGAATCCCACCTCATAGGCAATCTCATTGATAGTTTTGTTGGTGGTCATGAGCAGCTGAACCGAACGCTCGATGCGCATGCGATTGATATAGTCCTTCACCCCCATCCCCGTCACTTCCTTCACCTTGGCGTACAGGCTGCTACGGCTCAGGGGCAGACGGTCCGTCAGGAACTTGATGCCCAGGTCCGGATCGGAGAGGTTTTCCATAATCAACTTGTCCAGCTTGTTCCGGAAGTCGGGGTCCGGACACAACGGGTTCTCATCGCCATCCTCTTCCGGGGGCTCCTCCTCCTGAAGCATCTCTTCCAGGAAATGGCCCATGGCATTTTTGCTTTCGCTCTGCTGACGGCGAAGGATGTAACGGACCGTCAGGAGCAGGAGCACCGCCACGAGCAGGGAGCACACCATGGCGAACCAGCTGGTTCTGTACCAGGGCGGAAGCACGGTCAGGGACAGCATGCGCTGCGGAGAAGAGAAAGAACCGCCCTTGGTGCGGCAGGAAACCCACAGCGTGTAGTCTCCGGGGGCAAGGGCCGACAGCGACAGCCGGGGCTCGTCACTCTCGTATGTCCAGCTGCGGCTGCCCTCTACCCGGTAGCGGAAAAAGTCGGGCTGGAAGAGA
>JAFUGS010000041.1 GCA_017469265.1 Clostridia bacterium
ACGGATGGTGGGCTGCTTCAGGATTTCCGCCGTCCCGACGCGCATACCGAGCCGCTGCGCCGTCTCCGACGCCAGCCGCATGGCCCCGATGGAGGAAAGCCCCAGCGCCACCAGGTCTGTCGTGACGCCAAATTCCTCTGTTCCCAGGATCCCCGCCGCGATTTCAAACAGCGCCTTTTCCGTCTCCGTCTCCGGCGGCACGATCTCGCCCAGGTCCGCCAGCACAGGCTCCGGCAGCGCCTTCCGGTCGATCTTTCCGGAGGTGTTCAGCGGCATTTTCTCCAGCTTCATGTAGACGGTCGGCACCATGTAGTCCGTCAGTCGTTCTGACAGATATCCGCGCAACTCCGCCGTATCCATTTCGATATCGTCTTCTGTTGTATAGTAGAGGACCACCTGTTCCTTTTTGACAGCCGCCGCTGCTTCCTTCAGCCGGCCGTACTGGATCGCCCGATTCTCGATCTCGCCCAGCTCGATCCGGAACCCGCGCAGCTTCACCTGGGTGTCGATCCGGCCCAGGTATTCCATTTCGCCCCGCTCGTTGTATCTTGCCAGGTCCCCTGTCCGGTAGATCCGGATCCCGGGCAGGTCCGCGCTTTCGCAGAATTTCTCCGCTGTCAGCTCGGGCCGTTTCCAGTAACCCTGCGCCATCTGTGGGCCCGCCAGGCACAATTCGCCCGCCATCCCCGCCGGCAGCAGATGCAGGCTGCCGTCCAGGATATATCCCGCGCAGTTGTCCAGCGGGCGTCCAATAGGAATCGTGTCGTAAGTCCGGTTGGGGTCGATTTCGTGGAACACCGCGTCAACAGTAAACTCTGTCGGTCCGTACGCGTTCAGCACCCGTCCCCGTACCTTGGGGATGCTGGTC
Source organism: Clostridia bacterium (assembly GCA_017469265.1). Taxonomy (GTDB): domain Bacteria; phylum Bacillota; class Clostridia; order Christensenellales; family Aristaeellaceae; genus Aristaeella. The sequence continues at coordinate 869 of JAFUGS010000041.1, forward strand.
ATGGCCTCACCGCCGATGCTGATATAATCCAGGTCCAGTTCTTCATCCTTCCCCATCAGCTGGCCGAACTGCGTGTAGAAGCTGCCGCCGGTGATCCGATTCTCCGCCAGATATTCGCGCATCGCAAACACATCTTTCCGGACTTCCTCCGGAACGATGTATACGCTGCCTCCCGCGCAAAGCGTTGGGAAGAGATCCTCTCCCGCGAAGTCCACCGCCAGCCCCGCGTGGATCGTGATCCGGCTCTGCTCCGACAACTGCCAGTGTTTTCCGATCACATGCGCATAGTTCGTCAGGCACCGCTGCAGGATCACCACGCCCTTGGGCTGTCCCGTGGAGCCGGAGGTGTAGATCATGTAGGCCAGGCTCTCCGGCGTCGCGCGGCTCCGGCCGTCCCAGTCTGCCGCGGGTTCCGCCAGGATCTCCCGTACCTTTTCTTCCGTCAGAAGGAGTCCGGCCCCGGCGTCACCCAGCATATAGTCAATGCGGTCCTGCGGATATTCCGGATCGATAGGTACATAGCCAGCGCCCGCTTTATGGATGCCCATCTCCGTGGCGATGAATTCCTTCACCCGCCCCATCTGAATGGCCACGAAGGTATTTTCTTTCACGCCGTTCCGGATCAGCCAGCCCGCAATCCGGTCCGAGGCTTTGTCCAGCTCGGCATAGGTATAGCTGCTGTTCCGGTCCGTGACGGCGGGATGGTCCGGAGCCCTCTTCACCTGCTTTTGAAACAGGTCGATCCAGGTTTCGTTTTCGTCATAGGGCAGCTCCTCGCCCCGGGACAGCGACAGCACACGCTCCCGCTCTTCAGCGTCCGTCAGCACGGCGTCGCCAACCTTTTCCGCTTCGGCCAGGCTCTCGCTGACTGCCTGCAGGGCCTTCGCAAACCGGAGCATCTCCTGCTTTCCGTACCGTGTTCCGTCGTATTCCACGGCCAGCACGTAGCTGCCGTCCTCCGGCCACACGTCCACCGACACCGGCATCTTGACCGCGTC
>JAFUGS010000042.1 GCA_017469265.1 Clostridia bacterium
AGCACCATCTGCATCACCTGGCCGTAAACCATCAGGCTGTGCACCTTTTCGGACATGACGAAGATAAAATTGCACCCCAGCGGCACCAGCAGCAGCGCGGCGCCCAGCAGCAGCGCCCGTCCCGGGCTTTTCTTCCAGATATACAGGATCCAGCCCGCCCCCAGCGCGAAATCCATCAGCAGCATCAGCCGGTACATGTTGAACATGCTCTGGGGATACATATCCCAGAGGACGAAGTGGCTGGGCAGGAAAAACTCCCTGTAGGCGGTACCGGCCCGGGACAGATACTGGGCCAGCCCGGTGCCCCCGGCCTCGCTGATGCCCAGATAGGCATCCAGCTCCAGGTTTTTGATCCGGAGGAAAAGCTGCCCGCCGGCAAAGTACACCCCCATCACGCCCGCCACGCAGACCGCCTGAATCAGCAGCTTCCGGAAATAAAAGCGCGGTTTTTCCTCCCGCCGCGTCAGTTCCCTGATCTGATCCAGCAGCACCAGCATCAGCAGCACCGGCAGAAACGCCTGATAAATAGCCACCGCGCAGCCGCCCAGCAGGACGCCAATCACCCGTTTCCACCAGCCGCTTTCCGCGCAGATCAGGATTCCGCCGGCGGTGATCATCAGCAGCGCCAGCATGTAGTAATGGATGGTAAACATGAACCCGAAGAGGGACGTCACCACCGGGAAAGCCGCCATGACCGCCCCCAGCAGCGCGCTCAGCTTCCGGGAACGGATCTGAAAATGCTCCGCCAGGAGCCCGGCGGAAAGCCCGATGCACAGCAGGGCATATACCCCGTTAACAACCGGCAGGCTGAAATGGCCGTTGCCGTAGAACCATTTTTCCAGCTCCGCCAGCACATGCAGCATCCAGCGTCCCAGCTCAATGGCTGTCCCCGTCATGAACAGCGAAAAAATATCATCATGCCAGGACAGCTTGTTGAACAGCCCCATCCCATGGGTGAGGATCCCAAAGGCCATCGCGCCGGCCACCGCCGCCCAGAATGCCTGGGATACCCGCGGCTTCAGCGGGCATACGCTTTGCCCATCCCGGAGACGCAGGCGCATCCCGGAGATTTTCTGTTGAAGCGTCCCTTCTTTTCCCATTTTCCATCCAGTCCTTTCGGTCCCCGCTGTCCGGTCGTCCTTTTCCCTTCGAGCGGGCTGCGTAAAAATACCTATAATTATTACTATTTCGGCGGCATCCCGCCCAGACCCTTTTTATCCTGTGAAATCCCACGCCCGTTGGTTGAATTCATGAAACACAGATGATATAATCATCTCATTCCCGGCGCAGGTTTGGGAGATCATGTTTTTTGGGACCGGCCTCTGCCCGTCCCCTGGAGGAACTGTGTACAGCATTGATTTTCACGCGGACGACTACGCGTCCTCCCCCGAGAATTCCAGGCGCATTCTGGCGCTGGCGCAGGCCGGACGCGTTGACAGCTTCAGCGTGATCACCAATATGGGCTGCTATGCCGCATGCATGCGGATGCTGCGGGAAAGCTGGGCCAGCCTTCCCCGGAAGCCGCTGCTGTCGGTTCATCTTAATCTGATTGACGGTTTCTGGCTTTCCTCCGGAAATTCGGGAAAAATCATTCAGAACGCCTGGGGAGGCATCTTTTTTCAGGGCCTGCTTCCCGGCCGGAAACGGGATCGCCTGCGGCAGGCCTTCTCCGCGGAGATTGAAGCGCAGATCCTCGCCTTTCAGGCGCAGACGCGCGGCCTGACGGATGAAGCCGGGGCCCCCCTTGCGCTGCGGATCGACAGCCACGTGCACACGCACATGATCCCGCTGGTTTTTCAGGCTCTGATGGACGCCCTGGGCCGCATGGAGCTCCGGGAACAGGTTCGTTTCATCCGCTGCTCCACGGAGCCGCTTTCCATGTTTCTCCTCACTCCGGGCATCGCCGGCACGATCGCGCCGGTCAACCTGATCAAAAACCTGATGCTGCACGCCTTAAGCCACTCCGTCCGGAAGAAGCTCAACGCCATGCGGATCCCCACGGGACGCATCTTCGGCGTAGCCATGACCGGGGAAATGGATCTGAAGCGCGTGTCGCTGCTGCTGCCGAAAATGGCCGCTTATGCGAAAAAAAAAGACGCGTACCTCGAGGTGCTTTCCCACCCCGGCCGCGTCCTTTCCTCCGAATTATGTGATGAATACGGCCCCGATGACCGTAAGGCCTTTCTGTCCCCCAAACGGGATGTGGAATACCAGATGCTAATGGCGCTTCCGGATCAGCCATCCTTTCAAAAATTGAAATAAATGAACGGATTGTGGGCGCCCATCAGCAGCGCGCCGATCCCGCACAGGAAAAGCGCCAGCTGAACCGTCCAGGCTGCCGCCTCCGCCGCCGCGGCCCGCGGGCCTTCCGGTTCCGGGACGAGCCTGTCCTTCAGCCAGGTGAAAACCGGCGTGGCGCAGAGCAGCCCCGCCGCCAGCACCACGAAATAATCCCGGAGATAAAACACCAGCGCGTCATCCGCAAAGGGAATATGGTTCAAGCCGAACATGGCCTGGAGATACGCACCCGCCTGCGCGAGGTTTTCCGCGCGGAACAGCACCCAGCCCAGGAGAATCATCAGCAGCGTGAATCCACGGTACAGCGCCCTCGCGGTTCCATGCCCCGGCTGCTTCAGCCGGCGGGGAATGCCGCAAAGCTTCTCCCCGGTGATCAGGATCCCGTAGAACACGCCCCAGAAGATAAAGGTCCATTCCGCGCCGTGCCAGATGCCGGTCAGCAGCCAGACCACGAACAGATTCCGCGCCAGGCGGGCTTTGGACTTCACCCGGGATCCGCCCAGGGGAAAGTACACATAATCCCGGAACCAGCTGCCCAGGGAAATATGCCACCTGCGCCAGAATTCGGTTACCGTTCCGGAAATATACGGGTAATCAAAGTTCTTTTCAAACCGGAATCCCAGCATTCTTCCCAGGCCGATGGCCATATCCGAATAACCGCCAAAGTCAAAATAAATCTGCAGCATATAGCACAGGGCCCCAAGCCAGGCCATGCCCACGGTTGAGCCGGAGGAGGCGAACGCCGCGTCCGCGACTTCCGCCAGGACATTGGCCAGGAGGATTTTTTTGTTAAAGCCCCGGAGGAAGATCATCACGCCCTCGGAAAAATCCCCGGCCGTGATCCGCCGGTGGACAATCTGCTCCGCGATGGTGCCGTACCGCACGATCGGCCCGGCGATCAGCTGCGGAAACAGGGAAATATACAGCCCCAGGTAAGCCGGATTCTTCTGGACCGGCGTGCCGCGATAAACATCAATCACATAGCTCAGGGCCTGGAAGGTAAAGAAGGAGATGCCGATGGGCAGGGCAATGGAGGTTTCCGGAATCAGCGGCACCATCCCGGGGAACCAGGCGCGGACGGTCCGGGTCACAAAGTTCAGATACTTGAAGATGAACAGCACCGACAGGTTACAGACAATATCAGCCACCAGCAGCGCTTTTTTCCACCCCTGCCGCTCCTGACACCGGGCAATCAGCAGCGCCATGCCGTAGTTCAGCACGATGGAACCGATCATCACAAAGACAAAGGAAGGCTCCCCCCAGGCATAAAACAGCAGGCTGCTCAGCAGCAGCCAGTAATTTCTTGCCCTTCCCCGCAGCAGCAGGTTTACACCCACCACCACCGGCAGAAAGATCAAAACAAATTCCATGCTTGAAAAAAGCACTGTACACTTTCCCCCTTGTCTGGCAGGGATTTCTTCTGTATCACCGGCTTCTCCGCGGGGAGCGGCGGCACCAGCCTGTTCATCCACCTTCCGGGGAAGCGCCCCCGATGGTCAGCCGATCCGTCCTGTAACGATCTCTGCCCCGGAAGGCCCCGTTTCGCCTCCGTCCTACGGTTTCGGCAGGAAGCATTCCTGAAGCCTGATCCCCTGATAATCCAGCGCCACATCGTCCGGGCCGCCGGCAATCCCCGCGTAGAAACGGAGCGCGTAGCTTCCTTCCCCCGCCGTGTTTTCAGGAATCTGGAATCCCCAGTGAAACCCGAACGCATTGCCGTATTCAATGTCAAAAATCGTCTGATCCACGAGGGTTTCCCCATCATACAGCGCGATGCCGGCCCCTTCCGGGCTGCCGTTTCGCACCTGTATGCCGTCCAGGGTCAGCACATAGCTTTTTCCGCCCTCCAGCCGGGCCGGCAGCGCTTCGTAATCCGCTTCCCCGTCGGACGCGCGCGCGGTCATCCCGTCCCAGTACGTCTCCCCAGCCACTTCGAGCCCCGTGCCCGCCCCGAAGTCCGTATAGTACCGATAATACTCGTTGGTCAGCACAGCGGGGCAGATCATCATCACCACCATGTCCGGCGGATTCAGCCGTACATAGTCCACCTCATTCATCTTCCCGTATTCCCGAGGATCCAGCACATCCAGGGCCGTAAACTCCGTGCTCAGGAAGCACTCCACCGGCAGCATGAAGCTGTCCCGGATCAAAAACAGCTTCCGCTGGTTTTCCGCCCGCAGATTCCGATGATAGGTCAGAGGGTATCCGCCGCCCAGGTACCGCTGATAATTATCCAGCCGCATATAGTTGCTGTTCTCGATGAACCATTCCCGGATGCTGACTTTTCGGAAATCACCTTTATACGCCCATACGCCCGGTGAATACCGCGACATCTCCGTCTCGAAGGCCGGCAGGTAAAAATCCAGATCGTCCACACCGGCAAAAAGCGGCCCTACCCGACGTCCATGGCTGCCCAGCCACCAGCGGGGGAGCACGTTCTTCTCCCAAAGGGAGAGATCCGTATAGCTCATTTTTGTTTCCGGAAACCGGGCCTGAACCGCCTCCATGATCCGCTGATAGGCCAGGAAAGCGCCATCCGCGTTCCAGTGGTGATCCGTGCGGTAGAAGTATTGCTCAACCTGAGCCTGGGTCCGGCTCATCTCTTCCCGCAGATCCAGCACCGGAACACGCCGTTCCTTCAGCTCCGCCACCACCTGATCCGCGACTTCATTGGTCCGGTCCGTCACCCCTGTGGGAAGCAGGTTTTCCTCCGTCGGCCCTTTGTAAGGCGCCATGATAAACAGGAAGGGGATTCCCTCTCCTTCCAGAAAGCGGCAGTAACGCTCAAGATTATCGGAGAAAGCTGTTGTGTCCCTCCGCTCGGACACTGTGGTGGTCAGCATGCCGTTGGTCATCCGCTGAACGCCGTTATAGCGGGTCCGTCCCTGCAGCCGCGCGTAGCCGCCGTTCAGGCTGAGCAGCTCATCCTTCCCCCGGAGGCGGTCGCTGAGCAGATTATGCTGCAGGGTGCTTTTCATCTCCTCAAAGCTGCCACCCCGCAGCAATGCCGTTACCGGCTCCAGCACCAGCGTCCTGTTCAGAAACGCCATCCCGCAGACAAAAAGACAGAACACCGCGCATCCCAGCATCCGCGCGGCTCTTTTTCCGGAAAACCTGAAACGCATGGCGCCCCTCCTTTCATTAACAGACGATGACCGCCTGTGGCAGAAATATCATCGGCTGAGGTTGTGGACAGCAAGAAAGCCATTTATCGTCGACGAAGTAACCAGCGTGTTTTTACGCTGATTTGAATAAACCAGCGTTTCCTTAAAACAGCTTTGGATTGTGATCGCTCACATACACTTTGACCTGATTCAGCTCTTCCAGCAGCGTATACTCCGCCAGGACCCGCTCCGGCACCAGATCCTGCTCCCGGGGGCAGACCAGCAGGGTGGTTCCGCTGTAATTCTCGAAATTGTCATAGGTCGTATAATCGCCCCAGTGGAGGAACCATCCGCCATGATCCGGCAGCTCCTTGTAAATCCGGTTCAGGTCGCAGGCCCGCAGCGACCGGCCGATCACGGTCAGGTCATCACCCCAGAAGTAAACCACCCCCGCGTCCCGGGACTCCGCCAGCGCCTGAATCTCATCCATCTGCCATTCGTCATTCGTCGTCCGCAGATAATTGTAGTCCGAATGAAAATCCACCATCAGGATGGAGCCCGCCATGCACAGGGACAGCATGGTGGTCATAACCTTCCGCTCATCCAACCCGTTGAAGAAAACCGCCGCCATCAGCGCCGTCACAAAGAAGGTGGTCACCAGATACCGCTCCTCAAAGATGCTGGCGCCGTAGCGGACATTAAACAGGCCGAAAATCAGGAAGTTGA
>JAFUGS010000043.1 GCA_017469265.1 Clostridia bacterium
AATGAGATCGCCGCGCTGCGAAGGTTGTGTGAAGGACGGCCATATACAGTAGGAGAGCTGTTCTCGAAAAAATAACATACAAATCTGTGTAAAAACGGGCGATGTGTTCCCTGTGCCCTTCATTTCACTGTGAATGGTAACGTAATGGCCCGTATGTCGTGTGACAGAGAAGGTCCGTCGTTGCCAAAAAAACGGGCGTATGCTAAAATGTAAAATAAGGCTGAAACCCGGCGGTCAGCGGGAGAAAGGCCGGAGGAAGAGGGAGATTTAATGGACATCCAATATTTGCTGTCGCTGCAGGATTTCAGGAACAGCATTCAGGACGCGTGGACGCCTCTTATGGAAGGGGTGTCCCTCTTCGCGGTCCATTATCTGATCCTGATCCCGCTGGTGCTGAAGCTCTGCGGAGGCAAGGCTGCCTCAACGAAAGCGGAGGGATGATCGATCCATGATTTTAACGAACAAACTGCTGGAGAAGTTCAGGGAAGCGCTGGCGGCTGTCCTGCCCATAGTCACGCTGGTGCTGCTGCTGAGCCTGACCGTCGCGCCGATTCCCAGCGGCGTCATGCTCAGCTTTCTCATGGGCACGATCATGCTGATCGGCGGCATGATGTTCTTCTCCGTCGGGGCCGAGGTGGCGATGCAGCCCATGGGGGAATTGGTGGGCGCGCGGGTGACGAAAAGCAAAAACCTGAAGCTGATCCTGATCCTCGGCTTTGTGCTGGGGGTCCTGATCACGGTTTCCGAGCCGGATCTGCAGGTGCTGGCCCAGCAGGTGCAGGCCATTCCCAATCTGGCGCTGATCCTGGCGGTAGGCATCGGCGTGGGCGGATTCCTGGCGCTGGGGCTGGCCCGTATCTTTTACCGGGTCTCCCTGCGGCTGCTGCTGTTTGGGTTTTACGCGCTGATCCTGGGGCTGACCTTTCTGGCGCCGGAGAATTTCCGCGCGGTGGCCTTCGATTCCGGCGGCGTTACCACTGGCCCCATGACCGTACCCTTTATCATGGCCTTTGGTCTGGGTATTGCTTCCATTCGAAGTGACTCCAGCGCAGCGGAGGATTCCTTTGGCCTGGTGGCGCTGTGCTCGGTGGGGCCGATTCTGGCCGTGCTGGTCCTGAGCATGATTTTCCGGGCGGACGCGGCGGATTATTCCCCGATGGCCGTGACCAACGTGAAGGATTCCATTGAGCTGCGGATGCTGTTCAGCGGCGGCTTTCCGGAATACCTTCAGGAAATGCTGATCTCGATTCTGCCCATTACCGTGTTCTTCTTCGTGTTCAATTTCATCATGCTCAGGCTCAATTTCGAGATGCTGTCCCGCATCGGGCTGGGCATTCTGTACACCTACATCGGTCTGACGATCTTCATGACGGGAGCCAACTACGGCTTTATGCCGGCTGGCGTATATCTGGGGCAGACGCTGGGCAGCCTGTCCTACCGGTGGATCATCATTCCGGTGGGGATGCTGATCGGCTATCTGGTGGTCAAGGCGGAGCCCGCGGTCTACGTGCTGATGCGGCAGGTAGAGGATCTGACGGACGGCGCCATCACCGGCCGCAGCCTTCAGCTGAGCATGTGCGCGGGCGTGGGGATCTCGGTGGGCCTTTCCATGCTGCGGGTCATGCTGGGCATCAATGTGCTGTGGATCATTGTGCCGGGATATGTGCTCGCGCTGGGTATGAGCTTTATCTGCCCCCGGCTTTTCATGGCCATTGCCTTTGACTCCGGCGGCGTGGCCTCCGGCCCCATGACGGCGGCCTTCCTGCTGCCGATGACCATGGGCTTCTGTACCGCTCTGGGCGGCGACCTGGCCAAAGACGCCTTTGGCGTGGTGGCGCTGGTGGCGATGACGCCGCTGCTTACCATCCAGGGTCTGGGCATCGTGTACCGCTTCAAGACCCGGCATCGCAAACAGCAGGAGACAGCGGTGGATCTGTTCGCGGAGCTGCCCAATGACGCTGTCATTGAACTGTAAGGAGGAAAGATGAATCAGTCGGAGCTTTACCTGATGATGACCGTAACCAGCCGGGAAAAGATGCAGGATTTCATCCGCCTCTATCGGGACAAAGGGCTGGAAATTCATACGCTTTCCCTGGGCCATGGAACCGCGCAGAGACGGTACATGCGGCTGCTGGCGCTGAATGAAACGGAAAAAATGGTCTGCCTGACCGTGGTAACTGGACGGAAGTGGCTGGAAGTGAAAAAAGCCATGTCCGTGCGGCTTCGGATTGAAGCCCCCGGCGTGGGGATTGCCTATATTGTGCCCCTGGCCGCCATCGGCGGAAAAAGGGAGCTGATGTTCCTGACAAACGGGCAGGGATTTGAGAAGGGAGAGGAACAGACGTTGAAAGGGACGGAACAGGAGCTGCTGGTCGTGATCGGCAAACAGGGATACAGCGAGCAAATCATGGACGCGGCCCGAAAAGCCGGCGCCAGGGGCGGCACGGTGATTCACGCCCGGGGGACGGGTCAGGAAAAGGCGGAGCAGTTCATGGGCATCTCCCTGGCCAGCGAGAAGGACCTGATCCTGATTGTGACCCCCACTGAGGAAAAAACGGAAATGATTCGCCAGATCATGCATGACGCCGGACCGGGAACCGCGGCGGAGGCCATCGCCTTCTCCCTTCCCGTGACGGATACGGCGGGCATGACGCTGCGCCCGCAGAGCGAGGAACTGGAGGAAGCCGATCTGCCAAAGGCGGAAACGGAAGCGGAAACAGCAAAAGAAACGGAAGCCTGAGCGGGTGGAGCTGTCCGGAGAACAGCGCCGGCCAGCACGGGCTGTCCGGCGTGACGGGCGAAACAGGAGAGCGGGGTGAACTTTCTTGAGAAAGTTTAAGAATCTGGTTATCGGCGGCATCGAAAGCAAGGTCGTGAACCTCGTGCTGATTTCGATTCTGCTGGTGGCGGCGGTATTCGTGGCGTCCATGCTGACACAGAACCGTCTGCTGACAGACCTGACCGAGGAGACCAGCGAACGGCAGCTCGCTTCCGTAACCGGAACCACGTCGGACGTGATTCATACGGCGATCGAGGAAAGCATGAGCCGCCAGACGGAGCTGGAAGCCATGGTCATCGATGACCTGTTCCGCGCCCGCTCGGTCGGCGTCCAGATGGTGGGCGAGTTGGCCGCGAAGCTGCTGAGCGCGGAGGAAATTGTTCCCCACGCGTCCTGGCAGCGGCCGGACGCGTCGCGTGACGGTGAGCTGTTTGTGAAGGCCCTTTTCGCGGATGGGGTGGATGCGTCGGCGGTGGCGGATCAGCTGGGGGTGATCGCCAACCTGACGGATCTGATGGTTTCCCTCTGCACAGCTTACAGGACGGACAACATCTGGTTCTCCCTGCCGGAGGGGGTTACGCTGATGGCGGACACCGTTCCCGGCAACTGGGTTAACGAGGACGGCTCTTTTGTGCCCTACAACGCGGCGGACCGCTACTGGTACCGCCAGGCGGTGGAGGCGGGAAAGCTTGTCTTCTCCGATGTGGAGTTTGACTACCGGACCGGGCGGATGTGCGTCACCTGCGCCATGCCGGTCTATGGTGAAGACGGCGCGCTGCTGGGCGTGGCCGGGGCGGACATTTTTCTGGATGAAATGCAGGAAAATATTCGCAAATCGATGGAAGCGGGCGGACGCCTGAGCGTTGTCAACCAGAGCGGCCACCTGATCATCTCCCCGACGAAGGACGGCACGATCCAGGTGACGAATACCGCCGAAGCCCTGGATCTGCGTGATTCGGAATATGAGGATCTGGCCAATCTGGTGCGGGACGCCCTGCGGGGAAAGACGGATGTGCGTCTGGTCACCGCGGGGGATGAAACCTATTACGCGGTGGGTGTCCCGATGGAAACGGTGGGGTGGACGCTGCTGGCGGCTTACAGCCAGGCGGACGCGGAACTTCCCGTTCGCCAGCTGCAGTCGGACTATCAGTCGATTCAGCAGGACGCCATCGAGGAATACCGCGGCAGAAGCGCCTCGGGCAAAACCATGATGTGGGCTATTCTGGCCGCGCTGCTGGTCATGACGCTGACCGGCTCGATTCTCATCGGCAAAAGAATTGTGAAGCCCCTCAACACGATTTCCCGGCGGATTTCAGAGCTGAGCGAAACCAATCTGGAATTCAAGATGGAGGACGCGTACCGGACCGGGGACGAGGTGGAGGAGCTGGCCGAATCCTTTGCCTCCATCTCCCATAAGACGGTGGAATACCTGGATACCGTCAAGCGGGTTACGGCGGAGAAGGAGCGCATCGGGGCGGAGCTGTCCCTGGCGACGCAGATTCAGGCGGCCATGCTGCCCCATATCGTGCCCGCCTTCCCGGACCGCAAGGATTTTGACATTATCGGCAGCATGGATCCCGCCAAGGAGGTGGGCGGTGATTTCTACGATTACTTCCTGGTGGACGATGACCATCTGGGCATGGTGATCGCGGACGTATCCGGCAAGGGGGTGCCCGCCGCGCTGTTTATGATGGCCAGCAAGATCATCATTCAGAGCGTGGCCATGCTGGGCGGGTCGCCGTCTGAAATCCTGACCAAGACCAACGCGGCCATCTGCTCCAACAATGAGGCACAGATGTTCGTCACCGTGTGGATCGGTATCCTGGAGCTTTCCACAGGGAAGCTGACCTGCTCGAACGCGGGTCATGAGTATCCGGTGTTTAAGCGGCCGGACGGCAATTTTGAGCTTTACAGGGACCGGCATGGGTTTGTGATCGGCGGGATGGAAGGCGCGAAATACAGGGAATACGAAATCCAGCTGGAGCCCGGGGCGAAGCTGTTTGTCTATACGGACGGCGTGCCCGAGGCCACCGACGCGAACAAGGAACTGTTCGGGACGGACCGGATGATCCAGGCGCTGAACAGCCGGCCGGATGACGCGCCGATCGACATTCTGAAAAACGTGCGCAGGGCCGTGGACGAATTTGTGCTCGACGCGGAACAGTTTGACGACCTGACGATGCTGTGCATGGAATACAAGGGACCGGACGCCGCGAAAAAGGAGGGATGATCATGCAGGAAAAAACGCTGCCCGCCGTGATTGAGAGCATTCCCCAGGTCATCGCCTGGGTGGATGAAGCCCTTGAAAAGCTGGACTGCCCCATGAAAGCCCAGATGCAGATCGATGTGGCCGTGGATGAGATTTTTGCCAATATCGCCAATTACGCCTATCCGGATCAGGAAGGAACCGCCACCGTCCGGCTGGATTTTGAGGAAGAAACGCGGACGCTGTCCATCATTTTCATCGATCAGGGTCAGCCGTTTGATCCGCTGAACAAGGAAGATCCGGACGTTTCCCTCAGCGCGGAGGAAAGAGTCATCGGGGGCCTGGGGATCTTCCTGGTCAAAAAAACCATGGATGACATGAGCTATCAGTATAAAGATGGCTGTAATATTCTGAGCCTGAAAAAACGGGTTTAAGGAAGCGCGGATTTCTTCAAATCAGTGGGAAGGCACGCTGCTTCCTTAGCTGATTTGGTTGGGTTTTCCTGCTTCCCCGCGAAGCGGGGGAGCGTTTTCTTTCTGACCTGGCACAACCCCCGTACATGAAAAAAACAATCCTGTCTCTTGACAGCGGCTGAAAATGGGCTTATGATTCATCCATAAACCATTGAGGGAGAGAAGTAACCGCCTGGAAGGGGATTTTCAGGGAGCCGCGAACAGTGTGACCGCGGCAGTCCGCGAGACGGTGAATGGACTCCTGAGGGCATCGGCGAAAGGAACCGAGTAGTCGATGACGGGATCCGCACCCGTTATCATGGCGGCGCGTATGTCGGTACGCGGAGAACGAGCCTGCCCATGGGCGGGGAAGTTGAGTGGCACAGCGAAGAATTCGCCTCAACCGGAGATGATCCGATTGGGGCTTTTTGTTTGTGCCGGGTTTCCGACAAGGATGATTCGACTCCGCGGAGACGGAGCGAAAAGACATTTTTGAAAGGAGAACAACCATGAAAAAGCTCGCTACCATGCTCATCGCCCTGATCCTGACCCTGACCGTCCTCTGCGGTGCCGGCCTGGCGGAGGAAAAAAGCTTCAAAATCGGCATCTGCAATTTTGTGGATGACGCGAGCCTGAACCAGATTATCGCCAACATCCGGACCCGGCTGGGCGAAATCGAGACTGAAAAGGGCGTGACCTTCGAAATCATGGAGGACAACTGCAACCTGGACGGCAGCGTGATGCAGCAGATTATCGAGAACTTTATGGCCAGCGATGTGGACCTGATGGTGGGCGTGGCTACGCCGGTGGCCATGACCATGCAGGGCATGACGGAGGAGAACGGGATCCCGGTCGTGTTCGCGGCGGTTTCCGATCCGCTTGGCGCGGGACTGGTGGAAAGCATGGAAAAGCCCGGCGGAAACATTACCGGCACCTCGGACTATCTGGACACGAACGCGGTGCTGAACCTGATCTTCGCGGCGAATCCCGAAGCGAACAAGATCGCGCTGCTTTATAACCCGGCGGAGGACGCCTCCACCGCGCCCATCGCGGCGGCCAGGGAGATTCTGGAAGCAAAGGGCGTCAGCTACAAGGAGTACTCCGGCAGCAACATCAGCGAGGTGGTGCTGGCGGCGGACGCGATTGTGGCGGATGAAATGGACGCGGTGTTCACGCCCACGGACAACACCATCATGGCGGCGGAGCTGTCCATTTATGAAAAGCTGGCGGAGGCGGGGATTCCGCACTACACGGGCGCGGATTCCTTCGCCCTGAACGGCGCCTTCCTGGGATACGGGGTGGATTACGCGAACCTGGGACGGGAAACCGCGGACATGATCGCGGAGATTCTGGTAAACGGCGCCAATATCGCGGAAACCCCGGTCCGGACCTTCGATAACGGCACGGCAACCGTCAACACGGATACCGCCGCTCTGCTCGGATTCGACTTTGAGAAACTGACGGAGGCATTCGGCCCCTACTGCACCAGCGTACAGGCAATCACCACGGCGGAATCCTTTGATGACCTGACGGATTAATCTGACGAGGCCAGATTCGGAACAGCAAAATGAGGAGGAAGGAGCAATCCTTCCTCTTCGCCATGGAGAGAAGATATGAGTTTAGACAAGATGGCGGCCCTGGGGCAGACAGCCCTGGAGCTGGGACTGATCAACGGACTGACGGTGCTGGCCCTGTTTTTAAGCTACAGCATGCTGAATGTCTGCGATCTGAGCACGGACGGATGCTTTACTTTCGGCGCAGTGGTGGGGACGCTGACCGCGCTGGCCGGGTATCCGTGGCTATCCATCCCGGCGGCGATGCTGGCGGGAATGGTGTCTGGCTTTGTGACAGCAACGCTGCAGATGCGGATGGGCGTGCAGAGCCTGCTGGCGGGCATTGTGGTCAACACGGCGCTCTACTCCGTGAACATGGCCATGTCCGGCAATAAGGCGACGATGAACATGAACAAGACGACCACCGTTTTTTCCATGGCGAAGGATCTGCTGCGGGGAACCCCGCTGGCGGGGCAGAGCACCCTGATGGTCGCCCTGGCCGCGGTGATCCTGGTGGTGGTTTTCCTGTGCTTCTTCCTGCGGACCAGGCTGGGCCTGGCCATCCGGGCTACGGGAAGCAACGCGGACATGGTTCGATCCTCCTCCATCAACCCGGCCTTCACCACCACGGTGGGGCTGTGCGTTTCCAACGCCATGACCGCGCTGAGCGGCTGCCTGATGGCGCAGCAGCAGAAGAATTACGACGTGAACATGGGCAGCGGCATGGTGACGGTGGCGCTGGCCTCGCTGCTGATCGGGGGGGTATTCTTCGGGAAACACCGGAGCATCCCGCTGCGGGCCTTTGGCGCCGTGCTCGGCGCGTTTCTCTTCCGGCTGATTTACGCCCTGGCGCTGCGGATGAACATGCCGGCCTTCATGCTGAAGGCGGTTTCCTCCGTGATCGTGGTGATCGCCATCAGCGGGCCTTACCTGAAAAAGCAGGCTCCGCTGATGCTGCGCCGCTGGAAGACGGGACGGGAAGGGGGGCTGCGCTGAAATGCTGCGGATGGAAAACATTTCCAAAACCTTCAATCCCGGGACCCCGGACGCTAAGGTGGCGCTGGACGGGCTGAGCGTGCATATCCGGAAGGGCGACTTTGTCAGCATCATCGGCGCGAACGGAGCCGGGAAGTCCACCCTGTTCAACGCGATCTGCGGCAGTTTCTTTGTGGATCAGGGAAGCATCTTTCTGGACGGGGAAAACATCACCATGAAGCCGGAGCACAAACGCGCCAGGCAGATTGGCCGGCTGTTTCAGGATCCCATGCGGGGAAGCGCGCCGGATATGAGCATTGAGGAAAACCTGGCCCTGGCGGCGGGCCGCGGCGGCTGGCTGAGCCGGGTCAACGCGGCGGACCGGAAAGCCTTCCGGGACCGGCTGGCCCTGCTGGGGCTGGGGCTGGAGGATCGGATGCGGCATCCGGTAGGCCTGCTTTCCGGCGGACAGCGGCAGGCCCTGACCCTGCTGATGGCCACCTACAGCAGACCGAAGCTGCTGCTGCTGGATGAGCATACGGCGGCCCTGGATCCAGGCACGGCGGAAAAGGTGATCGACCTGACCTGCCGGATGATTTCGGAGGACGGACTGACCTGTCTGATGGTGACCCATAATATGCAGAGCGCGCTGGATCTGGGGAACCGGACCCTGATGATGCATCAGGGAAGGATCATCCTGGACGTGAGCGGAGAGGAACGAAAAGGCCTGACCGTGGAGGATCTGACGGAACGCTTCCGCCAGCTGAGCGGCGCGAAACTGAACAATGACCGGATGCTCCTGCGCTGAGGTTTTCCGCGGCGGCGCGCCGGTACGAAAAAGAGGATCGATCATTGCCTGACCGGTCCTCTTCTGATTTCTGATGAACCCGATAAGCTTGCGCCAGTGCGGCGCCGCGATCCGGGCAGGCACGGATAGTAAAAGGGGAGGGCTTATTCAACCCTCCCCCTTCTGAATGTTTACGCTTCCGGGGCCTGCTGCGTGGAAACAGGCGTTGTGTCTTCATCTTTGGCGGCTTTCCCGACCAGGCCTCCGGTGGCCACGTCGCGGATCGTCCTGGGGATGTCCAGGCCGACCGCGTCCTTCACGGCCTCGAAGGTCTGCAGCATGGTGCCGGCGGTATCCCTGGCCATGGAGGTGGCGCCGCCCTCGCCGAAGAGGATGATCTTTTCCGTCCTGCTCAGGGGCTCGGACACGGCCCGGGCGATGTCAGGCAGCTTGTCGGTGACCATTTCCATCATGGCGGCCTGGCCGTAGAGCTGCATGGCTTCCGCCTTCATCCGCATGGCTTCGGCTTCGGCTTCACCCTTCATGCGGATCGCTTCCGCCTCCTTCTGGGCGGCGTACAGCGAGGCGTCCGCCTCCGCCTGCCGGCGGTACTTTTCCGCCTCCGCTTCCGCGATGGCGCGGTCCTTCTCCGCGGCGGCCTTCTCACGGATTTCCACGTTCAGTTTTTCCCTTTCGATCTCAACAGCCTGCCGCTTCAGTTCCGTTTCCTTTTCCAGACGGGTCAGCTCCGCGGCGGCGTGTTCTGTTTCGTAGGTCTTCTGAATGCGTTCCTGCTCAATTTTGTAAGCCATCTCCGCCTTGGCGCGGGCTTCTTCGGTTTCCTGCTTGAAGGCGGCCTTCTGCACCTCCACGTCACGGTTCTGGCGGGCGATTTCCGCTTCCGCCTGCATCTCGGCGAACTTGGACTGCTTTTCCGCCTCCGCCTCGGCAATGCGCTTGTCCTGCTCCTTCTCCGCCACATTCCGGGCTGCCATGGTGTCGATCACGTTGCCATCCTTGTCCGAGAAGTTCTGAATCGTCAGGTTGATGATCTCCAGACCCATGTTGCCCATGTCGCTCATGGCGGCCTTGATGGATTCCTGGGCGAATTTGTCCCGGTTCTGCACCAGCTCCGCGATGGTCATCTGGCCGATGATCTCACGCATGTTTCCTTCCAGCACGTCCTTGGCCAGGGCTTTGATCTGGTCGGAGTTATAATGCAGCAGCTGCTCGGCGGCGGTGGCGATGGACAGGTCATCCGACCCGATCTTGATGTTCGCGACAGCGTCCACCAGCACGGAGATGTACTCCTTGGTGGGAACCGGCTGCGCCGTCTTGATGTCCACCTGCGTCAGGCACATATCCAGCTGGTCGATCCGCTCAATCGCCGGGATGTAGAAGGTGGCGCCGCCACGGACGATCCGATATCCGAACTTTTTCGTGGACACGGTTCCGTCCGCGCTGCGCACCTTATAGTTCCGCCGCAGCAGGCCGGAGATGATCAGGGCCGTGTCCGGCGGGGCGATCTTGTAGCGGGGAATAAACTTCAGAAGGATAATGAACGCGGCGATGCCTATCAGAATCCAGTGCCAGTTGGTCTGCAGAAAAGCGAGTACGTTTTCCATGCTAAGAACTCCTTTCGTTTCGTCCGGTCGTACAGGATTACGGTAAAAGGGGAAGGGTTCGGTTCCCGCCTTCGGAAAAATTATCGCAGGTTTCCGGGTTGGAAAAAAGGATCGACCCAGGAAAATAGGCTCCCTTATTTTTCATTTTATGGAACAGAACACGCCGCCGTCAGCCGGGAAAGCATTGGCGCGCGGAATGGGCACGGCGGCCGGAAAGCCTTTGCCGGCGGCCTCCGGGCGATCAGGCCCAGGTGCCGTTCCGGAAAACGGGTACGGCCGTGCCGTCGGGCCGGATGCCGTCGATGGACAGGTCATCCGCGCCGACCATGAAGTCCACATGGATGATGGAATCATTGATGCCCTGTTTCCCGGCCTGCTCCATGGTCAGGTCGTCCCCGCCGGGCAGCACCTCCTTGAAGCCCATGCCCAATGCGCAGTGGCAGCAGGCGTTTTCGTCGAACAGGGTTTCGTAGAACAGGAAACCGCACTGGTTCACCGGGCTCTCCTTGGGCACCAGGGCCACCTCGCCCAGCATGGCGGCGCCGTCGTCCATGTGGATCATCTTCTCCAGCAACTCCTGCCCTTTGGCGGCGGCGCAGGAAACGGCCCTGCCGTTCCGGAAGGTGATGGAGAAGTCCTCGATCAGCTGGCTGTTCCAGGACAGAGGCTTGACTGCCACCAGGGTTCCCTCGCACCGCCCGGCCATGGGGGAGGTAAAAATTTCCTCCGTGGGCATGTTGGGAATATAGAAGGCGCCGTTGACGGAATTGACCGCGCCGGCCCCCTCCCATCTGGCGCCGGGAATCAGATCCACGGTGAAATCCGTACCGTTTTCACTGTGATACCGCAGGGAGGCAAAGCCCTGGGTGTTGAGCCATGCCGCCTTTTCCTCAATGAAGGCGGTGTGGGCCTTCCAGGCTTCCACCGGATCGTTCTCCGCCTGGACGCGGACGGTTTTCAGGATGGCGTCCCAGAGCAGATCCACGGGGTTTTCCGCTTCCGGGAAGCATTTTTGGGCCCATTTCAGGGACGGGTAGGCGGCGATGACCCACTGATGCTTTCCCTCAATGGCGTTGCGGTAGGGCTTCATCACGGAGGCCCGGCGCTGCATGACCGCGGACAGCTTCTCCGGGTCGATGCCGTTCATGGCGTCCGGATCCTCAGAGGCGATAAAGATGCGGCAGGGCAGATCTTCTGTCATCTGCTTCATCTTGGCTTCCTCCCAGGGGAGGACGGCGGACAGGGTTTCCTGATCCGCGTAGAGGTAATGGAGGCGGGACTGCGTGTCGCTTGTCCAGTCCACGTTGACCTTTTTCGCGCCGGCTTTGTAGCATTCCTCCGTGATCAGGGCGGCGAAGTCGTGCTGTTCGACGGAGACGGCCAGCTGCACAACTTGCCCCGGCTGCACGTTCGCGCCGGTGCGTACGATGAGGGTGGCGTATTTTTGCAGAAGTTCACTGGAAATGCCCATAACTGTTTTCCTCCTGAGCGGTTTTGTTTTCATTCAGACCGACAGTGCTGAGCGGAGGCTTCACGAAAGCCCGTCAGGGACGCCGGCCTTTTTGTTTTCCAGGCTATTTTACAATGCTTTCGGGCGTTTGACAATCCAAAAACAAAAAGCCAGGAAAAAGAAAAGCAACCGCCGCTTGAATCCGCGGGGCTTTTGCTGTAAACTGGTCGTGAACCCGCTGAACGGGACCGGTGAAGAATATCCGCGCGGACAGAATCCGAAAAAAGGAGCAATTACGCATGGCGCTGCATGTTATGGAGGAGGCCAACCGCTGCCTGGGCTGCAAGAAGCCCCGGTGCCGGGAGGGCTGTCCCATTCATACCAATATTCCCGAGATCATCCGTCTGCTGAAGGAGAACAGGCTGAACGAAGCCGGCTGGATGCTGTTTGAAAACAATCCGCTGACCACGGTCTGCGCCCTGGTGTGCAATCACGAAAACCAGTGCGAGGGCCACTGCGTGCGGGGAATCAAGGATGCGCCCGTACATTTTTCGGTGATCGAAAGCTATATTTCCTCCACCTACGCCAATCAGATGGTCCGGGGCCCGGCCCCTTCCAACGGCCGCAAGGCCGCCGTGATCGGCGCGGGCCCGGCGGGCCTTACCATCGCCATCATTCTGGCGCGCTACGGCTATCAGATGACGATCTTTGACAGCCGGGACAAGATTGGCGGCGTGCTGCGCTACGGCATTCCCGATTTCCGCCTTCCGGATTCGGTGCTGGATGACATGGCCTACCGCCATCTGGAGCTGAAGGGCATTCAGTTCCGCCCCAATACGTATATCGGCAGCGCGATTACCATTGACGACCTGTTCCGGGACGGATATCAGAGCGTGTTTGTGGGCGCGGGGCTGTGGAAGCCCCGCCGGCTGAACATCCGTGGGGAAAGCCTGGGCCACGTGACCTACGCCATCAATTACCTGGCCAGCCCGGCGGCCTTTCGCCTGGGGGAGCGCATCATGGTGATCGGCACGGGCAACAGCGCCATGGACTGCGCCCGCACCGCCATCCGCCACGGCGCGCGGTTTGTGACCTGCGTCAACCTGACGGACACCCTGACCGCCAGCCAGTACGAAAGCAGCTATGCCCGGCTGGAGGGCGTGGATTTTATCTACAACAAGTGCACCATGGAAATCCGTTCCGACGGCGTCATCCTGGCCGACAGTCAGGTGGACGGGGAGGGCCGGGTTTCACCCGTCCCGGGTACGGAAAAACTGTATCCCTGCACCGGCGTGATCATCGCCGTCAGCCAGGGCGCCGAAAGCAACCTGGTGACCACTACCAGAAATATCGACACCAGCAAAACCGGCCTGCTGACCGTGGATGAGGATGGCCACACCAGCCGGCCGGGCGTGTTCGCGGCGGGGGATGCCGCCAGCGGCGCGCGCACCGTGGTGGAGGCGGTGGCCAACAGCAAGCGCGTGGCTGAGGCCATGCACGCCTACATGCAGTCGCTGCCCATGCCGCGGCTCACGGACTATCCGGACGCGCCGGTGGTGGAAACCATGGATGCCGCCGCCCAGGCGGAGCAGGTCATTCCCTGATTATTCTGGAAAAGCACAGGGCGGGGAGACGCCAGAAGACGTTTCAAAGCGCAAAAACAACAGGCTATGCGGGTGAATCTCGCATGGCCTGTTTTTCGAATTACCGATCTTACCGGAGCGGCGCGACAGCGTCCAGAATGGTTTTCTCCAGCGCTTCCCGGCCGTAGCTGTCCACGGCGGCCTTATTCTTTTCCCCATGGGTCAGGTTGCCGGCGCCGCCGATGCAGCCGTTCACGCACGCCATACCCTCGATGAAGTTGGCGTCCAGCGCGTTCCTGCTCTTCTTCAGCAGGGCCAGGCGGCATTCCTCGATGCCGTCACAGGCGCAGGCCTTCAGCTGGAAATCATCCAGGTGCTGCTCCTTCAATCCCTCGGCCACGGCGTCGGACAGGCCGCCGCTGCGGGCGAAAATCCGGCCAAAGTAGCTGGCGTTATCCAGCACATCTTCCGGGAGCGTGGTAATGTCGATGTCCCGGCTGTCCAGCAGGGCCTGCAGTTCCTCAAAGGTGATGGCGGCGTCCACATAGGGCTTCACATCATCCAGCTGCACTTCCGCCTTTTTGGCGGTGCAGGGGCCGATGAACACGATTTTCACGTTCTGCTCATGCTCTTTGATGTATTTGGCGATGGTGGCCATGGGGGAGAGATTGTGGGAGATATACGGTACCAGCGCCGGGAACGCGGTTTTGACATAACGCACGAACGCCGGACAGCAGGAGGAGGTCAGGAAGCCTTTCTCCGCCAGCTCCCTGGATTCCGCCTGGGCTACCATGTCAGCGCCAAGGGCGGCTTCCACTACGGTGTAGAAGCCCAGCTCCTTGATGCCGGTGACGGCCTGACCGAGCTTCGCGTAGGTCAGCTGGCTGCCGATGGCGGGCGCTACCAGAGCATATACCCTGTACTTCGTATTCCCCTGGCTTTTTTTCAGCATGTCGATCACGTTGATGATGAAGGAACGGTCGCTGATGGCGCCGAAGGGACACTGGTACACGCAGGCGCCGCACTGGATGCACTTTTCATCATCGATACTGGCGGCGTTATCCTCATTGATGGAGATGGCTTTGATTTTGCAGGCGTTCTGGCAGGGACGCTTGCGGTTGACGATGGCGCTGTAAGGACAGACCTTGGCGCACTGGCCGCATTCCACGCATTTGGTTTTGTCGATATGGGCCTCATGCTTATGATCAAAGGAGATCGCGCCGCGTCGGCAGGCGTCTTCGCACCGGTGGGCCAGGCAGCCCCGGCAGGAATCGGTGACCTGATAGCCCACGGCGGGGCAGTCGTCACAGGCGATATCGATCACGTTGATGATGTTGGCGGGATTGCCGCCGCCCATGGCCAGCTTGACGCGTTCCGCCAGAATGGCCCGCTCCTTGTACACGCAGCAGCGCATGGTGGGCACCTTGCCGGGCACGATCACCTTCGGAATATCCAGCACGTTTTCCAGCAGCGTATCGTTCCAGGCCTGCCGGGCCACTTCCCGCAGCACCTTGTATTTCAGGTATTGTACCTTGGTATCAAACTTGTGCATGTTCGCTCCTTAAAAGAAACTGACCTTGATGCGCTTGCCCATCTTTTTGAGCGCCTCCGACAGTTCCTGCACCAGGTTCATCTTGATGTTGAAGTTGATGGGCAGATCGGGGTTCTGATGGGCGGGGTTGATGGCCTTGCCCACGTAGAAATTGATGTCGGTGGCCTCCTCAAACAGCAGGCGGCTGATGAGGGATGCGCCGTCCTTTCCGCTGCTCCAGTCCTCGTAGCGCCTGTTTTCCCCGATGTAATCCCGGGCGTACTCCACCACCCGGTTTACGGTGATCACGCCCTCTGTGACCAGGTCGACGCCCTCCAGATAGGCGATGGGCGGAATGTCCCCCTCAAAGTCCAGGGACGCGCGCAGGGGCATGTTCAGCCATTTGGCGGCGATGGAAGAGGTGGTGCCGCCGCAGATGATGTGCTTCCCTTCCTTGGCGAAGAAAAGGCTCATCATCCGGTCCCCGTCATCCCGGTTGCTGGGCGGGCCGAAGAGCATGTTCATGGGCACGCGCCTGCGGACGCGCACCACGCAGGAGGTGGCGTCATCTCCGGGCTCGCCGCCGTAGAGCTTGTTGCATTCGTCCACCAGCAGGGTGGACAGGTTTTTGGCCGTGTAGCCGCACAGGCTCATGGCCTCCATGAAGGTAATGATGTCCTCCCGCTTCCAGCCAAAGTTGTAGCCAACGCCGATGCCCGCGTGGGGACAGCCGTCGCTCATGGCGATGAACACATCATCCTCCTGCAGCCGGATGAGGGATCTGAAAATCTGTTTGCCGCCGATGGTCATTTCCGTGCGTGGATACTCCCAGTTCTCGCCGTTCCGGAGCACGATCACCTGCGGGTTGTCGTACTGGATCAGCTCCGCGGTCTGGTTCCGGATCAGGCGGATGATGGTGAAGGTGGAATAGGCCACGCCCCGCACAGAGCACACGGGCAGGGTGGCGGCGATGGTTTCCACGCATTCCTCAATGGAAAGCCCGGCGGCCAGCATGGTGGAAATGATCTTGCTGGTGAGGGTGGACAGGATGCTGGCTTTCACGCCGCTGCCCAGCCCGTCGGCCAGGACGATGACGGTGGAGCTGTCCTCCTGCTCCACCACCTCCACATGGTCGCCGCAGAGCTGTTCCCCCGCGTGGTTGATGCTTTTATAGCCGATATCACAGGTCAGATCATTCATTGGCAATGGACTCCTTCAGCTTGGACAGGGCGATCTTGGTTTCAGCGGCGGTTTCGCCCAGCAGGCTCGCGATCTCCTGCACGATGCGCATCTGTTTGTCCACCACCTTATCGGCCACCTCCACCGTCTGCCGGCTGATTTCCTCCCGCTGGCGGCGGGCTTCCTCCTCATCGCTGACGTCACGCATGATGCACAGCAGCATCCGTCCGTCCTCAGCGGGCACGATGGTCTGCTGGATGGTGCAGCCGTATTCGGCCAGATAGGAGCGCTGGTGGAAAATGCCGCGGCCGGTGGACTTCACCTTCAGGAAAGGCGCGGGATCAAGAATGCGGATGACCTGGTCGCCCAGCACGGCGTTTTCGGACCGCAGATTCAGGATTTTCAGCGCGGCCGGGTTGATCTGCTGAACCTCCAGCTGATCGTTCAGCATGATAATGCCGTTGGGGCTGTTGCGGGCGATGGTGTCGTTGACGTTTTCCGCCTTTTCCATCAGATAGGGCAGGCACATGGAGATTTCCGCCTTGCCCTGGAAAATGGCGATGGCCTTTTCCCGGCAGGTGTCATAGCCGCAGGAGCCGCAGTTCAGCTCCTGGCTGGGCTTGAACTTGCCCATTTCCCGCAGGATGTCCCGGATTTCAGTTTCGCTGGGCATGGCGGCCCGCTGGTCGATGGGCTCAAAGCGCTTGCGCAGCTGCCGGTTTTCCGGCTGCGCGATCTCAAAATCCTTTTCGCCGGCGTACTGGGCCACCGCCAGATAGTCCCGGAGGGGGCTGCGGCCATACTTCTCCATCACCGGCCCGCCGGCGCAGCTGCCCACGCAGGCGCTCATTTCAATGAAGCAGTGATGGATTTTGCCCTGCTCGATTTCCTTCAGGGCGGAAATGCAGTTTTCCACCCCATCCAGAGCCAGATAACTGTAATTTGGCGCGTCCTGGGCCATGGTTTTCAGAATGCCGCCCGTGGTCGGGAAGAAACGGGTACGGCTGTGTTCGTCGGGCTGCTGTGTGCGCTGAATTTCAATCCCTTCTCTTTTCAGCCAGCTGGTCAGCTCTTCGTAGGTCAGCACCGCGTCCACGATTCCCTCGTAGTATTCGGCTTCATCCTTCTTGGCCACGCAGGGACCGATAAACACGGTCTTCGCGTTCGGGATACGCCGCTTGATATCCTCGCAGTGGGCCTGCATGGGCGACAGCACATCCGCCAGGCTGGGCAGCACCCGGGGGAAATATTTCTGAATCAGCAGGTTGATGGAATGACAGCAGGAGGAGATGACTACATCCCTGTCTTCTTCTTTTAGAATACGGTCATACTCCCGCTTGACCAGGGTCGCTCCCAGCGCGGTTTCCTCCACGTCGTAAAAGCCCAGCTTTTTCAGCGACTCCCGCATGGCTTCGATGCCCGCGCCATCATAGTTCGCCACGAAGGACGGGGCCAGGGATACCACCACCGGGTCGCCGCTCTGGATGAGCACTTTGACCTTTTCGGTTTCATCCACGATCTCCTTGGCGTTCTGCGGGCAGACCACGAAGCAATGGCCGCAGAGAATACACTCGTTGCCGATAATATGAGCCTGGCTGCCGGAGAAACGGATGGATTTCACCGGGCAGTGGCGGATGCACTTGTAGCAGTTTTTGCAGTTGGATTTTTTCAGCGTCAGACAGTTCGGCATGCTTACACCTTTGCCTTTATTTCTTTTTCAAAGAAGGAGGAGACGGTTTCCGGGGACACGGAGAAGAATTCCCCGTCCACGGTGACGCATACGCCCTGCTGGCATTTGCCCATGCAGAAGGTGCCGCCCAGCTCGATTTTGTCGGTCAGGTTTTCCTTCGCGATCAGGTCCTGCAATTGCTCCACCACAGGACGGGAACCCTTGATATGGCAGGAGGAACCGATACAAACAGTAACTTTCATTTTCCAATCTCCTTTTGATAAATGCGGGATGAAACGGGAAGGGGAGCGGTATCATCCTGCTCCCCTTCCCGGTCAAAACTGTAAACGTGGAAGAAAACAGACTTAATGATATTCCACCACATTGGCCCAGGACAGCAGGAACTCCCGTTCCTTTTCATTGCCCTTGACGGACTGGCTGGCCGCCACGATGGGCATCCACTTCTGCACGTACTGCGTGGGGGTGCCGCTCTTCTCGCAGAACAGGTTCAGGTATTCCTTGGCGCCTTCGATGTCTCCGTTCAGCCAGAACAGCAGATAGGTCCGGGCTACGTCCGCGGAGGCATTCCCCTGGGTCACATGGCTCCAGTCAATGATATAGGGGGTGCCATCCTCGCTGATGATCACATTGGAGGGCCAGAAGTCACCATGGCACACCTTGTTATGGGTAGGCATGCCTTCCAGACGGGCGTGCAGGTCGTAGCGGGTGGTGGCATCCAGATCGGCCTGGCTGATCTTGCGGCTCATCTTGTCCTTGAGCCGGTTCAGCATGGGACAGGTCTTGCTCTGCACTTCCATCTGCAGGTCCACAAACTGCTTCAGATAATCGGACTTATGATCCGGGTCTTCCTTCATCAGCTGGGACAGGGTTCTGCCCTTGATGAACTCGGAGAGAATGGCCCATTTGCCCTCGATCATGGTTACGCCCAGAATTTTGGGGATATGCAGTCCGGTTTCCTCAATGCGGGCCTGGTTCAGCGCTTCGTTGAGAATGTCGGCCTTGGAATAGTTTTCATTGAACACCTTGACGCACTGGTCGCCGTCCCGATAAATGGTCTTGGCGTTGCGTACGGCAATAACGCGGTCCAGATTCATGTTCTTTTCCTCCCTCTCACTTTTTCCTGCCGGTCCGATAGGCTTTCTTGGCGGCGTCGTCCTGTACGGCGCAGAGGTCGTCCGCCGTGGGACGGGGCACCTCCGTAAAATGCTTTTCGCCGTAATAGGCATCCAGGTACATCTGCTTGATTTCGCTCATGAGGGGATAGCGCGGGTTGGCGCCGGTGCACTGGTCATCGAAGGCCTGCTCCACCATCGCGTCCAGCCGGTCCAGGAAGTCCTTCTCGTCCGGCACATAATCCCGGATGGTGGGCTTGATGCCCACATAGGCCTTCAGGTCATTGATGATCTTAATGAGGCCTTCCAGCTTGTCCCGGTCCGTGTCGCCGCGGACGCCCAGGGCTTCCGCCACCTCGGCGTAGCGGCGCAGGGTGTGGGGATGATCGTACTGGGGGAAGGTGCCCATCTTGGCGGGAGCTTCGGCGGCGTTGAAGCGCAGCACTTCCTCGATCATCAGGGCGTTGGCCACGCCATGGGCGATGTGATGGAACGCGCCCAGCTTGTGGGCCATGGAGTGGCACACCCCCAGGAAGGCGTTGGCGAAGGCCATGCCCGCCATGGTGGCGGCGTTGGCCATCTTTTCCCGGGCTTCCACATCGGTGAGCCCGTTGTCATAGGCGCGGGGCAGATACTCGAAAATGGTCTGCAGCGCCTTGATGGCCAGGCCGTCGGTATAATCCGTCGCCATCATGGAGGCGTAGGCTTCCAGGGCGTGGGTTACCGCGTCGATGCCGCTGGCGGCGGTCAGGCCCTTGGGGGCGGTCATATGGAAGTCGGTGTCGATCACCGCCATGTTGGGCAGCAGCGCGTAATCCGCCAGGGGATATTTGACGCCGGTCTTCTCGTCGGTGATGACCGCGAAGGGCGTCACTTCGCTGCCTGTGCCGGCGGAGGTGGGAATGGCGATGAAGTAGGCTTTTTCACCCATCTTGGGGAAGGTGTATACACGCTTGCGGATGTCCATGAAGCGCATGGCCATATCCTGGAAATCCACTTCGGGATGCTCGTAAAGCACCCACATGATCTTGGCGGCGTCCATGGCGCTGCCGCCGCCCAGGGCGATGATCACGTCGGGCTGAAACAGGCGCATCTGCTCCGCGCCGGCCTTGGCGCAGGCCAGGGTGGGATCCGGCGCCACGTCAAAGAAAGTGGCGTGCTGGATGCCCAACTGATCCAGCTTCTCGGTAATGGGCTTCGTGTTGCCATTCTGGTAGAGGAACGTATCGGTCACGACGAAGGCCTTCTTCTTGCCCATCACGTGCTTCAGCTCGTCCAGCGCCACCGGCAGGCAGCCCTTCTTGATGTACACCTTTTCCGGCGCGCGGAACCACAGCATGTTCTCTCTCCTCTCGGCCACGGTTTTCATATTCAGCAGATGCTTGACGCCGACGTTTTCGGACACGGAGTTGCCTCCCCAGCTTCCGCAGCCCAGCGTGAGAGAGGGGGCCATTTTGAAGTTGTACAGATCGCCGATGCCACCCTGGGACGAGGGCGTGTTCACCACGATCCGGCAGGTTTTCATCCGCGCCGCGAAGGCGTCCAGCACCTCGGGACATTTCCGGGTGTCGGCGTAGAGGGAAGCGGTGTGGCCGTATCCGCCGTCCGCGATCAGTCGGTCCGCCTTGCTGAAGGCGTCTTCCAGATCCCGGGCCCGGTACATGGCCAGCACGGGGCTCAGCTTCTCATGGGCGAATTCTTCGGCCAGATCCACGGATTCGACTTCCCCGATGAGCACCTTGGTTCCCTCCGGCACGGTCACACCCGCCAGGGAGGCGATTTTGCAGGCGCTCTGGCCGACAATCCGGGCGTTCAGGGCGCCGTTGATCAGAATGGTATGGCGAACCTTGTCCAGCTCGGCGCCCTTCAGGAACCAGCAGCCCCGGGCGGCAAATTCCGCCTTCACTTCCTCATAAATATCGTTCAGCACGATCACGCTCTGCTCGGACGCGCAGATCATGCCGTTGTCAAAGGTCTTGGAATGAATGACGGAGTTGACCGCCAGCACGATGTCGGCGCTGGTGTCGATCACCGCGGGCACGTTGCCCGCGCCAACGCCCAGGGCGGGTTTGCCGCTGGAATACGCGGCCTTGACCATACCGGGGCCGCCGGTGGCCAGGATAATGTCCGCGTCCCGCATCAGGGTGTTGGTCATCTCCAGGGAGGGTACGTCGATCCAGCCGATGATGCCTTCCGGCGCGCCGGCTTTCACCGCCGCGTCCAGCACCACCCTGGCCGCGGCGATGGTGGCTTTCTTCGCCCGGGGATGGGGGCTGAAGATAATGCCGTTGCGGGTTTTCAGGCAGATCAGCGCCTTGAAAATGGCGGTAGAGGTGGGGTTGGTGGTGGGGATGACCGCAGCGACCACGCCGATGGGCTCGGCGATCTTTTTCATGCCATAAGCCTTGTCTTCCTCAATGACGCCGCAGGTTTTGGTATCCCGGTAAGCATTGTAAATGTATTCGCTGGCGTAGTGGTTCTTGATGACCTTGTCCTCCACCACACCCATGCCGGTTTCCTCCACGGCCAGTTTCGCCAGGGGAATCCGGGCCTGGTTCGCCGCGGTGGCGGCGGCCAGGAAAATCCGATCCACCTGCTCCTGGGTATAGGTCGCGAAAACCCGCTGGGCGGCGCGCACCCGCGCGATGGCCGCTTCCAGCGCTTCCACGCTGTCTACCGTGTCAAATTCTTTGGCTTCCATACTCTTTCTCCTTTTCCTGTTTCTTTGTTTCACCGGCCATCGCGTGCAGATAAGCCAGCGATAAAGCGATGTTTTCCTGGTGTACCGTCACGTTTTTCGGTACCCTGATGGGAACCGGCGCGAAATTGAGGATCGCTGTCAGCCCCGCGGCCGTCATGGCGTCGGCGGCGTTTTGCGCCGATGCCGCCGGAACCGTCAGGATGCCCGCGTGCACATGGCGAGAGGCGCAGAACGCCGGCAGCTGCTCCATGGAATATACGGGAACCCGGCCCTGGAAGAACGGCTCCGCCGTGGCGCTCAGATCAAAGGCGGCGGCGATCTTCATTCCGTAGTCCAGGAATCCGTCGTATTCCATCAGCGCTGTGCCCAGCTTGCCCGCGCCGACGATCACCGCGGAAATCGGTCCGTCCATCTTCAGGGCTTTTTCCATGTCCCGGCGCAGAACCGTCACCGGATAGCCCACCCTGGGGAGCCCGGCGGCGCATACGCTGGCCAGATCCTTGCGCACCAGAATCTCCCCCAGACCCAGCCCCCTGGCGATCTGGGCGGCGGAAACCTTCTCCGTGTCCGTCCCGCGGATAAACTGCAGGTACATGGGCAGCCGCCCCAGCGTCGCTTTGGAAAGCGTACTCTGCAAAGGATTACCCTCCTTTCGATACGGATTATATCGAATTGTTTTCACCTTGCGAATTACCAAAAAAGTATAGTCGGTATATCATTATCGATCATACCGGATCGATTCATGGATAAAAAAGAAGCTTTGCTGCCAGATGCGACAGCAAAGCGGAAAATCAGGAAGGGGATTGCAAAAAACTTTTCGGACGCGGCGGCTGGCGCGTCCGTTTTATGGTGTAATGCAGGCGCGCTTGGACCGCGTCAGCTCGGTGATAAAGCGCTTGTCCAGCTCGGTCAGGTGATAATCCTGCCGGTAGATCAGCATGTCCCGGTACACCCGGTGATTGTCCGCGCATTCCCGCTGCATCAGATGCAGCATGCGCAGCAGCCGGTCCGGCAGGGGAGACACCCACATGAAGGTTTCCGGATTTTCGGACAGCAGATCCAGCTGGCTGCCCCGCTCAAACACGAAGATGCGGCGCGGCGTCTGTGGCAACTCCGTGCTTTTCACGGTGGAGAGAGGCAGGGAAGGGACGTAGGGATCGGCGTGCGCGATCTGAATATACCGGGCCAGATCTGCAAAATGGATGGTTTCCATCCTCGCCAGGGTACTGTCTTCCCGCATGACCAGCACATATTTGAACTCCGCGGCCAGCTCTCCGCGCAGTCCTTTTTCTTCCAGCATCTGCCGGAAGTACGGACCGTAGCTGGCGGCAAAGCGGATGATTCCCAGGTTGTATCCGACTTCCAGAATGTTTTTGACCGCCTGCAGCGCGTTGGTCTCATGATAGAAAACCTCGACTTCCTCTTTCCCCAGGGTCCGGGAAAAAGCGGCGAAGGCGTCTGAAACATAGCTGGCCCTGGGCACGGAAATGGAAAAGCGCTGCTTCTCCTCTTTTTTCTCCTTATAAAGACTTTCCATTTCATCAACCTGCTCCAGAATTTTCCGCGCCTGGCTGACAAACCGTTCCCCGTCCGGCGTGAGCAGCATGCCCCTGGAGGAACGGCGGAAAAACTGGATACCCAGATCGGCTTCCATCTCCCTGACGATCCTGCTTAAATTGGGCTGGGCTACGTGCAGCTCCTCCGCGGCTTTGTTGATGGAGCCGTTCTCCGCGATACAGACAACATACTTCATGTGCAGGATGTTCATTTCGGTTTCCTCACTTCCGACTGTTCAAGGGTGATGATGGCGGCTCCGTCAGCGCGCGGATTTCCTTCCGCCAGAGGAGAAGTGTCTCCCGCGGGAAATGACGCGCTTGTTCCGGCCCGCAAAAATATATAATTTCACTTCTTCTTTCCCTTTTCCTGCCAAAACACGTATTTTTCACAGGGCGCTGCCCAAACGGCGAGCATGAAAAGGCGGCCGAGATGGAGGCCGGATCATGCCCAGGCGGCAGAGAACCTAACGGATGTCAGTCAAAAGGATTTTCGCTTTCGATGGCGAATCACTGAAATGACCGAGTATCCTGTTCATTTCTAAGGACGTGTGCTTATTTGCATAATCAACCTTTTCCGTGACAGCATCCAAGGATGTGGAAGGAGAAACCATATGATCCAGAATCAATCCGCGATCTCCAGATCGGACATGATCCGCTGCGCGCTGTGCATGGACGCGCCATGTGACGCGGCCTGCGACAAGATCAGGCCGGCCGGGCTGCTCAGAAGCATCTGGCTCCAGAATGAGCAGACCGCCGCGCAGCGCCTCGCGGACCCGAATCCCTGCATCACCTGTGCCGCTCCCTGCGAGCGGGCATGCGTCCGGCCGACGGAGGTGCCCATCCGGGATCTGATCAACCGGCTGTATTACCAGGTCCGCCCGCAGTGTGAAACGGCGCTGCCGGAGAATGAGGACCGGCTGCGCTGCGATCTGTGCGGGATTCCACTGGAGAATCCTTTCCTGCTGTCCTCCTCCGTCGTGGCCAGTACCTATGACATGTGCGCCCGCGCGTTTGAGGCGGGCTGGGCAGGCGCCTGTTTCAAAACGATCTGCTCGCTGGATATCCATGAGGCTTCCCCGCGCTTTTCCGCACTTACGGGCAGCGACGGCGGTATCGCGGGATTCAAGAATATCGAGCAGCTGTCCGACCACAGCGTGGCGGAAAACATGGCCATTTTCCGCCGGCTGAAGAAGAAATACCCGACGAAGTTCCTGCTGGCGTCCATCATGGGGAAGGATGAAGCGGAATGGGGAGAGCTGGCGCGGCGCTGCGAGGAAAACGGCGCGGACGCGGTGGAGCTCAATTTCTCCTGCCCCAACATGGCGGAGGGTGGACTGGGGTCTGACAT
The DNA here is from genome assembly GCA_017469265.1 of Clostridia bacterium. GTDB lineage: Bacteria > Bacillota > Clostridia > Christensenellales > Aristaeellaceae > Aristaeella. Next base: position 24,528 of record JAFUGS010000043.1, read on the forward strand.
CGGGCAGATCCCGGAGCTGGTGGAGCGGTTCACCGCGGCGGCGAAGCGCGCGTGCGGCATTCCGGTGCTTGCGAAGCTGACGCCCAACGTGGCCAGCATGGGCCCCGCGGCGGAGGCGGCCAGGCGGGGAGGGGCTGACGGCATCGCCGCGATCAATACGATTAAATCCATCGTGGGCATCGACCCGCATACCTATGTATCCGCTCCGGCCGTCCGCGGGCAGAGCGCGGTGGGTGGTTACAGCGGCAACGCGGTGAAGCCCATCGCCCTGCGGTTCATCGCCGAGCTGGGTCAGAATCCGGCGCTGGAGGGCATGCATATTTCCGGCATGGGCGGCATCGAGACCTGGCGGGACGCGTTGGAATTCATTCTGCTGGGATCCGGCTCGATCCAGATTACGACAGCCGTCATGCAGTACGGCTATCGGATCGTCGAGGACCTGAAGGCGGGCCTGAATCTGTACCTGGCGGAGAAGGGCTTTTCAAACATCAAAGAGGTCATGGGGCTGGGGCTGGATTCCCTAAGCCAGACGACGGACACCCTGGAGAGGGACACTGTCATTTTTCCCAGATTTATCGGGGAGCGCTGCGTCGGGTGCGGCCGTTGTGTGATTTCCTGCATGGACGGAGGCCATCAGGCGATTCGTCTGGACGCGAGCCGGCGTCCCAGGCTGGACGGGAAGAAATGCGTTGGCTGCCACCTGTGCGTCCTGGTGTGCCCACAGCAGGCGATTGTTCCCGGCGCCAAAAGAGTCAGAAAAGGCCGGAAAAAGGCCGACTGATCCTGTTCAGTGCGGCGCCCTGCATACAAAAAAAGCTCCCCCGCGGGCCGCGGGGGAGCTTTTCGCGGCACTTTTGCGGAAGCAGGACACCATTGCGCGGCCATGTCCGGCTCCTCTTTTTCCGTGCCCTGTTTTCTTTTATTCCGGACAGGCCGCCACAACCAGCAGATCCGGTTCCACATGACAGGGGAGATACAGTATTTCCACGCCGGCTTCCCGGGCCTCCCGCATGGCGGTTGCGAATTCCGGATGTGTGGCTGTGTTGGGCCGGACCTCGGTAATTCCGTTCATCTGAATCGCGAAGGCGAGGACGGCATGATATCCCTGGGAGACGGCTCTGGCCAGGTCCCGGAGATGTTTTACGCCGCGCTCCGTCGGCGCGTCCGGAAAATAGCCGATTCCGTCCACTTCCAGCGTGCAGCCTTTGACCTCCATCAGCGTTTTCTCTTCTTTACGCTCAAGAAGGAAGTCGATTCTGGACGCGCCGTAGGTGTATTCCGGAACCACGCGGTCACAGCCCTGATTGTCCAGCCATTCCCGCACGACTTTGTTCGGGGCCTGACTGTCAATATTGATCAGCAGGCCGTTCTGCTTCCGCACGGCGATCAGGTCGTAACGGGTTTTCCGCCCGGGCGTATCCGGCTCCGTAAGCCAGACATCCGCTCCCGGAAGCAGCAGTTCCTGGCAGCGGCCGGTGTTCTTCACGTGGACCGTCTCCACACGTCCATCCAGCGCCACATGGGCGACGAACCGGTTCGGCCGGTCGATGAAGCTTGCTTTTTTCACGTTCGGATATTTCATGGCTTCCTTTCCAGACCCGGCGTTCTTTTCCATGACGCGCTGAATGAACTGGGAAACAAACGCCGCCACGTTGTCCCGCTGTATGGCGGATGTAAGCGGGCGACCAGCGCTCGGAACGCATGAAGATTCCTGCTCAAAGGCTTCCTTGGCCATGGGATACAGCTCTTTTCATATGGTTTCAGGGGACGTTCTGGCGCCGAATCTGCGGGGGCAGGCGTCATATTCCGCGCCGTTGTATGCCGCGGGCTTGCCGGACCCGTTTTATGGTTTTGTCTCTGTTCATCGCTGATTCAGCGAAAGGCCCGCCCGCTCCAAAGCCATGACCAGAACGGGGATCAGAACCAGCTGCAGAATAATGCCGGGAATCGCGTTGGTGACGGCACCGGCCAGGAACAACGCCCAGGTGAAGGCGCTGCCGGACAGACCTGCCAGGATCAGCCGCGCAATGCCCCACACAACACGTCCTGCGATCATGGAGACGAGCAGCACGACATAAGTATAGCCATTTCCGCGGGGAAGCTTCCGGCGAAGGTATCCCGCCATCCCACCATAAACAGCCAGCTCAAACGCCATGGCTGCCGCGCCGGGAAACATGACCGGAATGCCGAAAAGCACGGAACGAAGCAGCGGCGCGATGAAGCCCACCGCCAGGCCCCAGGGCCAGCCGCACAAAAAGCCGCACAGCAGCACCGGAATGTGCATCGGGCACAGTGCCGCGCCGATCTGGGGGATCTGGCCGGTAACAAAAGGCAGCACCAGGGCAATCGCCAGGAAAAGCGCCGCAAAAGTCAGGCGGCGGACCTGCAGGGATGTGCTTTTCATTTTGCTTGATTCCTTTCCATCAGTTCATAAATGTGATTCACGGCATCCTCCAGAATCGCCGCGGTGCCCTTCGCAACGCCAGCCACACAGGTGTTTCACAGGTTCAGGGGAATCAGCACCCGATAGGCGGCGCTGGATGCCACGGCATTGGCCATGGCCAATTCTCCCTTTCACTGCGGTTCCGTTACGGCTCTGGCACTGCCGACTCCAAAGCGCCCGCGGATCGAGAAGACGGGGAACCGGCGCCGGGCTTCAAAAGAAAAAGGCACCAGAAGCCATCTTCGGATGGCCTTCGGCACCTTATGATACCGGATTTGACCTGGAGCCTTTTATCGGAACGGCTTGCTTGTGCAAACCCATGGACAGCTTATGCTGACGGGTGGTATCGTAGCACGGAGCCCGCTACTTTGTCAACGGCTTCAGCGGATTGAAAGAAACGGTCTCAAACCGCGCAGGCAGTAACGGGCTGGCGGGTACAGCCTGATGGAATCCAGGTAAATCAATTCTGTTTTGGTGTGGACAATGGGGTAATGCATGGCTGGGCACCCGAGAAGCGAAATCAGCAGATGCATCACTTGCGCTGCCGTTCCATAGCGGCACGAAAAAAGAGACCCTCAGGTCTCTTCGGTCGGTACGCGCAGTCCAAAGCGATGTGCGAGCTCGATGAGCAGCTCCTCCTCCGGTTCTTCCCAGCCGTTTTCCCACCGGGAAACAGTGCCGGCCATGAGTCCCAGGGATTCCTCAATTCCAGCCCGCGTCAGGCCGCGGCCTTCCCGCAGCTCCCGAAAAATGCGGCCGAAGGACATGAGATCACCTGCTTCCGTCCCTCTCGTTCATACGGCTCATCTGTCACAGCTATTGTACCATGGACATAGGATGTCTGACAATCCGGAGGGAAGCGCTTTTCCGTAAGGACTGGGTGAAGAACGGCTGAAAATCCGGTGAAGTCCGTTGCGATACGAAAAAACAGACAAGCTTATCGGTCAAAAACAAGCTATCCATCATTATCCCGCGCGACAGTGGTTGGCGCCCTGGCTGTCAATACTGTTTTTCTGGAACACGGGGGCGAAGTGTGGTATCATCAATGAAACGAGTCATACGGTTGTGAATGCTGAAGCCGGCGGCGCGGCATGAGAGAGGAGAGCGGCAGGATGAAGACGGTGAATGTGAACGGGGTTACACTGCATTACGCTGTTTTTGGGGAAGGCAGTCCCATTGTATTGATCCACGGGAACGGAGAAGATCATACCATCTTCCGCACGGAGATCGATCAGCTTACAGCTGCCGGATACAGGGTATACGCGCCGGATTCCAGAGGGCATGGAGCGAACAGCCCGATGACGGAATATCACTACGCGGACATGGCGGAGGATATGTACGCGTTCATTACAGCCTTGGGGCTCTCCCGGCCGGCTCTTTACGGCCACAGCGACGGCGGAATCATTGGCCTCCTGCTGGAAATCGGGCATCCCGGAACCCTGGGAATGCTGGCGGTAAGCGGAACCAATTTATCACCGGCGGGGCTGATCCCTTCCTTTATCGAGGAGTTTTCCGCCATCAATCAGGAGCGGCCGGATCCGCTGGTCACGCTGATGCTGACAGAACCGCAGATCACCACCGAGGAGCTGAAAAACATCCGGATCCCCGTGCTGGTGACAGCCGGGGAAAACGACCTTGTGCTTCGCACGGAGACGGAGAAGATCGCAGGAGCGATTCCCGGCGCGGAAATGATGATCGTCGAAAAGGAAGATCATGGCAGCTATATTGTTGACAGTGAGATCATGGGAAACCTGCTAATCGGCTTTCTGAGAAAAAACCGGCGGAATTACGCGGATCAGCCGGGTACCTGATCTATGGGCGGACGATCGGACAAACCGGGCCGGTCAGCATGAACGGCCGGTAATAAGAAGAGAAAGTTTTACTTTTCCTTTCCAAACAGCAGACCCCTGATCCCGCAGATGATGTTATCGGTGGTCTGGCTGCCGGTGCCGAAGCCTTCTCTGAAAACATAGCCCATGGCGTCATAGAAGTTTGTCAGCGCCTGCTTCGCAAACGCCGCTTTCAGATCTTTCCCGCCGGAACAGGAATCGCCGCTGGCTTTCCTGAATTCCTCCATGCAGTCGGACAGGTATTTACGCCATTCAGGGCCAAGCAGGGGCGCCGTGTACTTGTCCTCAAACTCCCTGAGGGCTGCGCAGATATCCAGCGGGATGTCCATGTAATAATACTTGATCAGGCTCAGGGTTTCCTGATGATCTTTTCGCAGTTCGGCGATCATATTGTTATTCAGCGCGTCCGTGTCCGCAAAGTATTTTTCAAACAGACGCATGTATCTGGCGTAGACAGCGCGAAGAATCGTGTCCAGCGCTTCCTTCTGCACGGTTTCCTCATGCAGAATTTCCTTTATTCTTTCCCTGCTGATTTCAACCATGCCCATGCTCCTTTCACGCGGCTCCCTGCCGCCCGAATGTCAGCGCCGTTTCATGATGATTGTTTCAAGAGCGATTATAGATCAATCATATGGCCGCGTCAAATGGATGCATGCAGGCCCGGGGCGTAGGTTATCCCAGCGTCACGTCCAGGATCATCATGACCACGAAGCCCAGAGAGAAGGCGATGGTGCCAATGTTGGAATGCCTGCCCTCTGACATTTCCGGAATCAGTTCCTCCACCACCACGTACATCATGGCGCCGGCGGCGAAGGCCAGAAAATAGGGCATTACGGGCGTCACCCGGCTGGCGGCCAGCAGCGTGACCAGCGCGGCCACAGGCTCTACCGCTCCGGAGAGAACACCCATCCAGAAGGTTTTTCGCTTTTGCATTCCTTCCGCCAGGAGCGGCATGGAGACGATAGCGCCTTCAGGGAAGTTCTGGATGGCGATTCCCAGGGCCAGGGCCAGGGCGCCGGCGGCGGTGATGCCAGTATCGCCGGAAAGAAACCCGGCGTATACCACGCCCACCGCCATGCCTTCGGGAATATTGTGCAGCGTGACGGCAAGGATCAGCTTCGTGGTGCGTTTGAAGCCGCTGCGGGGCCCTTCATTCTGTTTGTCCATGTGCATATGGGGTGTGATCACATCCAGCGACAGCAGAAAGCCCATGCCGATCAGAAAGCCGACGGCAGCCGGCAGGAACGCCAGCGCGCCCATATCCGCGCTGCTTTCCAGCGCGGGCTGCAGCAGGCTCCAGAAGGAAGCCGCCACCATGACGCCCGCCGCGAAGCCGGTCAGGGCCTTCTGCACGCCGGAGGAAATCTGTTTTTTCAGGAAAAAGACCATGGCCGATCCCAGACTGGTGCCCAGAAAGGGGATCAACAGACCTTCCGCGATCTGTATGTTCATAAAACACGCTTCACTTTCTGTCCGCCACGGCGCTGACCCGGTCAGGAGCGAAAGACGGACGATGGTTGAAACTTCCCTCCGCGCGGCGCCGGATCAGCGCTCTACGGAGGATGACGGGCCTGATCGGAGCTTCACTGACGGCTGACGGCCGCTGCATTGGTAAGACGCCGCTCCTCCGGGAGAGGGATTTGGAACGACATAGAAGTTAGCCAAAGCTAACAACCTGATCATAACATATTCTGTTTCTTCCGTCAAGCACAGACCGGCGCTTTCATCCGGCGGCGCAGAACGGCATGAACATCACCTTGCCGCCGGATAGGGACTTAAACGTCTTCCCGCTTCAGGATCAGGGCTTCCAGAATCCGCACATACAGATCGTGGAAGGCTTCGATCCGCTCCCGGTCATATAGCCCCTCGGCATATTCCATTTCGGAATCAAAGCCGCCGTCGCCAAATTCGTTCTCCAGCAGATCCAGGGCCAGCATGGTTCCGGCGGCGGAAAAATCGTCGTTCAGCTCAATGAGCTCATGGGGCAGCTCGTCCAGTTCATCCCCGTTGATGCCCAGCTGCAGGTCGACCTCCATGCATTCGTTGAGGAAGGCCGCGCTGGTTTCGGCCATGAAATCCCAACTGCTGTGGGCGATGCCCTCGGCCACCTGCTCCTTTACGGACTGCAGCAGGCCGCGCATGGAGGAAACTTCCTCCATACGGATCGCGGCGGGCAGATCGCGGATCAGCATCCCCACGGTGTTTTCCGCCTCCGGCGAAAGCCGGTTGTTAAAAATCCAGTTGACCATCACATGCTTTTTCCCCGTAAAGCGGGACAGCGCGATGAGCGCGGCGCTGACAGCCATGACGGAATGAGAAACGCCCCAGTATTCCTCCGCTTCCGCGACCTGCTTCCCGTTGAAGCGGAGACGCTTCATCCGTTCGGCGAGATTGATATTTGTGCTCGTGTGATCCGGCTCCGGAATATGGCACCAGTTATCTTCCAGATCGCCGTACCGCCCGGTGAACCAGGCGCGGTCCCTTTCCACACTGCCTTCCGCCGCCCGTTTTTCCGCTTCGGAGAGCATGGCAAAGTAGTAATCCGGTTTCATCTCCCTGCCAAAGTAGGCGTTCGCGATATCTCCGATCACCACGCCCAGGGAACCGCCGTCCATCAGCAGGTTGCTGATATCCATAAAAAGATAGCAGCCCTTCCGTCCCCGGAATACGTTCGCCCTGCAAAGGCTGGCGTTCAGGATGCGATGGAAGGGGAGAAGCAGAATGTCCGCCAGCGCGTCCTCGGTTTCGGGCAGGATGTCCCGCACCTTCACCTCCGGCAGCAGGCCGGGGACGTATTTCTGCCTCAGCTCGCTGTTTTCGTCGAAATAGAAGGCGACGGACAGGGCGGGATGGTTCCGGAGCGACGCGTTCACCGCCGCGCAAAGCCGTTCCGCGTCCACTTCCGCCGGGAACCGGGCCAGGAAGTGCATGTTGTTCCACATGGTGGAGCCCGGCCGGAAGAGCTGATTGTCGATCATCAGCTGCTGCAGCGGCGACAGGGCGTGCGGAACCAGCCGCGCCTTCGCCTCTCGCTCAGGCAGACTTTCCAGACCGCTTCGCTTTTCCAGCTCCCTTGCGATGGCCCCAGGCGTACGCAGGTGGAAGATGTCCGCCGCGGTCAGGCCGTCCAGCTGCGCGTCCGCCAGCACCACCATCGCCCGCAGGGAATCGCCGCCCAGGTCGAAAAAGTCATCCTGCAGGCCGACCTGGTTTCCGTCCAGCCTGAGCGTGCGGGCAAAGGCGGCGCACAGCTTTTTTTCCGTTTCCGTCTCCGGGGGAAGATATTCCGCCTTCAGTTCCCGCAGATCGGGCTCCGGCAGCGCGTTCCGGTCCACTTTTCCATTTTGGGTCATGGGCATTTCGGCCAGCCGGGTCAGCACGGACGGGATCATGTATTCCGGCAGCTTTTCCCGCATGAATGCCTTGAGGGCGCCGGTGTCGATGGATTCTCTGGCGGTATAGTATCCGGCCAGATACGCACTGCCGCCCGCTTTGCGAACCGCCGCGGCGCTGCTGGAAACGCCGGGGAATTCCGTCATCACCTTTTCGATTTCGTCCAGCTCAATGCGGAAGCCCCGCAGCTTGATCTGGTTGTCGATGCGGCCGAAGATTCTGATTTCGCCGGTCTCCGTCCAGGCAGCCAGGTCTCCGCTGTGATAGGCGCGCAGCCCCTCGTGGGTGAAGAAGGCCGCGGCGGTTTTTTCCGGCAGGTTCACATAGCCCCGGCCCACCTGCTCGCCGCAGATGATGAGCTCGCCCTTCAGGCCCACGGGCAGCTCGCCTCCGAAAGTGTCCGCCACGTAGAAACGGGTATTGGCGATGGGCGCTCCCACCGTCACCCGTTCTTCCCCGGCCATCAGGGCGGCAGCACAGCCCATGGTGCACTCCGTGGGGCCGTACACATTCAGGATGACGGAATCCTGCCTCAGCTCCCGCAGACGGTCATACAGCTGCCGGGGGAAGGCTTCCGCTCCAATATCAAAGAAGGTGAACCCGCGAAGGGCGTCCCGGCTCTCCGGAATCTCCAGCAGGCTCAGCAGATAGGTCGGTGTGCAGGTGATCCCGTCCGCGCCGGTCTCCTTCACCAGCCGGGCAAAGGAAACGGGGTCGTGAATCTCCGCCTCCGTGGCCATGACGACGGTATTTCCGTTGCAGAGGGGCACAAATTCTTCCACCACGGATACGTCGAAGGAGAAGGAGGCCAGCGCCAGATTGACCCGCCCGGGGGCGGCGTAATGCATGATTTCGATGGATTTTTCATTGCGATGAACATAGTTGGCGATATTCCGGTGCTCGATCATCACGCCCTTGGGACGGCCTGTGGAGCCGGAGGTATAGATGCAGTAAGCCAGATCCCCGGGACGGACAGACACGGCGGGATCCTCGGCGGTATACGCGTCCGGATTGACTTTGTCCAGGCTGGAAACGCCAAAGGCTTCTTCCAGGGTCAGGACCGTATCGCTTTTCCCTGCCAGCCCGCGGCCTTTCATCTGCCGGGCTGTCGTCAGCAGCAGAGGGCAGGCACCGTCCTCCAGGCAGAATTCAATCCGGTCATCCGGGTATTCCGGGATGAAAGGCAGAAAGGCCGCTCCCGCTTTCAGGATGGCGATTTCCGCCACATAAGCCCAGATTTCCCGATCGAAAAGGACGCCGATGAGCCGGCCGCTTCCCGCGCCTTTCGCCTGAAGAACGCCGGCCAGAAAGCTGCTCAGCCGGTCCAGCTCCCGGAAGGTCAGCTTTTTTCCCGCGGCAAGAACCGCCGCCTTGTCTGGCTGCCGAAGGGCCTGATGGTGAATCTGCTCATGCACGGGGATAAAATCCATTGGTACGTGGGTGTCGTTGAAGCGCTTCAGCCGGGCCCGGTCCTCCGCCGTCAGCAGGGAAACCTGCCCGATGGTGGAAACGGTCATCAGCTGCTGGGCCACGGTGAATAAATCAAGGGCGAAGCGGCGGACCCATCCTTCCGAAAACTTCTCATTCCGATACTCAATGGTCATGTTGTACAGCCCGCCCGTGGAGAAGAACTGGATGGACATGCATCCGGTCACCATGCCAGTGTGGTAGTGCTCCATGAACCATTTGTCACCCATCAGCAGGCTTTCGCCCGCGCCGGTTCCCATCTGGTCGGTAAACAGATCCCCCTGATAGATAAACTCCACATCCTCGTTGACGGGGCAGGTCTTGAGCACCTCGTCGAAGGAATAGATGTCATTGGCCATGGTGGAAAAGACCTGCCGGCTGACGCCCCGAAGGAAGTCCCCCACCGGCTGATCCTGCCGCAGGTCACCATAAACCGGAATGCGCTTGATCAGCGTACCGATGGTATGGCGCATCTCCGCCAGGGGCCTGCCGTTGTAGACCGTGGAAAAGGAAACATGCCTGCTGTTCAGGTATTTGCCCAGCAGCACGGCCATGGCCCCCTGGAAAAAGCCGCTCTCGGAAATGCGCTGCGCCTGGCAGAAGGCCTTGACCCTTTCCGCGGTCAGGGTACCGGGTTCATAGCGGATGTTCCTGCTGACGCCGGGGGTCAGCGGGCCGTTCAGGTCGCCGGACAGGGCGGGCACGTCCCCCGCATTCCTGAAGAGGTTCAGGAAGTAGGCCTCTGCCTTCTCATGGGTTCCGTCCCGCAGCTGGCGTTCCTCGATCATGGCCGCCTGCTGGATGGCGCATTCCTCACCCAGCGGCGCCTGACCGGCCAGTACTCTGTTCATCTCCGCGATAAACTGGCTGATAGAGGTTCCGTCAAAGAAAATCAGGTGCGTTTTGATCGCCAGATAGCATCTTTCCGGCGTCCGGTAGACGGCGGGACAGAACAGGGGATGATCCATCATGGGCACCACCGGCATAAAGTCCTTCATGAAATCCAGACGGCCTTCCTCCGTCCCGTCAAAGACGGGAATCTCCACCTTCGCGTCCGTCACCGGCACCATTTCGGGCATGGCGTTCCGCTCCGCATGAAGCGTATAATTCATGCCGGGATGCGCCTGTAGCACCTGTCTGACGGCGCTGATCAGATCCTCCGCGCCGATGCCTTCCGCCGCCCGGGCCAGATAGGGGATGGTATAGGTTTCCCGGCTGCCGCCGGTGAGGCTTTCCAGATAGATTCCCGTTTGCGTCTTAGTCAGCGGATAGGCGGCGCGGTTCATGGGCGGAAGCGCCGCATCCCGGCGGGAGGCGATAAACGCCGCCAGCGCCCTCGGCGTGGGATACGCGGAAATGTCCTGGAAGGAGAGCGAAACATCCCCCTCGCTCAGACGGCTGATCAGCACGGCCGCGCTGAGGCTTGTGCCACCACAGTCAAAGAAGCTGGCGGTGGCGCTGACACGGTCCATGCCCAGCGTTTCAGCGAATGCTTCGCTGACCCGTTTTTCCGCCTCCGTCCTCGGCGGTTCATACGCGGCCTTCTCCGTCTCGATTTCCAGCGACTGCAGGGCTGGAAAATCCACCTTGTTCCGGTCGTTCCGGGGCATCGCCTCCAGATGGATAAAGTATTCCGGAATCATGTAATCCGGCAGGTAGCGGCCGGCGTAAGCCTTCAGTTCCTCCGGGGACGTTTCCACTCCCGTATAATAGCAGCAGACCAGATCCCCGCCGTGAACGTGGACACGCACACTGGCCGCTTCCTCCACCGCTTCCAGCCGTCCCATGACCTGGTCAATTTCGCCCAGCTCTACCCGGTATCCCCGTACCTTGACCATCCGGTCGTTTCGCCCGTGGAAGACCAGGCAGCCATCCTGGTCCCAGGCCATCTGATCCCCGCTGTGGTACAGGCGCGCGCCGGGGTGGAAGGGGTTTTCTGTAAACCGTTCCGCCGTTTCCTTCGGCATATTGCAGTACCCCACGGCCAGCCAGGGACCGCTGACGCACAGCTCGCCGACGACGCCGGGCTTTTCAATTCTTTGACCGCTTTCATCAAGCAGATATACGTCAATGCCGCGGCATGGCTTTCCGAGACATTTCGGGCCGCCGCTGCCGGCCGGATGCGTCAGGACGCAGAAATTCTCGCTGGCACCATACAGCTCCAGCGCGCCCGGCGGGTATTCCGTTCCCTGCGCCTTTTCCCCGGCGAGAATCACATATTTCAGCGGCGGGTTTCCGTAAAGCTTCCGCAGAACATCGTACATCTGGGGCGGGCAGAACATTCCGGTGATTTCCCGCTTCGTGAACAGCGCATGGATTGCTTCCATGTTTTTCCGTTCTGTCTCACTGGCGATATAGACGCTGCCGCCGCAGGTCAGCATCGGCGCAAAATCCAGCAAGCTCGCGATAAAACTGAACCCGGAGATATTCAGCGCCCGGGAATGCTCTGTCATGGGAATCTGCCCGGCCAGGACCGTGGGCGCGCAGCTCAGAATGGACTGCCGGTGAAGGACGCCCTTGGGTTTTCCGGTGGAGCCGGAGGTATACAAAATATAGCCTTCCGCTTCCGGATCCGAGTAATCCAGGGTCATGTCTCCTTCCGGATCCTCTTCCAGCGGGGGAAAAACTTCCTCCATCAGCAGCGTCGGATATTCCTTTGCTTTAGGGGCGAGCTCCGCGGTGGTGACGCACAGCGCGCAGCCGGAGTCCGCCAGAATGCCTCTCACCCGTTCCTCCGGGTATTCGCCGTCAATTGGAACCGCGGCGCAGCCGGCGCGCAGCACGGCCAGCAGCGCGACAGGAAAAGCCTTTGTCCGGGGAAGATGCAGGGCGATTCTGCCGCGGCGGTTCCGCCCGCCGAGCTTTTCCAGCATACGTTCCGCCAGCGCCGCGGAGAGCCGGTTCACGCGGCCATAGGTATACGCGCCCCGGATATCCAGCACCGCCGTGAGATCCGGATGCTTTTGGGCCTGCCCAAGAAATGCCTGTACAAAGTTTTCCATGCGCGTCCTCCTCGACATGCAGACAGATAAGGGAGGTTTTTTATTCCTCCGGGCGGACCGTTTTCCGCGCCATTCGGCCCTCTTCCTTCCGCCACCACAGGAAACAGACGGCCACCGTTCCCATGGCCAGCACCTCCGCGGCGGGGGTGGAGAGCCAGAGCCCGTCCGCGCCCAGGAGAAGCGGCAGCAGGTAAACCGCGGCCAGCGGCCCGGCAAAGCCCTTTACAGCGGCGATGGCCAGGGAGATGGATCCCTGGTTCAGACCGGTGAAGTAAGAGGAGGCGTAGGTCGTGATTCCGCCCAGCAGGTAGGAAAGGGAAATCAGCCGCATCGCGCGCGCCGCGAGGGCGGTCAGGTCCGCGTTGTATCCCACGAAAAAGCGGGAGACGGGCTCCGCCAGGGTCAGGCACAGGACGGTCATGGCGGCGCCGCAGACGGCGTTCAGCAGGATGCCGCCGCGCCGCAGGCTGCGCAGTTCCGCCGTGTGATTCTTTCCCAGATGATAACCTACCACCGGCACGATGCTCATGCTGATGCCGTAAAACACCGCGGAGAACAAGCCGCTCATATATTCGCTGACCGCATAGGCGCCAACACCGTCATCGCCGAGATACCGCAGCATCTGCAGATTGAAAATCAGCGCCACGATGGCATAAGCCACCGCGTCCACCATTTCGGACGCGCCGTTGTACAGGACCTTTCCCAGCGAACCGATTTCAGACCCGGGGCGGACAAAATGCAGGGGGTGCTTCCGGTTCGCGAAAAAGGCGAAGGGAATGACGGCGCTGACCAGCCAGGCCAGCCCGGTGGCGACCGCCGCGCCGCGCATGCCCCATCCGCATCCCGCCACGAAAGCCCAGTCCAGCAGGATATTGGCCGCCGCGTTGGCGACGGTTGTGATCAGCCCCAGACCGGGCCGCTCCGCTGTGATCAGCAGCGGATGAAAAGCCATGGAAAGCATCTGGAAGGGCATGAAGAACGCCAGCACCCTGCCATAGATGACACAGTCTGGGGCGAGGACTTCGGAAGCCCCGACCCATCGGGCAATATCGGGCAGCAGAAAATACAGCGCGGCGGACAGCAGCACGCCGAAAAAGGCCAGGGAAAGCGTCACCAGACTGAGAATGCGTCTGGCCCGATCATCTCGGCCTTCACCCAGCTCCCTGGAGATCAGCGCGCTCGCGCCGGTACCAAACATGAGCCCGACGTACATCACGATCAGCAGGGGAGGAAAGATCAGGTTTTCCGCCTCAAAGGCGGCCTCCCCGATATATTTGGAAATAAAGAACCCGTCCGCGATCTGGTAGGAATTGTCCACAATCTGCATGCCGATACTGGGCAGGGAAAACAGCAGGATTGTCGAGCATTTGAAATGATCTGAAAGCTGGATATGTTTCATGGCGTCCGGCCTTTCCAAGGGATGAGGCGTTGCTTTTCCGTCAGCGGCTTCCACCATCCGCCGCAGCTTACAGGGATCATCATCTTCATCCCTGCGCGAAGCGGCGTCATCTGGTGACCGCTTATCCTCACCAGTATACCACAGGACCGGCGGCCGAACAAGTTTCCGCGCCGCCACGCATCATGAACGATCTTTGAAAGCTGAACCATTTTCTGATTCCAGTCCTCCGCCGCGGGAAAGCCGTCCAAGACGCAAAAAGGACGCCAGCGGCTTCGTCTGGCGTCCCGAAAGCTGATGAAGAGCGTTCTCCGCTTCACCTGCGCTTGCGGCCACAATCAGCCTGACGCGGGCGGGGATCAGCTTTCTTATGATGTATAAATGGTACCTTCTGCTCAGGCCAGCGCCGCGCCCAGCTTTTTGCAGGCGTCGATGGCGGCGTCATCCGGGGCGTTGTTGGCCTTCACGCTGTCGGCGGCCAGGGAGATGCCCTTTTCCGCGCAGCGGGCTTCCCAGTTCTCCAGCCATTCGCCGACACCCCAGTCGTAGCTGCCAAACAGGGCCACCTTTTTGCCGGCCAGCGCGGGCTCAATGCCTTCCAGCATGGGCAGGAACTCACCATCCTCCAGTTCCTCCGAACCCATGGCCGGGCACCCCAGGGCCACGGCGTCGTAGCCGTCGATGCCAACCACGTCCGCGCAGGTCAGCAGATCCACATCCGCCCCAGCCGCCTTCGCGCCTTCCGCCACAGCATTGGCCATGGCTTCCGTGTTGCCCGTTCCGCTCCAGTAGATCACTGCCACTTTACTCATTGTTGATCCATCCTTTCTTTTCTATGGTCTATTCCAATCCCTTGCGGGACAATGAATAGCGGGATTATTCCGCGACTGCCAGCCGATCCAGCGAAAAGCCCAGGGCATAACAGCGCAGGTACACTTCCGTGCAGTGCCGGCATTTTTCAAATTGCCGGATGGCTCCTTCCACATCGTCATAGACCTTCCAGAGGCCCCGATATTTGCAGAGCTCCTTCCGGTGCATGAATCCGTCCACGTCCGCCGGCGGATAGCCCAGGAACAGCCCGACCTCATGGGGAAAATCCGCTTCCTGCCGCAGGCGGGCCATAAGCCTGGCGAGACAGCTGTTGGCGCTGCGGCCTTCATATCCGCATTCGGCCAGCAGCCTTTTCGCCAGCGGGTCACGCAGATCCCGATCCAGCTGGCGGGGACGGTACAGGTACAAAAGCGCCTTTCCGTCCCGCCATCGAAGCGGCAGGATACGGAGGCCCTTTCGCCGAAGACGCTGATTCAGCTGTCTCAGTTCCTCCGTCATTTCATTCCGGTCCGCGAAAGCACAGGTGAACATATTGCCGGTCTTCAGCCGGGCCATGGTCGGCGCGCAGCACCGAATCAGCGTTTCATTGGACATGGATGCCTCCTGTTCCTTGATGTTAGCCAAAGCTAACCTATGTGCCTTAAAAAAGCCGCGGCGGTCGTCCTGGGGGAAGAATCCCTTGCCGCGACGATGTTAGCTTCAACTAACAACATCATCATACCATATTCCTTTTTTCGCGTCAAGCGCTGATTGATGTTTTTTTCCGGGAACGGCAGCGCGGCGGCCGACGCCGCTCCCAACGCGGGGCGCTGGAAGCGGGGAAGGAATTGGCGGAATCCGTATCGAAAAATAATCATATGCAATCGGGCCGCCTTCGTTTTTTCTACCCCGAAAGGCGCATCCTGTATTCCGGAGAAAGGAAAGCGCAATGATTACCAACGATAAGGGAATTGTGAAACTGAAACATCTGGTCCTGCGGGAGGTCTGCCGCTTGGCCTGGGAGGACAACCTGAACCAGGAGAGCTGCGAAAAGCTTGTGCAGAAGATCATCCCCGGGCCCAAACCGGAATATCGCTGCTGTATCTATAAGGAGCGGGAAATTGTCCGGGGAAGAATCCGGCTGGCCATGGGCCTGGCGCCGGACGTGAATTCCGATTCCCGAAACGTGGTGGCGGTGATTCCCGCTGCCTGTGATGACTGCCCGATCCAGGAATACCTGGTGACGGATATCTGCCGGTTCTGCCTGGGCAAAGCCTGCCTGAACGCCTGCCGCTTCGGGGCGATCAGCCCCGGTGATACCCGGATGCGGATCGATCCCGCCAGGTGCAAGTCCTGCGGGATGTGCGCGAAATCCTGTCCTTACGGCGCGATTGTGCATATGACCCGTCCCTGCCAGAAGGCCTGCCCGGTGGACGCCATCTCCTACGGCGAAAACGGAATCTGCTATATCGACGACGAAAAGTGTATTCAATGCGGGCACTGTATCCACAACTGTCCTTTCGGCGCGGTGGGCTCCAAAATATACGCGACGCAGATCATCCGGAAAATCAGGGAAGGAAAGCGCGTCGTCGCGATGTGCGCCCCGGCGACAGAGGGGCAGTTTGGCAGCGAAATCACCATGGCGGCCATCCGCGCGGCCCTGAAAAAACTGGGCTTCGCGGATATGGTGGAGGTTGGCCTGGGGGGAGACATGACCGCGGCATACGAGGCGCGGGAATGGATCGAAGCCCGGAAGGAAGGGCGGAAGATGACCACGTCCTGCTGCCCGGCTTTTATCTCCATGCAGCGGCATCATTTTCCCAGAGAATATGAACTGTACAAGTCCAATACGGTCAGCCCCATGGTCGCGGTTTCCCGGTACCTGAAATGCCTGGATCCGGACTGTGTCACCGTTTTTATCGGGCCGTGCATCGCGAAAAAAGGCGAGACGCTGAATGAATTCATCGCGGACCGGCCGGATTATGCCCTGACCTACGGGGAAATCGTGGCGATGCTGGACTCCCGTGATATTCCGATCGAGCCGGTGGAAGAAGACTACCAGGAGGCCTCCCTCTTCGGCAAGCAGTTCGCGGGCAGCGGAGGGGTGGCGGCGGCGGTGCTGCAGGTAATGAAGGAAATGGGGGAGAATACCGAAGGCATCCGGCTGCGCCGGTGCTCCGGCGGCGATGAGTGCAAGAAAGCCCTGATGCAGCTGCGGGCGGGGAAACTGGAGGAAGATTTTGTCGAGGGCATGATCTGCCCGGGCGGCTGTATCGGCGGCCCTTCCAAACACCAGGTGGAAACGCAGGTGCTCCGCGACCGGCAGACCCTGCTGAACCGGGCGGATGACCGGAAGATTCTGGAGAATCTGCAAAAATATCCGATGAACCGTTTCTCCATGTTCCGGGACGGGCGTATGGAAAATGAAACATAAAGTCTGTCCGGCCGGGGCAGCGTGGAAGGAGAGAAGCCGGATGGAAAAAACCATGACGCAGGATCAGCGGCTGAGCTTCCTGGTGGAAGCCTTCAAGGCTGATTCAGACGGGTATCAGGCGCTGACCACCCCGGAAGATACCGCGGGCCGGCAGCGCGTACTCCGATCCCTGATGAACATCCGCATGCCCGGCGTGATGCCGGAGGACGTGCTGCGGGTTCAGGATGACTATCTGCGGACTCGCATTCCAAATACAGTGGAAAAACATATAAACCTATTTACATAGTAGTTTAGTGGTGATAATATACGTTTCATTCAGAGAAAGGAGGCGTGAAGGATGGTCGGTACGGGCAAGCGGGGATGGTTTTGGATGTGTGGCCGAATGCTTAACTCCCGGACAGACGTTTTGGCGGGGGCGTACGGTCATACCCTGATACGCCTTCAGCGCGTGGGCTGATTCCGCCACAGGATTGTTTGTCCGGGAGCTTGCAGGAAGCCCCGGTTTTTTTGTGGGCAGATTTCTTCCGGGCAGATATGCAGCTCAGCCTGAAATCGCTCAGTGAATGGTTATGCTGGACGGAGGCGGGAACCTGATTCACCGCTGCCGCAGACGGCGCGGACAATGGTTTCCTGCAGTCGGGGGAATGGACATCAAGGAAAAGGAAAAGAAAAGGAGAGATGAATCATGCGTAATTATCGTTTTGAAACACTGCAGCTTCACGTAGGACAGGAACAGGCGGATCCGGCGACGGACGCGCGGGCCGTACCGATTTATCAGACCACCTCCTATGTGTTCCGAAACAGCCAGCATGCCGCAGACCGATTCGGACTGGCGGACGCGGGGAACATTTATGGCCGGCTGACCAATTCGACGCAGGAGGTACTGGAGAAGCGCCTGGCCGCACTGGAGGGCGGCAGCGCGGCCCTGGCGGTCGCTTCCGGCGCGGCGGCGATTACCTATACGATTGAGGCCCTGGCTGCAAACGGCGGGCATATCGTCGCGCAGAAGACGATCTACGGCGGCAGCTTCAACCTGCTGGGGCATACGCTGCCGCAGTACGGCGTGCGGACGACCTTTGTGGACGCGCACAACCTGCGGGAGATGGAAGACGCGATTCAGGAGAACACGCGGGCGATCTACCTGGAAACCCTGGGCAATCCGAACAGCGATATCCCCGATATCGACGCGGTTGCGGAGATCGCGCACCGGCACGGACTGCCGCTGGTGATCGACAATACCTTTGGGACGCCGTATCTGATCCGGCCGATCGCGCATGGAGCGGACATCGTGGTTCATTCCGCGACCAAGTTTATTGGCGGTCATGGGACAACGCTGGGCGGCGTAATCGTGGAATCTGGAAAATTCGACTGGAAAGCCAGCGGCAAGTATCCGAACATCGCGGAGCCGAACCCGAGCTATCATGGCGTGTCGTTCTTTGACGCAGCCGGCCCGGCCGCCTTTGTGACCTATATCCGCGCGATTCTGCTGCGGGATACCGGTGCTTCGATTTCTCCCTTCAACGCGTTCCTGCTGCTGCAGGGCGTGGAAACGCTGTCGCTGCGGCTGGAGCGGCACGCGGAAAACACGAAGAAGGTGGTGGAATACCTGAGCGGTCATCCGCTGGTTGAGAAGGTGAACCATCCGTCGCTGCCGGACCATCCGGATCACGCGCTGTACGAGCGGTATTTCCCGAACGGAGGCGCGTCGATTTTCACTTTTGAAATCCGGGGCGGGCAGAAGGAAGCCTGGACATTTATCGACCATCTGACGATTTTCTCACTGCTGGCCAATGTCGCGGATGTGAAGAGCCTGGTGATTCATCCCGCTTCGACCACCCATTCGCAGCTGTCGGAGGAGGAACTGCTGGATCAGGGAATCCGTCCGAATACGATTCGACTGTCCATCGGGACGGAGCATATTGACGATATCATCGCGGATCTGGAGCAGGGGTTCGACGCGGTCAGGAAGCTGTGAAGGACCGCGATCTTCCGGAACGGGCCACCGGGCCGGGGTGACCGGTTAAGGACCTGCGGGATAATCGGAGTGACTCACTTCTATCAGTTGACCTTCCTTAAACCGGGCGTAACTGTTGTATGGAGAATACCAGTCCTCAGAAATATCATCCAGGAAGGTTTCAGCATCTCCCTTATTGCCGGCATAATCCAGGAAAACAAAGTCATCAGGCAGAGGAAGACGGATTGTTATATCGCCCAGATAATTGCAGGGCGACCAGTCATTCATGACGCTTCTGCACTCAGTCTCAGAAACCGGCTCAAAAACAATATATCCTTCAAAGTCTTCCAGCATAATCAGCTCGTATGCGGATAACTCAAAACTGGCCGGTATTTCGCCGGAGTCCCCGTCATCCGCCAGTTCCTGGCCGTCAGCAAGTTCATCATCCGGATTTTTTGCAAACGTAAAGGATCTGTCGGCCTCTCCATCGCCATCCGAATCATAATAGCCATGAATCCGAATATATCCAACGGTAAAGGTTTCTCCATGAACGATTACTTTGTCCCCGCGCTTCAAATTCTCGATTGATTCGCGATTGTAAAGATCTTCCGAATAGAGGGACAATGTGAAATAGTCATCTTCCAGATGCTCCGTATCCTTAACGCCAATGCAGTAGTCGCCGTCCGGCCATCCATCCCAGACCGTTT
The DNA here is from genome assembly GCA_017469265.1 of Clostridia bacterium. Taxonomy (GTDB): domain Bacteria; phylum Bacillota; class Clostridia; order Christensenellales; family Aristaeellaceae; genus Aristaeella. The sequence goes on from JAFUGS010000043.1 coordinate 43,984, forward strand.
CCTTTGGAGTAATGGTCAGGTCAGATTCAGCTTTACAACCTCCCGGAACGCCCCACATTAAAAGGATCCCTGCCAGCAGAGCGAATACCTTCCTGATCATCTGTCACCACCTCATCTTTCATGACCATGCCCTCCTTCGGATTCATTGCTCAAGCAACTTCCGGGGTTGTTGTATCGGACAGCCACAGGTGTCTTCCTCCATAAAATGCTGTTAAAAATATACTATTTCATCAATGTGATTGCAAGGCTTTTTCTGCGGGCAAACTATACAGTTTGGCGTAAGTATGGTAAACTCATTTTGCAAAAGGAGGGATGAGTGATGCAACCCCTTATCAATCGCCCGGCCTATACGGAACAGCTTATCAGCTTCCGGGAGAAACAAAGGTTAAAAGCACTGACAGAAATCCGCCGGTTTGACGAACAAGGATAAAAGGAGAAGATCGCATGAACAACCTGGAACGGCGGGATCGGCAGATCCTGTATATCTCCGATGAAGCGGTATTAGAGGAACAGAAGAAGTGCCGGGCCATTCTGCAAAAGCTGAATTTCATGGATCGGTCAGATTTTGATGGTATATCCGCATTGGTCAAGGAGCTCTTCGGCGCCTCAGACGGGGCCTTTCTGAACCCGCCGTTCTATTGTGATTACGGCACTCATATTCGCGTCGGGAAGAACTTCTTCGCAAACTACAATTGCACCATCATCGACGTGGCTCCCGTTGTGATCGGAGATAACTGCCAGATGGCGCCCAATGTGGCGATCTATACAGCGGGGCATCCCGTGCATTCCGCCACAAGAAACACGGCCTATGAATACGGCATCGGCGTGACCATCGGTCATAACGTGTGGATCGGCGGCAATTCGGTGATTCTGCCGGGGGTACGTATTGGCGATAACGCGGTCATCGGCGCGGGCAGCGTGGTAACAAAGGATATTCCCGCCTGGTGCGTTGCCGCCGGCAATCCCTGCAGGGTCATTCGCAGAATCACCGAAGCGGATCGGGAAACCTACTACCGTCATGTACCCGTCGACCAGGAGGCGCTGGAGCATATGCGGCGGATGTGGTCAGAGAGCGATGATCCGATCAAATATCCTGTCGCACCGGAAGAATGAATAAGGAGCGTTCAGATCATGTTCAGAGAAATGCGCAGAATCAAACAGCAGATTTCCCAGGAGGAGTGTATAGAAATCCTTCAGCGCGCCACCTCCGGCGTGCTGGGATTGCACGGGGATGACGGCTATCCCTACACGGTACCGGTCAGTTTTGTCTGGCAGGAAGGCGGCGCAGGGCTTGGCATCATTGGGTTTCACTGTGCGAAAACCGGGCACAAGATCGACGCGATCCGCAGAAATAACAAGGTTTCCTTTACCGTCATTGACCGGGACGAGGTGATGCCCCGGGAGCGCACCACCAAGTTTTGCAGCGTGATCGTTTTCGGACACGCCAGAATGCTGGAGGACGAAGAAGAAATGCGCCGCGCGGCCAATGCGATAGGCGCCAAGTATTCCAAGGGCTTTGAAGACCTGTATATGCAGGAAACGGAAGAGACGATTCGCGCTGGCCGGCTTTGCTGTGTAGAAATCACGATTGATCATATGACAGGCAAAATCGGACGGCAATTGCTGCTGGAACGCCAGCGAGAGGGAAAGTCGAAATGAAAACCGGATTCAAGCTGTATCCGCCTTCAAGAGACAGCGCCGGTTCGTCAGTCAGGCGGCTGATTTTCTCCGTACCCATTTTGTTTTCCACGACTTGTGCTCCTCCGGCTTTCTTCCTGCGGTCCAGATTCCGGTCTGCTGTCAGCCGGAACGTTCTTTAAGGCTCAATGCCCAAACCCTTTGCCCAATTTACCAATTCTTCCACCTAATCTTATTTCATTTCCTTTTGTGTGTTTATATCAGCCTTATTTGTCCGTCAATCCAGCTCTCCTGCTTTGCTTCATGAACGGTATCCCCTGGCCTCAGGTGACCGATTAGCAGCGGTGACAGCGGGTCATGCTTCCGAATATTCTGCCGAACGGTCTCCTCGTCATAGTTGGCATAGCAGTACCGGCACAGATGGCCGCAGGTGTTGTATGCGCCAATGTCTGCACCCAGATAGCAGGCGCAGGCCTTCCGCGCCGGGGCCTGGTTTGGCGCCTTCAGCCGCTGGCCAATGGCATCTTCATACATGGAGAGGGTCATGCAGCCAGAGCAGTCCGCGCCGAACCGGGCAAGTTCATTGCCCTCCGCGCAGGGGCGGATCGTCATGCCATACCTTTTTCCGATCTCTACGAAAGCCTTGCCCAGGGTCAGGCGGTCTTCTGTACGGACCGGCCTTACTTCCGGAAAGTTCCGCTTTGTTTTCTCATAGAGATCGATAAAGCTGATGACCGCTGTGTGTGTATAGCCCGAAAGCGCCTTCGCCATGTATTCAAAGGCACGCATATGCCGCTCCACGGGATAAGCTTCACTGATGAAGATCGGATCGTACCGCCAGCCCATACAGTCCGGGCCAACGAGCTCCGATACGCGCCTGAAACTGTCCAGCACCTTCAGCTTGTTTGGCACGCGGGGCTCGATCTCTTTCCCGTAGGGCGTGATGGTCACGTACCAGAACTGATGAAAAGGCTCAAGAAGTTCCATGTATTTCAGCATCGGTTCTGGGTTCTTGGTGCAGAAGCCGATGCAGTCCACCACATTGGGCGTCAGGCGATAGCGGGTAACGCTTTGAGGATTGTAGGGATTGCGCACCAGCACGAAGCCCTCCCTCAGCCGGTTGGCAAACCAGTCCGCATAGAAAGCAGGAATATCCGTGCGCTGGCCTGTATTGATGATCATGATACTAGCTCCTGAATGATCTGCGATGAATCGCCGCTGATCACGATGGAGCGCTCCCGGATGGCATCCGGAACCGGACTCTCCTCCATATTCAGGCAGGCATAGACCGCGTCCTCGTTCCGGTACACCTGCTGCCAGAAGTTGTATTTGATGATGCCCGGTGTATTGTAGCCCACGCCGATCTCCAGGTAGACCACCTTCCGGTGCTGATGGGCTGTGAGCCAAATCTCATATTCCACTGCCGCAGCCTGCCAGCCTTCATCCTCTACAAACTTATCATCCGAACGGAGGTTCATGGTCAGGGGACGTCCGCAGTTGGGACATATCGGCAGCAGCTCCGTGGGGATGCGCATGGCGGCGGTTTGGCCCTCCGGCAGGCTGAGCTTATTATGCTCTCCGATGACGAAGCCCTGGGCGAGAATCATCCGACGAACCATCTCTTCATTGTCCCATGTCTTTTTACAGCAGGGCTTGCTGCACTGGAACAGGCCATAATCGCCCTGTGTGTAGAAGAGGCGCTTCTTGTCAAACCCAGCTTTCTGAAAGCAATGATCCACATTGGTGGTAAGGACGAAATAGTCCTTATCCCGCACCAGCTTGAACAGGTCTTCATAGGTGCGTTTTGGTGCGTCCATATACCGATTAATCCAGATGTTCCGGCTGAAGAAAGCCCAGAATTCCTCCTGCGTCCCATAAGGATAGAAACCACCGGAATACATATCGTGGAAGCCGTATGCCCGGCCGAAGTCTCCAAAGGTTCGCTCAAACCGTTCTCCGGAATATACAAACCCGGCTGCCGTGGAAAGGCCCGCACCTGCGCCGATGATTATGGCGTCCGCCTGCTGAATGCTTTCCTTTAATTTCTGAATTTCGTTTTCCATGCTGATCACTCCCTGCCGCCTGTTTTTTCCCGGCGGCATTTTCATTATATGCCAGAAATATATTTCTGACCAGTACGCACTTTAAGGTGCCCCGATAACAAAAAGGTGCCTATCTAATTCCCTTCACCATCATGGGTAATTCCTTCCACCTGACGGATGAAGTGTGCTAAAGAATGAAGCTTTTAGGCTGTAGACACACGAATCATTTTCATGATTCTTCTTTTTCAGCAGCAGACACCAGAGATGTTTTCAATCAGCATTATTTGGCCTTTGACAGGAAGAAAAAGCCTTTAGATATCATAGATTTCGTGGTATACTATGCTTGCCTTTGCAAACGGGCCAAAGGCTTATTTCAAAAGGATTGCAGGTTAGAGGAACCATGAAGTGTACACGGGCCGGGGGATTCCACAGAAATGAAGCGAGGAACTGAGATAGGATGAAGATAGGCATTATTTCCGATACTCACGATCTTCTCCGCCCGGAAGTGATTGAAGCTCTTCGGGGATGCGACTGCATTCTTCACGGAGGGGATATCAGCAGTCAGAGCGTTCTTGATCAGCTGGAAGAGATTGCTCCTGTAAAAGTTGTACGCGGTAACAATGATAAGGAGTGGGCGGAGTATCTGCCAATGTTCCTTGACTTTGAACTAGGCGGTCTCCGTATCTATATGACTCATAAGAAAAAAGACCTTCCCAGGGATTTGATGTCATACGATCTGGTGATCTATGGCCACTCTCATCAGTATGCATCCACCTGGCAGGATGATGTTGGAAAACACCGCACCTTGCTGCTTAACCCCGGGAGCTGCGGCCCCAGAAGGTTCATTCAACCGATTACCATGGCCATTCTCAGAATAGATCCGGACGGCTGGGTCATAAAGCAAATCACCATTCCGCATGCAGCTAAAGAAAAAGCTCCGAAAATCGACAGCAGTGATATTCACAGGCAGATCGAAGTGGTTGTCAAAGATATAGAAAAAGGGTTATCCATCCAGAACATTGCGGAAAAACGCGGACTGGATCCGGTTCTAGTGGAACAAATTGTCCGGCTGTATGTAACCCATCCCGGCGTAACAACAGATGGCATCATGACAAAGATGGGCCTGCTGGGAAAACTCTGAAAATCGGAGGGACAGGATGCGATTATTTGTTGGTCTTCGGCCGTCTGAAGAGTTTCGAGGGGCATTATCAGTCCTGCGGTCCCAGCTTCAGTCTGCCGGTGTTGCCGCAAGATTTCTTGATCCTTCCAATTTGCATCTGACACTGGCTTTTATTGGAGAATGGCCGGAAAACGTCTCCGCGGTTCTTCCTCCTGTGGAACGGCCGTTCACCCTGACACTTTCCGGCATTGGCCTTTTCCCGGAAGCAAAAGTAATCTGGGCTGGCGTTCAGAAATCCTCCGCATTGGATCATCAGGCACAGTTGGTTCGCGAAAAGCTGACGGCAGCCAATATCCCGTTTGATCCGAAGCCCTTTGTACCGCATATTACTCTGGGACGAAAGCCAGTCGTTCCGGAAACCGTCGATCTCTCTGGAATTATGATTCCTCCCGCTGCTATGACTGTAAAGGATGTATTCCTCTACAGATCCGACCGCGTAGGGAACGGAATGGTTTACTCTGTAATCGGCAGCAGTTCTGAGAAAGAAGGAACGGCCTTACGGTCTTTTGACATCCAAGGTATGCAGCAAGGCACTTTAGAGGATTCTTCCGGAACGGGAGAAAGTAAAAGAGGGGTGGCTTTCACGTAACCAGACGGACATTTGCAACTACTACTATTTGAAGTATCTGATGGAGCAGATGCCGAGGCCACCTCTACGAAAAAGGAAGGGAATATATGCCGGAGATGACGCCGTGGTCGGAGAAATACCGACAATATGAAACCCGGGAGCGCCTGAACGCACCCTGAGCCCAGGCCACGCCGGGTAATGAGCGGCCAAAGACGCCGACAAAGCGAAAACGCGATTCACGATCTGCCTAAAACCTCATAATCCGCACCCTGTTCAAAAAAGGATAGCACTTTTCGCACTATGGACAAAAAGTGCGGGCGTCTGGTGCGGCTATGTGGAGTGTAGCAGATCCTGTACGATGACCGATCTTCCTCTCTTATCCCGCTGGCCTGTTTCCTCACGCTGACCAGCAGGCCGTTTTCCTTCCTCAGCAGCTCGTACGCCTGCGCAATGGGATGACGGTCGCCCACAATACAGTAATCGCAGCAGGTCGATTCAACACATGTCCCTTCCCGGATCAGGCAGGCGTGGAGCTTCTGCATGGCCAGATGGTCGCAGTTGCACATCACTGGCAGCACGTCCTCCATGTGGTGGCGTTTGGCAAACTCCGCGTTGGGGCATTGGGTGAAGCTGTAGCGGATCACGCCGTTTTCCTTGTCGTAGGAGCAGGCACCCATCCGAAAGGAACCGGGGAAGCGCCGGATCTCCTCGGCCCGGATATCATTGGCCTTCCGGAAGATCCGGCTGGCCAGAAGATTGTCCAGTCTGCGGTTGAGGTTGAAGACTTTGCCCAATGCATCGAATGATCCCATAAAGCAGTCAAAAATGTCCTGCTGTACTTCTTCCAGTTGTGGCTTAACCGGAACGACTTTGTACCAGGCGAAGATCAGGATCGGGTCATAGATGCTGACCTTGATCTTTGCGCCGGCCATGGGCGGCTCGTCCCGGAGAAACTCGCAGTACTGCAGCTGGATTTTCTCCCAGAGCTGTTCGCAGGTCCGATCATCATAATCACGGTGCAGAAGCCGCAGAACGCATTTCTTTGCCTTCTTGGTATAGACCGCGTGCCGGGTACGGTCGATGGGCAAGTCCTTTTCTTTCACTGTACTTCGCCTTCTTTCAGCAGCCTGATCCATTTCCTCTGCCTGTGAGCGTAGAACACCTTTGCCCACAGCCAAATGAATAATGTTTTCCAACCCGCCTTGATCTCCACTCTGTCGGTGTATTCGGTGTGGCTCTCATCGATCGGGACGAGCAGTATGTCGTGATTCCACACCGGCACATGCCTGTTGCTCTCCCGGCTGCAGATCCCCTCCGGGTCAAAACGCACGATGCGGATGGCGTGTGTGCCAAAGGGGATAAGGCCAAAGAGCCGTAAGCGGTAGGAAGACTTACTGCCAACTGTCCATACAGCCGCTGCGTTGTCTAAAGGCTCAAAGGTGGCGTAAGGCTTTGCGATGGCTTGGAGTGTTTCCAGCCTTTGCAGCTTCTGAAAAACCACATCCCGTGACGCTGGAAAGATGGAAGATTTCTGTACAATCATTTCATGCTTCCCCTGGCGTACTGTTTCCGGATCGCGTCCCAACTCGGCATCTGTGCTTTCAGCTCCCGCCATTTTGGCATGGGGAGCTCCGGCCTGCGGGCCAGCACCTTCTCGAACTCCTCATCCAGCATCTCCATCTCCTCAAAGGCGTTCCGGCAATGCTCGCAGGCGATGAGATCTCCTGCCGTTTTCCACTTGGCCATGCCGAAGTACAGGAACCGCATGATTGTGCCTTTGATGCCGGGTGCGTAGTATTGATCATCGCCCGCCGGCAGAATCGGGATGCCCTGCGCCTTCAGCATGGCGTACGCCTCCCGGGAGGCCATGCGCATGAGCCTTCGCTGTTTCCCTGTGGAGCCTGTCAGATCCCCGTTGCAGGCATAGGCCAGATAGCAGATGGGGAGCACTGCCGCCAGATGGCAGATGAGATAGGCCTCCATATCGGACTGCCAATGGAGCCTGTAGCTGGTTTTTCCAAACAGGGCAGTCAGCTTTGATTTCGTGGAAGCATCCGCTTCGCCATGCAGGCAGCCAATGTCCATGCCGCCGACGCCGGCCCGTTCGCAGACCAGCATGCCCTTTGCATGATCCCGTTTGCCCGCGGTGGCCTGAAAGCCGAACAGCACCTGCTTCTCGCACATAGAGCGATCCAGTATTTCGCGCCGCATCAGAGCGGGACTCATGTTGTTACCTACCAGCACCACAATCGGAGAACGAACGGCTGCCAGCGGTTCAAGGATCGCCCGCATTTTGTTGTACGGCATGACAGCGAACACCGCGTCATAGGCGTCGTCTTCTTCGATGCCGCCGATCACCCTCGGGTGATCCAGCGTGGTCTTCCGCTGGAGATGATGGCGGATCCTCAACCCGTTCTGCTGCAGCTGCTCTTTCCATTGACCGCGGGCCAGCAGCGTCACATCATTGCCGGCTGTGCAGAGCACATGGGCCAGATAACAGCCGATCACGCCAGAACCGTAAACCAGTACTTTCATCAACTTTTACCTCACCAGCACGATCAGCCATCCAACCAACGCCGCGGGGATCAGCGCAAAGATGATGCCCGGAAAAAGCATTCCTTTTACATGAAACCACTTCTGATGATAGGCCCTGTCCATATGTTCCGT
>JAFUGS010000044.1 GCA_017469265.1 Clostridia bacterium
CCGAACCGACGGCCACGCCGGAGCCCACCGAGGCACCCACGGCCGAACCGACGGCCACGCCGGAGCCCACCGAGGCACCCACGGCCGAACCGACGGCCACGCCGGAGCCCACCGAGGCACCTACGGCCGAACCAACGGCTCCGCCGGAGCCCACCGAAACGCCCACGGCCGAACTGACGGCCGCGCCGGAGCCCCTTCAGGAGGAAGCGGCGCCCATGATCATTACCGCGCCGCCCGTGGAAGAGGAAGAAACGCCGCTCCCCGAAGAAGAGGAGGAACCGGCGGAACCCGCTGTTGAACCCGAACCAGTGGAGACGCCGATCCCTGTCGGGGAGATGATCAACCGTTACGGAATTGTAAACGACAAACAGGTCGCGGTCCGCTCCGAACAGAGTACAAAGAAGGACAAGACCGTTCTGGCGCGCCTTAGCAAGGGTGACATGATCTATATGCTGCAGGAGCGCATCAACGACAATCAGGACAGTTGGACCGCCGTGTGGTACAACGGGCAGGTCGCCTATGTCATGAGCAGGTTCCTTTCGCCCATGACCCAGGCGGACAGCGACGCATACATGGGCGAAACGGGTGAGTGGATCGCACCTATGAGCGCTGAGGAGCTTTATGCCATCGAGGCTTCCCTGCAGGCGGAGACTGTCCCGCCCACGGAGGAACCGCAGGTAGTGCCAGAAGCGCCAGAGGAAGAGACCGCCACCGCGGAGACGCTGCAGGCGGAGCCGGCGGCCGAAACGGCAGCGGAGGCGGCACTGCTGGCCGCGCCTGCCGAAGAGGATGAGCCGGCGGCTGAGGAAGAACCGGCCGCGGTGGAAGAACCGGAGAAAGAAACGCCAACCGCGGTTCCGACGGACACGCCCGCTCCTACTCCGGTGGAAACACCCATTCCCGCCGGCGAAATGATTAACCGCTTCGCCCGGACGAATACGAAATCCGTGAACGTGCGGACAGAGCCGAGCAAAAAAGGCAAGCAGCTGGTTAAACCGCTCTCCACAGGCACGATGGTTTACGCCCTGCGGGAAGAAACAAACAGCAGCGGCGAAAGCTGGACCCGCGTGATGGTGAACGGAAGCATTGGCTTTATCCGGTCAGACCTGATCGATGTACTGACCCAGCTGGAAAGCGATGAGGTCATGACGTCCCAGCAGGGGACACCGGTTCCGCCCATGACGGCGGAAGAGCTGGAAAGCCTGATCCAGCCCACGGCTGAGCCCGCCGCTGAGCCCACGGAAACCACGGAGCCCACGGCCACACCGACCGCGGTGCCTACGGATACCCCGGAACCCACGGCTGAGCCTACCGCTGAGCCCACGGACACCCCGGAACCCACTGCTGAGCCCACCGCCGAGCCTACAGACACACCGGAACCTACCGCGACGCCCACCACGGAGCCGACGGATACCCCGGAGCCCACGGCCACACCGACTTCAGAGCCTACGGACACGCCGGAACCCACGGCCACGCCCACCGCTGAACCGACGGCCACGCCGGAGCCAACGGCCACACCTACTGAGGAGCCGACGGCCACGCCTACGACGGAGCCCACAGCTACGCCGACCACCGCGCCAACCGTGGAACCCCCGCAGGTGACGGGATATGCCATCACTATCGGAGACGGTGCCTATGTGCGGAACTGGCCCAGCAGCAACAGCGTGATTATCGATGATCTGCCTGCCAACAAGGTGGTGTTCGTAAACGCGCAGACCTATGTGGACGGTGTCGCGTGGCATCAGATCCGCTATGATGATCAGATGGGATATGTCCGGGCGGATATGCTGCGGATGATGAGCGAGAAGGAGATCATTCAATACCTTGATTCCATTAAGGCTTCTCCGGAACCCACCGCGCAGATTACTGTCCAGCCCTATGATCCCACCAGTCTCAGCAGCTATGGCTACACCACCACGACCGTAAACTTCAGGGAAAACGCGAGCACCACGTCCAGCCGGATCCGCCAGCTGAAGCGGTACGCCTTCTGCCTGGTGCTTGGCACCACGGAAGTGAACGGGGAAACCTGGTACCGTGTCACTTATGACGGGCAGACGGGCTATGTCAAGGGCGATTATTTTAAGCAGATGAACCTCAGTGAGCTTGAAACCTTCCTGGCTTCTCCCGAGTATCTGGAAGGCATCGCGAACAACAAGGTCACATCGTCCTCCAGCACATCCTCCACGACCACATCCAGCTCCGGAAGCACCACGGTGGTTTCCGCGGAGGATCAGAAAGTCAGTACCTGGACCAATCCCGACAGCGGGATCGTGGTCAGCTACGAACCCTTCGATCCCTTCGCGACGCCCGCGCCGGTGGCAACCGAAGCGCCCAATGAATATCTGGATTCCCTGGTGCAAGATGTTCAGAACGGCACGGTCAGCCAGGAACAGCTGGAAACCCTGTTGACTGTTCATTATCAGGGCGCGGCGGATCAGGCCGCCAAAGTCGCGGAAGGCCTGGCGTACATTCAGGATCAGCTGGGTGTAGCGGAAGCGACAGAAACCCCTTCTCCGGAACCGGAGGAAACGGTTACGGTGGAACCGGTTACACCACAGGAAGAGACCGGCGGCCCCGGAGCCGCGGGATGGGTCATTGGCGTTGCCGCTGTGCTCGCCGCGGCGGGCGGCGGATATGCCGTTTATTCCAACCAGCTGAAGAAACGGAAGGCCGCTGAGGCGGCGGCGCAGAAGCGCGCAGCCCAGGCCAGAAAACAGCAGGCCGCAGCAGCTGGAAAAACCGCCGGCACTGCGGGCGGCGCCTCCGCCGCGACGCGCGTTGGGACCGGAAGCGCCGTTTCCGGCACGACCGGATCCCGTACAGGCAGCTATACGGAACAGAACGGTCGCATCTCCGCGCAGCCACAGGATGCCTCCTCGACCACGACCGCATCATCCGGTGTCAGAAAACCCGTAGAGAATCCGTACGCGCGGTATTCCACCCGCACAGGAGAGGAAGACGCCAAATATACAGCGTCCTTCCGCCCGGAGGAAAGCCGGGAAGGGGAGACGGTGACTCATCGCCGCCGCCGCGCAACACAGACAGAAAACACAGATAAGACTTAAGGTCTCTATTTTTCCCGGGAGAATCGGAACCATTCCGATTCTCCTTTTTTGTTTGCCTGTTGTCTGCTGATGTGATATAATCCCTGCGGATTGATTTCCCGAGGAGGCGGAAAAGAATGACAGACCGAAAAGAAAGCAAACAGAAGCGCGCGAGCCGGTTCATCGCTCTGGCGATCGCCGGGGTGATGGTGCTTTCCGTGCTGGCCGCGGCGATACTGAGTCAGGTTTGGTAAGCGAGGAAAATGAAGATGAAAAAATGGATGACGCTGATGGGCGTCCTGATGACGCTTCTGCTGCTCTGCGCATATGCTGCCGGCGAAGGAATAATCCCCGTCACACTCGGACCGGAAATGGACACGCCGGAAGGCGTAACGGCGGTGGATGGCGTTGTTACTTTTTCGAAGCCCGGGTCCTATCTCGTTTCCGGGGACCTACCGCAGGGCAGCCTGGTGGTGGACTGCGCGGAAAATGGAAAGGTCATCCTGTATCTGAACGGCGTTTCCGTATATAACGCGCAGGGCCCGGCACTGCGGGTGGGGGAATGCAGCCCCCGGGCGGTGATTTCGCTGGTCGAAGGAGCCGAAAACCGCCTGTCCAACGGCACAGCGCTGATTTTTGAAGATGTGGATGAGCCGGATGGCGTTATCTACAGCCAGAGCGACCTGACCATCGAGGGAGGGGGAAGCCTGGAAGTCACCGCTGGCGCGATGAATGGCATTGATTCCAAGGATGACCTGCGGATTGAGGGCGGCAGCCTGCGTATAGAAGCGCCGCAGCATGGCATCAAGGGAAAGGACTCCGTGGAGATCTCCGGCGGGGAGATTATGATTCACGCGGGAAAGGACGGTGTGAAATCCACCAATAAAAAGGATCCCAAACGGGGGTTCCTGGAGATTTCCGGCGGAAAGCTGACCATCACCTGCGGGGATGATCCGCTGAGCTTTATCACCGCGTGCCATATTACCGGCGGGGAGATCCATCTCAGCATGGCGGAATAAACAGGCAGGACCAGACATCATACGAGGAAAGGAAAGAAAAACCATGTCAGAGAATGTAACCAGGATTGCGTTTGTCGGTTCGGAGTCCTATCCCTTTGTCAAAACCGGCGGCCTGGGGGATGTGATGTACGCCCTTCCCCGCGCGCTGCGCCGGGAGGGGTGCGAAGTGCGGGTGATCCTGCCTTACTACAGCTGTATTCCGGAGAAGCTGAAAAGCCAGGTCACATGGAAAGGCTCCTTCATGATGGATCTTTGCCTGGGCGGGCAGAGCTACTTTGTCGGCATCATGGAGACGGAGATTGACGGGGTGATCTACGACCTCATTGACAATCAGGAGTTTTTCAGCTGGGGCAATCCCTACACGGGCCTTTGGGAGGACATCCCCAAGTACTGTTATTTTTCCAAAGCAGCCCTTGCGATTCTGAATTATCTGGACTGGATTCCGGATGTTGTGCACTGCCATGACTGGCAGGCCGCGCTTGTGCCGGTGTACCTTCGTACCAGCTTTGCCGGGACACCTGTGGGCCGCGCCCGCAGCATCCTGACCATCCATAATCTGCGGTTCCAGGGCATCTGCGGCTTGCAGCATCTGAAGTACTGGTCCGGTCTGCCGGATTATCTGTTTGACTACCCGGTTTTCAAGCAGAGCGATGAGGACGCCAATATGTTCAAGGGCGGCCTGGCTTACGCGGACCGGATTACGACGGTCAGCGCGACCTACGCGGAGGAAATCCAGACCGATTTCTATGGTGAGCGGCTGAACGGCCATCTCTGGTATCACCGGGGCAAGTTGAAGGGCATTGTGAACGGCATCGATGTGGATCTGTGGAACAGCCGCACGGATCATCTGCTTCCCGCGCCTTATGGGGAAGATAATGTACTGGAAAAGAAAAAGGAAAACAAGCGGGCGCTGCAGGAACGGCTGGGACTGCAGGTGGATGAAAACAAGTATGTGCTGGGGCTGATTTCCCGTCTGACGGATCAGAAGGGGCTGGATCTGATCACAGCCGTTTTCCAGCAGATGCTGGATGACAGGACGCAGGTTGTGATTCTCGGCACGGGCGATCCCCTGTACGAGGATTCCTTCCGGTACTTTGAAAACACGCACCCGGGGCAGGTCTGCGCGTATATCAAATACGACGAATCCCTGTCCCATCAGATTTACGCCGGAGCGGACGCGCTGCTGGTGCCCAGCCTCTTTGAACCCTGCGGACTGACGCAGCTGATTGCCATGCGATATGGCACGGTGCCCATTGTGCGTGAGACCGGCGGACTGAAGGACACGGTGGAACCATTCAATGAATTTACCGGGGAAGGAAATGGCTTTACCTTTGACCGCTATCGGGCCGATCTGCTGCTGGATGCGGTGGAGCGCAGCAAAGCCCAGTATTTTGATCATCGGGATGTATGGAACAGCATCGTACTGTGGGATATGGCCAAGGATGTCTCATGGGAGCATTCCGCACGGCAGTATCTGGATCTGTATGAGGAACTGAAAACGATGTCATAAAACCTGGGCCGCCGCGGCTGACATCCAGCCGCGGCGGCCTGATTTCGGATCTACGGCGGCGGATAAAAGCGCGGACGCAGCGCTGTCCGGACGGCTGGAAGCAGGGCGCGCGCTTTTTTCGTCCGGCGTGTGAAGGAGCAAAAATGGGCATGACTGCGGCGGAAACCTTAAAACGGTACTTTGGATATGATTCCTTTCGCGGTGGCCAAAAACAGGCGGTGGAAGCCCTGCTGGCCGGAAAGGATCTGCTCTGCGTTATGCCAACAGGTGCCGGAAAATCCCTGTGCTATCAGATACCCGCGCTCATGCTGGAGGGGATTACGCTGGTGGTTTCCCCGCTGATTTCCCTGATGAAGGATCAGGTTTCCGCGCTGGTCAGCGCCGGGATCCCTGCCGCGTTCCTGAACTCATCCCTTTCTTTCGCGCAGTACCAGAAAGCGCTGGCCAACCTGCGGGTGGGAAAATATAAAATTATCTATGTGGCGCCGGAAAGACTGATGCTGCCGGAATTTCTTTCCCTCTGCGTCCAGCTGCGGATTTCGCTCGTGGCGGTGGATGAGGCGCACTGTATCTCTCAATGGGGCCAGGACTTTCGGCCGGACTATCTGAAAATAAGCGATTTTGTGGCGCAGCTGCCATCCCGTCCTGTTCTCGGGGCTTTTACCGCCACGGCCACGCCCCAGGTGGCCCAGGACATCGAAAACAGGCTGAAGCTGGAAGCACCGGTCGTTGTCCGCACCGGGTTTGATCGGCCCAATCTGTTTTTTTCTGTTCAGATGCCGGATCGGAAGGATGCGGCGCTGCTTCGCTTTGTAGAGGAACATCCGGACCAGAGCGGTATCGTATACTGCGCGACCCGGAAATCGGTGGAGCAGGTCAGCGATTTGCTGACTTTCCATGGCTATTCCGTTACACGGTATCACGCGGGATTAACCCAGGAGGAGCGAAAGAAAAACCAGGAGGATTTTTCCTTTGATCGGGTTTCGATTGTCGTTGCGACGAACGCTTTCGGCATGGGAATCGACAAATCCAATGTATCCTGGGTCCTCCACTACAATATGCCCAAAAGCCTCGAAGCCTACTATCAGGAAGCAGGCCGGGCGGGGAGGGACGGCGAACCGGCGGAGTGCGTTCTTCTGTACAGCCCGCAGGACGTGGTGATCGCCAAAAGGCTGATCGAGATGCCCGGGGAAAATGAGGAGCTGAGTGAGGAGGACCGGGCAATCGTTCGGGAGGCGGATTATCAGAAGCTTTACCGAATGACGGATTACGCAACGGGGACAGGTTGTCTGCGGGCCGCGATCCTTCGGTACTTCGGTGAAAAAGATGTTCCGCCTCGCTGTGGCAACTGTTCCAACTGCCTGGGACAATATGAAGCGGTGGACATTACGACACAGGCGCAGATGATTCTTTCCTGCGTGTATCGAAGCGGCCAGCGTTACGGTGCCGGCGTGATCACGGATCTGCTGCGGGGGATCAGGAAACCGCGATACGAGGAGCAGCGGCTGACTTTTTTAAGCACCTTCGGGCTCATGAAGGAGGCGCCGGCGCACGAAATCCGTCTGATGATTTCCGCGCTGCTGGCGCAGAATCTGCTGTGCCAAAGCGAGGGACAATATCCCGTGCTCCGGCTGACGCATGCATCTGAGGCTGTGCTGCGCGGAGAAAAACAGGTCAGCATGAAGAAACCGCAGAAAGCCGGAAAAGAAAAATCCGCCGGGAAAAAGGCCCGGAAACAACCCGCGCCGGAAACCCTGGAGTCTCCCGCCGCGCTGGATCTTTTCAGCGCACTGCGGCAGCTGCGTTTCCGGATCGCCACCACCGAAAACGTGCCGGCGTATATTGTTTTCTCGGACGCGACGCTTCGGGATATGGCCTCCAGGCAGCCACGCACACCGGATGAGATGCTTTTGATCAGCGGAGTCGGGCGGATGAAAATGGAAAAATACGGGGAGCTTTTTCTGCGTGAAATCGCTGCCTTCGCCGGCCGGGAACAAACAGGTTCAGCGCCGGAAGACTGACGCAGAAGGAAAGGAGCGTACATGAGAAAGGAACATAAATCATCGACCGTGCTGATTTTTATCGGGCTGCTGTTAACCGTCGTCTTTGTGGTGGGCAGGATTTCTTCCCAGAACCCGGACACTTTTCGAACCCGATATATGGTGGATGTGACCCTGGAAAGCTTTCTGCGATTCTGTACGGAATGGTGGATTCCCGCTGGGGTGATCGGTATTCCCATGTTCCTGATCACGCTTGTGGTCAGTCTCTGGCGCGAGTCAAAGGAAAACAGAAAATAAAGCGGACCGTGAGACATGGTCCCGGATCTTTGACCGGAAAGATGAAAACGGCCTATGCCGTTTACAAATAAACCAACATAACGGAGGAAATCAAAATGGGTATTCTGGCAGTAGTTCTGGCAATTCTGGCAGCGGTGTGCGCTTTCCTGGCCACCCTGCTCTTTGGCACCACTGGCGGCATCATTGCCGCGGTCATCGCTGTTGTGGCGATTGCGCTGGCCGTTCTTAAGCGGATCAAGACGCAAAAAGGCGGTATCGCTGCCATCGTGATCAGCGTGCTGGCGATTATTCTGGCCATCTCGATGACCAGTGTTACATCAACGATGTTCAAGACCTTGCATGAAAAGGCAGTGGAATATATACCGGACGGACTGTGGGCTAAGGTTTCCGAGGAAACCAACGGCGGTTTCATGGGACTTGTCAAAAATATGCCCTCGGATGAAGCAACGCTGAACGCACTGGTCGATGAAATGAATGAACTGAACAGAATCACTGATGAAAAAGGGAATGAATGAAGATTCCTGCGCGTGGTCGCCATTATGCAAGAAGCAAATGATTCAGGCCGTTAAGATCAGCCACTGGACTCGGAAACAACTTATAAACCTGAATTCCCGGGCTGAAATTCGAACTACTCAATAAACGGTTTCTGAGAAAATACCTGAAACCCTTTGATTTTTCTCATTTTCTGCTTGCGTTTTTGCCCTGACTGTGGTAGAATGTAGTAAGAAGTTTTATACTTCTAA
>JAFUGS010000045.1 GCA_017469265.1 Clostridia bacterium
CGTTTGTGTTTTGTTTACCCTGCAACCACTATTTTCCGCACATTGATGCAGGAAATGTCTGTAGTTCCGGCTCATCTGTATGAAGCTGATGGAAAAAAGTCCAGGAAATTCAACATTTAGGGCTTGACATTATGGGGAGAAGACTGCATTGATGAACGTGTCGATAAGCATCTTCCGATGAGATTTCTGCTTTGCATCCAGTCTTTTCATCCGGCCACCTCCTTCCCCATCTTCCACCGGATCAGTTGAATGAGGATGGGCTGCAGCTTTTTTGCCTGCTCCGAAAGCTCATATTCCACCCGCACCGGCACCTCCAGATATTCCTTCCGCAGCACCAGCTGATCCCGCTCCAACTCCTTCAGGGTCTGGGACAGCATGGTGTTGGAGATGCCCTGAACATTATGCAATAGCTCATTGTATCGGCTGGCCCCATTGGCGGTCAGCGAACAGAGGATGGGCAGTTTCCATTTGCCGCCGATGCTTTCCAGGGCTGATTGCAGCGCGCATTGCGCCGTACATGGACAATTGTGATGCTGTGACATGGTTTCCCTCTCCAACTACGTTTTTTCTTCCTTACTCCGGATCATTTCACTCATTGACAGATTGATATGCGTCCGATACAATCATAGCAGGTAAGGAATCCGTTGTAAAGGCTGATTTCTTATTCACAGAAAACTGAGGAGGACACATCCATGAGCAAGAAACTGGTCGCTTACTTTTCCGTCAGTGGCGTAACCGCCAAGGTGGCGCAGGAGATCGCGGCTGTGGAAGCCGCCGATTGTTTTGAAATCAAGCCGGAAACTCCCTATACCAAAGCAGACCTGGACTGGACCAACAAGCAGAGCCGCAGCACCCTGGAAATGAAAGACCTGAACTGCCGTCCGGCCATCACCGGCCGCGTGGAAAACATGGCGGATTATGACGTGGTGTTCGTTGGTTTCCCAATCTGGTGGGGCCGGGAACCCAGCGCGGTGGACACCTTCCTGACCGCTTATGATTTTGGCGGCAAAAAGATCATCCCCTTCTGCACTTCCGGCGGCAGCGACATCGGCAAAACCTGCGAGCGCATCCAGAGTCTGTTGGGCGAAAACGCCTGCGTGGACACTGGCAAGCGCCTGGGCGGCGAGATCTCCGAAGCGGATCTCAAGATCTGGACGGAGGGCCTGCAGCTGTGAAGGGCCTGGAATTGATCCGCCACCGAAGGAGCGTGCGTACCTTTGACGGTACTCTTCTGCGTCCGGAGGACGCTGAAAAGCTCCTGCTCTTCGCGGAGAGCATCACGACACCCTACGGCATTTCCATCACCTGGAAACTGCTGAATGCCAAAGCCGACGGCTTATCCTCCCCTGTGATCGTGGGAACGGATACCTATATCGCCGGGAAGCTCCGGCGCCAGCCCCATGCCGAAGAAGCCTTTGGCTACGCCTTTGAAAAGCTGGTGCTGTACGCCGAATCCCTGGGGATTGGCACCACTTGGATCGCCGGGACGATGGACCGCCCCGCCTTTGAAAAGGCCATGGAACTGAAAGCGGACGAGGTAATGCCCTGCGTCAGCCCCCTGGGGTATCCCGCAAAAAAGATGTCCCTGCGGGAAACGATGATGCGCAAGGGAGTCAAGGCGGATTCCCGCTTTGATTTCTCCGAACTGTTCTTTGATGGAAGCTTTGAAAAGCCGCTGTCCGAAAACACATCCATGCTGGAAGCCCTGGAGATGGTACGCTGGGCTCCCTCCGCGGTCAACAGGCAGCCCTGGCGAGTGGTCATCGACGGCAAACAGGCCCATTTTTATGAAAAGAAAAGCAAATGCTATGTGGATGCCACCGGATGGGACTTACAGAAGGTGGATCTGGGCATCGCCCTTTATCATTTTGCCTGCGCATTCGATGAAAAAGTGCAGCTGAGCATTGCCGACCCCGGCCTGTCTGTGCCTGACGGCGTGGAGTATGTGGCGACATTGACCGCAGAATAAGCGCAGTGAATACAGAGAACGGAAACATCAAATCCTCTGGGGAAGATTATCTGGAAGCGATTCTCATGATTCAGAACCGCCACGGTTGCGTGCGCGCTATCGAACCGGCCTGGCAGCTGAACGTGACGAAGCCTGCAAAATGGAACACGCCATCAGCGACCAACCTTTCTTCCTGATGAAAAGCACTGTCCGCAGAATTCCTGCATTTTTTGAAAATGAGTGAAACAGTGTTCGGTCTCCTTGATGCCCACATGAGCGAATGAACAGGAGGACTGTGCAATGAACCTTTCAACGATCAAGAAGCTGGGCTTTGGTACCATGCGCCTGCCTCTGACCGATCCCAACGACCCCAGAAGCGTGGATCTTGCGCAATTCCGGCAAATGGTCG
Organism: Clostridia bacterium; assembly: GCA_017469265.1. Lineage (GTDB taxonomy): Bacteria > Bacillota > Clostridia > Christensenellales > Aristaeellaceae > Aristaeella. The sequence goes on from JAFUGS010000045.1 coordinate 2,358, forward strand.
ATCTGTACCTGTCCAGGGGCTTTTGCTACTTCGACACCGCTTACCCCTATCACGGGGAGTATTCCGAGGACACGGTGCGGCAGGCCCTGGTGGAGCGCTATCCCCGGGACAGCTTTGTGCTGGCGGATAAAATGCCCATCCTGCGGGTGAAAGCGCCAGAGGATTACGACCGCTTTTTCGCGGAGCAGCTGCGCCGTTGCGGCGTCAGCTGTTTCGACGTGTATCTGCTGCACAATCTGGGCCGGGACCGTTATCCCAACGCCCAGCGCTTCGGCGCGTTTCCCTTCCTCCAGCGGCTTAAGGCGGAAGGGCTGGTGAAAAGCATCGGCTTTTCCTTCCATGACGACGCTGAAACCCTGGATCAAATTCTGACAGACCATCCCGAAGTGGATGTAGTGCAATTGCAGATCAATTATCTGGATTGGAACGCTGCCGTCGCCCAGTCCGGCCGGTGCTATGAGGTGGCAGTGCGCCACGGCAAGCAGGTGATCGTTATGGAGCCGGTGAAGGGCGGCATACTGGCCAATCTGCCAGCGCCTGCCATGAAACTGTTTACCGACTTTTATGGTGCCAGTGCCTCTTCTCCCGCCAGCCTGGCCATCCGCTTCGCGGCCTCCCTGGAACATGTCAAGGTTGTTCTCAGCGGCATGAGCACGCTGGAGCAGGCGACCGATAACACAGCGTATATGCAGGATTTTGCCCCGTTGAGCGATCCGGAGCGCGCCCTGACGCAGCGCATCGAGGAAGCCCTGAACCGCGCCATCCGGGTACCCTGCACCGGCTGCCGCTACTGCATGGAGGTTTGTCCTCAAAGTATCGCTATCCCGGATTACTTCGGATTACTGAACCTCCACGCCGTTACCGGGCAAAAAACGAACATGTATTACCAGCGATACACCATGAATCACGGCAAGGCATCCGAATGCCTGCAATGCGGGCTGTGCGAAAAGAACTGCCCGCAGCGCATCGCCATCCGGGATATGCTGAAGGAGTTTTCGGCGCTTTATGAGGGTGTATGAGCAAGCTGATCTTCGTCTTTGTCCACGGCCTCCCCGGCTGGGGCAGCTATGACGCCGCAGATCAGCGGATGCCCTATAACTGATGTACATCAGCTTCCCGTTCTTGCGTAGCCGTTCCGGAAGCGCACCTCATATCACGCGAGGGAGTAGGCAGCTACCCCGATAAACAGCAGAATGCTGGCAATGGTTTCCATAGACAGCGCGGTGGAGATGTATTCCCCGTCCCTGCCAAGATCCGCGTAAAGCGGAATAATAAACGGAGCGGGCAGGCTCCAGCCCAGCATCAGCGCCACGAAAAGAGGCTTTTCAAAGGGAATAAGACCGGTTCCGAAAATGATCAGCCAGTCCACCGCCAGCAGCACCGCCGCCACCGCGATCCGGAGGCCTACCGTGATCATCACGGGCTTCATCAGTTCTTTCCGAAAAGACAGCTCATATCCCACAATGACCAGGATCAGGCCGGAAACCGGCGCGGAGATGAAGGCGATCGTCTTGCTGACCAGCCCGCCGGCTTCAGAGGACAGAACAGCCCTTCCCACGCCCGCGGCCCCGAGAATCACCCCCAGGAAAGCGCCGATCAGCGCAGGATTTGTCGCAGCGCTTTTGACCGCGCCTTTCACATCCGCCTCACCCCGGCTGACCGCCTGCAGCGTAACCAGAAACACCGTATAGGCCGCCAGTGTCTGTCCGATGTCCGCCATGGCGAAGATATGCGTCTGTCCGGCATAGAGCAGGCCAAACAGGGCATAACCCATCATGCCGCCTTCAAAATTGGTGACCAGAAAAGGCATAAACCTGTCGTAGGGCTTTACCAGTCTCCGCATAAGGAAGCCCAGTCCCAGTCCCAGGGCACAGGAGACATAAACCACGCCGAAGGTCAGCGCGATTTTTCCGGAGTATTCCGCTGTGAAGAAGGCATTGAACAGTACCACCGGCAGCAGCACATTTCCCACCAGGGTCTTGATGCCTTTCAGCCCCTCCACGGAAAGAATTCCCCGTTTGTTGCAGAACCAGCCCAGCAAAAACATCAGCATCACCGGGAGCACCATTTCCAGAATGGACAGGGCCATGAAAAAACCTCCTTCAACCAGAAAGGAAGCCAGCGCTTGGGGCTGGCTTCCGCGTAGAAAACGGATTTCTGTTTTCCGTCAGTGAATCGCGTCCTGATAGAACTCCCAGGCTTCCTTGTCCGTAAAGCCCTCATGAACGATCTTGCGAATGGCCTGAGACATCTCGATGGCATGGTTGCTCTGGAAGATGTTCCGGCCCATATCCACACCATGGGCGCCGCCCTGGATGGCGCGATATGCCAGTGTCAGCGCTTCATCCTCCGGCAGTTTCTTCCCGCCGGCCACCACGATCGGCACCGGACAGGCCGCCACAACTTCTTCAAAGTTGTCGCAGTAATAGGTTTTCACGATCTGGACGCCCATCTCCGCGATAATCCGGGTCGCCAGTTTAAAGAAACGGTCCGTCCGTTCCATATCCTTGCCCACGGCTACGACGCCCAGGGTTGGGATGGAATAGCGGAAGCCGGCGTTGATCACCCTGTTCAGGTTGTCCAGAGAGGACAACTGGCCGTCCGCGCCGATGAAAGTCTGTACAGCCATGCAGTCCGCGTTCATGCGGATGGCATCCTCGATGTCCACCGCCACCACTTCATGGCTCAGGTCGTCATTCAGCATGCTGGAGCCGCTGGAAACCCGCAGGGCCACCGCCTTGCGGTTTTCCGGCGGTACGCAGGTACGCAGCGCGCCGCGGGTTCCCATCAGGCAGTCGATATTGGGCATCAGCTTCGGGATCACCAGATCCAGCCGCTCCAGGCCCGCTGTGGAGCCCATGAAGTAGCCGTGGTCAAAGGCAAACATCACCGTGTTCCCGGATTTGGGATCGAAGATATTGGACAGGTGCTTTTTCATCCCCCAGTCCAGGCTGTTTGCCCCCTTCACGTGGAAGGGATTGTTATTGGCAAACGCTACGTCAGTATGATAATCCTTGGCAATCTTCAGTCCGTCTTTATCGGCCATGGGAATCAGTCCTCGCTTTCTTTTTTATATTAAGCTTTCCGGATCATTCTCCTGATCCGCGGGGCCTTCAGGGCGTCACGCCGCCTTTCAGGCCAGAAACGGAGGAAGCCCGAAGGCTTCCCCCGAAAGTTCTGAAAATCAGAAATTGTAGTCCGCCACATTGTCAGCGGTGAACACAACGCGCTCGGGCAGCAGCACGACGCCGTTGTTCTCAGCCGCGGTTTCCTGGCCTTCGACCAGGTCGCTGTTGGCAAGGATTTCGACTTCGCCGATGCCGGGGATGTCAATCTTGTCGCCCACATGCACGGTGTTGCCCGCGGAGATGTAAGCAGCCAGATAGCAGCCCATGGCGCCCTGGACGCCGCAATCCCACAGACCCCAACGGGTGCAGACGCCGGCTTCCAGATAGGTGGTCATGCCGGAGGGCGGGCAGAAACCGGTGATGGTCACGTCCGCGGCGGTCAGGCCCTTGTTCAGCGCAGCCTGGCACTGTCCGGGCAGAGCGGTGGAGTCATTGCAGATGATCAGGTCCACATCGGGATGCGCTTCCAGCACGGACTCACCGATGGACACGGACTTGGCGGGATCCTGCTCAGAATAGTAAGGATCGCTGACCGCAACCCAGGTGGGATAGGTGTCCTTGATGTACTGATCGCCAGCCACGTACCAGCTGTTCTGGTCAGCCACGGTGGGGTTGGAGAAGTGCCACACATACTTCACTTCGCCGGTTACATCGATTCCGCGTTCCTTCAGGCTTTCCACGCCCATTTCCACCAGCATCGGGCCAAGGACGGCCGCGGTGCCCTGGGAAACCATCAGCGCGCGGGAGTCAGGGGAAACGTCAGAGTCCCAGGTGCTGACATAGATGCCGGCGGCCTGCGCTTCCTGCAGCTTCTCATCCAGAGCGGTGGCGTCGACAGAGGAGATGCAGATGGCATTGACGCCCTTGTCGATGGCCTGCTGGATCAGCTCCAGCTGGGTGGGAACATCCGCGGTGGGGGCGCCGATGTAGTCGACGGTCAGGCCCCAGTCAGCGGAATACTTCTGCGCGCCGTCATTGGCCGCTTCGAAGAAGGAGTTGCCGGACACCTTCGGGATGAAGGCCACGGTCATGCCGTCCACGGGACTCTTGCCTTCCGCCAGAGCAAAAGAGCAAGCCGCCAGGACCATACACAGGGCCAGAACCAGAGACAGAACCTTTTTCATTTTGGTTCCTCCTTAAAAAAATTTTATTTCTGAGGCCGTATCGTCACGACCTCTGAAATACTGTTTCAGGCGGTCTTTTTCCGCAGTTTCCGAAAGAGCCCGGAAATCATCCGCCGCCCGGCGATCTCCCGGCCCAGCACAACCGCCACCAGAATCACGCCCACATACAGATCCAGATTCTGTGTACTGACGCCAAAGCACAGGGGAAGCCCGTACCGCAGGAAACAGATGATCAGAGAGGCCAGTACCGTACCCAGAATGGATCCCTTGCCGCCGTTGTTGCTGGTTCCGCCCAGCACAACGGCGGTGATGATGGCCAGGGTATATCCGCCGCCCAGGTCCGCCTTCGCGGAATTGACATTGGATGTCAGCAGCGTGCCGGCCACAGCAGCGCTGAGGGCGGAAAGCACATAGGTGCTCATAATGGTCGCCCGGGTGTTGATGCCTGAATACTCCGCCGCCTGCTGGTTCACGCCGATCAGATACAGCCGCTCACCGTACTTGGTCCGGTGCAGAATCCATACGCACAGGATAATGAGCAGGAGATAAATCACGATCTGGGACGGAATGCCCGCGATATTCCCCTTTCCCAGGAAACGGAAGTCCACAAAGGATCCATCCTCCGCCTTGGAAGGGAAGCCGCTGATCCCCTGATAAGCCGGCGTAGCGCTCATGCCGGAAACCACCAGAGCCAGTCCGGAAAAGAGGAAACTGCCCCCCAGGGTCATAACCATGGGCTGGACGCCACAGTAGGCTACGCAGAACCCGCTGAGCGCGCCGCAGAGAGCAGCCGCCGCGAACGCGCACAGAACAGCTAACCAGATATTGAACCCGGCATCGCTCCACAGCACGCCTTCAATGATGCTGGTCAGTCCGATGATGGATGCCGCCTGGATATCGATACCGCCGGTAATCAGCACCATCGTCACAAACAGGGAAACAATACACACGCTGATGTAGTTCACCAACGCGTTCATGATGCTGTTGGTCCGGAGGAATTTGGGATTCGCCGCCCCAAAGACCACGAACTCCAGCACCAGGAACAGTACCAGGAAGGTCTCCCAGCGGGCAAAAATCTTTTTAACCGTTCTCATGCCTTCGCGCCTCCTTCCGCCGTGCGGGACAGAAGCCGCTTCCTCCTGGCGTTCTCGATGGCGCGCCGCTGGGTCAGGGCATCCACCACCACGATAATGATCAGCATAACGCCGGTGATCGTATTGTTGTACGTGGAGGACAGGCCAATGAACACCAGCAGCCGGCCGATGGAGGACATGATCACCGCGCCGATGGCCGCGCCGACCATGTTGCCCAGGCCGCCGGAGAGGCTGATGCCGCCCAGTACGCAGGCCGCGATGGCTGTCATTTCATATCCGTTGCCGGCCACGGTCATGACCTGGCCGTATTTGGAGGCAAAGACGAAGCCCGCGATGCCGGCAAAGATGCCGCAGAGGATATAGGCTACCAGTTTGGTCCAGAAGGTGGAAATACCCACCAGGTTGGCTCCGCCCGGATTGTCGCCCACGGCAATGAAGTATTTTCCCCGCCGGGTCCGGCTGGTAACAAAATGCGCAATAATCACCAGGATCACCGCGATCACATAATAGGTCGTAACTCCCGCGAACAGCACCTGGTTGGCCGGTCCCGCCAGCGGCGCGTTGAAGTTTTCAACCGTCCGCCCGCCCGAGGTCAGAAACAGGATGCCGCGAATCACGCTGTTGGTACCCAGGGTAAAGATCAGGGAGGGGACGCCGATACCCGCCACACCCAGCCCGTTAACGATGCCCGTGCAGACGCCGATCAGAATACAGGTGATCAGCATCCGAGGGATCCCGCCATCCTGCTGGGCGATAAGGCCTGTAACCGCCGCCGCGAGTCCCATGGTCGCCCCGATGGAGACGTCAATCTCGCCGGTCATAATGACAAAGGCAATTCCGATGGCCAGCAGGGTATACATGGTCGCGGAGTTAAAGCAGCTAATAATGTTGTCATACTGCAGGAAGTTGGGATCCGCGATCCCGGTGATCAGGAACAGCAGGATCAGAAAGATCAGGCTGGACATCCACCGGGCCTTGAAAAGGCTCCTGACTTTGTTCATCCCGCCATGCCCCCCTTCTTTACAATCCCGAAGGAGGCGCTGGTCAGCGCGTCCTGATTGATTTCATTCTTCCGGAATTCCGCGTTGATCCGTCCCTGGAATACGGTAATCGCCCGGTCCGCCAGCTCCACAACCTCCTCAATGTCTGAGGATACCATCAGTACAGCCACGCCGGTCTCCTTCAGCTGATGGATGATCTTATAGACATCCGCCCGGGCCGCGGCGTCAATACCGCGGGTGGGCTCGTCCAGAATAACCACCTTGGGCGCCGTGGACAGCGCCCGGGCGATAACCACCTTCTGCTGGTTTCCGCCGGACAGGCTTCCCAGCAGATCCTCCAGGGAGACAATTTTGGTTCGGAATTCATCCGTGTATTTTTGGGCGATGGCATTCTGCTTTTTCCGGTTCATGTCCACCTGCCCGATCTCCTTCGTATTCAGCAGAGCGGACGTGGTATTGGACGCCACGGAGCGGATCTTGAACAGCCCGTGATAATGCCGATCCTCCGGCACAAAGTTTATGCCCTCCTTCAGAATCTGCTTTGTGGAAAGCCCGGTAATATCCTTTCCTTCCAGAAGCACCTTTCCCTTCAGCACCTTGTCCCGTCCGAAGATCGTGGAAATCAGTTCCGTCCGGCCGGCACCGACTACGCCGGCAATCCCCAGGATTTCCCCGGGATAAAGGTCGAAGGTGATATCGCTGAATCCATACCCGGACAGATCCCGTACCTGCAGCACCGGTTCTTTTCCGGAAACTGCCGTCTCTGAAACCGCCCTGTTCTCCAGGGCTTCCACCGCCGCGTCGGATGGCAGCAGACCGCGGATCAGCATCTCACGGGTAAAATGCTCCACAGGGCCCTGCAATGTAATGAGGCCATCCCGCATTATGGCCACATCTGTCGCAATCTCAAAGACCTCGTTCAGGCGGTGCGTAATGTAAATGATACTGATTCCCCGGGCTTTCAGATCCCGCACAACCCTGAACAGGCTCTGCACCTCACCAAAGGTCAGGGCGCTGGTGGGCTCATCCAGGATCAGCATCCGCGCTTCCCGCATCAGGCCGCGGAGAATTTCCACCAGCTGCTGCTCCGCGATGGAAAGGGTATTGGCTTTCCGCTGCAGGTTCAGCGTGAAGCCCAGCTCACGCATATGGTTTTCAAGCCGCTTCTGCAGCTCGGAATTCTTTTCCTTAAAGCCCATGAGGATGTTTTCCCGCACGGTCATGTTCGGGAACAGCAGAGGCTCCTGAGGCACGAGATAAATGCCCTGGGACAGCGCGGCCGCCGGTTTTCCCAGTCGGACAGGCTGCCCGTCCATCCGGATTTCACCCTCGTCCAGCGTGTAAATCCCCATGATGATTTTCATCAGAGTACTCTTCCCCGCGCCGTTGCCGCCAATCAGGGCCAGCACTTCCCCCGGAGCGATGTCCAGGTCGATCCCCTTCAGGACCGAGTTGGTCCCAAAGGCTTTGGTTACCCCCCGAATCGTCATCAGGGAGGATCCCAGTGCTTTTTTCGCCTCACTCATCTGGAAAACCTCCAACGCGATTACAAATGTTCGGCCTCATTCCTTTTTGTTGTTGGGAACATAATAAACCACTTTACTGGGTTTGTCAATGGACAACATTCAAAAAAATTCGAGTCTTATCCTCTGTTCGTGCCGCAGTAGGGAGATTCCGGTTAATATTTTTCCGGATTGTTGTGATTCCACGCCGCTTTATCATTTCCTCCCCACAGCCGGAAAAAGGATTGACATTGTTTTCCGTCCATGCTATACTTCCTTTGATCGTAACAAAAGTGCGTTTTATGAACATTTGTATGCCATGCACAGGCTGATCCGCATCGTGAAAGTGAAGGGATGATTGCCATGGTCTATGAAGATATGCTCATGGTCAAGGCAGCGTGGTACTATTATTTCGAAGGGAAAACCCAGCAGCAGATCGCCGATCTGATGGGGATTCACCGGATGCGTGTGGTGAAGCTGCTGGATGCCGCCAGGCAGAATGGCGTCGTCCGCTTCCAGCTTCGAAAAGACAATGAAAACCGCATGTCCCTTGAGCAGGATCTGATCGCCCGTTTTCAACTGGAAGACGCTTTTATTGTCCCCGCGGAGGATGACGGCGACACTTCGCTGGACAGTCTCGCCGAAGCGGCCAGCATGTACATCCGGGACCGGCTCGGAGATCATTCCTATTTAAATATCGGTTACGGAAGCACACCGCACCGTATTCTGAACAATCTGGCCACCATGGCTGATACACCGCTGAACTGTATCTCCCTGACCGGAGGGGTCAGCTATTATCTTCCGGATGTGCGGAGCCATGTTTTCAACGCGCATCTGCATCTGATTCCGTCGCCGCTGATCACCTCCAGTCCCGAAATGGCCCGGGCCATGCGGGAGGAAGCAAGCGTGCAGGAGATTACCCGTCTGATTTCCCTGGCCGAAATGTCTGTTGTCGGCATCGGCGCCATGGATCCGCAGGCAACCATCTTCCGCTCCGGCGTATTAAGTCCCAGCGATCTGACTTATCTGGAAATGCACGGCGCGGCAGGTGATCTGCTCTGCCATTTCTTTGACGACGATGGCCGGCTGATCGAAACTTCCCTGGAAACCCGGCTTGTTTCCACCGGTCTGGAGACGCTGCGCGGTCTGAAGCGGGTCATCGGCGTCGCCGCGGGGGAAAAGAAGGTCCGGGCCATCCGGGCTGCCCTGCGAACCGGCAGCCTGAACGTCCTCATTACGGACACCGGCACCGCGGAAAGGGTGCTTACGTATGAATAAGAGGAGGCATAATCACATGGGACAAAAATACCTGATGGCTATTGATGCCGGTACCGGCAGCGTCCGGGCTGTGCTGTTTGACACGGAAGGAAACCAGGTCGGTGTTTCCCAGCGGGAATGGTTCCATCGGGAAGATCCCCGCTGGCCCGGCAGTATGGACTTTGACTGGATTCACAACTGGGAGCTGGCCAGCGGCTGTGTTCGGGACGTGCTGAAAGAGACCGGCGTGAATCCCGGGGACATCGCCGCCATCAGCACCACCTGTATGCGGGAAGGCATTGTACTGTACGATGAAAACAAAAAGGAAATCTGGGCCTGCGCAAACGTGGACTCCCGTTCTGACGATGAGGTGGCGCAGCTGGTTCGGATGAATCCGGAGCTGGAAAGGGAAATCTACGCCAGATCCGGACAGACCTATGCGCTGGGGGCCATTCCCCGGGTGCTTTGGGTCAAAAACAAGATGCCGGAAATCTATGACCGGGTTCGGTATCTCGGAATGTTTAATGACTGGCTGATCTATCGTCTCACCGGTGTGCTGGCTGTGGAGCCCTCCAACGGTTCCACCACGGGGTTGATGGATCTGAAAACCCGCGCCTGGGATCCCGCCATCATGGAAAAAGTCGGTCTGCGGAGTGATATCTTTCCGGCGGTCATCGAATGTGGCAGCCCCGCGGGATATGTCAACGCGCAGGGGGCCGCTGAAACCGGCCTGAAAGAAGGCACCCTGGTGGTTGCCGGCGGAGGCGACTGCCAGCTGGGCACCATCGGTGTAGGCGTCGTGGACGCGGGACAGGCGGCCATCTTTGGAGGCAGCTTCTGGCAGTATGAGTATAACACCGCTTCCGGTCAGACCGATCCGGACTGCCGGGTCCGGGTCAACTGCCACGCCGTCCCAGGCATGTGGCAGTATGAAGCCCTGGCCTTCAAGCCCGGTCTGGTCATGCGCTGGTATCGGGACGCCTTCTGCCAGGAGGAGGTTCGCAGAGGCAGGGAAGAAGGCGTCGACCCTTATGAACTGATGAACCGGGAAGCGGAAAAGATTCCCGCGGGCTGTTATGGCATGATGTGCGCTTTCTCAGACGTCATGAATTATATCTCCTGGCGTCATGCCTCCCCCACTTTTACGGACTTTGGTTTCGAGCCGGAGAAATACAACAAATACACCTTCTACCGCGCGATCATGGAAAACACCTGCATGATCACCCGCGGCCATATGGATCTTGTGCGGGAAGCCACCGGCGGCGCGCCAGAGGAAGTCGTTTTCGCCGGCGGCGCCTCCAAAGGCGATGTCTATTGCCAGATTCTGGCGGATGTGCTCGGCCTGCCGGTGAAGGTTCCGGTCGTCCGCGAGGCCACCGCCCTTGGCGCGGCCATCCTCGCGGGCTACGGTGCCGGAATCTATCCGGACATTTCTGAAGCCGCCCGAAAGCTGGTCCGCTGGCATAAGGTATATCAGCCCAGCGCGGAAAACCACAAGGTTTATGAAAAGATGTACGATCCCTGGCGGAAGATGTACGCGTCCCAGCTGGCCCTGGCTGACCAGCACGTAACCCGTTATCTCTGGGCCGCGCCGGGCATCTGAGCCCCGCATTTCATCCCAGCGGAGTCTTTAAAAGAAAGGAAGGAAAAAACACATGTTCAAACTTAATGAAAACGACCGGGAATATCGTTTTGGAGACAGTGGTCCCAAATATCTGATGAAAGGCCCGCGCAGCAATTTTGCCCTGGTGCAGTTTCATCCCGGGGAAGACTTTCGGGCCCATTATCATAACGTGATGGAAGAAAACTTCTTTATCCTCTCCGGCGAGGTGGATATCGTGGTGGACGGGGTGGTGCACCATTTAACGCCCGGTGACCTGATCCACATTGAACCCGGTGAGGTGCATTATGTCATCAACCGCTCAGACAAGATGGTGAAAATGGTTTCCACCCTCGCTCCCTTCCAGGAGGTGGACAAGGTCGAGGTGGATAACCCAACGCTCGATTGATAACCGTCTTTTCGCGCAGTACAAAAAACCGTATCTGTTGATTGACAGGACAATACTCTTTTGTTACAATCTGAATATCTTATAACGCACCATATTTCAGGAGGATTACAGTATGAAAAGGGTTTTGTCTCTGGTTTTGGTGATTTCTCTGTTTCTGACCTGCGGCATCTTCTGTTCCGCACAAGCCAGCTCTCTTTCCGCGAGCGAGATACTGTCCTACTTGGCGGATCAGGCATCGGAACTCTCTCCAAATAACAAGTGTTCCCTGCTGCCCACCATTTATTGCAGCCCCCGCTACAAGAACCCCGATAATGGAAATGGCTATGACCTGAAAAAGGGGCTGTCCGCCAAGACCATTAACGAGGACACCAGCGGCCGGGAGTATGGGCTTTATTTCAAGTTCACCCCCAAAGGCCGGTTTAATACCTTCTACATTACCCGGTTTGATGTCACCGTTTCGGACAGCAAGGGGCAGATCCTGTACGTGGATGGTTTCGATTCCTTCATGGACTGCGACCCCGGTTACTACTGGGCCTGGAATTTTTTCCCGCTCGCCGGCCTCTTTAATAACATGAAACTGCTTTATGGGGAAGTCATCCAGGGGAAATACACGATGGACATCTACTTTAACGGCCTGTGGGCAGGTAAAACCGCCTTCACCATCAAAAAGTAAGTCCTGGCCTCCTTCTCTTATTTTCCGTCCGGGAAGCTGGTAAAGGCTCCCCGCTCCATTTCTGGAAGGCCCTGCTTTTCCCTGGCCATCGAAATGGCCCGAATCAGGAAGCTCATGTTTCGGGCCAGATTGCGCATGGTCTGCAGGCCTTCCAGATCTTTTTTTACATCTTCCGCCGTAAAGCCATGCACCTGATTCCAGTACGTGCTGGAAGCAACGGGCATACCGGAAATGGTGAAATACTTGTTCAGCACATCAAAGGAAGCGGTATTGCCGCCGCGTCTCGCGCTCACCACTGCCGCACCAACCTTCATGTGCTTGGAAAACGGGGTGGAATAGAACAGGCGGTCCAGAAAGGACAGCAGGGTGCCATTCGGAGAACCGTAATACACGGGACTCCCGACCACCAGGCCATCCGCGGCTTCCAGCTTTGGCGCGGTTTCATTCACCAGATCATCAAACACGCACCTTCCGGCTTTGGCGCAGTTTCCGCAGGCCACGCACCCTCGGATCGCCTTGTTGCCCACATGGATCAGTTCCGTCTCCATACCCTCCTGCGCAAAAACATCCATCATTTCCCGAAGGGCAGCCGCCGTGCATCCATTTGCTTTCGGACTTCCATTGATCAGCAGTACTTTTCCCATGTCTTTTTCTCCTCTGAAGATGATCGTCCGGTGTCACACCATATCTGTGCGTTGTATTACTGTTTGCTTTTCCGCTTTAGGCGCATTGCTTCACATGTCTTTCGCGGCCCGGAAGGGCAGCTCCCGGATATCGGCGATTGCCGGTGTCCCGGCAGGAACGGTCCCAAACCCATAGGCCGCGTGAAGAAACGGGATTCCGGCCTCCCGCGCGGCATCGTAATCTCCCTGGGTATCCCCCAGATACAGCGCTTCATCCAGCTGATTTCGATCCACTACCAGGCGGATGTTGTATCCCTTGCCGCGCCCCGTATGCCCAAAGTTCTCCGTATCATCAAAATAGGACTCCAGGCGGTGATGCGCAAGGAACGCTTCGATATATCCTTCCTGACAGTTGCTGACAATGGCCAGGAAGTACCCCAGCGCTTTCAGGGTCTTCAGCGTCTCCTCCAGCCCTTCATAAAGGATGCCGCCATGGGCAAGCAGATACTCATTCTCCTCCTGTACACAGGCATCCAGCACCTGGAGGGCTTTTTCCTTCGGCTCTCCGAAAAAGCACTCCATCGCGATGGTATCCATGGTCTTCCCCATGAGCCCATGGATGCTGTCCAGCGTCATCCGCTCCGGGCGTCCAAGCCTTTCCAGCGCCACGTTCCAGGATCGGGTAACGCCTTCCGCGGAGTCCCACAGCGTGCCATCCAGGTCAAAGAGAATTCCTTTTTTCATGTATCCGTTCCTCCATGGTTCTGATCATCGGGTATCGATCCGAAGCACGTTTCTTACAACCCCATCCGGCGGACTGGCGGCAGCGCTGCGCGAGGCCGTGATCCACCCATCTGGACAGAAACGCGTCGGGTTTATTGTAAAGCAAAAGCCGGGGAAAGGGCAAGCCCCATCTCCGGCTTTCATTCGGGAGCGGATTATTTATGCTCCTGCAGCCATTCTTCCGCCTTGGCTTTAGACATGCGTTTGATGTCTTCCTTCGTATAGGGAGACGCCTCTCCGCCATTGGTGTAGAGGAAGAACTTTCCGCTCTCGGTCTTGAAGAGGCACTCTTCGTAGCCGGCGGGATCACCGATGGACCCGGCAGTCACCTTGCCCAGCAGCTCGGCAGACTCAGTATCGTAATCCACGTTAGCGATCGTCTTCTTCATTTCCTCTCTCTCCTTTTTCATATTATTAGGGCCCCGAGCCCTTATTTTTCAAGCTCTTGAGTCCATTCGGAATCATAGCACAAAATAGAAAATAATGCAACGGTTCTCCCATGGTCGGATATCAGCCAGAAAAGACAAGAAGGCTTATACCGGCTATGTTTTCAGCTGAATCTTCTGCCCATGCAGGCGGAGCATCCGGCCCGCGTCCTCATGGGACAGAACAATCGTCAGTTCCGCCCCCGTATCGGTATACTGTTCCGTAATAACCCTTCCCAGCGGACGGATCTGGGACAGCAGACCGTAATGCTCAAAGGGGACGACAAAGGTCACCGGCGCGTAGGACGCCTGCAGCGCGTCCGCAATCCGGCGCTTCAGCTCCTCCAGCCCGGCACCGGTCTTCGCGCTGATCATCACAGCCCCGGGAAAGCTGGGCCAGGGATCGGCGATGTCGCATTTATTCACCGCCTCAATCCGCGTCTGCTCCGTCGCGCCAAGGTCATTCAGCACCTGCTCCACCGTATCATGCTGCCGCGTCATGTCCGGGCTGGCGCCGTCGTTCACAATCACCAGCACATCCGCCAGAGCCGCTTCCTCCAGTGTGGATCGGAAAGCGCTGACCAGCGTATGCGGCAGTTTTCGGATAAAGCCCACCGTATCCACCAGCAGGTACGCCGTTTTCTCGGGGGTTTCCATTCGGCGGGAGACCGCGTCCAGCGTGGCAAACAGCTGATCCTGGGCGTAAACCTCGGATCCTGTCAGCGTGTTCAGCAAGGTGGATTTGCCGCTGTTGGTATACCCGACCAGAGCCACCACGGGCGTCCCGTTTTTCTCCCGGCTCTTCCGCCGGATATCCCGCTGTTTTTCCACTTCCTCCAGCCGGCGGCGCAGCTCTGTCATCCGTTCACGGATGCGGCGCCGGTTCATCTCCAGCTGGCTCTCGCCGGGGCCTCTGGTGCCGATTCCCCCCGCCAGCCGGCTCAGCACCAGCCCCTGGCCAATCAGCCTTGTGCTCTGATACTGCAGCTGCGCCAGCTCCACCTGCAGCTTGCCCTCGGCGCTGGATGCCCGCTGCGCGAAAATATCCAGAATCAGGGTGGTGCGATCAATCACCTTCACCCGCAGCACATCCTCCAGATTTCTTGTCTGGATGCCCGTCAGTTCCTCATCCAGAATGCAGAGATCCGCGTCCAGCGCCTGGCATTCTCTGGCCAGCTCCTCCGCCCGGCCCCGGCCGATAAAGAGGGCGCCATCCGGCCTGGAACGATTTTGCAGAAAGCTTCCGACCACCTGGGCGCCGGCTGTTTCCGCCAGTCTTCGCAGCTCCTCCAGGGATTCCATGCTCTCGATCCCCATCAGAACCGCTTTCTCGGGTCCATCAGAAACCTGCGCGGTTTCCTCCGTACCGACCAGCAGGTCGCTCTGTTCAATCTGCGCCAGCCATTCCTGATCCGGAATGCTGTACCAGCGGACCGGTTCAGGCATCAGGATATCCTTTTCCGAAGTCAGAAACGCGGTCTGCACGATGGTGGGCTCCCCATTCGCCACACCGACAGCCGTCATGGCGTCATAGCGAAAGATCTTCAGCGCGCTGAGATCCACATCGCTCAGATGTCCGTCCCCGTCCGGATGGGTATGGACGCAGCGGATTCGGCTCAGCCGCCTCGCGTTTCTCCGCAGGCGGAAATCCACCAGTTCCACATCGCAGTCCGTTCCCACCGCCACGTGGACGATCTCACCGTCCCGGGTCATATAAACAGCGATCTCCCTGTTCAGCTGACAGGAATAAGCCGCCAGCAGCCGCATCAGCTCCCGCGGCAGGTACTCTCCTTCCGCCAGCTCGTACTGGTACATAGCGTCCAGCTTGGTCAGCAGGGCATCTCTGATCCCATCCGTGTTCCCGTATACGTTGTGCTTTACCAATGCTTATTTCCCCCTCGGCATGGACAGCGCCGCCCTGCCGTTTCCGTTCAGCGTGATCGCCGGGCCCGCGCAGGGCAGGAAGAAGCTCTCGCCTTTCCGCATCCTGATTTCGTCATGCTCCCACGCCATGATCAGCCCGTCGTCCAGCGCGGTCAGGAAGCCGAAATCCGTCCATGCCGGCAGTTTCATCCCGTTTCCTTCCGTCCTGATCAGATCCAGGCTGAAGTAAGGCTCCTCCAGCATCCGGGTAATTCCCGGCTCTTCCTCCCAATGCTTTGGTTCCGGCGCGAAGGACAGGTTTGTAACGTCCAGGGCTTTTTCGATATGCAGTTCCCGCCTGTTCCCGTTCTTATCCACCCGGTCCCAGTCATAGAAACGGTAGGTCACATCGCTGCTCTGCTGGATTTCGTACAGCAGGATTCCTGCCCCAAGGGCATGCACCGTACCGGCGGGAATATTGCATACATCCCCCGGCCGAACCTGCACCCGGCGCAGCAGGGGGCCCACAGCGCTTCCCCTGGCGCAGGCTTCCCGCAGGGTTTCCAGGTCGGTTCCGGGATGAATGCCGTATACCAGCTCCGCGCCCTCCGGACAGTCCAGGATCAGCCAGGCTTCCGTCTTGCCCAGCTTGCCTCCCTCACGCGCGCAGGCGTAGGCGTCATCCGGATGCACCTGCACGCTCAGGGGCTCCCGGGCGTCAATCAGCTTCAGCAGCAGCGGAAAGGCTTTGCCCGCGTACCTTCCGACGTAGGCCCGCGGATCCTGGGCGATCAGCTCCGTCAGCTTTCTTCCCTGATCATCCGTGCTTTCCAGTCCCGGGATACAGCTGATTTCCAGGCTTTCGCCTGTCGGCGTCTCCGGGATAGGTTTCCCAAAGACGGTTTTCAGTTTATCCCCGCCCCATGGGGTCAGCTTTCCGCCCCGGAAAGCGGGATGCATGCGAATTGGTGTGAGCATCTTCCTCTCCTCCTCATTTTCTGACGTGCCGCGCTGTAAATTCGAAAACAGAATCAGACCGTTTCCCCGGTTGATCCAAATCCGCCTGTTCTTTTCTGGAAATCCCCCGTTTCTTCCGCCAGGCCGTAGGGAACAAAAATACCCTGGCAGAATCTTGCGCCGCGCTTGATCACCAGGCTTTGATTCAGTGGATTCCGCAGGCTGACCATGATATGCCCTTCGTTATCCGCAAAGGCGTAGTCACTGTCAATAATTCCGACCGTGTTGCTCAGGCGGGTCTGATATCGGAAACCCAGCCCACTGCGCGGAAAGAGCATCAGCACCCAGCCCTCCTGCATCTCGCATCGGATCCCCGTGGGAATGATCCCCTTCCCGCCCGCCGGTATTTCGATTTCGATCGGTGACACAAAATCGTACCCGGCGCTGCCCGGTGTGGAACGCTTCGGCAGCGGAATCTCATCCCTCGCCAAACAGCCCGGCAGATTTTTCACGGCATCAAGATATTCTTTTTCCGACACGTGGGTAAATCTGGCGATCGGCATCTTTTCACCCTCCTTCCCCTCAGGCTTTCTCCGCGCGCAGCGCTGTCCACGCGTCCGCCAGCGCGGCCAGCTGCTCCAGGGTCAGTTTCTCGCCCCGGATTTTTTCATCCAGCCCCGCGCGCGCCATCAGGGCAAGCGCGTCCGCCCGATCCAGCCGCAGGCTCGCACAGAGCCCGTTTGTCATTGTTTTCCGCCGCAGGGCAAAAGCAGCCGTCACGATCTGAAAGAACGCTTTTTCATCCCTCACTTCCACCGCTGGCCTGTCCCGCAGGGGCAGCACCATAAAGGCGCTGTCCACCTTTGGAGCTGGCGTAAAACAGGCCGCGGGCACCACCTGGGCCAGACGGGGTTCACACTGGTACTGGCAGCGCACAGCCAGTGGACCCCAGCCATCCTCCCCCGGCTGAGAAAGAATTTTCTCCGCCACTTCCTTCTGAACCATCAGCGCCATCCGGCTGATAGGCAGGCCGCTTGTCAGCAGGCGGGTGATCAGCGGTGTCGTTATATAATAGGGGATATTCGCCACAACGGCAAAGGGCTTACGAAGCGCTTTTGTCATTTCCGGCAGATCCGCCGTCATGACATCGCCCTGGACAAGGGTGAAGTTTTCCCTTCCGGCCATGAATGCGTTCAACAGCGGTATCAGCCTTTCATCCAGCTCCAGGCTCATCACGTGATGCGCCTGATCGCACAGGTGCTTTGTCAGGCTTCCGGCGCCGGGACCGATCTCCAGCACATCTTCCTCGGAAGATACCTCCGCGTCCGCCACCAGCGAAGAAAGCAGTTCCTCATCATAGATAAAGTTCTGCCCCAGGCTCTGCTTGTACCGCAGATTGCTCTCCCGGATTCTGTCCTTTGTTTTGCTCAAATTCATGTCCTCGCTTTCCTGGGCAAGTATATCATATTCCAGGCACAAAAAAAAGACGGCATCCGAGGATACCGTCCTTTTTTGCTTTGTGGATTATCCGGCTCCGGTTCACACCAAAGCCGATGAAACGCCTCAGAACTTCAGCGGGTTTACCCGAATGCCGGGGCCCATGGTGCTGGAGAGATAAATGCTCCGCATATAGGTTCCCTTGGCGGCGGCGGGCTTAGCCTTGTTAATGGCGTCCACCAGCACGTTCAGGTTCTCCTGCAGCTTTTCCTTGCCGAAGGAAACCTTGCCGATGGGGCAGTGAATGATCGCGGTCTTGTCCAGACGATACTCGACCTTACCGGCTTTGATATCGTTGACAGCGCGGGTGATATCCATGGTCACGGTGCCGGACTTGGGGTTCGGCATCAGGCCCTTCGGGCCCAGGATCCGGCCGATCCGGCCGATCATGCCCATCATATCAGGGGTGGCTACGCAGACGTCGAAATCGAACCAGTTTTCCTGCTGGATCTTCTGGATCATTTCTTCCGCTCCAACGTAATCGGCGCCAGCCGCTTCCGCTTCCTTGGCCTTCTCGCCCTTGGCGATGACCAGCACACGAATGGTGCGGCCGGTTCCGTGAGGCAGCACCACCGCGCCACGGACCTGCTGGTCCGCGTGACGGGGATCCACGCCCAGGCGGACGGAGATTTCCACGGTTTCATCGAACTTGGCTTTGCCGGTCTGCAGCACCAGATCCACCGCTTCTTCGGGGTCATACTGCTTCAGATGATCGATCAGCTTCAGGCTCTCGTTATACTTCTTTCCGTGCTTCATGCTCGTCCACCTCCATTACTGTTCCACCGTGACGCCCATGCTGCGGGCCGTCCCGGCGACCATGCTCATGGCAGCTTCCAGGCTGCCTGCATTCAGGTCAGGCATCTTGATGGTGGCGATCTTCTTCACCTGCTCCTTGGTCAGCTGGCCAACCTTGTCCCGGTTGGGACGGCCACTGGCGGTCTCCAGGCCCAGTTCCTTCTTGATCAGCACGGGAGCCGGAGGAGTCTTGGTGATGAAGGTGAAGGTACGGTCGGTATACACGGTGATCACCACGGGGATGATCAGGCCGGCATCCTTGGCGGTACGGTCATTGAATTCCTTGCAGAATCCAGGAATGTTCACGCCATGCTGACCCAGGGCAGGACCGATGGGCGGAGCGGGCGTGGCCTTGGCGGCGGGAACCTGCAGCTTGATGTAAGCAGCGACTTTCTTGGCCATTTGAATGGCACCTCCTATAAAAATGTGGTCAGGCGGGGATGTTCATCCCCTCCCACGATCCAGCGCGTGAGCGCTGAACCCGGCCGCAGGCCGATCCGGCTTTTCCGGAGAAAAGCCGTACATCCGGCAGGCGGCCTCGCGAAGGAGACAGGCTGCGCCTGTCTCCGCGGCGTCAAAGCTTCGGAAGCGCTCAGTCTTCCTTTTCAACCTGGTCCAGGTCCACTTCCACAGGCATCTCCCGGCCAAGGAACATCTGCACCTTGACGGTCAGCTTGCCGCGGACAGTGTCCACATCCTCCACCACACCGCTGAAGTTTTCCAGAGGCCCGGAAAGAATCCGGACATTCTCGCCAATGGCGAAACCGAAGTCGACGGACGTCTGCTCGGTGTTGAGCATCATGTCCACTTCCTCCTGGGTCAGCGGTACGGGCTTGGAGTCCGGACCCACAAAGCCGGTCACGCCCCGGGTGTTCCGAACGACGTACCAGCTTTCCGTGGTCTCGATCATATGCACCAGGACATACCCGGGATACACCTTCCGGGTGCTGCGCACCCGCTTGCCATTCCGGATTTCCACAACCTCTTCCATGGGGACCCGAACCTCGAAGATCAGATCCTGCATGCCGTTGTTTTCCACGGATTTTTCCAGTGTATCCTTGACTTTGTTTTCATAGCCCGAGTAGGTATGAATCACATACCAGCAGGGCTCTTTGTTCGTTGAACCTGCCATGCTTAATTCCCCTCAGCGGCGTCAGCGTTTTCGGTGGCGTTCTCAACAGCAGCGGTTGTATCTTCCACCGCGTTTTCGACGGTTTCAGCAGCCTGCTCAGCGGACTCCGCCGCGGTTTCGGCCGTTTCAGCCGCCTGCTCTTCCACAGTTTCCGCGGCTTCCTCAACTGCGGCTTCCGCGGTTTCTGCCGCTTCTTCCGCTTCCCCGGCTGCCTCTTCCGCCACATCCGTGGTGGACGCGGCCGCGGCCGTGGACGTGGAGGACGGAATCAGGCTCCGCACACCGGCGGACGCGCCCATATCCAGCAGACCGATCACGACGCCCATCACAAGCATGAACGCAAGTACGATGATCGAATAGGAGATCAGGCGCTGCTTTGTCGGCCAGGTTACCTTCTTCAGCTCATAGTACATGTTCCTGAAGGGCTTCGCAATCCTCTGGGGAAGGGTCTTGAACCAGTTCAGCACCTTCGCCCCTTTTCCGGGCTCAGCCTTCTTCACTGGCGTCTTCTTTTCCTCAGACATCTTTTTTCACATCCTCACATTTCATTGTGGTGTGTGGAATCACTTGGTCTCGCGATGGGTCGTATGCTTCTTGCAGAAGGGGCAATACTTCATCAGCTCGATCCGATCCGGCGTGTTCTTCTTGTTCTTCATGTTGTTGTAATTGCGCTGCTTGCACTCGGTGCAGGCCAGGCAAATCTTGTTGCGGGCAGCGTTAGCCATTGCTTTTCCCTCCCGTATTCTGGATTATTCAATGATCTTGGCCACAACGCCGGAGCCCACGGTACGGCCGCCCTCGCGGATAGCGAAGCGCAGTCCCTGCTCCATGGCGATGGGGGTGATCAGCTCGATCTCCATGTCAATGTTGTCACCGGGCATCACCATTTCCACGCCTTCCGGCAGCTTGATGGAGCCCGTCACGTCCGTCGTCCGGAAGTAGAACTGCGGACGATAGCCGTTGAAGAAAGGCGTATGACGGCCGCCCTCTTCCTTCGTCAGCACG
Source organism: Clostridia bacterium (assembly GCA_017469265.1). GTDB lineage: Bacteria > Bacillota > Clostridia > Christensenellales > Aristaeellaceae > Aristaeella. The sequence continues at coordinate 23,226 of JAFUGS010000045.1, forward strand.
TACACCTGC
>JAFUGS010000046.1 GCA_017469265.1 Clostridia bacterium
GACTGAAAGCATTGGGCTATGAAGTGACGCTTGCCACCGCCTCGGCCACAGCCTGATTTATACTCCAGTTCATCCCTTATTAACGGCATAGGGGGAAGTCTGCCCTCATGCAGCTCCGTCGGCAGAGGGTTTCACAATAAAGTCATACTTTAACGTTTTGTTGAGACGATCGATTTGTCGTTATAAGGATAAGCGTGTCAACCGAAACAATGCGACGCTGATCTTTACGACGCACTATTGCGAGGTGCTGGATCAAATGGGCCGGCAGGATAACATCTGGATCTGCAACGCCAACGGCCGTGTTCATCTGACCAATATGTATGAGGGTTATCGTATTCGTCCCGCGCTGCTGAAGAGCAGGCAGTATTACAGCAATGCCTTCAGAACAGCGGTCAACTATGAGGATCTTATGGCGCTGAGGAAGGTGCTGAAGCAGCCGTGACTGCGACAGACTGATCAACGCGATTCGGGAATATAAAAGAATCCGGGGATCTCATAAGAAAGAGGAGTGCTACCTTGCGGATCTTCTTAAATGACAGTTATTGTGCTGGCGCGAAGAAAAACCGCTTGACAGCCACTTTTTCGGCTAATCTAAGAAAGCGCTGATTTATTCAAATCAGCGTTTCTCTAAAGTTGCACTTTGGAAGTGATGAAAAACAGACGAAAAAACGAAAGCGGAACAGCTGGATTTGCCGGGGTTTTTACTGTTCGGCCAGGGGCAGGAAGCTGGTGAAGGTTTCGGTCGCGCTGTTCGCGTCGGTGGTGGTGATCTTCCAGCCAATGCCTTTGACGTTCTGTGTCGGGAAACCGCCCGTAATCACCCATTCGCCGTCCGCGCTGATGGCGGTGGAAACGCCCAGGGGCTCCAGATCTTTCTGTCCAAAGACACGGTGAATCAGCTTGTTGTCCTTGAAAATGAATTCCTCGTATCGGTCCACGGAAAGGGCGATGTGATTGGTTTCGTAGCAGTTCAGGCTGTAAAGCCAGTACGTATCCGCGTCGTTTTTCATGAACTGGACGGAGGGAACGAGCTGCAGGTAGGCTTTGGACGCGTCGTTCTCCGCGGTCTGTTTGAATTCGGCAATGGTATAGGCCACCCCGTCGCTGTCGGTGTAGGAAACCGGTTTCCGCCAGGGCTTCCAGATGAGCAGCGCGGCCGCGAGAATGACCACGGCGGCCATCAGCGGAAGCAGCCGTTTCCACCCGGCCGGACGGGCGGAGGTACGCGGGGCCGCGCTGTCCGAGGATGGCTCCCGATCGAAGCGAACCGGATCCGCCGCTTCAGCGGGAGGCTTTTTCGTCTGCGGCTCTCCGGCCGTCTCAGCTGTGGACCGTTCCGCGCCGGCGTCCGTCGTATCCGCCGTGACACAGTCCGCGCCCGCCGGGGCATCCGTCTGATCCGCCTGGGCGCTGTTCTTGCCCGCCTGGGCCTCTGTCTGATCCGTCGGAGCGCTATCCGCGCCAGCCACGGCAGCTGTCTTATCCGCCGGGACTTTTTCCGCATCCGCTTTGGCAGGGTTGTCAGCCGAAGCGGGATTCATAAAGTGAAAGTCCAGGGTTTTTGACAGGAGCATTAAAGTCGAGACATCCGGCAGGCGCTTTCCGGACTCGTAGTTGGAAATGGTCTGCCTGGTGACGTTGATTGCCCTGGCCAGGGCATCCTGTGTCAGGCCTTTGGCTTTTCTCGCGGTTTGAATTTGCTCTCCAAGCGACGCCATCCGATCTCCTCCTCATAAAAGCGGCACGGGCAGTACGCCTCGTGCCGCGGTAAGAGAATTATACACGATTTCAACGGATATCTCAAGGAGTTTCACGGGGCCGCCAGGGTTCTTTCACGAAGCGTAATGATTCCGTCCGGCAGGCGAAGCGCCGAAGGGTTCCGCTTCCGGGGGCGTCACGCTTCCGTCCGGCAGGCGATGCGCTGAGGGATTCCGCTTCCGGGGGCGTCACCCTTCCGTGAGGAGGCCGCTGGCGGCGCCGTCGTAGCCTTTGGTCACCGAGTCGCCGGAGCAGCGGCACTGTACGGTGACCCGGCTGTCCCGGAAGCTGAGCAGCATGTCAAAGCCGCAGGGGGCGTCCCCGACGGCGAAGCAGCGGATCCGGAGCAGGTCCGGGTTCAGCCAGCCGGCGGAAACCAGGGCGGGCACCTCCGGCCAGCCGGGATAGGCGGTTTCCAGCACCTGGCCCCGGCGGAAAGCCAGGGAAACCGGCCCCCGGGCGTTCTCGTAGGACAGGAGCCCGTCCTCCAGGCGGAGAGACCGGATCCCCAGGGGGTTGTCCGGCGCGAAGGCGTACAGGCCCGTGACGCGCCCGGGGATTTCCGGATGATCCGGCAGGGGCTTCACAGCCAGGGACAGGGTCTCGGGCGCCATGTCCTCCACGCCGATGTAGGGATAGATTTCCTCAAAGAAGGCGTCATAGATTCGCTGGACGCCGGCGGGATCCAGCCGGGTGTCCGCCAGGGTGGAAAGGACGGCCTTCCGGTCCGGACAGAGGATGGACAGCTGGCCCCCCATGCCGTACATGGCCCAGCCGGCCCGGGTCCGCCAGCACTGGTATCCGTAGCCGTACTGCTCCTCCTCCTTGTCCTGCAGGGCGGTTTCGATCTGCTTTTGCCCCATCTCCCGGACGAACCAGCCGGGCACCAGGCCCCGCCCCCCGTCCAGGAGGCAGAGGGAAATCCGGTGATAATCCCGCAGGCTCATGCACAGGCCGGTGCCCCCCTGGGGACAGCCGGAGGGATCCCGCAGCCAGTACCGCTCATCCTCGCAGCCCAGGAGCCGGAAGAGCCGCTCCTCCAGGAAGACCAGCACGTCCTGGCCGGACAGCCGCTCCACCAGCGCGGCCAGGACCTGGGAGCAGCCCGTGTCGTAATAGAAAACGGTGCCGGGCTCGTGGTCCGGGTGGCCGGTGAAGAAGGGCCGGGTCCAGTTTTCGTCCACCCCCTCCCGGTACGCGGTGGCGCGGTAGCAGGTCGCCATGCGCAGCATGTCCCGCAGGGTGAGGCGCAGGAGCCGCTCATCCGGCTCCGCCGGCAGATAGTCCGGGAAAAAATCCGTGATATGGCTGTCCATGGAAAGCCGCCCCTGATCCATCAGCATGCCGATGGCCAGGCCGGTCATGGTTTTGCTGACGGAGTACAGGCGGTGGGGCTGGCCCTCCCGGAAGGGGGCGTAATAGGCCTTGGCCTTCTCCTGCCCGTCCACGGACAGCAGGAAGCCGTGCATGTTCACGTCCTCTCTTTCCAGCCGGGCGGCAAAAGCGTGGACACGTTGGGACAGGGATGCTTCAGACATAGACTGCAACCTCCAGTTCAAAATAGACAGAACAGCCCCGCGGAGCGCAGGCTGTTCCGGCCAGGGCGGGGGCCCTGGCCGGTCAGAGCGGCTCCGCGGGGCGGATGCTTATTCCTGGGTAAAGGTCACGCACCGGCCGGGCACGATCTGGTTGTAGGGCGTGTCGGCGTAGAGGTGGGACCGGAGGATCAGGGTGAGGATGTTCCGGGCGTTGCGTTCCAGGTGGGCCCGGGTAATGACGCCCTCCGAGAGCCCTTCCATGATGCGGTCAAAGTCCGCCTTCTCCCCGGGCTCCACCAGGTCGTTCTGGGCCAGGACGCACCGGGCGGCGTCGGACTTGCCGTACTTCACCTCGGCGCCGGAGGCCAGGTGGGTGCTCAGGTCGCTGGTGGTGAGCCAGTCGGTCATGACCAGGCCCTGGAAGCCCCACTCATCCCGCAGCAGCCGGGTGACGGAGTCCTCGTTGTTGGCGGAGTGGACGCCGTTCACCAGGTTGTAGGAGGTCATCAGGGACATGGGCTGCGCTTCCTGCACCACGATCTGGAAATTCCGGGCGTAGATCTCCCGGATGGCCCGCTCGGAGATGTGGGCGTTGGTGAACATCCGGTTGTCCTCCTGGTTGTTGGCCAGGAAGTGCTTCACGGTGGTGCCGTATCCGGGATGCTTCTGCACGCCCATGGTGTCCGCCGCCGCGCACTTGCCGGTCAGCAGCGGATCCTCGGAGTAGTACTCAAAGTTCCGCCCGCACAGGGGGTTTCGGTGGATGTTCATGCCCGGCGCCAGCCACAGGGAGGCGCCGAAGTCCTCCATCTCGGCTCCCACCAGGTCGCCCATGGAGGCGATCAGGGCCAGGTCCCAGGAGGCGGCGAGGGTGGAGGCGATGGGGATGGCGGTCAGGTACTGATAATGCCGGATGCCCTCCGCGTTCTGGTCGCCGCCGTAGCTCATGCCGCCCAGGCCGATGGCGGTCCCGTCCGGCCGCTCGATATACTCCGGCGTCAGCCGCAGACCCGCCGGGCCGTCGCACAGCTCCAGCTGCTTCAGCCCGTATTTGGGCATCAGCTTGTCGGTGGTTTCCCCCGCGGCGCCGGGCAGGGTCTTCGCCGCCGCGCCCAGCACGCTGTTGAAGCCCACGTTGTCCACGGAGTTGCCCACCATCAGGTAGGCCAGCTCATCGTCGGTCAGCTGGGCGATAAAGTCATCCAGGGAGGCCTTCCCCGCCGCCACGTCCGCGAAGGGAATGACCGGGCCGGCCTTCTTCGCCAGGGCAGCCGGCAGGGTGGAATACACGGGCTCCGCCGTGAGGATCAGGGCGGGATCCAGGGTCAGCCGCACGGCGGCGGCCAGGTCCGCCGCGTCCGTGGGCAGGGCGGGGACGTCCGCCGGCGGGGTGATCTCCGTCAGGGAGGCGTCAGGGTCGTGGAAGAGGGGCTTCACCTTCTCCACCACCGCCCGGTCCGCCAGGGTCAGCACCGCGGCGATCCGCGTGTCCCGGGAGCTGCTGCCCACCCGGATCAGGTAATCCCCCGCCTCCAGCACCCACGCGGAGCACTTCGGGCAGAAGCTGGCCAGGGAGGCGGCCTGGACGCGCAGGGTCAGGGTTTCCTCCTCCCCGGGCCGCAGCACGCCGGTCTTGGCGAAGGCCCGCAGCTCCTGCCAGGGCTTCGGGATCTTCCCGGCCGGGGCGGACACGTAGACCTGGGCCACTTCCCGCCCGGCGTATTCCTTCCCCACGTTCCGGACCCGGACCCGGATCACCAGGTCCGTCCCCTCCAGGGTGACCCCCGCCGTCTCCATGGCGAAGTCCGTATAGCTCCGGCCGAAGCCGAAGGGATAGGCGGGCTTCACGCCGAAGGTGTCGAAATACCGGTACCCGACGTAGATGCCCTCGGTATAGAATTCATCGCTGAGATTGCCGTTGTTGTGGCTGAAGCCGGCGGAGGAGGGATAGTCCAGGTAGTTCTCCGCCCAGGTGTCAGTCAGCTTGCCGGAGGGCTGGGCCTTTCCGGTCAGCAGGTCCGCCACCGCCAGGCCGGTGATGTTCCCCATCTGGCCCACCAGCACCACCGCGCTGATGCCCGGGATGGAGCGTAGGGGCTTGGTGTCGATGACGCCGCCCACGTTCAGCAGCACGATCAGCTTCGCGTAGTGTTCCGCCAGGAACCGGAGGGCCCCGACTTCCGCCTCGGAGAGCTCATAGTCCCCGGCCTCCGCGTTCCGGTCCTTGCCCTCGCCGCTGTTCCGGGACAGGACGAACACCGCCGTGTCCGTGGCGGAGGCGGCCACGTCCCCCTCCGTGACGGGGGCCAGGGCCTTGGGGGTCAGGGGATTCAGAACCATCATCATCTGGGCGGCCTCTTTCGGCTGGCCCGCCGCGATGGCGGCGTCGATGGCCGCCTTTTCATAGGCTTCCTTTTCCGCCACGGCGGCCTGATCCTGCCGGTCCAGCCAGGCGCCGGTGGTCACGGTGAAGCCCTCCCGGCGGAGGCCTTCCTCCACGTTGACGGTTTCCCGGACGTACACGTCGCCGGAGCCGGTGCCGCCCTTCACGGTGGCCCGGGCGCCGTTGCCGTACAGCGCGATCCGGCCCTTTTCCTTCAGGGGAAGGGCGCCGTCGTTTTCCAGAAGAACCATGCAGTCGCCCGCGATGGCCCGGACCATGGCCTGATGCCGGGTTTCCCGCTCCGTGATTTCAGGGGAGGTGGGTGCCAGGAATTTGTTCATGTCGCTCTCTCCTTTTATTGTCGTACTGTGTTTTTCCGGGTATTCATTATCATCATATCAGATTTGTCTGAATCGTTCAACCAAAATCCGTACCTCTTCCGTCGCTCCGCTCTCTGAGGAATTCCATTCCGGGGGACGCCTCTCGGCTCCGTTCACTTACGCAGCGGTTCTAAGCTCTGTCTGCGCCTTCGGCTTGCCAATCGCTAAGAACCGGCGAGAATCAAGGCCCCCGGAGATGGAACACCTCAGCGCTCCGCTTGCTGGGCTGAATCATTACAATAAAAGTTACTCTTCCGCCCTGAGAGCGGAGCGGTTCTCGTCTGCATTGTTTGTCTGCATAGCTCCTTCTTACTGATCCAGCCGCTGCCGCTCCACCAGGTCAGCGAAGAGCCCGCCCTTAGCAATGAGCTCGTCGTAGGTGCCGTCCTCGGCGATCTTGCCGCCCTCCAGCACCAGGATCCGCCCGCACCGGCGGATGGTGGACAGGCGGTGGGCGATGACGATGCGGGTGCACTTCATCTGGTCCAGGGCCTCGGACACCTTCCGCTGGGTGATGTTGTCCAGGGCAGAGGTGGCCTCGTCAAAGATCAGGATCTTCGGCTTCGGGGCGATGGCCCGGGCGATCAGCAGCCGCTGCCGCTGCCCGCCGGAGATGGTGCCGCCCCCCTCCTGCAGCACGGTGTGCATGCCCAAGGGCATGTCCCGGATGTCGTCGGCGATGCCCGCGATCTCCGCGGCGTCCCAGGCGGCCTGCAGGTTCAGCGTCGGGGCGGAGATGACGATGTTCTCAAAGATGCTGCCGGAAAACAGCTTCCCGTCCTGCATGACGGCGCCGATCTGCCGGCGCACGGAGTGGGGATCCAGCCGCTGCAGATCCTTCCGGTCATAGGTAATGACGCCCCGGGCCGGCTTCTCGAAGCCCAGCATCAGCCGCACCAGGGTGGACTTGCCGCAGCCGCTGCGCCCGACGATGGCCACGTACTCCCGGGGATTGATCTTCAGGCTGAAGTCCTCGAAAAGGGGCTTGCTGTCCGGGTCGTAGCCGAAGGTGATGTGGGATATCTCGATGGCGCCGGACAGGCGGGTCACGGTCTCCCGGTTCTCCGCCGTCTCCGGCCGGGCCTCCAGCAGGGGCTTCACCAGGTCGATGACCGGCCGGATGGAGGCGGCGGACAGGGCCATGGCCGCCAGGGAGCTGAAGGCGGAGGAAATGTAGCCGTAGGCGGCGCTGAAGGCGAAGTAATCCGCCACGCTGACCTGGCTGCGCACCGCCACGTAGTACATGACGCCGGTGCCGGCCAGGGACACCGCCGTGGTCAGCACCGTGGACAGGCGGATGATGGCCGGCGGGCTGTAGGTCATCTGGGCGCTCTTCACGTACTGCCGGGCCCAGCGGGAGAAGGCCCGGTTCTCCGCGCCGCTGAGGCGGATCTTCTGGATGCCGGTGATCAGGGAGAACACCAGGCCCCGCTCTTTGGCGGTGTGGGTCATCTTCTCCTTGTCAATCCGCATCTGCACCAGGGCGGACAGGACGCTGACCCCCAGGGTCACCAGGGTCACGATCAGGCTGGGCCAGACCAGGCTGGGGGCGAAGGTGAAGATCTGCGCCAGATACACCAGGGAAAAGAGCCCCGTCACCGCCGTGGAGAACAGGGAGTCCACCATGGTTTCGCACAAACTCTCCATGTACCCGATGTACTGGTTCAGCTCGCCCGCGGAATAATTCCGGAAGAAGGTGGCCGGCAGGGACAGAATCCGCATCATGGCGGCGGCGTTCACGCTGGTGCTCAGCTTCCCCCGGATCCGGGACAGCAGCAGGGACCGGATGACGGACAGCAGCATGCCGCTGAGGGTGGCGAAAAGCAGGAAGGAAACCGCCGCCATCAGCAGCCGGGCGCTGCCGGTGGCGATGACTGGCCCCATAAGAATCTGAGTCAGCCGGGGCGTCAGCAGCCCCAGCAGCGCGATGGCCAGGGCGGCGGCCCCGAAGCTGACCAGGTCCCAGGTGGTCAGGCAGCTGACCATGTACCGCAGCAGATCCCCCAGCTTCAGCTCCCGGGAGGGCAGGGGCCGGTAAAAGCACAGGGCCTCCCCGCTGATGTTCCGGGCGGTCTTCCCGGTGATCCGGACCGTCTTCCCCGTGGCGGGGTCCAGGTACTCATATCCCCCCATGGCGGCGGGTAGCAGGGCCACCACCGCCCCGGAATCTCGCAGGGAGCCGATCATGGGGCCCATGGCGTCCCGCTGCCAGCCCCGGGACAGGATCACCTCCCGGTACAGGATGCCCGTGGAGGACAGGAGAAAGTCCAGCCGGTCCCGCAGGCCCCGCACGGTGGGGGGCACTTCCTTTTCCTTGATCCCCAGGTGGCGCAGCAGGGCGGACACGGCGTCGCTGACGTCGGCCTGGTCCTGCAGGAAGCTGCGGACCCGCCGCCCGGTCACGGCCCGGGCCAGGTTCTCGAAGGAGTCGCTCAGCAGCTCCCGCTCGTGTTTTTTCCGGTACTCAATCTGATCGTCAAACCAGCCCACGGTCTCCCCTCCCTTCCCTACTCATTGCTGACCAGGTCCGCGTACATGCCGCCCCGGGCGTACAGCTCCTCATGGGTGCCCCGCTCCACGATCTTCCCCTTGTCCAGCACGATGATCTCGTCGCAGCTGCGGATGGTGGAAAGCCGGTGGGCGATGATGATGCAGGTGATGCCCCGGTCGTTGATGGACTGGATGACCTCCGCCTCCGTCCGGGCGTCCAGGGCGGAGGTGGCCTCGTCCATGATGCAGATGGTGGGATCCTGGGCTAGGGCCCGGGCGATCTCCAGCCGCTGCCGCTGTCCGCCGGACAGGTCCCGCCCGCCGTCCAGCAGCTTGTGGGAGAAGCCCCCCTCCCGGGTCACGATGTCGTCGTAGATGCCCGCGTCCCGGGCCGCCAGGGTGACCTCGAAATCCTCGATGGAATCGTCCCACATCTTGATGTTCTGGGACACGGAGTCCTCGAAGAGGGTGATGTCCTGGTCGATGACGCTGACGGAGCCGGTGAAAACCACCCGGTCAATCTCCTCCAGGGTCTTGCCGTCAAAGGTGACGCTCCCGCTCCAGGGGCGGTACAGCCCGGAGATCAGCTTGGCCAGGGTGGACTTGCCGCAGCCCGTCCGCCCCACGAAGGCGATCTTCTGCCCGGGCTTCACGGACATGGAAAAATCGGTGATCAGGGGCTTCCCCAGCCGGGAGTAGCCGAAGGTCACGTTCTTCAGCTCGATGGCGCCGGACAGCTTCTGATATTCCTCTTTTTTCTCCCGGGGGTCGAAGAAGGGATCCTCCCGGTAGCTCATGACGTCGTCTACCCGCTCCATCTCCGTGGTCATCTCCTGGATGGACTGCCCCGCCTCAATCAGGGAGGTGGCGGGGGCCATGAAGGAGGACAGGAACCCCTGGAAGGCCATGACCATACCGGCGGTAAACTGCCCCCGCACCACCAGCAGCACCCCGATGCCCAGCACCGCGATGTTGGCCACGGAGGAAATGATGGCGGGCAGGGAGCCCAGAAAATGGTTCAGCCGGGCGTAGGCCACGTCCTGGGAATTGACGCTGGCCTGGTATCCGGCCCACCGGCCGAAAAACCCGTTCTCTGCCCCGCTGGCCTTGATGGTCTCGATCATGCTGATGCTGCTCAGGGTGGCGGAGGAAAGCTTGGCCGCGTCCCGCTGCTGCACCCGGGTGATGTTGACCCGCTTCGCCGTCACCACGGAGGACACCAGCAGGTTCAGCGCGATGGCCCCCACGCCGATCAGGGCCAGCACCGGGCTGTACCGCACCATCACCACCAGGTAGAAGACCATCATCACGCTCTGGATGGCCAGGGGCGCGAAGGTCCGCACCAGGGTGCCGGCGATGGAGGCGTTGGTGGTCTGCCGGTTGGCGATGTCGGCGGACAGCCGCTGGGTAAAGAAGGCCATGGGCAGCCGCAGCACCTTCCACAGATAGGAGGCGCTGCCGTAGGCCGCCATCTTCCCCTGAATCCGCAGGGAATAAATGGCGGAAATCCAGCTGACCGTCACCGTCACCAGGGCCATCAGGGCGTACAGCGCCATGAAGGGCCGCAGCCACTCCGGGTTCCGCCCCGTCAGCAGCCGGTCCACAAAGGTGCGGGAAAATGCGGGGCTGAGGATCCCCAGCAGGGAGGAAATGGTGGTGGTCATGACCACGAAGGCGGCCGCCGCGCTGGAGCCCTTCAGCCGCTCCCGGGCCCGGGACAGGACGGACTTCCGCTCCCCCCCGGGGGTAAAATGCTCCCCGGGCTTGAAGGTGATGCACACCCCGGTAAACTCCTGGTCAAACTCCGCCCACTCCACCTTCACCCGGCCCCGGGCCGGGTCGTTCAGCACCGCCTGCTTCCCGTGGAAGCCGCACAGCACCACGAAGTGGTTGAAGCCCCAGTGAATGATGCAGGGGAAGGGCCCTTCCTCCAGCAGGTCCTCCGGCTCCACCCGCCATGCGCTGGATTCCAGCCCGTAGCTGCGGGCGGCGGTGATGATATTTTTTGCGCTGGCCCCGTCCATGGACACGCCGCAGTCCACCCGGGCCTGCTCCAGGGGGATCCAGTTCTGGTAAGAGGTATGCTGTAAAGGGTGGTAATCATCACCACCTAAATACAGCATAGCTGCGGCTGCTCATCTGTGGCGGATAGCAATGTGGCTATGCAAAGCCCATCATGCAGCCTACACAGGCAAAAACACAGAGGAGGAGCGGAAAATGAATACGATCTTTGAACAAATGGGTGGACGCTATATTCAGTGTGGCGACTACCTGATTCCCGACCTGGAACTGCCGGATGAAGAGCACTATCCCATCGGGAAGTATGGACGGATGCGGATGAATTACCTGAAAGAGCATCGGCCCGTTATCTACAATCAGCTGATACTGTCCGGCAAGCTGTATGCCCACCTGGGCGAGATCGAGCAAACCTGCCAGGAACGGTTGGAGCACATGATCCAACAGATGGAAAAAGCAGAAGGCATTACCGAGGCACTCAAGGCAGAAGATCAGATGGAATGGGTGCGGAGGATGAACAGCGTTCATAACCGAGTGGAAGAAATCGTCCTGACCGAGCTTGTTTACAGATGAGCCATTTATTGACCGCAATCACCTGCCCCGGCATTTATGTCGGGGTATTTCTTCTTTGGAACGGGTTTCATATTGACGAACGGTCGGTTAACCGATATAATAGTAGCGAGGAAAGAAGGGATGAACATGACGATGCAATCCATGCTGCGAGAGAAGAACATGTCCATGTATCGTCTATCGCAGATCAGCGGCGTACCCAAGACAACCGTGATTGATATATGCTCCGGCAAAAGCGATATTGAAGGCTGCACTGCAAAAACAGTCATGCAGCTCTCCCGGGCGTTGGGCTGTACGATGGAAGAATTGATGCAGATCGACAATGCCCGTTATGATCGCTCAACCGGGCTGCCCAAGGATAATGGCTATCTAGAGAAAGGTCTCCCAGCTTACCTTCAGAAATCTATCACGGCTATGCAGACGTCATGGGCGATTGTGGATCGCGGCGGAAAAGACTTGCATTGGGATATTTACTGGAGCGAGTTGAATGCCGATATCAACAGTGCGGAAACGGAGCAGGAGATTTCCAATGACCAGGCCTGGTATCTTCGCCGGAAATATCTGCGGATGGAGATGGATGATAACACATGATTGATTTTAGCTTATTGCCCCGGCGGAACAAGACCTATGCCGGCGCTAATGGCAGCAAGATCGCGGTGATGTATGAGGATGAGCTGTATATGCTCAAGTTCCCCGGCATCGCCAGGAAAAACAAGGATATGAGCTATGCTAATGGCTGTATCTGTGAGTATCTTGGCTGTCATATCTTTGAGATTGCGGGCATTCCGGTACAGAAAACGCTGCTTGGCACATTTACCCGAAATGGCAAAGAAAAGATCGTTGTGGCCTGCAAGGATTTCACTACGCCCGATACCGTGATCCAGGACTTCGCTTCGCTGAAAAATACGATCATTGATTCCGAACATAATGGATATGGAACGGAATTATCGGATATTCTGATGGCGATGGATGAGCAGCAGGCGATTGATCCTGATGCTCTGAGACAGCGGTTTTGGGATATGTTTATTGTGGACGCTTTGATCGGCAACTGGGATCGGCATAATGGGAACTGGGGATTTCTGTACAACAGCAGAACGGACGAAATGACGCTGGCCCCGGTCTTTGATTGCGGCAGCAGTCTTTTTCCTCAGGCTGATGATGACATCATGCAGGCTGTCCTGGATGA
>JAFUGS010000005.1 GCA_017469265.1 Clostridia bacterium
GGAGAGGAAACGCCGGGGCTTTCCGGCGGGGAGGCGCAGCGGCTGAAGCTGGCCTCCGAAATGGGCCGGCAGCAGGATGATTCCGTCTTTGTCTTTGACGAGCCGACCATCGGCCTGCACCCGAAGGATGTGGAAACGCTGCTGAGCGTATTCCAGACGCTGATCGATCATGGCGCCACCGTCATCGTGATCGAGCATGATCTGGATGTCATCCGCTCCGCGGACTACATCATTGATATGGGGCCGGGCGGCGGCGCGGACGGCGGCCGGATCGTGGCCTGCGGAACGCCGGACGAAATCCGGCGTGCCGCGGAAAGCGTCACCGGCAGGTATATCTGATGTTCACCGGACGCGGCCGGCCCGCTGGTTCAGCAGGAACCCGGCTCCTGAACCGATCAGTCCGCCGACGATATGGGAAAGATTCGAAACATTGTCCCGGACGGTAAGCCCGTCCCAGATCTGCTGCCCCAGGTAGATCACCGCCACCAGGATAAAGGTCAGCGGAATCTCCCCCTCCCGGAATTCCGTGAAGGATGTCAGCAGGATAAAGGCGAAAACAACCCCGCTGGCGCCGAGCAGAATCGTTCTGGAAAACAGGAGATTATGAATCAGGCCGGTAAAAAAGGCGGTCAGCAGGATGACGGTCAGCAGGTTTTTCCAGCCGTACTTTTCCTCCAGCGCGGGACCCAGCAGCAGAATATATCCCAGGTTTCCCACCAGATGCGTCAGCCCCGAGTGGCCCAGCACATGCGTCAGCAGCCGCAGCCAGGTCAGCGGATTCGACAGCGGAGAGGCGTATGTTGAAAACAGCAGCGCCGTGCTGGATTCCCCTGTCAGGGTTCCCAGCAGCGTCACCGCAGCGCAGGCCAGCGCGAATCCCAGAACCAGCGGGGAGTTGAAGGAGATCTTCAGCTTCGTCTTCATCTTCGTTTCCTTTCTTTCCGTTCTCCGGCCGCGGGTCGGAACTTCCGGCAGGCATGCGCGCCTGTTTTCCCGCGTTCCCTTAAAGGGAGGAACGGATTCCCGGTCAAAAAACCGGTCCCGCCGGAAAGGTGGGATCGGTTCTTTCATATCCTGTGGGGCGTGATCATTTCCCGCGGCCCGAGCCTTCTTTTCCGCTCATACCTTTCAGGCCGGCGGGAAAACCCCGGTCACGGTTTCACATTTTGTTTTCATCCACCAGCTTCTGCAGCTCCTGCATGAAGGTGCCCAGATCCGTAAACTTCCGGTATACCGCGGCGAATCGGACGTAAGCCACATCGTTCAGGGTTTTCAGCTCAGCCATCACCAGATCGCCAATCTGTTCCGAAGGAATCTCCCCTTCCATGGTGGCGTAGCATTTCTGCTCGACGCGGGAAACGATGTCATCGATCTCTTGCATCTTCACCGGCAGCTTGTCACAGGCATGGATGATCCCGGCCTTGATCTTCTGGCTGTCAAACATCTCCCGGCGGCCGTCCTTTTTCACCACGAACAGCGGGTTCATTTCCACCTTTTCGTAGGTCGTAAACCGGCGGCCGCAGTTGGTGCATTCCCGTCGGCGGCGGATGCTGTTGCCGTCATCCGTGGGGCGGGAATCAATCACCTTGCTGTCCGTGCAGCTGCAATACTGACATCTCATGCGTCCAGCCCTCCCAGTTGCTTGAAGAGGTCCTTATTGGCCGTGTACAGCTGCTGATAAACCGCGTATACCTTCGCGTACTTCGGTACGTTCTCCGCGATGGGATCCTGGGCCGGATTCACCTTGATCATCTGCCGGCAGGCTTCCTGCACGGAGGGATACAGACCCGCGCCAACGCTGGCCAGGATGGCCACGCCCAGCGCCGGCCCTTCCGTGTTGACCGTGGTCGCCACCGGGCAGTTCATCACGTCCGCCAGCATCTGACGCCACAGGGGGCTCTTTCCGCCGCCGCCGCAGGCCAGCATGGTTTCCGGCGCCACGCCCATCTCCGCCAGGATACCCAGACAGTCATTCAGGCTGAAGCTGACGCCCTCCATGACAGCCCGCAGCAGATCCCGCCGCTGATGCATCGCGGACAGGCCGAAGAACATCCCGCGGCAGTCGCTGTCCAGATGAGGCGTGCGCTCGCCCATCAGGTAGGGCGCGTACAGCAGCTTGTTGGCGCCGATGGGGCTCTGGGCCGCTTCCTTGTTGGTCAGCTCGTAGGGATCCACCCCCATCTGGGCGGCGGCTTCCTTCTCCGCCGCGCAGAAGGTATCCCGGAACCACTTCAGGCTCAGGCCGGCGGCCTGGGTCACGCCCATGACATGCCAGGCGCCGGGCACGGCGCAGCAGAAGGTGTGCACCCGTCCCTTCGGGTCGATGGCCAGCTTGTCCGTATGCGCGAAAACCACCCCGCTGGTCCCGATGGTGGTAAAGGCCTTTCCGTCCTCCACCACGCCGGTGCCCACGGCCGCGGCCGCGTTATCTCCCGCGCCGCCGACCACCAGCGTCTTCTCGCTCAGGCCGGTCTTCTTCGCGGCTTCCGCGGAGATATGACCCGTTACCTCGCAGCTCTCATACACCTTGGCCAGCATGTTTTTGTCGATATCCAGCATGCCCAGCAGCTCGTCGCTCCAGCACCGGTTCGGCACGTCCAGCATCTGCATGCCGCTGGCGTCGGAAACCTCGGTCGCGTAGTCCCCGGTCAGCACAAAGCGCACATAATCCTTCGGCAGCAGCACGTGCCTGCAGCGGGCATAGTTTTCCGGCTCATGATTCCGCACCCACATCAGCTTGCTCAGTGTGAAGCCCGGCAGGGCGGGGTTGGCGGTAATCCGGATCAGGGTATCATAGCCCACCCGGGCGGTGATTTCCTCGCATTCCTTCGCGGTCCGCTGATCGCACCAGATGATGGAGGGGCGGATCACCTGGTTGTCCTCGTCCAGCATCACCAGGCCGTGCATCTGGCCGCTGATGCCCAGGCTGACAACATCTTCCTTCGCCACGCCGCTCCTGGCCAGCACGGTCTGAATGGTGGCGATGGCCGCGTTCGCCCAGTCCGCCGGATCCTGCTCCGCCCAGCCGTTCTGCGGCTGATACATGGGATATTCCACCGTCGCGGAGGCCATGGCCTTTCCTTCCTGGTCAAACAGCACTGTCTTGGTTCCGGAGGTTCCCAGATCGATCCCCAATACGTATTTCATGTTTTTCACGCTCCCAGACACAAAATATAGTGGTTCCAAAGCTTTATTCATTATAGGCTTGTGGTTTCCTTCTGTCAAGGAAGGATTTAACCGGAAGGCGTGTCACGGCGCCGGCCGCCAGGCGTCATTTCCCCGCAGAACCCTGTCCGGCGTCAGCGCCGCGGCCTCCTCCCTCGTCAGCCTTTTCTCCATCGGATGCCGCGTGCGCAGATCCGCCCGGGCCCCGGTTGTGGCCCATTCGCCGCAGCGGCCTTCCTGCAGTTTCCGGGTTTCATCCCAGTCCGTGAAGCCCTCCGGCGCCACGCAGGCTTCCATCTCGCATTCCAGAAAGAAGGTTCCCGCGTATTCCCGCCACGGGCGCCCCAGGTACGCCCGGCCCTCCCCGCAGCTGCCCGTCAGCCGGCAGCGATGGAAAATCAGCCCGTATGGCTGCTCCTGATGGGTGTTCGCGGCGGTGTACCACCCGCCCCGCTCGTTCACGAACAGCGTACAGCCTTCAAACCAGCAGGTATAATTGCCGAAGATGAAGTCCACATCTCCTTCAATATAGCAGTCCGCAAAGTACTGCCGGCTGGTAGTCAGCGGGCCGTCCTGCACCCGGGGATGCTGCTCCGCGCTTCCGGTTCTGGGCGCGATTTCCGCCACCACGTCCGGAATCCGAAGGGGACCGCAGTATAGCGTATCCTGGTGCGCGATGAACCGGCACCCGCGCCAGATGCCCCGGTCTCCGGCCGCGTACACCGCCACGGCCTGCCCCACAACCCGGCCATCCCCCGCGTCATTGCGGATGGTCAGGTTTTCGACGGTTACGTCCCGCCCGGTCACCATGAACGTCGCGGAAAGGAAGGTGGTCTTTTCCGTCCCGTCCGGATGGAGATCCTTCGCGCATCCCCGGCCCGTCAGGATCGTTTCCATGACGTCTTCCCCCACGATGCGCAGATTGTCCTTATGCGCCACGACCCGCTCCTCGTAGATGCCCTTCCGGATTCGGACCGTCACCGCTTCCGGCCGCTCCGCGGCCGCGTCAATCGCTTCCTGCAGGCTGGTAAAATCCCCGCTTCCGTCCTTCGCCACAGTATATTCCATTTGCTTTTCACTCCCTGCGATCCGGTTTATTGACCCTTCATCAAAGTCACGGAAAGCATATCATAATTGGCCTTTTCTTACAACACGCCAAAACGAAAAAAGGATCGCTCCGAAGAGCGATCCCGAAAAAGGCTGGAAAATTATTTGCCGTTGAAGGTGTCGCACAGCGCCTGCCAGGCGGGCATGCCGGCTTCAATCAGCTCAGCGGGAGTCGCGCCGCCCAGGGCCCACAGCAGGCTGTTGCCCAGCACGTCGTTCTGGGTGCCCAGATAGGTCACATTGTTCACGCGGCAATGCTCGGGCTCACGCAGCATGGCGTAGGTTTCGTCCACAGCGCGCTCGTCGGTGTAGTTGTACTTGTTGCCGATCCAGCTGTCCTCGTCATCATAGCCGGGGGTCGGGTTGGACCACAGGTCATAGATGAAGGTCAGCTTCGCCACGGTCTCCTCGTCGTAGCAGGCGGGGATCATGGTGATGTTGTCGCTGATAACGGTGATGTAGGGATCGCCTTCGTTCGGCACGGGGAACGCGACGCAGCCCCACTCGTCAGCCATGTCAGCCATTTCGGAGTTGTCGTTGAATCCGCCATAGGTCTGATACATATAGAAGCCGCAGTAGCCCTGCTTCCAGGCATCCTTGTACCAGTCCCAGTTGGCGCCGTCGGGAGTGGGCGCCCAGTACTTCGCCTGGATCTCCTTGCCCCAGGTCAGCGCGTTGATGGTCGCGTCGCTGTTCATCGCGGGATAGATCTGGCCGTTCTCGTCGAAGTCGAAGAAGCAGCCGCCATTGGCGAAGGTGGCGCAGACATACATGTCGTCGCCGGAGCCGATCAGACCGTAGATATCGGTCACGCCGTCGTTATCGGTGTCGCGGGTGATGGTCTTCAGCATGTCTTCAAACATCGCCCAGGTCCAGGTGCCGTTGGCCTGCGCGTCATAGATGGTGTTGTAGTCGATACCGGCTTCTTCCAGGACGCGCTTGTTGAAGTACAGGCAGCCGCGGGGCTCAGAGTTGCCGGCATACAGGCCGTACAGCTTGCCGCCCACGGTCATGAACTGCTTCTCCGCCTCGTTCCACTTTTCGTTGTTCAGATCGATGTACTTGTCATTGATCGGGGCGGCGATGCCGTTGGCCACCAGGGAGCCGACCTTGCCGGGCTCGATGATGTAGATCCGCAGGGTATCATCGGGCGTCTGGGTGAAGTTGATCATCTGCTCTGCGCAGGTGCCCCAGTCGCCGTCCTGCAGCTGATAAACATCCACGTTGTAGGTCTCGTTGATCCAGTCACGATAGTCGTACTGTGCCTGCTGTTCCTCCGTGGGTTCAGCGACACGGTCCCGGGAGCCGGTCCAGTAGTCGGCCACCCAAACGGAAGCGCCGCCGAAGTCGATGCCTTCGACCACCGCGGGATACTCAGCCAGCGCGCTGCAGCAGGCCGTCAGCATCATCGCAGCCAGAACCAGAGCCATGATTTTCTTCATACCGAGAAAACCTCCTTTAAAATTTTTTGCGGCAAAACCGCTATCCTCCTACAGTGTTTCCACTGTAAATGAGACGTTTTTCTTCGCCCCGTATTTTATCACTTTCACTCGCTGTTGTAAAGAATGAAAATGCGCTCTTCCCCGTCGTTGCTTCTCCGGACCGCAAAATCTGATCAGTTCATATCCGGATGAAAAAGCGCGGTTTATTCCTTGGACCCGGACATGGCCAGGCTTTCCGTGAAGGTGCGCTGCGTAAAGATGTACAGGATGATCAGCGGAACGGAGCAGATCAGCACGGCGATCGAGATCAGCTGCTGCTGGCGGCCATTCGGCACCACCACCGCCACGGAGGCGTCGGCGGAAAAATACCGGGCCATTCGGGTCACCATCGAGGACATCTGGCTGGAATATACGGAGTAGGAAGTGGAAGGAATAAACAGGCGGGTATAGAAGATATCCGTCCATTGCCAGACAAAGCTGAACAGGAAGCAGCTGGCGATGGTGGGCAGCGCGTCCGGCAGCATGATCTTGACGAAGGTATGCAGGGTTCCGCACCCGTCCACATAGGCCGCCTCCTCCAGGCTGGTGGGAATGCCCTGGAAGTACTGCCGCATAATGTAAATGTACAGCCCGTTTTTCAGCCCCATGCAGGTCAGGGACATCAGCATGTAGGCGGAAATATTCGAGCGCAGGTTAATCGTCTTGCCGGTGATCAGCGCGATCAGCCCCGTACCGGTGCCATCCACCACGCTCAGCAGGCGCTGCCCGAAGCTCAGGCCTTCCGCGTTCACGCCGAAGAGCGTGAAAATCCGCAGCACGTCGAAATTCGCGAAGTTCATATACAGCGCGGACTGAATGGTCTGCGGCGGGATGATGATCAGCGCCACCACACACCCGAACCAGAATTTCTTCAGCGGAAACTCATACCGCGCGAAGCCATAGGCGACCAGCGTCGTGGATACGATGGTTCCCAGGGAGATCACCAGGGAAATCCAGAACGTGTTCAGCAGCGCGTTGAAGGTCCATCCCCCGCCGATATTCTTCAGGTCCGTCAGCTCCGCCACGATGCGGTAATTATCCAGCGTAACGTTTCTGGGCAGCAGGATGATGGTGGAGTCATACAGATCCTTCTCCTGCATCAGGCCCATGGAGAATCGGGTCAGCAGGGGCTGAATGATCATGAAGCACAGCCCGAACAGCAGAAGTCCCCGGATCACGGAAACGGCAATCTGCCCGGCGCGTCTCCGGAGCAGGTAACCGCCGCTGCGCCGGTTGCGGTCCCAGAAGTTCTTGTTTTCGCCCACAAAAACCGTATTGCTCTTCTTACTCATTGCGCAGATTTCACCGCCCTTGAGATGATAAAGGAACTGATGAGGATGAAGGCCAGCGCGATGGCGAAATAAATCCAGCTCATGGCGGAGGCGATTCCAAACTTGAAGTCCTTATACATCACTTCATAGATTCTTTCCATGACCCTGTTATCGTTTTTCGTGAAGAAATCGATAATGGTATAGATGGTGTTTACCAGCAGCAGGGGGCTGACCATCGGGAAGGTGATCTTCCAGAAGGATTCCCAGGCCGTGCAGCCTTCCACGTCCGCCGCCTCATACAGGGAGGGGGATATGGCCTGCAGCCCCGTCAGGAAGATGATAATCTGGATGCCGCTGGCCATGACAATGTCGTAGATCGCGTCGATCATCTGAAAGACCACCGCGAAGACGCCGCTGCCCACGCCGGAGACGGAAAGCAGGTTCTGCAGGGAGGCGGAAATGTTCACGCCAGCCGCGCCTTCCACCGATTCCGCGACGCCGGCCATCATGTCATAGAATTCGTTCTGACTCTCGATGCCGGGCAGCACGCCGGAGGCCAGAATCACCGGCAGGAAGAAGATCGCCCGGCACAGCGTCCGCCCCTTAAAGTCCTGGTTCAGGATCACGGCGATCACAAAGCTGAGCACCAGGGTGGCGATGGTGTTGATCACCATCCGGCCGATCTCGTCAATCAGGTACTGATTGTAATAGGGGTCCACGGCCCAGGCCTGCCGGTAATTGTCGATCCCAAGCCAGGACATGGTAAACCCGGAACCGGGAACAATCGTCACGTCGTTGAAGGACATGATCAGGGACTGCAGCATGGGCTTTGCCATGAAAAGGATAAAACCGATGATAAAGGGAAGGATAAACAGATAACCTGTCTTGGCCCGGCGTCTGGCCATGGTGACCGGCTTCTTTTTGCTCATTCCTGACTCCCCCTTTCCACCACATAGTCCCGGGCGGGAATCTGAACGCCGCCGGCCCTGTAGTCTTCGCTGCCGTAGTTCACATAGACCGCCGTGCCGTCGGCGTAAACGGTCTTCGTAACCTCCTCCGCCAGCCGGACATGGTCCGTGATCCGCACCTGGTTCAGCCCCCGCATCTCCCGCTGATACCGCTGGATCATCGGGATCACCTGATCCTTCCAGTAAGCGTAGCCGGAGGAGGTATAGCAGCTGTAGGTCGAATCCTGCAATACGCGGGTATCCGCAGCCATGAAGGTGAAGTTCAGCCCCGCGCCGTACTCCGCGCACTCCAGCAGCATGGTCTGATAGTCCCCGGAAAGGTTGATCGCTTCCCCGGTATAGTCTTTCATGCCGTGCAGCGCGATCTGATAGAACGGGATCCGCTCGTCGATAATCGCGTAAGCCTGCCCCGTCAGGTTCATGTCCGTAATCAGATCCGCGTACGGGACAGCGTAGTCATTTCCTTCCTTGATGGTAACCTTCAGGCCGTTTTCCGCCGCTTCCCGCATGGTTTCCAGATGCATCTGCTTCACCTGCTCACGGGTGAAAAGATCCTTCGGATAGTAGTCCGCGCTCAGCAGGCTTCCGATATCCCGGAAGGCGATTCCGGCGGCGCTCCTGCTCTTCAGCGCGCTGATCAGGTTGGACGCGTTCTTTTTCGCGTACAGCGGGCGGGTCAGATAGTAGTCATCCATCCAGTCCGCGGTCTGGTAGGTCACGATATCATAGGGATAGAGGTGAATCTGTTCCCGTGTGGCGTACCGGGCGGCATCCCGGAAAGCCAGGAATCCGTCGAACAGGCCGCTGTGGTAGGCAAAGCAGGTAACACCGTCCAGCGAAAGGCTGACATTCCGCGCTTTGGCGGTCTCGATCAGCGTTTTCAGCTTCCCGTCCCCGCCAAGCTCGCCCAGGGTGCGCACCTTCGTCAGCACCTTCTGCCGCACGCCGCCGTTGCTCCATCCGGTCATCCGGATGTTCAGGTTCCGGATGTCCTGGTCGGAAAGCTCCTCCACGATCGCGGCGGCCTGGTCAAAGGTCGTCGTGGCCACCACGCTGTCCACGGGAATGCCGAACTTGACCACGTTCTTGTTGATGGCGCCGATCAGCTCCACATGGACGGGCATTTCCTCGCTGGCCAGGCTTTCCGCCAGCTCCGGATGATTCGCCCGCAGGTAATCGCCGTAAGCGTTGGCTAGATCCGCGTAACGGGTGCTGTCAATAAAGCGGTACCGCTGCCGGATCGTGTCCTGGGGGATGTGCTTTTCATAGATATACACCAGCTGCGCCGTCTTGGCCGAAACATTGTACTGCTCCGCGTGCAGCACATTGTATTTCGCGTAGACGGTGTTATAGCTGTTGTACCGGCCGGAAATATCCGCGTTCACGCCGCCGTAGGAGCTGGCGCCTTCCAAGATGCAGAGGAAGGATCCGCCGTCATGGGTTCCGCCGAACACCGGATAGGCGTTCCGGGTCTCACTGACCGCTTCCTTCCGCTGCACGGCGTAATCCCAGCCGTACAGGTTGGCGTAATACGGGCTCTGGCTCAGTTTTCCGTTGTTGTACTCGATGATCGCTCCGCCGCCCTCGGGAATAAAGTGATACCCTTCCTCCTCCAGGCCGGCCGCGCCGAACATGGGCAGCGGGCTCAGGTAGGTGATGGGATATTCCGCCTTATACCGGATCTCCTCGTAGGGGATTTCCACGAGGAGATCCTCCCCGTCCAGGCGGTAAATCATGCTGATGTTGAACACCGGGCCGGAATTGGTTTTCGTGTTGACCGCCAGCGCCTGGTCGATCTCGTAATCCTCCTGGGTATATCCGGCTTCCTCAAAGTACTGCTCGATCTTTCCCTTGTTGTTGGTGCTGGTATCGGACTTCAGGATATACAGCGCCTGCTCCGTGATGCTCGGATAGTTTTCAATCAGCTCGTCCTTGTCCGCCCGCTTATCCAGCTTCTCCGGCTCGATCAGCGTGTAATTGGAGGCCAGCTTTTTCTTGGTGGATTTGGACATCCGGTCCGTAATCTCCGTATATCTGTCTTTGGTGATGGCGGTCGGGATCAGGAAGATCCGCTCGATCTGGCCCACGGCGTAATCCACCCGGATGGTCTGGTCATCCGGCTTCTGAATGTCGTAGGTCTGATTCTGGATGGAATAGGTATAATTGTTCATGGACACCTCACCGCCGGAGGTGGTGTAGGTGACGATGAGGGTGGAGCCCAGGGTATCCCTGTTCAGGGACAGGGCCACCTTGTCCTGCGCCGCGTCCGCCGGGTTGGATGTCCACACCCGCCCGGTTTCCTTCTCCGTCAGGGTGAACTGGGTCGTGGCGGGATCCATCACAAAAGCGAGATGCTCGTTTTCCAGCGTCAGATTCAGGCCGGAATCCTCAAAGTAGGAAATGGTCGGCGGATCAATGACTTCTTCCTCCTGCGGTCCGTACAGCGGAATGCCCACGAAGATCACCAGCGCCGCGATCAGCGCCGCCGCGATGATCCAGGGAATCAGCCGCCGGAGAAGGGATTTCTTTCTCATCTTTTCATCCTCCTCCCTAGTTCAGCCGGAAAACAATTTCCCGGTACATGCTGATAAAGTAGCTGGCCGCGTCGCTCAGCAGGCTGAAGAAGGTCAGCAGCAGGAAAATGATCACCAGCGCGCCGATCACCGTTACAAAGAGGAAAATGATGGTCTTGCCCGGGCCGTAATCATGGACTTCCATCAGTCCGGTGAACACCAGGAAAACGCACCAGATGATGCTGAAGGTCATCAGCACCTGGTAAAAGCTTCCTTCCTCATAGGTCAGGATATTGCTCATCAGGATCAGCGGCAGCTGGATCAGGATGTAGGGAACCAGCGCGTAGCACATGGCCATGTAAATATCCCGGAACCGGCCCTTCCCGTCGAACAGGGTCGTCATGGCCCAGTTCGCCAGGCACAGGATGATGAAGGGAAACGCCAGGGAGCCCATCTGTTCAAAAACGTTGATGTACTGAATGGGCACATTGATGAACTGGAAGCTGGTCAGCATCAGCTTCAGCACCCTGGTGATCAGGAACAGGAGCAGAAACGTATGGGCCGCGGCCATGGTTCCGCGCTTTTCATGGATCAGATCCCAGAAGCCGTCGAAGGGATGCGTAATCACATGCAGCCCGTACCGCAGGGAACGGAAATAGCGTTCTCTGGCGGCCTTCCGTTTTTCAGCCTTCAGGGCCTGATCCGCGGCGGTCGGATTACTTATGGATTTTCCGAAGCTCATGCGCCGTCACCTCCCCTTTCATTTTTTTCACCCTGCCCACGCACAGCGGCACGATCAGCAGCACCGCGACCAGCAGCAGGATCCACCAGATATTGCCCTCAACCCATTCCTTCCGGTACAGCTTGAACGCCCGGCCGTAGTTCTCCCGGTCGTGAGCCAGCTTGAAGTAGTCCATCGCCTCTTCATACCGGTCCTGCCGCAGCACGGCCCGGCCGATGCCACGGAAGGCCAGCGGATAGTTGGCGTTCATCTTCATGACGTTCCGCCACAGGTCCGCGCTCTCCTCATACTTGCCGTCCAGATAGGTTTCCGTCGCGTCATAGATGGTCTGCCCGTACTCCGTGGTCTGGAAAACCGTGATGCTGTTCTCCAGCTGGTCCAGCACCAGCAGGTCATATCCCATATGCTCCAGGCTGACCGCGCCGGTAAAGGCGCCCTCCACATTGCCCTTCGTGCCGAAGGCCCACAGCAGGACGCCCTGACTGTCATAGCCGAAGAGCCGTCCGCGCGTGCGGTCCAGCGCCACGTAGATGTCATTTTGCATGACCGTGATGTCCACAAATTTGCTGGGGCCGCTCGCCTCCGCTCCCTGCTCCACCCAGAACAGGTCCCCGATGGGCGGGAAGCGGTCGTTCTTGATCAGGATGTCCGAGCCGAGGCTGTTCAGCCGGCGGATGGGCTTCGCGTTGTCGTACTTCAGGTCGTACTCGCTGAAGACGATGTTGGTGGCGTAGATGAAGCCTTCCGGATCAATATAGATGTTCTCGTATTCCGTCGGCACGAAGCTTTCCGTCTGGGCCCGCTGCTCCTTCGTCTGGAAATACCGTTTCCAGATGTACTCGCCCATGGAGATGGACACGGTGTTGGCGCCGATAAAGCCGGAGAAGGTGCCGTCCGCCTCGTACTTGACCAGGCCCTTGTTCACGTTCTGGCACAGGGCGTACACCCGGCCCGCCACGTCCACCACGATTTTTTTCGGCAGGAAATTCAGGCTCTGGTCAAAGGTGGCGTCCGCCGGCTTGGTGTAATCCCGAATCCATTTCAGGTTTTTGTCCATCATGGCCACGCGCTGGTTGCCGTAATCCGCCACGTAAATATTGTAATCCGGATCCACGAAAACATCGTACGGTGTGGAGAAGGTGTTCACCCGCGAACCCGTCATCTCCTTAATCACGCGTCTCAGCGAGAAGGCGTTCCCCTTCCGCTCGATCTCCAGGATCCGGTGATTGTTCGTGTCGCAGACGTAGATGAACTGATCGCGCACGTACAGGCTCTGGGCCTTGTTGATCCGGACATTCTCCAGCTTCTCCAGCCCCAGGGTCATGCTGTCAATCACCGTGGCGACCCGGTAGGCGTCGGGCGACTCCTGCACATCCTCCCAGTAATCGTAGGTGTAGGTATAGGAAGTGCTGAAGCCATCCTCCGCCTGCGCGGCCGCCAGGATGAAAACCATGATGAGGCAGCACAGCAGCGCGCCCGCCCTCTTGGTGATGTTCACTCGGATTTCCCTCCTTTCTGCGTTCCCGTCTCAGTCCTTGATGCCGGAGGATGCCATGGTTTCCAGAATCCGGCTCTGGCTGAAGACGAAAACCAGGATCGGGACCGCGACGATGATGACGTTGGCCGCGGCCACCTGGCCCGTGCGGGCGATGCCGCCGGCCTGGATCTGCTGCAGCGCGTAGACCATGGTCTTTTTCGCCTCGGAGTAGATGACCGTGGCGGCGCTGGTGTTCCACAGGCTCTGGACGCTGAAGATGATCATCGTCAGCCAGGCGGGCTTCACGTTGGGCATCACAATGCTCCAGAAAATCCGGAAGCGTCCGGCGCCGTCGATGGTTGCCGCCTCAATCAGCGCGGTGGGCAGCCCTTCCATGAACTGCTTCATCAGGAACAGCCCGATGGGAGCCGCGAAGGCCGGCAGGATCAGGGCCCAGTAGGTGTCGATCATCCCCAGGCGGCTCATGATCAGGTAGTTCGGGATGCCGGTCACGTATCCGGAGAACATCAGGCAGGTGGTTACCACGCCGAAGAACAGCTTCCCGCCGGGAAAATCGTATTTCGCCAGGACGAAGGCCGCCATGCTGGCGATGACCAGGTGGCCGAAGGTGCCGACCGCCGTGATCAGCACCGTGTTGATCAGGTACCGGCTGAAGGGCACCCAGCTCTGCCCCATGGTGACAAACAGGTCGGAGAAGTTGTCCGTCGTGGGATGCTGGGGCCACACGGGCGGCGGAAAGCGGAACAGCTCGTCCAGGGGCTTCAGGGAGGATCCCACCAGGAACAGCAGCGGGAACACCATCAGGAAGCCCACGATAAACAGCATGAGGTAGATCCCGATATCCCCGGCGATGGAACGGTTCGGATGCCGGCGGGTGATCAGATGCTTCTTTGGCACCTGGATTTTCTCCCCCCGCAGCTCCGCCAGCCGCCGGAGCTCGTCGCCCCGGGTTTTGGGCGTCACCGGCTTATCCGCCCAGTGGCTGTCCATGAAGCTGTACAGCTTCAGCCCGTGATCCAGTTCGAACACGTACCGGCTGTCGTCTTTCAGAATCACCGTCAGCTGGGTGGAGGTGCCGCCCCTGCGGATGCTGTCCATCCGGTGCAGCCTGGCGTAATGCCACTGCACCATGGGCTCCTGCTTCCCCTTCTGGCAGAAGGCGGCGCCCTGTTCGTCCGCGGTCAGGGTTCCCCTGAATTTTTTACCGTCGATCAGCCGGAGGGTACCGGTGGACCGGACATTGTTCACTTCGCTCATGTCACGCACCTACCCTTCCCAGCAGCGCGCTGATCGCTTTCTTGCACAGAATCATCACCACGAAAAGGATCGTCGCGATGGCGCTGGCGTAGCCCATCTCAAACCGGCTGAAGCCATAGTCAAACAGGTGGGTTACCACCGTGCGCGCGGCGTAGTCCGTGGAGGGATAGCCGCACAGCGCCCGCGGCACATCGCTGACGTTGAAGGCGGAGGTGATGCTCATCACCGCGCCGAAAAGCAGCATGGGCTTCATGCTGGGCAGGGTGATGTGGTACAGCTCCTGCCAGCGGTTGCGAACCCCGTCCACATACCCGGCCTCATACATGCTCTTGTCAATTCCCTGGAAGCCGGCCACGAAGCTCAGGAAGCCCGTGCCCATGCTCATCCACAGAATAACGATCACCAGGATGGTCATCATATAGTTGGGATCCGTCAGCCAGAGCCGCGGCGCCTCGATCAGGCCAAACTCCATCAGGATGGAATTGAACCAGCCGTAGGCGTCGCCCCGGAAGATGATGGAGAAAACCGTGAAGGCCGCGCCAGCGATGGAGGGGGCGTAGAAGACCACCACCGCCACCGCCCGCAGCCACTTGGGCAGCTCATTGATGAACCACGCGAACAGGAAGGAAAGGATATATCCCACCGGCCCGGTGATCACGGCGATGACGAAGGTGTTTTTGATGGCCGTCAGGAACACCTCATCCTGCAGGATCAGGTTGACATAGTTCTGGAGCCCGATAAAGCGGGCCGGTTCCAGAATGTTGTAATAGGTGAAGCTGTAGAAGATCGACGTGGCGATGGGCAGAATGAAAAAGGTGAAGAACAGGATGGCGTACGGGGCCAGGAACAGGTAGCAGCCTTTGTTCTTTTTCGCCTGCAGCAGTCCGTGGCGGAACTTTTCCCGCTGCATGTCAAGGTATCTGGATGTAAATGACTGGGTTTTCTGCATTGCTTCATTCCTCCTTTCCCGTTCCTCAGTCCAGCGGCAGGTTGAATTCCCGCCGTTTGATACGGATCTCCTCATTGATGGTCCGCGCGTAGTTCAGCAGCGTTTCCCGCGGGTCCTCCTTGGTGTTGATGACCCGGCGGATGGCGTTGGTGATATGCCGCGTCGTGGAGTAGCCGCCGGCGATCTCCGGGAAGCCCCGGGTGTGGCTCATCTGCTCCTCCAGAATCTTCAGCTGTACGCTGCTCCAGGCAAGCTGCCGCAGGGCGTCCCGGTTCGCGGTCTGATACCTGGCGCTGGCCCCCAGCACGCTCTCCATCTCCCGGCCGAAGCGGACCTGCGCGTCCGCGCTGACCCACCACTTCACAAACTCCCACGCGTTCTGCTTCACGTGTTCGTCCTCCGTGGCGACAATCATGCAGCACAGGCCGTCCGTCTGGGCGGTGCGGTCGATGGTGCCGTCGGCCTGCTCCGTGCCCGGGATCAGGGTGAAGTCCCACAGCCCGCGGATTTCCGGTGCGGAAACCATCAGCGTGTTGTAGGTCGCGTAGGACGCGATGCCCATGGGCATCTCCCCGCTGCGGAAGCGGCTGACGAAGTCGAACACCGTGGGCAGGCCGTAGTCGTTGTACAGGCTGGTATACTGCTTGAAGGCCGCGACCCCCGCCTCGCTGTCGATCAGCGTCCGTTTGGCTTCAGGGTCGTAGATGGCGCCGCCGTTCTGGTAGATCATGGAATCCAGCACGGAAATATCCGCCAGCGCGATGTCCGGGAAGGGCAGCGCCACCGTCAGGCTGTTTCCCTGGATGGTCGGCAGCTCGGCGATCAGCTCCTCCCAGGTGTTGGGAATCGTCAGCCCCAGCTCCTCCATGATGTCCGTCCGGTAGAAGAGCAGGTTGAAATTCTGGGTTTCCGGCATGCCGTAGACCCCGACCTTGCTGCCGTTGTCATAGGTCAGGGGCTGCAGAATGCTGGGATTGAAGGCCTGAATCGCTTCCTCGTATCCCGGGAACTGGGTCATGTCCTCCACCGCGTTGCGCATGGCGTAGTTCACGGCGAACCAGCCGCTGACGCTGAGGACGATATCCGGCCCGTTGCCGGCCACCACCGCGGTCAGGATGGCGTCCGCCTGCACCAGCTTGACATTGACCTTGATCCCCGTCTTCGCGGTGAAGGTGTCGTCCACCATGGTCTTCAGCACGGTGCTCTGGTCGCGGCCGGTGGTTATCCAGATTTCCAGCACGTCGTCCTGCTCGTCGTACTTGTCGCCCAGGGAGTTATAATCCACGGTAAAGGAGCTGACGCAGCTGCGGATTTCGTGCAGCGCGCTGGAGAAGAAACTGTCATGCACCTGCGGAATGGCCGCGTTTTCCCCGGTGATCAGGATCAGATCCACGTCCAGCTTGCTCTCGGACATGTTCTGCATGGCCGTGCCCAGGGAGGTGATGTTGTCCTTGAAATTGGTGAAGGATTCCGTGATCCGGTCATTGTTTTCGACAAACTGCTCCAGCTGAACGGCCAGCGTCTGGGCCACGGCCGCCCGGTCGCTCTTTTCCCCGGTGATGGCCACGATATCGTCCACGATCTTATACAGCCGCTTGCTTTCCAGATCCATGGCCTGAATGGCTTCGGGATAAACCTTGGCCAGGTTGTAATCCCGGAAGCGGTCCGGATTCACGCCGGTGAGCACCAGCAGCTTGCGGTAGATCTGGTTCAGGCGGTAGATGCTGTCCTCCACGTCCTTCAGCACGGTGCCCATCTCCCCCAGCGTCACCTCCATCCGCAGGGTATGCGCGCCTTTGGTAAGGTAGAACCGCAGGGGATTTCCCGCCGCGTCCGAGAGGGTCTTCATCTCCCAGCTGGTGTTGTAGAAAAAGGTCACCGTTTCCAGGTCCTCAAAGGGGACTTCCCCGTCGATGTACACCGTCCTGCCGCTGAGGGCGCCGCGCTGATACATCTGCCGGGCCTTGATGGTGATATGGTAGTACCCGTCCTCCGGCACCTCAAAATCCCACTGGATCCACTCGCCCGGGTGCGTCCAGGGGTCGCCGCCGATGTAGTTGAGGATGGTGTTGGTCACGGAATAGGGCTCTGTCCGGGGCGAGCTCCGGTCGTACCGGGCGTACAGGCTGGGGGAAGAGCGAAGCCCGGCGCTTTCTCCCTGCACGGTCTGGGAATAGTTTTTCCCGGTTTCGCTCATCTCCGCCGCCGGCTGCGCGGCGGTATACGCTTCATAGCTCTGATACTGTTTCAGCGGCGTCAGTGTCAGCCCCTGCAGGATCATGGGCTCATTCACTGCCCGCAGGGTCAGGGTATTATCTCCCTGCTCAAAGTGGAAGGCATAGGGCTCCGTCTGGTACCCCATGTCGTCCCGGCAGAAGGCGGTCTGCGGCGCGAAAACCTCCACCTGGCTGGGGCGGATGTCGTTGCCCTGGTTGTCCTGCCGGACCTCGGACCCGTCCGTCCACAGCCGGCTGAAACAAAGCGTGGAGGCACCGCCGAAGGGAACTTCCCCGTTGATCAGCAGCTCCCGCTCAATATCCACCCCGCGGCTCTCCGTGGTCAGATAATCCAGCCGGATGTTGTACAGGCCGGCCTGCGGAACCTCCACATGCCAGGTAATCACGGATTCGTCCGGCGTGTAAAGCCCTTCCGCCCGCGGCTCCCCGTCGCCTTCGAAAGAGAGCAGATCCACCTGTACGCTCTCTTTCACGGCCGGCTCTCCCGCAAAGGACGCCACATAGGCATCGTACGTATTGCTGCGTCCGATGCCCGAAACATCCGTGGAAAGATCCACCCCCGCGTACTTGTCGCTGAAGCCGGCCGGCGCCTGGCTGAGCAGCCAGATTCCCACGCCCAGCACAGCCACCACCAGGACTCCGATGAGTGCGTTCCGCCATTTCCTTGACATGCGTTCATCTCCCACTTTTCCGTTTTAATCCTTCGCGTCCTCGCAAAAACACAAAAACACAAAAGACAGACGGATATTCTTTTCTGAAAACCCGGATTGAAAAACCTGTTCTTACCAGAGCATTATACAGAGCGGTCATCGCCTTGTCAATGAAAAAAAAGCTTTTTACTTCGCTTTCGGACCAGAAAGAACATCATGATTTGCTTTTTTGCTTCCCTGTTTTCCATCCGGTCCGCCCGCCCGGGCCGGCACGGCTTATATACCCCGCCCCATCCGTTTTATTACATTTTGATAAACATTTTACGCTGCAGATGTAAAAAAATCCTTCCCCCGCGCAGGGGGAAGGATGAAGGCGCCGCGTCCGTCCTCAGCGGATTTCCGCGCCCAGTTTGAATTTCAGGTTGCCCAGAATCTTTTTGATATACTTGTCCACTTCCTCGGGCTGCAGGGCCTGATCCTCCCGCTCGAAGCGGATCTTGAAGGCCATGCTCTTCTGGCCCTCCCCGATCTGCTCGCCCCGGTAGATGTCGAAAAGCTCCACATCCGTCACCTGACGGCAGGCCCGGGCGATTTCGCTCATCATTTCGCCGCAGGTCACTTCCTCCCGGACCGTCAGCGCCAGATCCCGGATCACCGCCGGATAGACGGAAATCGGATGGTACCGGAAGCTGGCCGCGGCGTGGCTGATCATCTTCGGATAGTCGATCTCGCCCAGGAAGATCTTATGATGTGTCTTGCTGTCCTTGTGCAGCTTCAGTTCCGCGGTGACCTCATTGGCCAGCTTGCCGAAGGCGCCGATCCGCTCCCCTTCGCACAGGATGTAGGCCGCGATGCCCGGATGCAGCCACGGCACATCCGTCGCACGCTCCACGTCAAACCGCAGGCCGAAGGCTTCGCCCAGGGCTTCGACGCCGCCCTTCATCCGGAAGAAGTCCTCCTCGTTGCCAAAGGCGGCCAGGCCCAGATGCAGGATCTCCTCCGGCAGCACCTTCTCTCCCAGCGGGTGATAGACGTTGCTCATTTCGAAGATCCGGCCCTCCGTGTTCCCCCGCTTGATGTTTTCCACCACGATCTTCATCAGGCTCGGGGCCAGCAGCGGCCGCATGATGCTCAGCTTTTCCGTGATGGGGTTCAGCAGCCGGATGACCTGGCGCTCCGGCGCGTCGGAGGCAATGCGCATCTCGTCCAGATCCTCCTCCGCGTAGAAGGCCAGCGTGGAAACCTCGCTGTATCCCTGGGCGCACATGACCCGCTTCGCCTTATCCCGGCGCAGCTGATCCGGCGTCTTGCCGCCGCCGGTGACCGCCGCGTTCTTCAGGAAGGTGGGCACCACATGGTCGTACCCGTATTCCCGGATGATTTCCTCCGCCAGATCCGGCTCGCCGATTTCGATATCCTCGCGGTACCGCGGGGCCGTGACCTCCAGCAGGTCCCCGTCCCGTTTTACCTCAAACTGGAGGCTGGACAGGATCCGCAGCATTTCCTCCGCGGGCACCTCAATCCCCAGGATATCGTTGATCTTGCTGATCCGGGCGGTAAAATGCTTTCCCTCCCGGGGCGCGCCGGCGCTTTCGTCAAAGCTGCTGGCGGTCACCTCGCCGCACCCCAGCTCCTCGATCAGGTGCAGGGCCCGGGCCATGCCCAGCTCGGTGGTGTACTCGCTGATGCCCTTTTCGAACCGGGCGGAGGAATCGGAGCTCTGGCCCAGCGCCCGGGAAGTCTTCCGCACGCTGTCCCGGGCAAACTTCGCCGCCTCAAAAAGCAGCTGGCGGGTATGATCCGTGATCTCGCTGTTCAGTCCGCCCATGATGCCGGCCAGGGCCACCGGGCGGTTGCCGTCGCAGATGACCAGGTTGTCCGTCGTCAGGGCGAATTCCTTCTCGTCCAGGGTCTGGATCCGCTCGCCTTCCCGCGCCCGGCGGACGATGATCTCCGTGTTCTCCAGCATGTCCAGGTCAAAGGCGTGCATGGGCTGGCCGATCTCCAGCAGAACGTAGTTGGTGATGTCCACCACATTGCTGATGGACCGCAGGCCGCACAGCGCCAGATGACGCTTCATCCAGCGGGGGCTTTCCCCCGGCGTGATGTTCCGCACGCCGTGGGCCAGGTACCGGGGGCAGAGATCCGGCGCCTGCACGGTCACCTTCAGCCCCGGGTACTGATAATCGCTGGGATGGTAGTCCGTCCGGGGCATTTTCAGCTCCCTGCCCAGCACCGCCGCCACCTCCCGGGCCATGCCCAGGATGCTCTGGCAGTCAGGCCGGTTGGCGGTGACGGAAATGTCAAAGATGTATTCATCCAGCCCGACCACCGGCCGGATATCCGTGCCGGGCGCCGTGTCTTTCGGCAGATCCAGCAGGCCGTTCACCTCCGCGCCGGGGTACAGGTCCTCATTCAGGCCCAGCTCCTCGCCACTGCACAGCATGCCCTCGGAGGGGATCCCGTGCAGGGGCTTGGCCTTGATGGTGATGCCGCCCGGCAGGGTCGCGCCGTCCAGCGCCGCCGGCGTGTGCATGCCCGCGTATACATTCGGCGCGCCGGTCACGATCTGTTTCGTCCCCCTGTCGCCGCAGTTGACCTGGCAGGTAAACAGGTGGGTGCCTTCCACGTGCTCGCAGGTCAGCACTTCCCCCACGACCACGCCGCTGACGTCCTTCCCCAGCTCCGTCAGCTCCTCCACCTCAAACCCGCAGCCGAAAAGCTTTTCCTCCAGCTCCTTCGCGCTGCAGTCGATATCCACATATTCCTTCAGCCAGCTGAAAGGTGCAATCATCTCTCTGTTCCTCCTCTTAATCCTTGAACTGCTTCAGGAAGCGCAGATCGTTTTCAAACAGCAGCCCCATGTTGTTGATGCCGTACTTCAGCATGGTGATCCGCTCAATGCCGATGCCGAAGGCGAAGCCGGAGTAGACTTCGGGATCGATGCCGCAGTTCCGCAGCACGTTCTGATGCACGACGCCGCCGCCCAGCACCTCGATCCACCCCGTGTGCTTGCACAGGCCGCAGCCCTTGCCGCCGCATTCGAAGCAGCTCACGTCCACCTCGACGCTGGGCTCGGTGAAGGGGAAATAGCTGGGGCGCAGCCGGGTCTTGACATTTTCGTCAAAAATCTGCTTCACAAACTGATCCAGCATGCCCTGCAGATCGCACAGGGTAATGCCCTTATCCACCACCAGGCCTTCCATCTGATGGAACATGGGGCTGTGGGTCGCGTCGCTGTCCGAGCGGAAAACACGCCCGGGAACCAGCACCTTGATGGGCGGCTTCTCCCGGTCCATGACCCGGATCTGCCCGGGGCTGGTATGGGTGCGCAGCAGAATGTCCTCCGAAATGTAGAAGGTGTCCTGCATGTCCCGGGCCGGATGGTCCTTCGCCACGTTCAGCCGGGTGAAGTTATGATCGTCGTCCTCAATTTCCGGGCCTTCAAAAACCTCGAAACCCATGCCCAGGAAGACGTTGATGATCTCGTTCTTGATGATGGTGATCGGATGCAGGGTGCCGTTTTCCCGCTTTTTGGCCGGCAGGGTGATGTCCACCTGCTCCCGGCGGTTCCGGGCCGCCATCTCCAGCTGTTCCATGCGTTCGCTGCATTCCCGGTAGCGCTCCTCCGCCTGAACCTTGAATTCATTAATCACCTTGCCCATGGCCGGGCGGTCTTCCTTCGCCACGGCGCCAAGGCCCTTCATCAGTTCGGCGACGCTGCCCTTCTTGCCCAGAAAGTCCTGCCAGAAGGCGGAAAGCTTCTCCCGGCTGTCAATCCCGCGCAGCCGCTCTTCCATCTGTTCCCGAAGGGCCCTGATCTTCTGCTCCATATTCTTTCACTCCTTGCAAGGTCAAAAAAATAACAGGGAGAATGTATCACGCTCCCCCTGGATTGTCAAGGAAAACCGGCGCTGAAAAAAGAGGAACGGGCCTTCCGTCCGTTCCTCCCGAAACCGTCTTTTACTGGGCGCTTTTGACCATGCGCTGGATGTCCTCTACCATGGCCTTCATGCCGGCGTTGTCCTTCGTGCTGGCCTCCACCGTCTTGCAGCTGTGCAGCACGGTGGTATGATCCCGCCCGCCGAAAACATTGCCAATCTGCGGCAGGCTCATGCCCGTCATCTCCCGGGTCAGGTACATGGCGATCTGCCGGGGAACCGTGATTTCCCGCCGGCGGGTGGCTCCGGTCAGCTCGCTGAGGCTCAGCCCGTAGTAGTCGCTCACCGTCCGCATGATCAGCTCCGCGGTGATCTGTTTGTGCTGGCGCTGGTCGAAAATCTCCTTCAGGGCCGCCTCGCACAGCTCCACCGTAATGGGCTGCCCCACCAGGTTGGAATAGGCTACCAGCCGGGTCAGGCCGCCTTCCAGCTCACGTACGTTGTTCTCGATTTTTCCGGCGATCAGCTGCAGCACCTCGTCCGGCGCCTCAATCTGCTCCCGCTGGGCCTTGTCCCGCAGGATGGCCAGCCGCGTGTCCTCGTCCGGCCGCTGGATGTCCGCCACCAGACCCCACTCAAAGCGGCTGCACAGCCTTTCCTCCAGGCGCTGAATCTCCTTCGGGGGCTTGTCGCTGGTCAGGATGATCTGCTTCCCCGCGTCATGCAGCTCGTTGAAGGTGTTGAAAAATTCCTGCTGGGTGCTTTCCCGCCCCGCGATGAACTGAATATCATCCACCATCAGGATGTCCACCTTCCGGATCCGCTCCCGGAACTCGAAGGTTTTCTTCTGCTGGATCGCGCTGATCAGTTCGTTGGTGAAGGTTTCGCTGGTCATGTACAGCACCTGGGTCCCGGGATTCTTCTCCCGGGCAAAATGACCGATCGCCTGCATCAGATGGGTCTTGCCCAGGCCCACCCCGCCGTAGATAAACAGCGGATTGTAGGCCTCCGCGGGATTCTCCGCCACCGCCAGCGCCGCCGCGTGG
Source organism: Clostridia bacterium (assembly GCA_017469265.1). Taxonomy (GTDB): domain Bacteria; phylum Bacillota; class Clostridia; order Christensenellales; family Aristaeellaceae; genus Aristaeella. The sequence goes on from JAFUGS010000005.1 coordinate 22,766, forward strand.
GCGAACCGGTTCGCGTTGCCCACCACAAAGCGGTCGAAGGTGTATTTGGGGTTCAGCCTCGGCGCGTCGTCCTTCGCTTTCGTTTCACCGGCCGCCATCCGCTGCTCCGCCTCGGCGCGCAGCAGCAGCTCCCCCCGCATGGTGCGGTTCGCCGCCCGTGTCAGGCAGCGGTCGATCACCTGCTGGTACTGTTTGACCACAAAATCCCGCATGGCCTCCAGCTTCACGCTCAGCAGCAGGCTGTCCTCCTCCAGCTTCACAGGGGAAAGATTGTCCCCGATCCAGGTATCATAGGAAACCCTCGCGACTTCCTGCTGCAGCAGGTCGCATGCTTCCGTCCAAAGCGTTTCCATTTCCATCGTGATGTCATTCCTTTTGCCGCTCCGCGGAGCGCCGGGCTCCGAAAAAAGAGCGAAAAAATTCACCACCGCCCAGGCTGTGGATAACCGGGCTGTGGATAAGTCTCTACCTCAAATCCGGCCTGCCCATCTTAGCAGATAATCATAGAAATTTCAAGCCTTCCCGCCCTGTGGATAATTTTTGTGAAAATGTAAGAAAGTTTTGATTTTCAGGCTGAGTGTTGTGGTGGCCCCGGATTTTTTCCACAAGATTTATGAATTTCCCCGTCCCGCCTTTTCCGCGGCTTCGTTTTTCCTCCCGCTTTTGTTACATTCATCCGAAAAAAGTAATAAATTTTCCGCTTCGCCTGTTTTTTCCCGTCCGTCTGTGTTAAAATACGCGGGGGAAAGGGGGGAGTCCGTGTGATTGATGAGGCGCTTGTCCGCGAGACGCTGCGAGAATCGCTGGGTTCCGCCCTGGCAGAGGACGCGGCCTTCTGCGGAGGGGTCACCCGGCTGCTCCGTTCCTACGCCCCCTATAAGGACACCTTTGCCGGCCTGGCCCGCCGCGTGGAGGATTACCTTTTCAACGCGCTGTATGAGCGGCTTGGCCCGGGTATGTCCGTCCAGCTGGATGACGGGGTCCGCCGCAGGGTGCGGATGGCTGATCTCCCCGCCCTGGCAGATCAGGCGCTATATCCCTTTTTCGCTTCCCTGAAGCCCTATTCCGTAAACTATGAGCACCTGCACGCCTATTGGATGGAAACCGGCTCCTTTGCCGCCATGCGCGCGTTGTACTGCTCCTTTGCCGACTTTCTGCCCGTTCAGGATCAGCGTCTGATCGAACGGGTGGTGAAGGAAAACCCGCCGGCCGGGCGGCAGGCTGCCTGGCTGCGTTCCAAGGAGGATCAGGAATCCTGATGTTGAAAAAAGCTTTTTCCCTCTTTCTGCTGCTGATGCTGCTTCCCGTCTTTTCCCTGGGGGAAACGGTCGTCACCAGCTTTTATCCCATCTGGCTGCTGGCCCTGAATCTGGCGGACGGGATTCCCGGTCTGACCGTGCGGAATCTGGCCGCGCCGGACACGGGCTGTCTCCATGATTACCAGCTGCAGACCCGGGACATGAAGGCCCTGTCCGAAGCGGATCTGTTCCTGATCAATGGCGCGGGCATGGAATCCTATGTGGATCTGGTAGCCTCCGCCTTCCCGGATCTGCCGGTGGCGGACGCCTCCGCCGGCGTCCCCCTGCTGTACGGGCTGGACGCGCTGCAGATCGGGGAAGCGGAGGAAGCGGAGTCCGGCGAAGCCAACGCCCATATCTGGCTCAGCGCCGAAAACGCCATCCGCATGGCGGAAAACCTGGCCCGGGCCATGGCGGACCGTTTTCCGGTGTACGCGCCGCGGATCACGGAGAACCTGGACGGGCTGACCGCCCGGCTGGCCGCCCTGGACGCGGAGCTGCGGGAAGGGCTCTCCGGCCTGCCCCGTCAGGGGATCATCACCTTCCACGAAGCCTTTCCCTATTTCGCCCAGGCCTATGGGCTGAAGGTGCTGGCCGTGGTCAACCGGGAGCCGGGGGAAACCCTGACGCCGTCTCAGCTGGCCCAGCTGGCGGACGCGATTGTGGCGCTGGACTGTCCGCCCCTTTTCGTGGAGCCGCAGTATGAGGACCTTTCCGCCCGCACCCTGGCCGCGGAAACCGGGGCCAGGATCTTTACCCTGGATCCCGTCGTCACGGGGCCGGAGGACCAGGTGCCCCTGGATTATTATGAAACCGTCATGCGCCAGAATATGCAGACCCTGCAGGAAGCGTTGAGCGACTGACCCTCCGGGCCGGCTCTTTCCTTTTTACCAGCAAATCCATTCCGGTCCGCGTGTTTCGCGGGCGGAAAAATGGAGGTGATTCCGTGTCGTCAGATCTGTACGAGGTGCTTTCCCTGGCGGCGCGGTATCTTTTTACCCTGCTGGGTGTGCTCATCGCGCTCCGGGCTTTCGTCTGGCTCCTCTCGGACCGGGCGGAAAAGCGCCGCCGGATCCGGCAGCTTCCGGACGCGGGGCGCGTGGGCGAACTGGTGGTGCTCTCCGGAGGACCGGATCTGCCGGAGGGAACCGTGCTGCCCCTTTCCTGGGAAGGGGTGCTGGGCTCGGTCCGGACCTGTGATGTCTGCGTCCCCTGCGGCGGGGTCAGACGGCAGCATCTGTTTTTCTCCTTTCACGCTGGCGTCGGTCTTTGTATTCATCCCCTCAGCGGCTGCGAGGCCCGGGTGAATGATGTTCCTCTCACCTGCCACAGCCGGGAGGACGCCGCACCCATGATCCAGGGTTCCTGCCTGGCCGTAGGCTCCGCCCTGCTGCGGCTTCGGCTTTTCGCCGGGCTGGATCCCCGGGCCGGGGCTGAAAGCGAGGTGGCGCCCCCGTCTCCGGAGGGCTTCCCGGAGGCTTCCCCTGCGGGCATCGTCCCCCAGTCCATGCCGGATATGCCGGCGGATCCGCGCTTTTCCGCCGCGGGAGCCGGGGGAGCTCCGTTCCCCGCGTGGCAGGCGTCTTCGCCGTATCCGCCTTTCATTCAGGAACCGCCGCTGATTCCGGTGCCGCCGGTTTCCGCCGGCGGTGCGCCGCTTTCCGCGGAAACAATTCCGGATCCCCCCCTTTCCGCGGTTCCTCCGGACAATGCTTCCGCTTCTCCCGAAGGGGAGATCGCCCCGCGGCCCGCCGCGCCGCGCCGGCGTCGCGGCGACAGATGGGAGGCGGACTGGAGTGACTAAAAAAAAGCGCACGCCCGGCCGCCGGCTTTCCGCCGTGGTCATGCTGTTCTACTTCCTGGCTTTCCTCCTGCTGGCCGCCCGGGACGGGTCCCGGCTGGGCCTGATGCTGGCGGTGGCGGTGCCGGTCATCATCTTCCTGGGCACCAGCCTGCTGCCCCACCTTTTTCCCGCGGACCGGCTGCTCCTCTCCCTGACCAATTTTCTCTGCGCCATGGGGGTGCTGCTGCTTTACGATACCAACCCCGCCTATGCCCGGCAGCAGGTCATCGCCTACGGCATCGGGCTGGTCTGTATGATTTTCTGCATCTATCTGGTCCGGGGCATGCACTTCTGGCGCCGCTGGATGCCGGTGCTGATGGTCCTGTCCCTGGCGCTGCTGATCCTGCCTCTGCTCATCAGCCGGGAAATCAACGGCGCGAAAAACTGGCTGACCTTCGGTTCCTTTTCCTTCCAGCCCAGCGAGGTCGTCAAGCTGGCGCTGGTGCTGGTGCTGGCGCATTTTCTCTCCCGGCGCCAGACCCTGCCCTGGCTGGTCTTCACCGTCGCCTGCCTGGGCGTCCTCATGCTTCAGAAGGACCTGGGAACCGCCCTGCTGTACTTCGGCATGACCCTGCTGCTGTACTGGTGCGCCACGGGCAATCTGCTGTTTTCCGCGGCGGGCCTCGCGGGCGGATGCGGCGCCGCAGTCTTCGGATACCGGCGTTTCGCCCATGTCCGCCGCCGGGTCGCCATCTGGATCAATCCCTGGGCGGATTACGACAACGCCGGCTATCAGCTGGTGCAGGGGCTCATGGCCATTGCCAGCGGCGGGCTCTTCGGCGTCGGCCTGGGGCGGGGTTCCCCCACCTCCATTCCCGTCTACGAATCGGACTTCATCTTCGCCGTGCTCTGCGAGCAGTTCGGCCTGATCTTCGGCATCTGCGTGCTCCTGATGTACGCGGCCCTGGTGCTGCGCGGCGTGTCCATCGCCATGGCGGCCCGCCGAAGCTTTCACGGCCTGCTGGCCATGGGCGCCACCACCCTGCTGGGCCTCCAGACCTTCGTGATCATCGGCGGGGTGCTGAAGCTGATCCCCCTCACCGGCGTAACCCTGCCCTTTATCTCCTATGGCGGCACCTCCCTGATCTCCTCCATGTGCCTGGTGGGCTTCATCCAGGGCGTGGAGAGCCTGAATGAGGACGACCTGCGGGAGGATACCCATCTGGCCATGCTCGGAAAATGACCGCCACCCCGGTCTTCCGTTTCCCGTGCCGGTCCATGGACCGGCGTATCCCATGATCCCATATGACGCGCCTGCCCGGCTCCGGCTTTCCGCCCGGCGCGAGAAAGGAGAAAGCCCATGAAGAAACAGCGGTTTCGTTTCAAGCTGACCGCGCTGCTGCTGACCGCGCTGCTGGCGCTGGCCGGCTTCTATGGGCTTCGTTCCGTCTCCCACTATGGCAGCCGCTGGTTCTCCTACGCCGCCAATCCCCGGCTGAATGCCCAGAAGCAGCTGGTGGTCGAAGGGGACATCCTGGACCGCAGCGGTGTAACGCTGGCCGCGACGAAGGACGGGACCCGTGTTTTTGCCGATTCAGAGGCCGTCCGCAAGGCCATGGTCCATGTGGTGGGAGACAGGCAGGGCATGGTGGCCAACAGCGTCGAAACCTTTCACGCCGGTTATCTTTACGGTTATTCCTCCTCGCTCATGGACGCGGTGCAGCACCTCACCCATCCGGAGGAAATCCGCCAGGGAAACCGCGTCACCCTGACGGTGGACGCGCAGCTTTCCGCGTCCGTCCCCGCCGCTTTCGACGCCCATCCCCTGACCCGGGGCAAAAACGGCGCGGCGGTGGTGATGAATTACCTCACCGGGGAGGTGCTGGCGCTGGTTTCCCTGCCCGGGTTCGATCCGGACGCGGCGGATTCGGCAAGCCTGGCCGCCCTGGATCATCCGTTTTTCAACCGGGCCACCCAGGCCCTGCTGCCCCCCGGCAGCGTCTTCAAAATCGTGACCTCCGCCGCGGCCCTGTCCGGCCTGTCCGGGCTGGAGACCCGTACCTTTTCCTGCGGCGGTTCCCTGCCGGTGACGGATACCTATACCGTCAGGGACTTTGGCCAGGGCGCCCATGGAAATCTGACCCTGGATCAGGCCTTCGTCCACTCCTGCAATGTGACCTACGCTTCCCTGGCCCTGGAAATGGGCGATACCCGGCTCCGCGCCGCGGCGGAAAATTTCGGTTTCAACCGGAACTTCCTTTTCCGGGATCTGGTCGTCTATAATTCCCAGTATCCCACCCAGTCCCAGTCCCGGGAGGCGCTGGCCGCCTCCGGATTCGGCCAGAGCGCGGTCGCGACCACCCCCATGCATCTGTGCCTCATCGCCGCGGCCATCGCCCGCGGCGGGGACATGCCGGAGCCCCGGCTGCTGAAGCGGGTCACCACCAGCGCCGGCGGCACGGTCCTGTCCTTTTCCAGCGCTTCCGCGGGAACCGTCTGCGTGCCGGCCGTGGCGGAAAAGCTCAGTGCCATGATGAAGCAGGTGGTGCAGGGGGGCGGCAGCGGCGCCCAGGCCGCGGTGACCACCCTGGATGTCCGGGGCAAGACGGGAACCGCGGTTTCCACCGTGGACGGGCAGCCCGTCAACTATGGCTGGTTCACCGGCTTCAACGCCCAGAAGGATCTGCCCGTCGCCCTCTGTATCCTGGTGGAGGACATTCCGGACGGAGAAACGGGCGGCACCACCGCCGCCCTGATCGCCCATGATGTCTTCTCCTGGCTGAAGCGCAATCCGGATCTGCTGACCCGGTGATTCCGTGCGGAAAAAACATCCACTGCGCTGGAAAGGCCGGAAAGTTCCTCCGCCGCCCGGGGCGGTCCCGGCGCATATACAAAATCATCCAAAGAAACCAAAGGAAAGGATCTGACCCTTATGAAAAAGATGTTTGCCCTCCTCCTCGCGGCCCTGACGCTGCTCGCCACCTCCGCCCTGGCCGCCAAGTCCAAGGCTACCCCCACCCCCGCGCCGCTGGAAATCGGCACGGAGGTGGTGAATCCGCCGGAAGCCATCCAGCGCCTGCTGGACGTGGCCCATGAGGAATGGGTCACGGTCAACGGCAAGGATCAGGGCAAGAAGAACAAGTATACCACCTGGTTCAACAATTACGAATGGGGCAAAAACACCTGGTGCGCCGGGTTTGTCACCTGGTGCATGCTGGAGGCGGAAATTCCCCAGGCCACCAAAGACGAGGTAAAGCAGCAAGTGGAAGAAGGAACCGCGCCGGAGCCGGTTTTCCATATCAAGGCCTCCTCCCCGGCCAAAATGACCCCGGGCTACCTGTACATGCACCGCACCTCCGCCATTCCCCAGAAGGGCTTTGTCGTGCTTTACGGCGAAGGCAGCAACAAGTACGTCCATGTGGGCATCGTCTACGACGTGGAGGACCGGGGCGGCGGCGTGTACCGCCTGACCTGTATTGAGGGCGCCATGAAGAACACCGTCCGCATGTTCGTCTACGATTATGACAGCACGGCGGAGAAAAAGAAGAACATCGTGCTCCTGCCCAAGGAGGAGCGCACGGAGGAGGAAACCAAGATCTTCACCTACGGCAATCATGTGAAGAATAAAACCTGGTACGTCAACTGTTTCCTCATGCCCTGGGTCCCCGGGGACGATAACCTGTAATCGCCCGGCCGGCGCGCCTGAAAAGGCCCGCGCGGGGCTTCGGCTCCGGCTTGCCTGATCGTGTAAAAAAACAGAGGCCCGCGTCACGCAGGCCTCTGTTTTGCTGTGGCCGGGCATCTCCGCGGAATTCAAATCCGCGCCTCCGGCCCCCGCATCGTTTATCCCTTGTATCCGATTTCGTCCGCCAGCTTCTTCTCAATCACCACGGTCGCGTCCCGATGCATCCGCATGAAGGTGCAGGGGCAGTGGGGATCAATCTTGTCTTCCACCAGCAGCTTGGTGGCGGCGGCCTGCTTGTTCCCGCTGATGATCATCAGCAGCTTTTTGGCCCGCATGATGTTCCCCATGCCCATGGTCAGCGCGTGGGTGGGCACATCTTCCTTGCTGGCGAAGAAGCGCTTGTTGGCCTCAATGGTGCTGTCCTCCAGGGTTTCCTCATGGGCGCCGTCATACAGCGTGTCCCCGGGCTCATTGAAGCCCAGATGGCCGTCGGGCCCCACGCCCAGCACCTGGATGTCAATATCCGTGCGGTCCAGCACCGCGTTGAATTCCTTCAGGTTCTCCGCCACGTCCCCCGTGCCCTTCGCCACGTAGGTGTTGTTCTTGTCGATATTGATATGGTCGAACAGGTTGGTGTTCATGAAATAGCGGTAGCTCTGGTCGTGGGTGCCCTCCAGGCCCACATACTCATCCAGGTTCACGCTGTGCACCCGGCTGAAGTCCAGCCCTTCCTCCCGGCAGCGCCGCGCCAGCTCCTGATACATGCCCACGGGGCTGGAGCCGGTGGCCAGGCCCAGGGTGCAGGCCGGGTTGTCCCGAACGATCTTCTCAATGATGTCCGCGGCCTTGCGGGCGCCGTCCTCATAGTTCTCCGCGATGATTACATGCATGGTCTTTTTCTCCTTTTTATTCTTTTACTTTCACAACGACCTTGCCGCTGTTCTTCCAGATGCAGCCTTCCGGCACCGTGCCGCGCACGCAGCTGGTGGGATAGATGTTGCTGTCCCGCCCGATGATGGTTCCGGGATTCAGCACGCTGTTGCAGCCCACCTCCACCCGGTCGCCCAGCATCGCGCCGATCTTCTTGAGTCCGGTTTCGATCCGCTCCTCGCCGCATTTGACGACGATCAGCTTCTTGTCGCTCTTCACGTTGGAGGTAATGGAGCCCGCGCCCATGTGGCTCTTGTAGCCCAGAATGCTGTCCCCGACGTAATTGTAGTGCGGAACCTGCACGTTGTCAAAGAGGATCACGTTCTTCAGCTCCGTGCTGTTGCCCACCACGCAGTGATCCCCCACCAGCGCGCTGCCCCGGACAAAGGCCCCGGGCCGGACCTCGGTCTCATGCCCGATGATGCAGGGGCCGGCAATATAGTTGTTGGGATAAATCTTCGCGTCCTTCGCGATCCATACATGCTCGCTGACCTCGTCGAATTCGTCCTTCGGCAGGGTCGCCCCCAGCGCCAGGATAAAGTCCTTGATCCCGCTCAGCGCCTCCCAGGGGTACGTTGTCTTTTCCAGCAGCGCCGCCGCCCGGGTATGGGTCAGGTCATACAGATCCTTAGTCTTCAGCATTATTTTCTCACCTCGATCAGATGGCCGCTCTCTTCCATGGCCTTGATAATCTCATCCACGTTCTTCTCGCATTCCTCGGTGCTGCCGGCCTCGGCCATGACCCGAAGCACCGGCTCCGTGCCGCTCTTGCGCAGCAGCACGCGGCCGCTGTCCCCCAGCCGCTCCGTGCACCGGCTGACGGCTTCCATGACTTTGGCGTCTCCCATGGTGCCGTCCTTGTCATCCACCACCACGTTCTTCAGCACCTGGGGATACATCTTGCATCCTTCCGCCAGCACGCTCAGGGGCAGCTGCGTGTCGATCATCACGCTCATCACCATGATGGCGGTGATGAGGCCGTCCCCGGTCCGGGCATGCTTGCGGAAGATGATGTGCCCGCTCTGCTCGCCGCCGATCAGATGATCGTATACCTTCATGTTTTCATAGACGTAGCGGTCACCCACCGCGGTCTTTTCATAGTTGATGCCCGCGGCGTCCAGCGCCTTATACAGGCCGAAATTGCTCATGATGGTGGTCACCACCGTGTTGCTGGGCAGCTGGCCGCGGCTCTTCATGTACTTCGCGCAGATGTACATGATCTTATCCCCGTTGACCTCTTCCCCGTTCTCATCCACGGCCAGGCAGCGGTCCGCGTCCCCGTCGAAGGCGAAGCCCACGTCCAGCTTGTTTTCCTTCACGTACTGCTTCAGCTGCTCGATATGGGTGCTGCCGCAGTGCAGGTTTTCATTCAGGCCGTCCGGCGTATTGTTGATGACGTATGTTTTCGCGCCCAGGGCGTTGAAAACCGCGGGCCCGATCATCCAGCTGGAACCGTTGGCGCAGTCCAGCGCGATCTTGTGGTCATCGAAAGGCTTCGTGGCCAGGTTGGTCAGATAACCGATGTACCGGTTCCGCCCGGTATAGAAATCCACCGTGCACCCAATTTTATCCTCCACGGCGAAGGGAAGCTCCCCAATCTTGCCGTCGATATAGTCCTCCAGCTGATCCTGCAGGGCGTCGTCCATCTTTTCGCCCTTGTGGTTCATCAGCTTGATGCCGTTGTCCCAGTAGGGATTGTGGCTGGCGCTGATCATGACGCCGCAGTCAAAGCCCTCCGTGCGGGTGATATAGCTGACGCAGGGGGTGGTCGTCACATGCAGCAGGTAGGCGTCCGACCCGCTGGCCGTGATGCCCGCGGCCAGTGCGGACTCATACATGTAGGAAGACCGGCGGGTATCCTTGCCGATCACGATCTTCGCCCGGTCGCCGGTATGCTTCTGTCCGTAATACCATCCGAGGAACCGCCCGGTCTTAAACGCGTGATCCGCCGTCAGATCCGCGCCGGCTTTTCCCCGAAACCCGTCCGTCCCGAAATACTTGCCCATGAAAACCCTCCTCGGGGCGTTGCTGCCCCTTTCTATTGTTCCATCGCATCAAAAAAACACAACATCATGCGTTGAACAAGTTGTATTATAACGTCTTAAATCCCACTTGTCAACATCTATACGAAAAAACCCGCTGCTTTCGCAGCGGGCTGATATGGCAAATGAAATATGCTCCGCTGCAAAGCAGCGGAGCGATATGGAATCCGGCAGCGACCTACTCTCCCGGGCCGTCTCCAGCCAAGTACGATCGGCACTGAAGGGCTTAACTTCTGTGTTCGGTATGGGAACAGGTGGAACCCCTTCGTTATCACCACCGGAAAGGGTGATCTTTTTCTTCCCGCCCCCTGACA
>JAFUGS010000047.1 GCA_017469265.1 Clostridia bacterium
ACGACGCCATCCAGAGCGCCAAGGCCCAGCAGGCGGATCTGCTGATCGTGGATACCGCCGGGCGGCTGCACAACAAAAAGAACCTGATGGACGAGCTGAACAAGATGCGCCGGGTCATTGACCGGGAGTTCCCGGAGGCGGATACCCGCTGCATCCTGGTACTGGACGCCACCACCGGGCAGAACGGCCTGCAGCAGGCCCGGGCCTTCAAGGAAGTGGCGGAGATCGGCGGCATCATCCTGACCAAGCTGGACGGCACGGCCAAGGGCGGCATCGCCCTGGCGATCCGCCAGGAGCTGGAGGTGCCGGTCTGGTACGTGGGCGTGGGCGAGGGCATCGATGACCTGCAGCCCTTTGACGCGAAGGAGTTTGTGGAGGCACTGTTCTGAGGCGGGAGGCCCCGGAAAGCGCCCCGTTCCGCTTTTGCTTTTTTCTTGACGAAAAAGGGGAAGAGGACTATAATTCACTCATTGCGTTTACACGAAGGAGGAAGCGATTGTCATGAGATCCAAAAAGAAGCGCGGCAGCAGGACCGGTTCCATTGTCGCGCTGTGCGTTGTGCTGGTCTGCACGGTGATTCTGGCCGTGCTGGGCGCCGGCGGCTGGAGCATCCCGCCCCGGGGACTGTACCGGGTAATGCCCTGGCTGCCCAACGCGAATAACTGGCCGGAAGTGCTCCCCCTGGGTCTGGACCTGCGGGGCGGCATGTATGTGGAGTATTCCGCCAAGGCGCCGGAGGGCTCCGAGGCCAACTTCGGCGAGCTGATGAACGGGACCATCTCCATCATCCAGCAGCGTCTGGCCGACAAGGGCTACACGGAAGCGAATGTCCAGCAGATCGGCGGGGATGGCATCCGGGTGGAAATCCCCGACGTACAGGATGACACGGTGCTGGACCTGATCGGCGCCGCCGCCAAGCTGGAGTTCAAGAATCCGGATGGCGAGACCTTTATGACCGGCGACATGGTCAAGACCGCTACCTACTACTACTCGGAGGGCGACCATCAGGTGGCCTTCTCCCTGACGGATGAGGGCGCCAAGCTCTTCGGCGAGGTAACCTCCGCCAACATCGGCCGCCGCATCGCCATCTACCTGGATGACGAGGAGCTGATCTCCCCCACGGTGGAGAGCGCCATCACCAACGGCTCCGGCGTGATCAACGGCATGGGCAGCGCGGAGCGCGCCACCACCATCGCCGCGAAGATCCAGAGCGGCGCCCTGCCCCTGGAGCTGACGCAGCAGAAGGTGGACAAGGTTTCCGCCACCCTGGGCCGGGATGCCCTGAGCACCTCCGTGACCGCGGCCGTCATCGGCATCCTGCTGGTGATGCTGCTGATGATCGTCCGGTACCGCCTGAACGGCCTGGTTGCCAGCTGGGCCCTGAGCATCTACGTCATCGTGCTGTTCATGCTGATCGCCATCTTCCATATCCAGCTGACCCTGCCCGGCCTGGCCGGCGTGGTGCTGGGCATCGGCATGGCCGTGGACGCCAATGTCATCATCTTCGAGCGCTTCAATGAGGAAGTCCGGGCGGGCAAGAGCGTCAAGACGGCTGTGCGCACCGGGTTCAAGAACGCCATGAGCGCCATTCTGGACTCCAACGTCACCACCCTGATCGCCGGAATTGTGCTGCTGGTTTACGGCACCGGCTCCATCCAGGGCTTCGCCCGCACGCTGCTGCTGGGCGTGGTGGTCTCCATGTTCTCCGCGATTCTGGTGACCCGGTTCCTGATGAACCGGTTCGTGAACGCGGGCTGCGTGAAGGAGAGCCTGTACACCAGCGTGAACACCGGAAAGGAGGTGCAGGCGTAATGAAAATCCAGAACCGTTCCAAAACCTGCCTGATCATCTCCTGCGCCATCATGGTACTGGCCCTGGTCCTGACCATCTTTGGCCACGGCATTAACCTGGGCATCGATTTCGAGGGCGGCCTGAGCATGGAGTACAACCTGAAGCAGTCCGCCGTCAAGGGTGATCTGGAAGCCATGCTGTCCGACATGGGCATCGGCGCTTTCACCGTGACCTATCAGGGCGCCAGCGAGAGCGAGGCCGTGATCCGCATCAAGGACGTGGCGGAGGACGACATCCAGAACGTCCAGGCCAGCTTCGAGGAAAAGCTGAAGGAGAAGTATCCGGAAGCCGAGTCCGTGGGCGACGTGAATTACGTGGGCCCCGTGGCCGGCGCCACCCTGGTCCGCAACGCGGTGATCTCCGTGCTGCTGGCCGCCGCCCTGATGCTGATCTACATCGCCATTCGGTTTGACTTTAACAGCGGCGTTTCCGCCGTGTTCGGCCTGCTGCATGACGTGCTGATCATGCTGAGCTTCATGGTGATCTTCCGCTCGGTGATCCAGATGAATTCTTCCTTCATCGCAGCAGCGCTGACCATCGTGGGTTACTCCATCAACAACACCATCGTGATTTTTGACCGCATCCGGGAGAACGCGAAGAAGTATCCGACCATGCCCCGGGCGGAGGTCACCAGCCTGTCCATCAGGGAGAGCCTGGGCCGGACCCTGACCACCACCGCCACCACGCTGATCACCATCGTGGCGCTGTGCATTCTGGGTGTGGCCAGCATCCGGGAGTTCGCCCTGCCCATCATCGTGGGTATCCTCAGCGGCGTCTACAGCGCCAACATGATCAACGGTTATGTCTGGGCGTTCCTGGAGGAGCGCCGCCGCAGCCGCAAGGCCAAAGCGTAAAACGAAACCTGTTTTCTGGCGGGGGGCTGCGAAGGCGGCTCCCCGTTTCACTTTCACCGTGGGGGACGGAGATGCAGACATTCAGGAAACGATATACGGGAGCGGAAAAACCACTTCCGGGGCTGCCGGACTGGGAGAGCGCCCTCCTGTGCGCCCGGGGGATCGACACGCCGGAAAAGGCGGAGCGCTTTCTGCGCCCCAGCCTGGAGGATCTGCATGATCCCATGGAGATGCGGGATATGGACAGGGCGCTGACCCTGATCCGGATGGCCATCCGGCGGAAGGACCGGATGCTGGTGTACGGGGACTACGACGTGGACGGCATCAGCGCGGTGACCATCCTGCTGGAAACCCTGCGGGAAGCGGGAGCGGAGGCGGATTTCCGGATTCCCGCCCGGCACCAGGAAGGGTACGGCCTGAATGAGCGGGCGGTGCGGGAGATTGCCGCGGAATACCAGCTGCTGATCACCGTGGACTGCGGCATTACGAGCGTGAAGGAGGTCCGCCTGGCGAAGGAGCTGGGACTGACGGTGATCGTGACGGATCACCACGAGGTGCCGGAAATCCTGCCCCCGGCGGATGCGGCGATGGATCCGCTGCTGGGGTCTTATCCCTTCCGGCGGCTGTGCGGCGCGGGGGTGGCGCTGAAGATCTGCCAGGCGCTGCTGGGCATGGAGTCAGTGGAAAAAAAGCTGGAGGTAGCAGCTCTGGCTACGGTCTGCGACATTGTGCCCCTGATGGATGAGAACCGGGTCATCGTGCGGGAAGGGCTGGCGCGCATGGCGGAAACCGTCCGCCCGGGTCTGCGGGCGCTGATGGAAAACGCCCGGGTGGCGGCGCCGGTGTCCGCGGAGGATCTGGGCTTCCGTCTGGGCCCGCGGCTGAACGCGGCGGGACGGCTGGCGGATGCCAGCCTGGGGGTCCGGCTGCTCATGACCCGGGATCCGGCGGAGGCGAAGCGCCTGGCGGATCAGCTGGAGGACAGCAACCGGGAACGGCAGGAAATGGAGAAACGGATGCTCCAGGAGGCGGAGACTCTTCTTCCTGAACAGGTGGACCTGCGGCGGGACCGGGCCATCATCCTGGCGGGGGAGGACTGGAACAGCGGCGTCATCGGTCTGGTGGCCGGAAAGCTGTGCGAGAGGCTGCATCATCCCACCGTGGTGCTGAGCCGGCAGGGGGATCAGGCGGTGGGCAGTTGCCGGTCCATCCCCGGGGTCAATATCTGGCAGATGCTCAACGCCTGCGGGGATCTGTTTCTGCGCTTCGGCGGACATGAGCAGGCGGCGGGGCTGACCCTGCCGGCGGAAAAGATTTCTCAGTTCCGGCAGCGGCTGAACGACGCCATCCGGGAAAACTGCCCGGACAGCTGTTTCCTGCCGGTGCGGGAATACGATGAGGAAATCCCGCTGGAGCAGGTGAATCTGGAGATGGTGGAGGCCCTGGAGGCGCTGGAGCCCGTGGGCTGCGGCAATCCCTCCCCGGTGTTTCTGACCCGGGACGCCTCCCTGCAGGCGGCCCGCCGGGTGGGGAAGGATCAGAGCCACCTGAAGCTGAGCCTGCTGGCAGGGGACTGCGTACGGGACGGCATCGGCTTCGGCCTGGGAGATCTGGCGGATCAGCCCCTGAATCAGGTGGACGTGCTGTTCCGCCCCAGCCGGAATGAGTTCAACGGCCGGGTAACCGCCCAGCTGCAGGTCCAGGCCATGCGTCCCGCCGCCGGGGGCGGCGCGGAGCCGGACGGGGAGGATCCAAGGGCGTTTTTTCTCGCCTGCTTGCAGGAGATGAGCCTGCTGGCATCGAAAAAAACAGATCATCCCCGGCCGGCGGGGACGCCGAGGCCGGAGTACCTGCTGAAGGAGTGGTTCGGGAGGACCGACGGCTCCCGGGAGGCGGTCCGGCATTTCTACGTGGCGCTGCGCGGCTTCCGGGGGGATTCCCTGGAAGCTCTGGCCCGGGCGGCGGAGGTGCCGGAGGAGCAGGCGCTGTTTCTGCTGGAGGCGCTGCGTCAGCTGGAGCTGGTGCGGTGGCAGGCGGAGCCCTTCCGGGCGGAGCTGCTGCCCTGGGGGGAGAAAAAGCGCCTGGAGGACAGCCCGCTGCTGCGGTACTGGCAGCGGCTGCGGGGCTGAGGCTGCATCCGAAGGAGGATGGGCCTGCCGCCATGATCCCGGCTGCCGCGGCGCGGAGGGGCCGGAAAAGAATCCGAAAAGAGAGGGGGAGAAAGAATGAGCTTTGCCAGCTATGAAGCGATGCCGCTGAGCACCATGACGGCCCGGATCCAGAAATACCATCCCGGGGATGGATACAAAATGGTGGAGAAGGCCTGGGCCTTTGCCGAGAAGGCCCACGCGGGGCAGGTGCGCAAGAGCGGCGAGCCTTATTTCATTCACCCCTGCTTTGTGGCCAGCATCCTGACGGATCTGATGATCGATCCGCCCACCATCGCGGCGGGCCTCCTGCATGACACGGTGGAGGACTGCGAGGGCATCACCCTGGACACGCTGAAAAAGGAATTCGGCGAGGAAGTGGCTGAGCTGGTGGACGGGGTGACCAAGCTGAACAAGCTGGATTTCGCCAACCGGGAGGAGGCCCAGGCGGAGAGCGTCCGGAAGATGATCCTCGCCATGAGCCGGGATATCCGGGTGGTGCTGATCAAGCTGGCGGACCGGCTGCACAACATGTACACCCTGCGGTACCAGTCCCCGGACCGGCAGAAGGCCATCGCCCGGGAGACGCTGGACATCTACGCGCCCCTGGCCCACCGGCTGGGCGTGTACGCCCTGAAGCAGGATCTGGAGGATCTGAGCCTGAAGTACATGGATCCCGACGGGTACAACAACATCGTGCACCTGGTGGGCATGAAGCGGGCGGAGCGGGAGGAGAACATCCGCCTGGTCATCGACGAGCTCAGCGCCAAACTGGACGAGCAGAAGATTCATTTCGATATCGACGGGCGCAGCAAGCATTTCTATTCCATCTACCGCAAGATGGTGCTGCAGCACAAGACCTTCGACCAGATCTATGACCTGATCGCCATCCGGGTGATCGTGGATACGATTCCCGACTGCTACGCCGTGCTGGGCATCGTGCACACCCTGTGGAATCAGGTGCCGGGCCGGTTCAAGGATTATATCTCCGTGCCCAAGGCCAACATGTACCAGAGCCTGCACACCACGGTCATGGGCGGGCGGCGGATGCCCTTCCCCTTCGAGGTGCAGATCCGTACCTGGGAGATGCACCGCATCGCCGAGTACGGCATCGCGGCCCACTGGCGCTACAAGGAGGGCCGGGACAAGGGGGATGACCTGGACAACAAGCTGACCTGGGTGCGCCAGATCCTGGACTGGCAGAGCGACACCCGGGACAGCCGGGAATTTATCGACACCCTGAAGACCGACCTGTTTGACGACGAGGTGTTCCTCTTCACCCCGAAGGGGGATGTCATCTCCATGCCCAAGGGCTCCACGCCCCTGGACTTCGCCTACCGGATTCACTCCGCCGTGGGCAACAAGTGCGTGGGCGCGAAGGTGAACGGCAAACTGGTGCCCCTGGAGACGGAGCTGGCCACCGGGGACCGGGTGGAGATCATGACCTCCGCCGCCAGCAAGGGCCCCAGCACCGACTGGATCCGCATCTGCAAGACCCCCCAGGCCAAGGCCAAAATCCGGCAGTACCTGAAGAAGGAGCTGCGGCAGGAAAACCTGGCCCTGGGCCGGGAGATGATCGACCACGAGTGCGCCCGCCGGGGCGTGCGGCTGGGGGATCTGGCGAAGCCGGAATACTACGAGGGCATGCTGAAAAAGTACGGCTTCAGCGAGTTTGAGGATATCTGCTGCGCCGTGGGCTACGGCGGCATGGCCGCCCAGTACGTGGTGAGCCGCCTGATCGAGGAGCAGCGCAGCCGGGAGGCGCCGGAGGCACCGCCGATTCCGGAGACGATTCCGGACGTGGCGGACGAAAAGCAGCTGAGCCAGCGCCGGGCCAACCACGGTGTCGTGCTGACCGGCAACGAGGACCTGGACATCCCCATCCGCTTTGCCCGGTGCTGCAGTCCGGTGCCCGGGGATGAGATCGTGGGATACATCACCCGGGGCCGGGGCGTGACCATTCACAAGGCGGAATGCCCCAACGCCGCCAGCGCGGAGCCGGAGCGGCGGATTCCCGTGGAATGGGCCAGCGAAAGCGGCGGCAGCTTCTACGCCTCCATCAAGATCCTGGTGTATGACCGGGTGAACATGCTGGGCGAGGTGGCCTCCATCATCGGGGAGATGAACGTGTCCATCAAGGCGGCGCAGGTGCAGACGGATGACAAGACCCGGATCTCCACGGTGAAGCTGACCCTGGATGTGCAGAGCCGGGAGCAGATGGACCGGGTGATCCAGGCGGTCCGGAACAAGGCGGATGTGCTGGATGTATACCGGATTACGGGATAAAACCTTCGCGGGGAACGCAGGGAACGTACAGGAGCGGGCATGAGCGAGCTTTCAGCCTTTCTGGAGACCATTCAGCCGGAGCTGATCAACACAGCCCGGCTTTTTGGCTTTCCGGAGGCCGTTTGGGAGGAGCCGGCCCGCTTCCGCTTTACGGCGGAGGAAAGCGGCGGGGAATACCGGATCCGCTTTACCGACGGGAAAACGGAAGCGGAGGGCCGGGTTCCGGTTCCCGCGGATCCGGATCCCTGGGTGGAGGGGCTGCACCGGAAGCGGGCGGCCCGCCGGCTGTGCAAGCAGACACTGTACGACCTGTGCCGGAAAACCACGGGGATCCATCCCCCCTGGGGGAGCCTGACGGGGGTGCGGCCCACCCACCTGATGCTGGAGGCGCTGGGGGAGGGCCTGTCCGAGGAAGAGGCGGTCAGACGGCTGGAGCGGGATTTTGACGTCACCGGGGAAAAGGCGGCGCTGCTGGCCCGGATCGCGGCGGTGCAGCGGGGGATGCCCGCGCCGGGGGACGGGTGGATGGATGTGTATATCGGCATTCCATTCTGCACCACCCGCTGCGCCTACTGCTCCTTTTCCTCCGGGGAAATCGGGGACGGCCGGCTGGTGGCCCCCTATATGGACGCCCTGGAGGCGGAGCTGGCGGCGGGGCGGGAGATCCTGCGCCGGAGCGGCAGAAAACTCCGGGCGGTGTACGTGGGTGGGGGAACCCCCACGGCCCTGCCGGCGGAAGCCTTCCGGCGGCTGCTGGCGGCCATGATGGAACGGTTTCCCGGCGCGCTGGAGTATACGGTGGAGGCCGGGCGGCCGGATACCCTGACCCGGGAAAAGCTCCGGGCCATCCGGGACGCGGGGATCCACCGGATTTCCATCAATCCCCAGACCATGAATGACCGCACCCTGCGGCTGATCGGCCGGGCGCATACGTCCGCCCAGGTCCGGGAGGCGTATGCCCTGGCCCGGGAGGAGGGCATGCCCCATATCAACATGGACGTGATCGCCGGCCTGCCCGGGGAGGGGCTGGCGGAATTCGCCCGCACCATGGCCGCGGCGGAGGAGCTGCGGCCGGAAAGCCTGACGGTGCACACCCTGGCCATCAAGCGCTCCTCCCCCTGGGGGGAGGAACGGACGGCGCGGAAGCGCCGGCTCCCGCGGAAGGACGGGCAGGAGGCGGCGATGGACGCGCCGGCGGAGGCCGGCCGGCTGCCCACCGGGGAAACGGCGGCGGAGATGGTGCGCCTGGGCGGGGAGACCGCAAGCCGGCTGGGGATGCGGCCCTACTATCTGTACAAGCAGAAGTACATGGCCGGGAACCTGGAAAACACCGGGTACGCCCTGCCGGGGCATGAATGCGTCTACAATGTGGACATCATGGAGGAGACTTCCCACATTCTGGCCTTCGGCGCCGGGGGGATCTCCAAGCGGATCTATCCCGAGGAGGGGCACATCGGCCGGGCGCCCAATGTGAGCAATATCGAGACCTACATCGCCCGGCTGGATGAGATGATCCGGCGGAAACGGGAACTGTTTCTGACGGAATAGACACAGGAGGACCGGAAGCATGCGCTGCGTGGTACAGAGAGTGAAAACCGCGAAGGTGAACGTGGGAGAGGAAGTCACCGGGGAAATCGGCCCGGGGATCCTGGCCCTGATCGGCGTGTCCACGGAGGATACGCCGGCGGATCTGAAGTATATCGCCGAGAAGGTGCCGAACCTGCGGATTTTTGACGATGAGAACGGGGTCATGAACCGCTCCCTCCTGGACGCGGGGGGCGCCATTCTGGCGGTGAGCCAGTTCACCCTTTACGGGGATGCCCGGGGCGGCCGCCGCCCCAGCTATTTTCGGGCGGCGAAGCCGGAGAAGGCCCGGGAGATGTATGAGCAGCTCATCGCCGTGTGGCGGGCGCTGGGACTGCGGGTGGAGACCGGCCGTTTCCGGGCGGAAATGCGGGTTTCTCTGGTGAACGACGGCCCGGTGACCATTTTGCTGGATTCGGA
This sequence comes from Clostridia bacterium, assembly GCA_017469265.1. Taxonomy (GTDB): domain Bacteria; phylum Bacillota; class Clostridia; order Christensenellales; family Aristaeellaceae; genus Aristaeella. Next base: position 9,143 of record JAFUGS010000047.1, read on the forward strand.
AAAGGCGTTCTGACTTTCGTCAGACTGACGGAATGCGCTCCGGCCTCCCGGCCGGGACGCGTAAAGAAAGGGCTGCCGCGGATTGCTTCCGCGGCAGCCCTTTTATGGATGTGGCCGGACAGGACCGTATGCTTCACGACCGGATCAGCCGCCTTTTTCCAGCGCCTCCCAGAGACCGTTCAGGTACGCGGCACCCAGGGCCCGGTCATACAGCCCGTAACCCGGGCGGCCCTGCTCATCCCAGATCATGCGGCCGTGGTCGGGCCGGATGTAGGTGTCCGGGCAGGTTTCGTGGATGGCCTTCATGATTTCATACAGATCCAGATCCCCGGTGGAGGACAGATGCGCCGCCTCCCGGAAATGATGATGCCCCAGGTACTTCACGTTCCGGACATGCATGGCGCCGATCCGGTCCATTTTTCCGAAGTGCCGGATGATGGCGGGAATGTCATTCTCCGGGCTGGAGCCCAGGGAGCCGGTGCACAGGCACAGGGTGTTGGCGGGGCTGTCATGCAGCTTCACCATGATGTCGAAATCCGCCTGGCTGTGGGTGATGCGGGGCAGGCCGAAGATGGGCCAGGCCGGATCGTCCGGATGGCAGGCCATGCGGACGCCCACCTCCTCGCAGACGGGGATCACGGCGTCCAGGAAGTACTTGAAGTTCTTCTGCAGGTCGTCCGGGCCGATGTTTTCGTACTGCTTCAGCGTGGTTTCCAGCAGGGCCAGCCGCTCCGGCTCCCAGCCGGGGAGGGTAAAGCCATGGGAATCCTCCGCGGTCTTGCGGACGATCTCCAGGGGGCCCATCTCCCCCAGATCCTTTTCGTCAAAGTAGAGGGAGTTGCTGCCATCCTCCGGAATGACCCGGGCCAGATCCGTCCGGAGCCAGTCGAAGACGGGCATGAAGTTGTACACGATCACCTTCACGCCATGCTTCGCCAGCATCCGGATGGTGGAGATGTAATTGGCGATGTATTCCTCCCGGGAGGGAAGGCCCATCTTGATGTCCTCATGGACATTGACGCTCTCGATGACCTCGATTTCCAGCCCGGTGTCATTGACTTCCTTCTTCAGGGCGGTGAACTCCTCCTCGGGCCAGTCCACGCCCGCGGGCTTGTCCAGCAGGCCCATCAGCCCCGTCATGCCGGGAATCTGCTTCACGTATTTCAGCGGAATGGGATCGATCTGGCTGCCGTACCAGCGAAAAGTCATTTTCATGGGCATACTCCTTTCCCTGTCCCCGATATAGGATCAAAAGCTCTCTTTTCTTTTTTCGACCCCGCTCCGCAGGTCTCCTGCCGGGGCGGAAGGGGAATTATTCCGCCCCGGCGATGGTCACGCCCCGCAGACGGGTGACGGCGGGGATTTCCAGCCAGTCGTACTGGCGGACCTCCCGGGAGAAGCAGAGGGTTCTGGCGAACTCCTTCATGTTGCCGGTGACGGAGCCGCCGGTGACGGGGGTCACCTCATCCCCGTGATGCCAGAAGGCCAGCCTGATTTCCCCGGCGATGTCCCCGGTAAGGGGATTGACCTGGAAATCGGAGAACTCCACCGGCTCCAGGAAGTCCCCGGTCCGGAGGGCGGCGGCTTCCGCCGCGCCGCCGGCCACCTTCAGGTTGGAGGGCTGGAAGGAGGCGGGCAGGGACAGATAGGCGCTGTACTGCCGGGCCCCCAGGAAGGCTTCCGCCACGTTGTCCCGGATCATCACCGTTTCCCGAATGGGGGCGCCTTCGGCGTCGAAGGCGAAATTCCGGGAGGAATTGGGCAGGAAAGGCACCGCGGTCAGGGTGACCCGGTCCGCGCCTTCCGCGGCCTCGGCCACGGGGCGGCCGGTTTCCCAGTCGCTGTACTTCATGTACCGGTACGCCGCGTTCATCCGGTCCGCGTACCAGAGGTAGATCTCCCGGGCGGCGTCGGTGGAGAAGACCACGTCCGCCTTCTCCAGGGCGGGGGTGGGCACGGCGTCCAGCCGGGCCAGCCCGAAAGACAGCACCTGGGCCAGATCCTGCCGCAGCTGATCCGCGCCGCAGGCGCCGGAGGTATACATCCGGTACAGTTCGATCTCGTGCCCGCCCTTCCGGGCGTTGACCACCGCCTCCACCATGGAGGAGGGATACTCGGAGACCACATCCACGCCCTCGCTGTTCACAAAATGCTTCCGCAGGGCGGAGACAAAAACCTCCACGGAGTTCAGATCCGCGTCCGCCGTTTCGGGCACCTGCTTCAGGGCGGAGAGGAAGGCTCCGGAAACTTCTCCCAGATCGATGGACGCGGCGGCCGCGGGGCGCGCTGCCGGGCCCTCCGGCCCGCGGAGCGTATAGGCGGGGTTTTTCACCAGGCTGGCCGCCAGCAGCAGCTGGTCCACCAGCCGGCGGATCTCCGCCTCCTCCGCGGTGGGCGGGATTTCCCCGGCGGCGGATCCCAGAAACTGACCGTCCTCGCTGCGGTGATAGACCTTCACGGTATACTGTTCCAGGTTTTTGACCCGGTTCTGATCCAGGGCGTGGTGGATGAAATAGAACTCCCAGCCCTCGGTAATGGTTTCCGTCACCTCCCAGGCCGCCGCCGGGGAGGATTTCAGCACGTCGATAATCTGATGCAGCATATGCTTCTCTTGGCCTCGCTTTCGCCTTGTGATGGAGTCAGAAAACAGGAACGCTTATCCCAGCCGGGCTTTCGCTTTCAGGTAGGGGCCGCCGTCGGCCACCTTGACCCATTCCTTGTGCCCCTTGCCGCAGCCGCCGTTGCCGAAAACCTCCCGGTCTCCGGAAACCATGGAAACGGAGCCCAGCAGATCCGGCACATAGCCGGTCAGCACCACGGGGGCCACCACCTTGCCCGTCAGCTTCCCGTCCCGGATCTCGTAGCCCTTTTCCACGATGCACTGGATGCCCCAGTGCTTGGGATCCTCCATGCCGGAATGCATGCCCTTCAGGAGGTATCCCCGGTCGATGGAGGCGATCATGGCCTCCAGGGTGTCCGTGCCGGAGTCGAAAAGGGTGTTGGTCATGCGGGTGTACACCTTGTGGGCGAAGTTTTCCCGCTTGCCGTTGCCGGTGGGGGCGATGCCCAGGCGCAGGGCGCTCAGGGCGTCACAGATGCCCGTCTTCAGGATGCCCCGGTCAATCTCCACCACATCCCCGGCGGGAATTCCCTCGTCATCAAAGGCGTAGGCCGTGACGCTCTCCGCGCAGGCGGCGCCCTCGTGCATGGTCACCCGGTCCGAGCCCACACGGCGGCCGATATAGTCCGCGCCCAGGGCCCGGTGCTTGACAAACATGTCCATCTCCACCCCGTGGCCGAAGGCCTCGTGGGCGATGAGGCCGGTGACGTCCGGGGCGGTGATGACGTCATATTCCCCGGGCTCCACGGATTCCGCGTGCAGCAGCTCGTCCAGGCTCTTCAGGGTTTCCTTCAGCAGCTGATCCCCCATGGTGTCGAAGAGCTCGGGCCCCTGCCGGCCGGAGACGCCCTCATAGGCCATCTCGGTGCGGCCGTCCAGGGCGCCCACGGCGGCCAGGGTGCCTTCGGAGTAGACGTAGCTCTGGCGCAGATCCTGGTTCTCCGTGAGGAAGAGCTTGCAGATATGGGTGCTCTGGGCCCGGGCGGTGCAGTCCAGCAGGTGCTGCCCTTCCGCCATGGCCCGGTCCGACAGGGCTGAAAGATGGGCGATGAGGGCGGCCATGTCCTCCGTCTCGGGCAGGCGGCCGGTTTCCATCTCCGCGAAAACCTGGCGGGGCTCGTCCGGCAGGATGCCGGTTTCATAGGGCTGGACGCCGGCGGCCTGCAGCACCTTCATCTGCTGCTCCAGCCGGTTGATCAGCCGGCGGCAGGTCTCCTCCGGATGGCCCGGGTCGAAAAGATTAAAGGATGCTTCGCTGTACAGCCCGTCGCGGCAGACCCGGACCACTGTGCCCCGCTCCGTGGTCATGGTCTCATTCCGGACGGACTTGGCCTTCTGGCTGATGGAGACCGCGAAGCCGCGGCTGTCGGTGCTCAGAACGGAAACGTAATCATACCGGCGGCGCAGCAGGGTTACCAGCTGCTTCAGGCCGGGAGCGATTTCGGACAGGTAGGGAGAAAAGGGTGCTTTCATGGGTCCTCCTTTATGGGGTTTAATTGAGGTACATGCCCGGGAAAAGCATGTTCACGCTGATGGGTGTGGCGCCGAAATCATTGGCCAGGTGCTGCTGGGGCAGGCTGCGGGTCATGATCCGGGCGGAAACCTGGGTCACGCCTTCCGCGGCGAGAATGGCCAGGGACCGGTGCAGCAGCGCCCGGCCCATGCCCTGGCGGCGGCTGGATGGCTCGATATAGATGGCGGCCAGATCCGCCGCGCCGCCGGCGCCGGCCAGCAGGGCCTCGCCGATGAGCCCGGCGTTCCGGTACAGCCCCAGAGCCAGGAAATGGGGCATGTGCATCATCTCCATCAGGGCGTTGCGCTCCAGGTAGGTGATGTCGTTCATCTGCAGGCGGGTCAGCAGGGACTGCTGCTCCTCCCAGGTGTTCAGGGGGATGGCGGCCACGGTGCAGCTCATGGGGATCCGGCCGTCGCCAAAGGGAATCTGCAGGGAAACCAGGCTGTCGCTCTCCTCCAGGTCGAACCCGTTATACAGGTAGAACTCCCGGCGCTGGATGTCCTGGGGATCCAGGCTGGTGTACAGCCGGGCGCGAAGCTGGGGATTCACGTTCATCAGCACCCGGGCCCTGGCCACTACGGCGCCGAAAAGAAGATACCGGCTGCTCTCATCCCCCTCCAGGGTAAAGTACATGTTGACCGGGCAGTCCGGGTACAGCCCGGGCTGCAGCTGGTAGAGGATGCAGGCGTAGCCGGTCTGGGTCCCCAGATCGTCAATGGCGTAGAACACATCCTCCGGATTCATGTTGTTGACCGGCTGCTCGGGATGCAGAATCGTCATGAGGCCCCGTCCTTTCCAAATGGTGTTTCCGCGCGGGATTATTCCGGGAAAAACCCGGCGCGGCGCGCCTTCCGGCAGGGAAGGACCGCAACCATACATTATAGCTGTAAGCGGATGAAATGTCAAAGAACTTGCCAAGCGCACGGAATGCTGGTAGAATATCCCGCGTACGAAAATCCGCGCGCCGCGGAAGCACGGGGGACGGACCGGAAAGCGGCGGCGGGCGGCTTGCGAGGAGGCTAATTCGAACATGGCGCAGAATCCTGTGTTTACCATTGTGATGAGCGACGGGCGCGAGATGAAGGGGGAGCTGTACCCGGAGGCGGCGCCCCAGTCCGTGGGGAACTTTGTGGCCCTGGCCAACAGCGGGTTCTATGACGGGCTGATCTTTCACCGGGTGATTCCCGGCTTCATGATTCAGGGCGGGGATCCCAAGGGCGCCGGATACGGCGGCCCCGGGTACAATATCAAGGGCGAGTTCCGGGCCAACGGGGTGGACAACCCCATCCGGCACACCTACGGCGTGCTGAGCATGGCCCGCAGCATGATGCCGGATTCCGCCGGCAGCCAGTTCTTCATCATGACCAGTGACAGCCCCCATCTGGATGGGCAGTACGCCGCCTTCGGCAAGGTGCTGGAGGGGATGGACGTGGCGGAGGACATCGTGAACACGCCCCGGGACGGGGCGGACAAGCCCCTGACGCCGCAGCAGATGGCGTCCGTGCGGGTGGAAACCTTTGGCGAGGTATATCCTTTCGACCAGATCTGAGCGGATCGGAGGCGCGGAAAAGCGGAAGCTTTCTGCGCCTTCCGTATATACAGGAGGAGCGGAGAGCCTTGGAAAAACAGAAAATCACCGTCCGGGTGGCGGGAAAAAACTACACCCTGGTGTCGTCCGACACGCCGGATTACCTGCGTCGGGTGGCGGCCCTGGTGGACCGGCGGCTGAAGGAAACGGAGCTGGCTACGGGCATGCCGGCCTATCAGGGGATGGCGCTGACCTGCTTCAATCTGGCGGACGAGCTGCTGAAGGCCCGGGACGAGAACACGGAGCTGAAGCGCCGCCTGCAGGCGGAGGCCTGTTCCGGGCGGAGCGGGGCGAAAAGCATGGAGAAGGGAAAGGAAGCGGAGCGTTGATGGAGATTCTGGCGCCGGCGGGGAACCGGGAGGCCCTGGAGCGGGCGCAGGCCGCCGGCGCCGACGCGGTGTACCTGGGATACGCCGACTTCAGCGCCCGGTCCGGCGCGGGCAATTTTACCGCGGAGGAACTGGCGGACGCCATCCGCTTTGCCCACCTGCACCACATGCGGGTATACGTGACGGTGAACACCCTGGTGAAGGATGACGAAATGGACCGGGCGGAGGCGCTGCTGGGGCTGCTGGAAAGGCTGGACGCGGACGGGGTGCTGGTGCAGGATCTGGGGATCCTGCGGACGGCCCGGGAGAAGTTTCCCGGGCTGAATCTTCACGCCAGCACCCAGATGGCCATCCATAACGCCACGGGCGTCCGCTGGTGCGGGCGCATGGGCATGGGGCGGGTGGTGCTGGCCCGGGAATGCGCCCTGGAGGAAATCCGCCGCTGCGCGGCCACCGGGATGGAGATTGAGGTTTTTGCCCATGGGGCCCAGTGCGTGGCCGTCAGCGGGGAATGCCTCTTCTCCAGCATGGCGGGGGAGCGGAGCGGCAACCGGGGGCGGTGCGCGCAGCCCTGCCGGAAGATGTACTGGATGGACGGCCGGAAGGGCGCCTGGCTCAGCCCCAGGGATCTCTGCCTGCGGGATGACCTGCCGGCCCTGGCGGAGGCGGGAGCGGCCAGCCTGAAGATCGAGGGCCGGCTGAAGCGGCCGGAGTACGTGTTCACGGTGACGGACAGCTACCGGCGGGCGGCGGATGCCCTGGCCCGGGGCGGGTTTCAGGCCGCCGGGCCGGAGGAAAGGGAAGCGCTGCTGCAGATTTTCCACCGGGGCGGCTTCATGCGGGGATACGCCTTTGGCGCGGAGGACGCGGGGGTGATTCAGCCGGAGAGCGTGAACCACCGGGGCGTCCGGATCGGCACGGTGGAAGAAATCCGGGGGGGCCTGTGCCAGGTGCGGCTGGAAAAGTCCCTGGGGGACGGGGACGGCCTCCGGATTATTCACGGGGACGTGGAAGGAGAAATGACCTACGCCGGGCCAGACCGGCCGGCGGGAGAGCTGGCGGCGCTGCGCCTGCGGGAAGGCCTGCGGGCCGGGCCCGGGGACGCGGTTTTTCGCCTGACGGACGCCGCGCGGCTGGCGGCGGCCATGGCCGCGCCGAAAAGGACCATTCCCGTGGGAATGGAGCTGGAAGCCTGGCCGGGTGCGCCCCTGCGGCTGCGGGTGACGGACGGGGAAAACGAGGCGGTGGCCGCCGGGGAGCCGGTGGAGGCGGCCCGGAACCGGGAAACCACCGCCGCGGAGATGGAAAAACAGCTGGCCCGCACCGGAGGGACGGATTTTACCGCGGAGAGGATCCGGGTCCGGACGGCGGGGACCTTTGTGCCCGTGTCCGCCCTGAACGCCCTGCGCCGGGAAGCGCTTGTCCGTCTGGCGGAGGCACGGATCCTGGCCTTTGCCCGGGAAACATTGAAAAACCCCGAGCCGGAAAGCGCGGGGAAAGGCTGGTCAGCTTCCGGGACGAATCCGGAAGCGGCGGCCGGGATGGCTGCCGCGGAAGCGGAAAGCCTCTTTCCAAAGGGACTCCTGGTGACAGTGCGAAATCCGGAGCAGGCGGAGGCGGCCCGGGCGGCCGGAGGAACGGTGATCTGGTACCCGGAGGACTTCCGGGCGGAAGCGCTCTCCCGACTGGCCCGGGAGATCCGGCGGGAGGAATGGCTCCGGCTGCCGGAAACCTGCGAGGAGGACACCCTGCTTGCCCTGCGGGATTTCGCCGCGGCCCACCGGGACCGCCTGGCGGGAATCCTGCTGGGCAGCGTGGGGCAGCTGGGGGCGGACTGGCCTGTCCCCGTGGCCGCGGGCCCGGGGGTGCCGGTCATGAACCGGAAGGCGGCCCTGCTGCTGCGGGAGCAGGGATGCCGCTTTGCCTTCGCCAGCCCGGAGCTGACCGGAAGGGAAATGGCGGCCCTGCGGGAAAACAGCCCGATTCCCCTGGCGGCGCCGGTCTACGGCCGGGCCCAGCTGATGCTGCTGCATCACTGCCCCGCGCGGACGGCCCTGGGCCTGCGGGAGGGCCACAGCGCCTGCGCCCTCTGCGACACGGGGCATCCGGACGGCCTGCGGGGCAAAAAACTGCGGGACGCGGAGGGGCGGGCATTCCCCCTGCTGCGGCTGCGGCTGCCGGAGGGATGCCTGGTGCGGCTGATGAACATGCTGCCCACGGACCTGGGGGACAAGCCGATTCCGGCCCCGCGGGCCGCGGAGATGACGACGGAATCCGGCCCGGAGGCCGCGGAGGCGCTGGCCTGCCTGCTCCGGGGAGAGAAAGCCCCCGGGGAGAGCACCCGGGGCCACTGGCAGCGGCCGGTGCTGTGAGGCGGGCGCGGAAAGAAAAACAAAGCAAAAAAGGAGCGGTTTCCCAAAGCAGGGAGACCGCTCCTTTTGCGGGGTCCTTATAACACCACCACGCGGGGATGGCAGACCAGGTCGCCTTTGGTAACCCGGAGGGCTTCCCCCCCGGCGCGGACCTGATCCGGGGGAAAGAGACGGGTAAAGCTTTCCACCGGGGCGATGGGCCAGTCCGCGTTGTACCGCGTGCGGTAATGCATGGGCAGAATAATCCGGGGATCCAGCTGCTCCGCCACATCCCGGGCGGTTTCGGCGTCGATGGTGTAGAAACCGCCCACGGGGAGCATCAGGATATCCACCGGTCCGAGGGCTTCCAGCTGGTCCGCGTCCAGCAGGCAGCCCAGGTCCCCCAGGTGGGCGACGCGCAGGTCTTCCGCCTCCAGGAGGAAGAGCAGGGTTTTGCCCCGCTTCGCGCCGCCCGCGTCGTCATGGTCTGCCAGGATGCCGGTAACCCGCACGTCCGGCGCGAAAGTGTGCGCCCCCGCGTAGTCAATGATCTGGGGATGACCGGCAATATGCTCCACCGCGTCATGGTCATGATGGTGATGGGAGACCAGGACGCCGTCCGCCTCCAGGGCCGGAACGGGGTATCCGACGGAGGCGTCAAAGGGGTCGGTCACAATCCGGAAACCGCTTTCCAGGGTAATCAGGAATTCCGCGTGGCCGATGTGCTGAAACAACATGGGAATCACTCCTTCCGGGTGTTATGGCGCGGAGGCGGCGCGGGCGGAAGCGATCCGCGCTTCTCCCCGCTGCCGCAGCTGACAGGCCAGGGCCTGGTGAAGACCGCGGCAGCACTTTTCCAGGGAGGCGGGACTTTCCTCTCCCGCCTTGATCAGGGCCAGGGCCTGTTCGGCGGAAAGCGTCAGCTCCGGATGCCGGCAAAGCAGGGAACCCAGGGCGCCAGCCTCGCCCTCCGCGGGCAGAAGGGTCAGCCAGTCCGGCGGCAGACAAAAGCCCGCCGGCCGGAAATGCAGCCAGCTTTCCGCGGCGGCGCAGATCCATCCGGCCTGCCCGGCGGCTTCGAGAAAAGCCTGGCACGCCTCCGGGGCCGCGCAGAGGGGCAGGTCCGTGGCGAGGAGCGCGTCCGGACGGGGGCTTCGCCGCAGGGCGGGGGACCGGACGGCCGGAACCGCGTCCAGCAGGGCGCGAAGCCGGGAACGCCAGGGGTTGAACAGCGGGTCCATCATCGTGGGACAGGAAACCTCCAGACGGGTCAGAAATGCTCATCCCCGGGCTCGGCGCGGCGCAGCATTCTCCTCGTGGCCAGGCGGGAGGGCCGGGCCGCGGGCTGCCAGGAATCGGGCAGGTCAAATTCAAAACTGCCGCAGGCGTTGATGACGGGGATGCCGTCCCACTCCCGCCGGCGCTGGAACCCGAGGGCGGAATAGGCCTGGTGCACATGCCCGTGGAACATGACGGCGGGGCGGTACTGGCTGAGCAGGGGCTTGAAGCACTCAAAGCCCCGGTGGGCCAGATCCGGCTGATCCCCCAGGCCGGCGATGGGGGCGTGGGCCAGGAGGATATCGAACCCCCCGGTTCCCCGAAGCTCGCGGCGGAGACGGCGGATCCGCTTCGCCATTTCCTCCTCGGAGAACATGGTGGGGGAATCCGGCCGGTAGCGGAGGCAGCCACCCAGCCCCAGGACCCGAAGGCCCCGGACCAGGACCACGTGCCCCTCTGCGCAGACGCAGCCCTCCGGCGGCTTTCGCTTGTAGGCGTCATCATGATTGCCATGAATATAGACCACCGGAGCGGAGCTGAAGCAGGTCATGTAGCTCAGGTAGGAGGCGGGCAGGTCGCCGGCGGACAGAATCAGGTCCGCGGCCTTCAGCGTATCCCGGCCGTATTCGCTCCACAGGCGCTGCACAGGCTCATCCGCGAGCACCAGGATGTGCATGGTCATCAATCCTCCTTTGGAAAACCGGAGTCAGATCGTGAGACGGGAAATCCGCCCGCGGGGAATCAGATTCCAACGCGGCGGGAAGCGGGAAAACGGGCTTCGGGCGCCGTGAATCAGGAGGTCCAGGAAATGGCGTGCACATCGGATTTGGCCAGGCTGCCAATGCCCTGGGTCAGGATCAGGGCCCGGGCGGAGGGCACCAGCTCCTCCGCGGTGGGCAGGGTACCCACCACGCAGTCCGCCAGGTAGTCCATGCACAGCACTTCCGCCGGCGTCAGCCGCTGATCGGCCCCGCAGCGCACGACCCCCTGCTGATCCTTCAGCTCGCCCTCGAAGGGGGTAAAGGCCTGATCCTGAAACTGGCCCTGGATCAGACGGATGAGCCGGGTGCTGGCCGTGGGGAACCGGGAGGAGAAGGCCAGGTCCAGCGTGTCCGAGGCGATGCCCCACCAGTAGGACAGGGAAGCGCTTTCGCTCTCGGAGGCGGCGTCGAAGACGCCCTTGAGCATCTGCTCCATCACATGCTGGTAGAAGACGCCCCACCGGGGAACCAGGGTGGCCATGGAGCGGATTTCGCCGCCCTCCCGCACATAGAGCCCGGATTCCCGGGAGGAGCGGTTGGGCGCGGTCAGATCCCGGTTGCAGACCACCTGGATTTCCGGATCGTGGAAGGGCTCCTGGACATCGTAGCTCTTCAGGGAGGTCCAGTTCAGGAAGATCCGCGCGTCGGGATTCACCATTCTGGCGCCCAGGGCGAAGGCGTTGATCATGGAAGGGGAGCCGTAGATGGGATAATCCGCGATGTAGCCGATTTTGCCGTTCTGGCTCAGGATGCCCGCCGCGATGCCCAGCAGGAATTTCGCCTCGTAAAACCGGAGATAGTAGGTATGCACGTGCCGGTAGCCGGTCAGCTGGCTGGAGCAGAGAAGCTTCCGGTCCGGATGGCGCAGGGCCGGCTCCATGCAGCTGTTCAGCATGACCGGGGAGGTGGCGAAGATGACGTTGAAGCCATCCTGGATCAGCTTTTCGATTTCCGCCTCCGTCTCCGTGCGGGAGGACACCACCCGGTTCACGGTTTCCACCCGGCTGCCCAGCTTTTCCTGGGCTTCCAGCCGGCCCATGTCGTGCCAGTAATTCCAGGCGGACACCTCGATGGGCGTGGTGTACAGGAAGGCGGCCTTGATCCGGGTGGGATGGAACAGGGTCTGCAGCAGACGGGGGGAAGGATCCCGGTCACTGTGGGTCATGACCAGACTGACGGAATCCTCCCGGGCGAGGAACTCCTCCTGCATGAGGCGGAGACTCTTCCGCACGTCGTCCAGGGAATCATCCCGCACATCCTCATACCCGAAGGCCAGCAGCCACAGCAGGAACGCGTCCCCGCAGGGGATGGCGGGCCTTTCCTGCATCACGTCCTGATAAGCGGTGAAGAAATAATGGTACAGCTTCCGCAGGGTCAGAATGTCATCCTGGCTCCAGGTCTCCCCGGACCGGACGCCGGGCATGCTGGTGAGCCGGTCGTAGGAACCGGGCTTGGAGAAAAAGATGTCGAACAGGCCGGTGGCCTTGGCGAAGGCGCAGTACTCAAAATACGCGACGACGGCGGGATCCTCCGAGCGGAGGGGGATCACCCGGGTGACGTCCGCCTCGATGTACTCCGCCCCGAGGCATTTCATGACGCTGACTCGCTTGTTGCCCTCGATCAGGTAATAGTACCCCAGGTACTCCAGCATCTTGGCGGGATCCCGCAGGCCTTCGGACTCCACGCTGGCGTACAGGGTGGTCCACTTGGCGCAGAATTCGGAGTTGATCTCCAGGATGGGCATGAAGTTATTGGCGAAGGCAAAGGAACGCCCCCGGGAAACGGATCCGATGACCCGGTTGAGGGGGACGGCCTGAATGCCCAGGGAAAACCGGTCCAGGGTATTCAGATTGGGAACCTTTTCCTCCAGCACCGGCAGGTAGGGATCCTGATTGTCATGAATGGCCTGGGTGTAGGCCTTCAGGCCTTTCTGGCGGGCTTTGATATAAAACTTGGTGTCCATGTACATTCCTTTCTTTTCAAAAACAGGGGGATTACCGCGTCAGCTCGTACATCATGATGCCGGCGGCGATGGCGGCGTTCAGGGACTCGGCGCCGCCCCGCATGGGCAGGCGGAGCCGGTGAGTGGCCGCGCGCCGCACGGCCTCGGACACGCCGTTTCCCTCGTTGCCGATGACCAGAACCAGCCGGGGCTGCACGCCCTGCCGGTCGTAGAAGGGCTCCCCGTCCAGCTGGCTGGAAAGAATGGAGAAGCCTTCCTGTTTCATATTCTCCAGCCGGGCAGCCAAATCCTCCGGGAAGGCGAGCCTCACCCGAAAGATGCTGCCCATGGTGGCCCGGAGCACCTTGGGGGAGAAGACGTCCGCGCAGTCCGGGCTCAGCAGGGCGCCGTCAAAGCCGGCCGCGTCCGCCGTGCGCAGGATCGTTCCCACGTTTCCGGGATCCTGCAGGCCGTCCAGGGCGATGAACTTTTGCCCGGAAAGGGGGCGGGGCTCCGTCCGGAGCACGGCGGCAATCCCCTGGGGTGTCCGGGTGTCGCAGACCGCGGCCAGGACGTGGTCCGGCAGAAAGAAGACGGGAAGGGAATCGGGAACCCCTTCCGGAAGCGGATGCCCCGTCCGGAGCAGCAGCGCCTCCACCGGGAAGGAGGCGCACAGCGCTTCCCCTACCATGCGTTCGCCCTCCACCAGAAAGCAGCCGTGGGCACGACGGCCCTTCGGATCCTTCAGGGACCGCCAGGCCAGCACCCGGGGATTTTTCAGGGATGTGAGATATTCAGCGTTCAAAGGCATACGACCTCCGTTTTTTTCAGAAAACCGTTCCTTCCCGGATCATGTCCAACATATGGGTCAGCACATCAATCAGGGCCGGATAGGGCCGGCCGGATTCCCGGCCGCCGAAAACGGTCTGAATGGCCTGCAGAAGCAGCTGCTGGCCGTAGGGCGTGAAGGGTGTGTACAGGTCGCCCCCAAAGACGCCGGGGAACAGCAGCCCGGCCTCGGCGGGAAACTCCCGGCGGAAGCGCAGCAGGAACTCCGGCAGCAGCTCCTCCGGCCGCAGGGCCATGGAAACCGGCGCCGGCGCGGGCCGGGGCAGCGCGGCGGCCGCGTCCCGCATGACGGAAAGCCCCACGGGGATCTCCATCTTTTTCTCCGCGGAGAAGAGCAGATTCAGGGAGGCCACCCGGGGAGTCCGGAACATGGTGAGCATTTTCCAGAGGGAGGTTTTCGCCGGCAGGCTCAGACCCTCCACCAGCACGGCGCCCCGGCCGGCCAGGAACAGGGTCATGGATTCCGGCAGGAAATCGTTCTTCTGGGCGTCGGCGGAAATCTGCAGCAGGGTCAGGCCGCTGAGCATCATCAGGAA
>JAFUGS010000048.1 GCA_017469265.1 Clostridia bacterium
GGCCTTCTCTTCGGGGGCCTTGTCGATTTCATCGTACCGCATGGCCTGGGCTTCGCCCTTGGTGGCCAGGGTCATGGTGATCGCGGCGGTCAGCGTCGTCTTGCCATGGTCAACGTGGCCGATGGTGCCAATGTTAACATGGGGTTTTGTCCGCTCGTACTTTCCTTTAGCCATTGGAATCTTCCTCCTTACATTTCTCGCTCAAAAGCGAAGGTTTTGCTTCCGAGCCGTTGATGCGGAAATGGAGCAGGTGATGGGAATCGAACCCACGTGACCAGCTTGGGAAGCTGGGGCTCTGCCATTGAGCTACACCTGCGTAATGCCCGCATCACAAGCCCCTGAAGACTTGCGAACAAAGTGTATTTTATCCGTTTTTCCCTTCCCTGTCAAGCCTTTTTCAAAAACATGGAAAAAACAGTGCCTGTTATTTTTTTGTCATTCCCATGTCCGGAAAACGGCTTCAGGCGGAGCGCGGTCTGCCGCGCCGCCTGAAGCCGCGGTATTCAGCTTTTGACCCTGGCGCCTTCCGGCAGGCCGGCGGGGCCGTCCTTCGGCCTGGGCATCTCCCGGATGACGATCTCGCCGCCCCGGACGCCCAGCCGCACCGGCTGTCCCAGCTGCACCCGGCCTTCCAGCAGCGCCTCGGACAGAGTGTCCTCCACTGTCCGCTGAATCAGCCGCCGCAGGGGGCGGGCGCCGTACTTGGGATCATACCCTTCCCGGGCCAGCTTTTCCCGCACGGGCTTGTCCCAGGTCAGGCGGATGTCCTTTTCCTTCAGCCGGTCCGCCACCTGGCGCAGCATCATTTCCGTGATCTGCAGGATATCCTCCTCCGTCAGCGCGTGGAAGACGATCAGCTCATCCACCCGGTTAATGAATTCCGGACGAAAGAGATCCTTCACTTCCTTCATGACGGCATCCTTCATGGCCTCATAGTCCTTCAGGCTGCGGGGTCCCTCCGCACCAAAGCCCATGGTCCGGCTGGTGGAAATGGTATGGGCCCCCGCGTTGGAGGTCATGACCACGATGGTGTTCTGGAAGGAAACCACCCGGCCCGTATTGTCCGTCAGCCGGCCGTCCTCCAGAATCTGCAGCAGGATGTTGAACACATCCGGGTGCGCCTTTTCCACCTCATCCAGCAGCACGACGCTGTAGGGTTTCCGCCGCACCGCCTCCGTCAGCTGGCCGCCTTCCTCGTATCCCACGTATCCGGGGGGCGAACCCACCAGCCGGGACACTGTATGCTTCTCCATGTATTCGCTCATGTCCAGGCGGATCACCGCGTCCTCATCCCCGAACATGGCTTCCCCCAGCGCCCGGCAAAGCTCCGTCTTACCCACACCGGTCGGCCCCAGGAAGATGAAGCTGCCGATGGGCCGCTTCGGATCCTTCAGCCCGGCCCGCGCCCGGCGGATGGCCCGGGCTACGGCGGAAATGGCCTCCTCCTGGCCCACCATGCGCTGATGCAGCGTCTTCTCCAGCTTCATCAGCTTCTGGGCTTCCTTCTCCGTCATCCGGCTGACCGGAATCCCGGTCCACAGGGAAACCACCTGGGCGATGTCGTCCTCCGTCACCACATCCCGGCCCGTGGTCTGGCTCCGGTTCCAGGCCGCCCGTTTCTTCTCCATCTCCCGGGTCAGCTTCAGCTCCTGATCCCGCAGGGAGGCCGCCTTTTCATAGTCCTGATGGGCGACGGCTTCCTTCTTTTCGATCGCGATCTCTTCCAGCCGTTTCTCCTGCTCCCGCAGATCCGGCGGCGTGGTGCAGGCCTGGATCCGCACGCGGCTGGCCGCCTCGTCCATCAGGTCCACCGCCTTGTCCGGCAGGAACCGGTCCGGAATATACCGGTCGGACAGCTTAACCGCCGCCGCCAGGGCCTCGTCGGTGATGCGCACCTTATGATGGGCCTCGTACCGGTCCCGCAGGCCGCAGAGGATGCTCAGGGTTTCCTCAGCCGTGGGCTCGCCCACCGTCACCGGCTGGAAACGGCGCTCCAGGGCGGAATCCTTCTCAATATGCTTCCGGTATTCCTCCAGGGTGGTGGCGCCGATGCACTGGATTTCCCCCCGGCTCAGGGCCGGCTTCAGGATGTTTGCCGCGTCCAGTCCTCCCTCGCTGTTGCCCGCGCCGATGATGGTATGCATTTCATCCATGAACAGCAGCACGTCGCCCGCCTTGCGCAGCTCATCCATGACGTTCTTCAGCCGTTCCTCAAACTCGCCCCGGTACTTCGTTCCCGCCACCAGGGATCCCATGTCCAGACTCAGCACCCGCTTGCCCGCCAGCATCTCGGGAACGTTGCCCTGCACGATGCGCTGGGCCAGCCCTTCCACCACGGCGCTTTTGCCCACGCCGGGCTCACCGATGAGGACGGGGTTATTCTTGGTCCGGCGGATCAGGATCTGAATGATCCGCTGAATCTCGTTGTCCCGGCCGATCACCGGGTCCAGCTCGTTCTTCCGGGCCGCCAGGGTCAAATCCCGGCAGAAGGAATCCAGGGACTTCTTGCCCTCGTCATTTCCGTCGCTCCGCGCCTGCTGCCCCTGGGACATGAAAGGCACAAAGCCGAAGAAGGAGCGCTGGTTTTCCCCGGAGGAAGCGTTGTCCCGCATCTGGCGCAGGATTTCCTCCCGGGCGGCGGAGCAGTCCACCCCCGCCTTCCGCAGGATGGCGCTGGCCACCCCGTCATCGCTGCCCAGCAGCGCCAGCCACAGATGCTCCACCGTGACGTAGCTCTGCCCCAGCTTATGGCTCTCCAGCACGCTGGTTTCCAGCATTTTCTTGCCCCGGGGGCTCATCTCGACCCGGGTGCCCTGGGCCGGGGTCTCCCGGTTTTCTTCCAGATGCTCCTGAATCTCCTTCACCACGCTGTCAAAGCTGACCCGCTGGGACACGGGGCCGGGAACGGAGGCGTTGTTCTTCAGCAGCGCCAGCAGGATATGCTCCGTGCCCACATAGGACATCTGCAGGTCCATGGCGATGCGCTGGGCCAGCTGCAGGGTCTGCTGCGCCCGCTGGGTAAAACGGCCGAAAATGGGCATGGATACTTCCTTTCTGTCCTCGTCTTTCTTCTGCTGCGCCTGCAGCGCCCCCAGCATGGTGCTGAGGAAGCTTCGCAGGTTTCCCTTCATCAGGTCCGCGTTCATGCGGCTCATGCAGTCGGCACACAGGTGCCGGGTCTTGTTTTCCTCCCCGGAGATCACGGAGATGGTAAAATTCGCTTCGTTCTTATGGCATTCCTCGCAAAGCATGCCGTTCCTCCTCTCTGTCCGGGGCTTCCGGAAAGCACCGGAATCCGGGGCCCTGTACCGGGCCGTGTCCGTGCGTACAGGCAGGGCTCAGCCGAAAGCCGCCCCGCGGTTTACTGCGGATGCCCGTTGGCCAGGGCCAGGATCATGGATTTCAGCATTCTGGCCCGCAGGGCGTTTTTCATCTCCGGCGAAACGGGCACCGCCAGAGCCTTGCCGCTGAGGGCCGCGGCCATCAGGGAGGCCTCCGCCTCCGTGGCGTTCCCGCTGTCCCGCAGGTGGGCGATGATCCGCAGGGCTTCCTCCTCGCTGAGGCTGTCGCCGATCCGGTCCCGCACCAGGTAGGCCATCTTCTGTGGACCCGTTTCCACCACCCGGACAATCCGGATGTATCCGCCGCCGCCCCGATGGCTTTCCGTCATATATCCCTGGGAGGGAGAAAACCGGGTCGCCAGCACATAGTTGATCTGGCTTGGGGCGCAGCCAAAATACTCCGCCAGCTCATTCCGGCGCAGCTCCACCTCGTGGGACTCCTCCCCCAGCATGTCCTTGATAAAATTTTCGATTGAATCGCTGATTCGCATACTCACACCCGCCTTTCGCCAAACAAGTCATTGACTTTCTTTGACCTTGTTATTGTAGCATAAAAAACAGGTGCGCGCAAGAATTTTTCTTTGCTGGTTTATTCGATGCCGATCCGCGTGCAGGGCACCCGGCCCTCCACCAGGTCGGACAGGCGGTGCCGGGCATGCCCGATAATCACCCGCGTACCGCCCCGGACGCACTGCAGCGCGTACTCCAGCTTGGCCCTTGCCCCGTTGGCTCCTTCCCGGCTGGCGCCCACGCAGTTTTCCTGCAGGGTCCGCACCTGGCGCTCCACGCTTTCCAGGTCTGACCCTGTCACATCCCGCACCAGGGTCTTCGCGTCCCTCGGATCCCGGTAAATGCCTTCCGTGGAGGTCATCAGCACCAGGGTCTTCGCGTGGACCAGGTTCGCGATTACCGCGGCCGTCTCGTCATTGTCCACGCACTCATGCACCTCCGCCCCCTGGCTGCGGCGGACCGCCAGCTCCATCTTCCGGTTTTCCTCGTCGCTGACCGGATCATTGTAATTCACGATGGGAATCGTTTTCTGCCGAGCCGCCCGCTCCAGCAGCAGGCGGATATGCTCCCGCTTCTCCGGGTCGTTGAAATGCGTGTGCTCCACCAGGATCTGTCGCAGCCCGTACTCCGGGGGAATGAACTGGCGGTAGGTCTGCATCAGGATGGTCTGGCCCTGGCTGGCGTAATCCGCCTTGTCCTGTTCCGGATCCCCGCAAAGCTCACATCCCGTGCGCTTGATATAATCCAGCCGGCCAATCTCCGTGGCTCCGCTGGTAACCCAGATCATGCCGGGCCGCAGCTCCGAACCCAGGCGGGAGATAATGTTGTAATTGATATCCCGGTCCTCCTGCCGGATCAGCGCCATGGATCCGATCTTGCCCACCAGTTCAAAGGAATAGTTCACTTTTCCCACACTCCGTCATCCTCATTTGAAAAGGGCCCGCGATGATCGCGCCGGCCCTTCCGCGCGGCCGGGCGGCCCCTGCCCGCCAGCCTCACGCGTGATACCTTTCCTTCAGCACCCGCTCCAGCAGCGACAGCGTCTCCGTATACTCCCCGGCATTTGGCAGAACCACGTCCGCCAGCTGCCGGTATACCGGCATCCGGGTTTCATAGAGCTCCCGCAGCTTTTCCTCCGGATTCTCCTGCAGCAGCGGACGCTCCTCCGTCCGGATGTCTGAGAGGATCCGCTCCAGCGGGCGGTCCAGCAGGATCACGCTGCCCCAGCTCTGCATGATTTTTCGGTTCACCGGATTCATGGCCGTGCCTCCGCCCAGGGAGATGACCCCCGGCCGGGCCCGGGTCAGCGCCGCCAGGGCCCCGGTCTCCGCCTTCCGGAAAGCCGTCTCGCCATGCTGCGCGAAAATATCCGAAACGGACATGCCCGCCCGTTCCTCAATCCATTGATCCAGATCCGTAAAGGGCAGCCCCAGCTCCCGGGCGGCCCGACGGCCCAGGCTGCTTTTTCCGCTGCCCGGCATGCCGATGAGATAGATCTGTCGTTCCAGCATCCGTCCTGCCTCCTTCTGACAAGCAACAACCCTTCCTCCGGGGAGCAAGTATAGCACAGCCCGGACGGTTTGTCATTACGCATCAAGGCGGCAAAACGCTCCGCGATTGTTTTGTTTTTGTCTTCTCTCCATTCACGCCGGACTCCCGGCATCCGCCGCCCGGTCCAGGGTAAAGCGGAAGGCGGTTCCTTCCGGCGGATCCAGCAGCTCGATTTTCCGGCCGTGCATCGCCAGAATCCGCTGGCAGATGCTGAGCCCCAGCCCCGTGCCCTTGCCAGCGGTATGCGCCCGGTCCCCGGTGAAAAACCGGTCAAAGACCCGTTCCCGGTCCTCCGGCGGAATGGTCACGCCGTTATCCCATACCGTAACGTGAACCTCCTCCCCGGTGTCTTCCGTTGTCAGCGTGATTTTTCCCTGCTCCCCGGTAAACTTGATGGCGTTGTCCAGCAGGTTGATGACCACCTGTTCCACCCGCTCGCTGTCCGCGCGCACCCGGCAGGGATCCGCCCGGAAATCGCATTCCACCTCAATCTTCTTCCCGTCCAGGTCATTGATCCGCCGGATGATGGCCCGCCGGAGCATTTCATTGATGTCAAAATCCGACATCTCCAGCGTGGCGTCCTCCCGCTCCAGCCTGCTCAGCTGGAGCAGATCCCCCACCAGGCGGCTCAGCCGGTTGCTCTCCTCCGCCACCAGCCGCAGGTATTTCGGATGTTCCTCCGCAGGAATAACGCCCTCCGCCATCCCCTCCGCGAACCCTTTAATACTGGTAATCGGGCTGCGCAGCTCATGGCTCACGTTGGCCACAAATTCCCTGCGGCTGTTTTCCACCTTCCGCAGCTGGTCGCTCATGGCGTTAAAGGTGCCGCTCAGCTGTCGCAGCTGGGGGTCTCCTCTGCTTTCGTCCACCCGGCGGCTGAAGTCTCCCGTCCCCATCGCCCGGGCCGCCTCTGTCAGTTCGCCCAGGGGCTTCATCATGCTCCGCACCACCAGGCCCACCGCCACGGCGCTCAGCGCCGCCGCCAGCAGGGCCATGGCGGCCACCTGGCCCAGCAGATCCTCCATGCCGCCCTGGATCCGCTGGGCCCGGGTCTGGATCAGCACGGCCCCCACCACCGTGTTGTACTGCAGGAAGGGCACCCCCACCGTAAAGGTGGGATCCGCGCCGGCCATGGCCTGCACCCGGATGGTCTCGCCGGCCAGCACCTGCTTGAGCGCGGCTCTGATCTCCTCCCCGCTGAGGCTGGCCACAAAGTCCGGATCTTCGCTGTAGGCTGTCTGCAGGTTGTCCATCACATTGCCCCAGCGATCCACCACCGCGATATAGGCGCCAAACTCATCATTGACCTTCTGCGCTTTCCAGTTCAGGTACCTTCGGGAATGCTGAAAAAGGGAAAGCATGGAGCCGTCCCCGATTACATCCCCTGCCAGATAGGCGATATCCCCCGCCTCGCTGGCCAGGTAATCCAGCCGGGCGGAAATCCGCTGTTCCCGCAGGCTGTAATAGCTCAGCGCCCCCAGCGCCACCGCCAGGATCAGGATCACGCTGAGCACCACCGCCATGATCCGCGCGTACAGACTGTTCATGTTTTCGCTCCTTCAGGGCCGGCCTCCGCCAGCGCCTCCTCCGCCGCCGCATGAAAGTGGGCGTCCTTCTGATGCACATACTGGACGGAAGAAGGATGCCGGCTGCCGTCCGTCCATCGGATTTCTCCCAGCCCTTCCGGGCTGAGCCCGTAATCCGTCAGGCGCTTTCCCGCCGGCGGCAGCAGCACGGTCAGCCGGTCCCGTACCCGGTTGCCCAGAAAAATCGTATACCGCCCGCCCCGCGGGTCCACGCTGAAGTGATTGCCCGTAAAGCCGCCGATGCCGAAAGCTCCCGGGCCCATGGCGGCGGGGATTTCCGAAAAGTACTGATCCGGATGCTTCAGATAACACTGATACCCCAGGTACTGGGTATATCCGCCGTCAGGCCGCTGGCGCCCGGTGCGGTTTACCGCCATACAGGCCAGGCTTTCCGGCGGAAGAATCCGTCCGGCCAGCAGCGCCCCGGCCAGCTTCTCCAGGTCATCCAGCGTGGAAAACAGCCCCGCGTGGCCGCAGAGTCTGCCCGTATCCCCCTGCAAAATCGCTGCCTTCGGGTCATGGGGCACGCCCCGGGGCGGCGCCGGCCGGCGGATCCATTTTTCCCCCTCTATCCGGTATTCCGGACCATAGACCAGGCAGTCCGCCAGCCGGCTCTCCGGCACCCGGGCCCAGGTCTCCGTCATGCCGGCCGGCTCCAGCACCCAGCGCTTCACGCAGGCATAGAGCGGCTCGCCCGCCGCCGCCTCGATCACGTATCCCAGCACCATGGCGGGGATGTCCGAATAAGCCCGCTGCCCCGTCGGTCCCGCGTCCCGGGCCGCCAGCAAACAACACTCCGCCGCGTCCGGATCCGGCTGGGCGTCAATCCGCTGCGGGGTTTCGATCCGCCGCTGAAAGCCCATGAGCTGCTCCACCGTCACGCTCCGCAGGCCCGTGAACGCCGGGCAGTAATCCGAAACCCGGCGCAGCGGATCCAGCGCGCCCCTGTCCCTGAGGCGCATCAGCGTCAGCCCGGTAAACAGCTTGGTCACGGACGCCAGGTCAAAAACGGTCCGGCCGCTGATGTCCCGCCCGTCCCGGGCCTCCGCCCGCCGCCCCTGCCGGAAGCAGACCGCGGCCATGCCGTCCATGATGCGGGTTTCCCGGGTAAAATAGGCCACCGCCTGCATCAGTTTTTCATTCATCTTTCAGTTCAGTTCAAACTTGTAGCCCACGCCCCGTACGGTATGAAGGCTCCAGCCGTATTTTTCGCAATCCGGCAGCTTTTCGCGGATCCGCTTGATGTGTACGTCCACCGTGCGGCTGTCGCCGAAGAAATCAAAACCCCAGACCTGCTTCAGCAGCTGCTCCCGGGTAAAGACCTGATTGGGGGACGCCGCCAGGAAGGCCAGCAGCTCCAGCTCCTTCGGGGGCATGTCCAGCCGCCGGCCCTCGTAGTAGGCCGCGTATTCCGCCAGGCTCACCGTCAGCCCAGGGAAGCTCAGATCCCTTTTCTTCTCCTCCTCGCCGCCCTGGGTCCGGCGCAGCACCGCCTTTACCCTTGCCACCAGTTCCTTGGTGTCAAAGGGCTTGGTAATATAATCATCCGCCCCCAGCTCCAGCCCCAGCACCTTGTCAAAGGTTTCATCCCGGGCGGTCAGCATGATCACGGGAATGCTGCTGGTCTTCCGCACGCTTTTCAGCACCTGATAGCCGTCCATGCCGGGCAGCATCACGTCCAGCAGCATCAGATCCGGGGGCATCCGGGTAAATTCATTCACCGCGTCATCCCCCCGGGCGGCGGTTTTGACTTCAAAATTTTCCTTTTCCAGGTACAGCGCCACCAGGCGGGAAATGTTCGGATCGTCATCCACCACCAGGATATAGGGCTTTTCCTTCATGCGCAACGCTCCTCCGTTTCGCTTGTCCTCCCGGTCCGTCCCGCCGGGTCTCCCCGGCGGACCCTGCGCCTTACTTCAGCGCCACCACGGTCACCCCGTCCTCCCCTTCCCCGTACATGCCGGGGCGGCAGGATTTCACGTGACGGTTCTTCCGCAGGGCCTGACGGATGCCGCTCCGCAGCACGCCCGTGCCCTTGCCGTGGATGACGCTGACCTCGTGCAGCCCGGCCAGCACCGCTTCGTCCAGATAGATCTCCACCGCGCTGAGCGCCTCCTCCAGGTTCATGCCCCGTACGTCGCATTCCATGGGCACCGTCCGGGTCATGGCGCCGGTTTTCGCCTTCACCACGGTCTTCCCTTCCGCGGCCGCCTGCCTGACCAGCCGCAGGTCGGACAGCTTCGCCTTGAATTTCATGTTGCCGCTGGCCAGCTCCACCTCGCCCCGGCTGTTGGGCTCCGCCAGCACGCTGGCCAGGGTGCCGAAGGTCAGCACCTTCACCTGATCCCCGGGACGCAGGGTTTTCGGCGCCTCCCCTTCCTCCGGGGCCGGCGCCCGCAGCCCTTCGCTCAGGTCGTCAATCCCCTGATCCAGCTGCCGCCGCAGGGCATTGACCTCCGCGGCGGAGCCCGCCTCCTTCTTCATCCGCTTCAGGTCGGAAATAATGCTTTCGCTTTCCCGCCGCGCGTCCTGCAGAATGCGGCGGGCTTCTTCCTTCGCCTTCCGGACGCTCTGCTCCCGCTTTTCCTCCATCTCCCGGCGCAGCTTTTCCGCCTCGTCCCGCAATTTCAGCGTCTCCCGGCTGGCCTCCTGGGCCAGCTGCCGCTCCCGCTCCGCGATCTGCCGGTGGTATTCCGCGTTGGCGATGACATCCTCAAAGCGCACCTCATCGCTGCTCAGCAGTTTTTTTGCTCCCTCAATCAGGTTTTCCGGCAGGCCCAGCCGCCGGCTGATCTCAAAGGCGTTGCTCTTTCCGGGCACGCCGATGCTCAGCCGGTAGGTGGGCCGCAGGGTTTCCAGATCAAATTCCACACTGGCGTTTTCCACGCCCTCCGTGGTCAGGGCGAACACCTTCAGTTCGCTGTAATGGGTGGTGGCCACGGTCCGCACCCGGATATGCAGCAGCCTGGTCAGAATGCTCTGGGCCAGGGCGGCGCCTTCCGTGGGATCCGTGCCCGCTCCCAGCTCGTCAAACAGCACCAGATCCCGGGGCGTTACCTCCCGCATGATGGTCACGATGTTGGTCATATGCCCGCTGAAGGTGCTCAGGCTCTGCTCGATGGACTGCTCATCCCCGATGTCCGCCCAGACCTGTTCAAAAACCGCCAGCTCCGTGCCCAGCTCCGCCGGCACCTGCAGCCCCGCCTGGGCCATCAGGGTCAGCAGACCCAGGGTTTTCAGCGTTACGGTCTTTCCGCCCGTATTCGGCCCCGTGATCACCAGGGTATTGAAGCCCTGCTCCTTCGCGTCATAGCCCAGAAAGATATCGGAGGGAACCACCTTTTCCGGGTCGATGAGGGGATGCCGGCCCCGGATGATGTGCAGGAAGCCCCGCTCGTTCATCTTGGGAGACACGCAGCGCAGCCGCCGGCTCAGCAGCCCCTTGGCAAAAATAAAATCCAGGGTGCCCAGGGTTTCCACATTGGCGCGCAGTGCCTCCGCGAAGGGGGCCACCTCCGCGCTGAGGGCTGCCAGAATCCGCTCAATCTCCCGGGCCTCCTTGATCTCCCACTCCCGGATTTCGTTGCCCATCTCCACCGCCGCCATGGGCTCGATGAACAGGGTGGCGCCGGAGGTGCTCTGGTCGTGAACCAGCCCCGGCACCTGGGCGCGGTATTCCGCCCGGACAGGCAGCACATACCGGTCGTTTCGGACGGTAATGATGCTCTCCTGCAGGTATTTCTGCATGGCGCTGGAGCGGATCATCTGGTTCAGCCGCTCCTTGATCCGGTCCTGGGCGCCCCGCAGATGCCGTCGGATGTTCATCAGCTCTGAGGAGGCCCGGTCCGCGATCTCGTCCTCGCTGAGGACGGCGTCCGTAATATCCCGCTCCACGTTCCGGGCCTCCGCCAGGGCTTCCGCCCGGGCCCGGAGCAGGGGGGTGTTCTCCCGCTCGGTGATCAGCACGTCCCTGGCCGCGCGGCTGGCCCGCAACAGGCCCGCCACGTCCAGCAGCATCCGCGGGCTCAGGGTGCCGCCCTTTTCACAGACCAGCAGGGCCGGCCGGGCATCCGGAAACTCCGTCAGCGGGTGCCCGCCCACGTACTGCAGGATCACCGCGGCCTCCTCGGTTTCCCGCTGCGCCTGATCGATGTCCCAGAGCGTATCAAAGGGCGTCAGGGCCCGGCATTTTTCCGCCCCCAGCGCCGTCAGCGCCCCCTCCGCCAGCATCTCCCGCACCCGCGGGAATTCCAGCACCCGGAGCGTTCTCTCCGTCATCATCCTCCAGCCCTCCCTGCGCGTTTCCATGCTTCCGCCTTCCGGGCGGACGCCCGCGCGCGTTTCTTTTCCGCGGGTCCCGCCCGCCGGCCTTTTCTTTCTCTGCTTCCCGCATAGCTTATCACACAGGGCCCTTGTTTTCAAGCGCCGCCGGCGCAAAAAGACGCAGGTGCGGACAGGCCCGGAAGCGCGAAAAAGCCCGGCTTCCGAAGAAGCCGGGATCTGCGTCTTTGATTCCCGGCGGGCCCGCCCGCCGCCGCGGCTCCTCAGCCCGCGGCGGAACGGCGGACGGCATTCGGCGGGAAAACCCGTTTTCAGCCCTTTACCAGCTGATTCAGCAGCCTGCCGCTGCGGCTCAGGAAAGCGGTAATCTCCTCCGCTTCCAGGGGCTGGGCCGCCATGCGGGCCAGGTCGTATACCTGCTGGCAGAGCATCTTGGTGTTCTCCGCCTCGGGATCCTTCTCCGCCAGGGCCTGTACCGTCTCATTCCGCCGGTTCAGCACCAGGGTAAAGCGGTCCGGCAGGGGGAAGCGCTCGCCATAAATCCGGCTCATCTCCTTGTAGCGGCGCATCTGCTCATCCTCGGTCACCATGGCGATCAGCTCCGCGTCCCCCAGGGACTCCAGCTTCACCTCCAGATCCTCCTTGCCCAGCGCGCCGCGGAAAAGGCTCTGCAGCTTCTCGGCGTCCAGCTCCTTTCCTTCCTCGGATTCCTCCTTCAGGCCGTCGATGTCCGCGTCCACCCGGGCGAAGGTAACCCGGTCCTCCTCCTTGCCCTCGTATTCCAGGAAGGACATGAAGTTGCCGTCGATGAGGGTGTTCATGACCACCACGTCAATGCCCCGGCTGGTATAGAGGTTGACGGAAGCCGCCTGCCGCTTCTCATCGTTGGTGTAGTAGATCTTCTTCTCCGTCTTGTCGAAGTTGGCGGCCTTGTATTCAGCGATGGTCACGTACTTGCCGTCCGTTTTCCGCATCAGCAGGGAACCCTTCACCTGGTCATAGAACTTGCTGTCCTTGATGCAGCCGTACTTGACGAAGGGAGCGATATCGTCCCAGTAGCCCTCATAGGTCTCCCGCTCCGTGTTCATGAGGGCGTTCAGCTTGTCCGCCACCTTCTTGGTGATGTGGCTGGAAATCTTCTTCACATAGCCGTCATTCTGCAGGAAGGAACGGCTTACGTTCAGGGGCAGGTCGGGACAGTCGATGACGCCCTTGAGCAGCATCAGGAATTCGGGAATGACTTCCCTAATGTTATCCGCCACAAACACCTGTCCGGCAAAAAGCTTGATCTCCCCCTCATGGGTGCCGAAATCGTTCTTCAGTTTCGGGAAGAAGAGGATCCCCTTCAGGTTGAAGGGATAATCCACGTTCAGGTGGATCCAGAAAAGCGGATCCTCAAAGTCCATAAACACCCGATGGTAGAAGTCCTTGTAATCCTCATCCTTGCAGTCCGCCGGCTTGCGCAGCCACAGGGGGTCCGTATCGTTGATCTGTTCCGGCTTGGGCATCTCCAGAATCTTCTCGGTCTTCGGCGTGCCGTCCTCGTTCTTTTCGTCCCCGACGGGCACGTCCTTTTCCACGGGCTTGGCGTTGGCGTCCTCCAGGAAAATGGGATACGCCATGAAGCCGCAGTACCGCTTCAGCACCTCCCGCACCCGGTACAGATCCAGGAACTCCTTTTCCTCCTCGGAGATGTGCAGCAGAATATCCGTGCCATGATCCTCCCGCTTTCCGGCATCCAGCTCATAGCCCATGCCGTCCTCGGACACCCAGTGAACAGGCTCGGCGCCCTCCTGGCAGGAACGGGTCTCGATCTCCACCTTCTCCGAGGCCATAAACACGGAGTAAAAGCCCAGACCGAAATGACCGATGATGTCCGCCTTTCCGCCAGTCTTGTCATCCTCAAACTGCTTCAGGAACTCGGAGGCGCCGGAAAAGGCCACCTGATTGATGTACTTCCGGACCTCGTCCCCGGTCATGCCGATGCCCGTATCCGAAATCCGGATCAGCTTCTGCTCCTTGTCCACCGTAACCGTGACCCGCATTTCCTCCTCCGTGTCGGGATGGAGCATCCGATACTTCGTGATGGCGTCGCAGGCGTTGGACACCACCTCCCGCAGGAAGATGTCCTTGTCCGAATACAGCCACCGCTTGATGACCGGCATCATATTCTGCGCGTCGATGGAGACGCTGCCGTTTTCTTTCTGAATCGCCATAAACCTCAAAACCTCCTTGGTCACGCGCCGGAAAGCGCGTTTTCATTTCCGGTGGGTATTGTAGCACCCAGGCATGGGAATTGCAAGGAAAATTTAGCACTCATCAAAAAAGAGTGCTAACAATCCCCGTGCCCCGGTTCCCCCGGCCGGGGGAACCGCCGAACCGGAAGCGGCTTTCCGCCGGCAAAAAAAAGCCCGGCTTCCGCCGGGCCGAATGATACGGCTCAGATTTCCTCGTCCCCAAGATCCTCCTCCAGCAGGGCCAGATCGTCCTCCTCTTCCTCCTGCTGGGCGGCCAGGGCCGCCTGATCCTCAGGGGTGGCTTCCTTCTTCGCGAACAGTTCCTCCCGCAGCTTCCGGTCGATCTCCGCCGTCAGCTCCGGATGCTCCTTCAGGTACAGGCGGGCGTTATCCCGGCCCTGGGCCAGGCGCAGATCCCCATAGCTGAAGAAGGCGCCGCTCTTATGGATAATATCCCGCTCCACGGCCATGTCCAGCAGCGTGCCCTCCGTGCTGATGCCTTCCCCGTAGATGATGTCGAATTCCGCCACCCGGAAGGGCGGAGCCACCTTGTTCTTGACCACCTTGACCTTGGTGCGGTTGCCGATGACCTCGCTGCCGTTCTTCAGGGGCTCGCCCTTGCGCACATCCAGGCGCACGGAGGAGTAGAACTTCAGCGCCCGGCCGCCGGGGGTCGTCTCCGGATTGCCGTACATGACGCCCACCTTTTCCCGCAGCTGGTTGATGAAGATGGCCACGCAGCCCGTCTTGTTGATGACGCCCGTCAGCTTCCGCAGAGCCTGGCTCATCAGCCGGGCCTGCAGGCCCACAAAGGAGTCCCCCATCTCGCCGTCGATTTCCGCCTTCGGCACCAGCGCGGCCACCGAGTCAATCACCACCACGTCCAGCGCGCCGGAGCGGACCAGCGCCTCGGCAATCTCCAGCGCCTGCTCGCCCGTGTCCGGCTGGGAGACGTAAAGATCCTCAATGTTCACGCCCAGCTTCTTCGCGTACAGGGGATCCAGCGCGTGCTCCGCGTCCACAAAAGCGGCGATGCCGCCGGCCTTCTGCGCCTCGGCCACCACATGCAGCGCAACGGTGGTCTTGCCGGAGGATTCCGGGCCGTAGATCTCCACAATCCGGCCCCGTGGAATCCCACCCACGCCCAGGGCCGCGTCCAGCGTCAGGCAGCCGGTGGGGATCACGGCGATGTCCCGGTTTACGGCGTCGGCGCCCAGCTTCATGACCGAGCCCTTGCCAAACTGTTTATCCAGATCCGCCAGCGCGTGCTCCAGCGCTTTGAGCTTTTCCTCCTGCACATTGTTGGTCACCACGGTCTTCTCCGGCTTTGCCGCCTTCTTCG
Source organism: Clostridia bacterium (assembly GCA_017469265.1). GTDB lineage: Bacteria > Bacillota > Clostridia > Christensenellales > Aristaeellaceae > Aristaeella. The sequence goes on from JAFUGS010000048.1 coordinate 14,849, forward strand.
CCGCCATCGGAATCCCTCTCTTTCTCTTCCTCCGCCAGGGCGGGTTCGTTTCTGACGCTCTTATCTTACCATCTTTTTCCCTTTATGGCAAGAGGAAAAGCCAAAATTTTTTCATTTCGCACAAAATTTTTGTCTTTTCCCCTCAGTAGATAAACAGATAGATCCCCAGCCACTGCGTCAGGGCGCCGAAGAGCACGAAGAAATGCCACAGAAAGTGGGCCCCCTTTCTCTTCAGGGCGAAAGGAATAATGCCCAGGGTGTACAGCACCCCACCCCCCAGAATCGTCCAGAAGAGGGCCGGCCGCGCGCTGATCATGCCCGGCAGGAAAACCAGCGCGCTCCAGCCCAGCACGATGAACAGGGTCATATGCAGCGCCTTGAGACGCCCCGGACCGAAAACGCCCACCATCGTGACCCCGACCACGATGATGGCCCACTGGAGCACGCACAGCAGCACCCCCGTCCGGCTGCCCCAGTAGACCAGCCACATGGGCGTAAAGGTTCCGCCGATCAAAAGGTAGATGGAAATGTAGTCAAACCGCCGCCACAGCCGCTTGACCCGGGAACCGGACCGGAAGGCGTGATACAGGCAGCTCATCAGGAACAGCAGAATCAGGCAGATGCCGTACACCAGGCTGGAAAGCACCTTCAGCCCCGTATCCGATTTCAGCAGCAGCAGAATCATCCCCGCGATGCTGAGCAGCGCCCCGACGCCATGGGTCACGGAATTGCCGATCTCCTCCAGCAGCGAGCGCTTCGGCGGCTCGTTGACCAGGGCTCCCCGGTTCGGCCGGGCTTCACGCTTCCCGTCCCGGGCCGCCAGCCGGGCGGCCCGCTTCTCCTGCCGGGCGGCCCGCTTCGCTTCCTTCCGGGCGTCTCCGGCTTTCTTTTTTGCTTCCTTTGCTTCGCGTTTCGTATCCTTCACTTTTTCAGCGGTCCTCCTGTCGGATCATTTTGCGAAGATCCGCTTCCTCCACGGTCATATAAGCCGTTTTATGATGGGTGTAGATCACCTTGCCCGGCGCCGCGCCGGAAGGCTTTTTCACGTATTTCCGCCGGGTGTAGTCCACGGGCACCATGCTGCTGCGCTGGCCCTTACTGTACCAGGCGGCCAGCTGGGCCGCCTGCTTCAGGGTCTCGGGCGGGATCTCCCCCTCCGCCCGGATGATCACATGACTGCCGGGCATATCCTTGGCGTGGAGCCACATCTCCTCCGGCCGGGCGTCCTGGGTCAGCCTTTCATTCTGCACCGCGTTTTTTCCCACCAGGATTTCAATCCCGTCCGGGGACAGGTACCGGTAGGGCCTGCTCTGGGGCAGGTTCCGCTGCTGCCGGCGGCTGGCGCTGCGCTTCACATAGCCGGTGCGGGCCAGCTCCGCCCGGATCTCTTCCAGCTCGCTTTCCTCCACGCATTTGTCCACGTCCAGCAGCATGCCCTCCAGGTAGTCCAGCTCCTGCAGGGTTTTCTCCTTCTGTTCCTGGGCTGACTGCCGGGCGGACCGGGCCTTCTGGTACTTTTTGAAGTATTTCTGGGCGTTCTGGCTGGGGGTCAGCCGGGCGTCCAGCGGAATGGTGATATTCCCGCCCGCGGGATCATACCAGTTGGGCAGGGTCACCTCCGCGGGCCCCTTGGCCAGGGCGTACAGATTGGCGTTCAGCACCTCGCCCATGATCCGGTATTCCTCCATGCGGGCGGCGCCGGCCAGCTCCTCCTCCTGGAGGGCCAGCTTCTTTTCGCAGCGCTCCACCTGATTTTTCAGCAGCCGCACCATGGAAGCGCTTTTCTGCCGCAGCCGGTCCTGCCGGTCCCGGGTGCCGAAATAGGCCTCCAGCGCCTGGCTGACCCCGGCGCATGGTTTCTGCCGCGACAGATCCTGGCTCAGGTAGGGAAAGGGAAAAACATCCTTCGCTTCCCCGTCCTCCCCCAGCTGCACCCGGGGATCCGTCATCTCCGGCAGGCGCCGGAGCAGGGCCGCGGTCTTTTCGCATACCGCGTCCAGGTCCGAATCGTCCCCGCCCGGCCCCGTCACCCGCAGGGCGATCTCCCGGGCGGAGGCCAGGCTCAGGCCGGAAACCGCGCCGGCCAGCCGCTTTTCCAGGGGCAGGTCCGCGTCCCGCGCCAGCCGCTCCCGCAGCGGACCGGCCTCCGTCTCCGCCGGATCCAGCCGATCCTGTGCCGGCGGCGGGACATAGGTCAGCCCGGGCTGAATCTGCCGCACCCGGCTCATTTCCGCGTTCACATGGTGAGCGGATTCCAGGATCCGTCCTTCCCCGTTGAGCAGCATCAGGTTCGAGTGCCGCCCCATGATCTCCAGCACCAGCCGACGGGGCTCATGATCCCCCATCTCCCCGATGGTGTCCATGTCGATATACACGATCCGGTCCCCCGCCACCTGGCGGACGCTGACCACCCGGCCGCCCAGCAGCTGCTTGCGCATCAGCATGCACAGGGCCGGCGGCTCCAGCGGATTGGCGAATTTGCTGCCCGTCAGGTGGCAGCGGGCGTTATTGGGGGAAGCGCACAGCAGCAGGTTCCGGTTTTCGTTTCCCGCCCGGATCACCAGGATCACCGTGTCCCGCTCCGGCTGGGTAATCCGGTCAATCCGGCCCCCGGCCAGCAGCCGGTCCAGCTCCCTGGCCGCGAAACCCACCATCAGTCCGTCCATTGGCATAATCGTTTACCCTCATAAAAAAGTATCCACCCACCGGTACGCCCGGCGGACGCCCGCCGCGTCGGTGGTCATCAGGTCCGGCATGCAGCCGTGCTCCGGCCGCAGGGAATCCACCAGCGCCGGATAGATAAAGGAGCGCTGAAACCGCTTTCGGCTGAGGAAAGTGTCCCCTTCCAGCGTACCGATTTCCCAGCTTTCCAGCAGATCCATGGGCCCCGCCTTCTCCGGGATCCAGTCTCCCTTCAGGTCCAGCCCCCGGATCCGCAGCCTGCAGGCCGCGTCGTCCATTTCCGCCAGCAGCGCCGTCCCGTCCATACCGCAGGGGCACAGCACCGTCAGGTTTTCCGCCTTCAGCCGGGCCAGGCTGACGGAAACCGCCTGCGGGCTGATATCCAGCCCCGCGTAATGGCAGCCCAGCTTCTCCGCCGCCGCCAGGGTTGTGCCGCTGCCGCAGCACAGATCAGCCACCCAGTCCCCGGGCCGGGTCACCGGCAGCAGCAGCCGCTCCAGCAGCTTCAGCGGTTTCTGGGTGATGAAACCAGTCCGCTCCGGATCCCGCTGCTGCAGGAAACCGATATCCGTCCACACATCCCCGGGATACACGGGCTCATCATCGTAGTAGCGGTATTCCTTGCCGCCGGACACGATGCTGGAATAGCTCCGCCCGTCCTCGTCCACCCCCCGGGCCATGTGATTCTTCCGGTTGCCCTGCCGGGGCAGCGGCACCCGGGTCAGATCGAAATGGTACGCGGCGCTCCGGCTGTACAGCAGGATGGTGTCATGCTTCCGGGGAAAGCATTTTTTACTGCGTCCGCCGCTCTCATAGCTCCAGATAATCTCGTTCAGGAAGCGGTCCCGGCCGAAAATCCGGTCACACATCAGCCGCGCCTGCCCCGACATGCGCCAGTCCAGATGCAGGCAGAAAACACCTTCCGGCCGCAGCAGCTCCCGGCCGGCGGTGATCATCCGCCGCAGCAGCTGCAGATAGGTCTTCTCATCCGGAAACCGGTCCTCGTACCCTGGCAGATCCAGCGCCGGGCTTCCCCGGCGCCATCCCTGCTCCCCCCAGGACCGTTTCCGCCGGAAGGAGGCCCCGGTCATGAAGGGCGGATCCAGGTAGACGCACTGTACCCGGCCCCGCAGGGCGCGGATCTCCCGGGGCAGCTTTTCCACGCTGCCGCAGGCCAGCACGTTTTTTCCGTCTCCGTAGACGGCTCTGGGGGCATTCACCTGTTCATACATGATTCGCGCCTCCCTGTCCGGGGTCTTCCCGCCCACCGGGGACTGCCCGGTTCCCTTTGGAAAAAAGCGCAGTCCCACCGTCCGCCGGTGGAGCCTGCGCTTCGCTTTTTATACGTTGATTTCCGTCTTTCCGGCGTCCACGTTCTCCAGCAGGGGCCGGATCCGGTCCAGGAAGGCCTCCACCTGCTCCGGGCAGCGTCCGATATACCGGTCCGGCCGCAGCCCGGCGCGGATTTCCTCCTCCGTCAGGGAGAAGGCGGGATCCGCCGCCAGCAGCTCCGGCAGATTGCAGGGTTCCCCGTTCTTCATCCGGGCCGTGGCCGCCATGGAAGCCCGCCGGATCACCTCGTGGGTTTCCTGCCGGTTCGCGCCGCGCTTCACCGCCTCCATCATCAGGTTCTCCGTGGCGATGAAGGGCAGGTATTCCATAACCGTCTTCTCGATGATCTTCTCATTCACCCGCAGCCCGTCGGTCACGTTCTGCGCCAGGCGCAGAATGGCGTCCGCGCAGAGGAAGCCCTCCGGCAGCGAGATCCGGCGGTTGGCGGAATCGTCCAGCGTCCGCTCCAGCCATTGGGTGGAGGCGGTCATGGCGGCATTCAGGCTGTCCGCCATCAGGTAGCGGCTGAGGGAACAGATCCGCTCGCAGCGCATGGGATTCCGCTTGTATGGCATGGCGGATGAGCCGATCTGGTGGGCCTCGAAGGGTTCCTCCACCTGCCGGTCATGCTGCAGCAGGCGCAGATCCTCCGCCATCCGGTAGCAGCTCTGGGCGATGGCGCTGAGGCAGGAAAGGATCCGGCTGTCCAGCTTCCGGGGATAGGTCTGCCCGCACACGTCATACAGCCGGGTAAACCCGAAGCGCTCCATGAGCCGCCGGTTCAGCTCCACGATCTTCTCCTGATCCCCGTCGAAGAGCTCCATCAGGCTGGCTTCCGTGCCCGTTGCCCCCCGGCAGCCCAGGAAGGGAATGGCGGAAAGGACAAAGTCCAGCTCCTCCAGGTCAAACAGCAGATCCTGCAGCCAGAGAGTGGCCCGCTTGCCCACGGTCACCAGCTGGGCCGGCTGATAATGGGTGTATCCCAGCGTCGGCAGCGCCCGGTATTCCTCCGCGAAATCCGCCAGGTGCTTCATCACCTTCAGCAGTTCTCCCCGCAGGTACCGCAGCGCGTCCCGGTACAGAATCAGGTCCGCGTTGTCCGTCACATAGCAGCTGGTGGCGCCCAGGTGGATGATGCCCGCCGCCTCCGGCGCCGCCTGGCCGTAGGCGTACACATGGGCCATCACATCGTGGCGGACTTCCTTTTCCCGCCGGGCGGCCAGGTCAAAATCGATATCCTCCACATGGGCTTCCAGCGCCCGCACCTGGCTGTCGGTAATGGGCAGGCCTAGCTCGCTTTCCGCCCGGGCCAGCTCCGTCCACAGCCGCCGCCAGGTCCGAATCCGGGTCCGGGCGGAGAAAAGCGTCAGCATATATTCGCTGGCGTACCGGGAGGACAGCGGGGATTCGTAACGCTCGTTCATGCCTGTTTCCTTTCAATGTACGCTTCGCGGTCAGCCCCGACCGACACATAGGTGATGGGGCATCCCACCGCCCGCTCGATCATCTCCACATAGTCCCGGGCCGCCTGGGGCAGATCCTCCCACCGGCGGACGCCGGAAATGTCCCGCTCCCATCCGGGCACCCGCTTCAGCACGGGCTCGCAGCGGTCCAGCAGCGTCGGGAAGGGGAAATCGTCCAGCTCCCGGCCGTCCAGCCGGTATTTTTCGCAGACCGGGATTTCCTTCAGGTCGCTGAGCACGTCCAGCTTGGTCAGGGCCAGCCCGGTGGCGCCCTGCATCCGCACGCCGTATCGGGTCGCCACCAGGTCGATGGGGCCCACCCGGCGGGGACGCCCGGTTTTCGCGCCGTACTCCGCGCCGGCCTGACGCAGCCTTTCCGCTTCCTCCCCGAAAAGCTCGCAGACGAAGGGCCCCTCCCCCACGCAGGTGGAGTAGGCCTTCACCACGCCGATCACCTCGTCCACCTTCGCCGAGGGCAGCCCGGAGCCCACCGGGGCATAGGCCGCCAGGGTGTTGGAGGAGGTGGTGTAGGGCACGATGCCGTAGTCCAGGTCCCGCAGGGCGCCCAGCTGCGCCTCGAAAAGGAAGCGCTTGCCGGCAGCCTGGGCCTGGCGCAGCACCTCGGTGGTGTCGCAGATAAAGGGCTTCAGCTTCTCCCCGTAGGTCGTCAGCCAGTCCATCAGCGCGTCCACGGTCACGGGCTCGGCGCCGTATACGCCCCGCAGGGTCAGGTTCTTCCATTCCACCAGCTGGGCCACATGGGCCCGCAGGGCTTCCGGATCCTTCAGCTCACCGGCCAGCAGGGTCTTTTTCTGATATTTGTCGGAATAGAACGGCGCGATGCCCTGCCGGGTGGAGCCGTAGGCGTGATCCTTCAGCCGGGCCTCTTCCAGCCCGTCCAGCTGCCTGTGCCAGGGCAGCAGCAGGGAAGCCCGCTCGCTGATCTTCAGCATGTCAGGCGTCAGGGCCACCCCCTGGGCGCGGACCTGCTCCATCTCCGTCCACAGGTTCTCCAGATCCAGCGCCACCCCGTTCCCCAGGATATTCAGAACCCCGGCGCGGAAAATGCCGGAGGGCAGCAGATGCAGGGCGAATTTGCCGAATTCGTTGATCACCGTGTGCCCGGCGTTCCCGCCGCCCTGGAAGCGGATCACCACATCGTACCGCTCCGTCAGCAGGTCCACCATTCGGCCCTTGCCCTCGTCCCCCCAGTTGATGCCTACAATCGCGCAGTTGGCCATTTCCATTTCTCCTTCTGATCGGATTTCCGCGGCGCGCCGGGCGGTGCCCCTTTTCGCGCCGAAAGCCACTCATGATCGTAGCATAAAAACCCCCGCAATGCAAGGCGGCGCCGTGGATTTTTTCCCGCCCCGCCGCCCGCTCTTCCCGCCGGATCCGGCGCCGGTGCCCGGGTGTTCCGGCGGGTTTTGCCCCCGCCCGCCCGCGCGAAGGGGGCGGGGCGGAATCCACCGTAAAGGATGCGGAATACGGTGGTTGCTTTTTTACGCCGGTTGCTTTATAATCCTTTGTCGGGAAGATTTTCCGTATCGATCTTTGGAGGATGGAAGATGGATTACGTTTTTATGATGGACAGCGACAGCGACCTGCCCTATGACCTGAAGGAAAAATATGACATCCCGGTGGTATACATGCCCTATGCCCTGAATGGCAGGGAGTATTTTGACGATCTGGGGCAGACGCTGGATCACAAAAGCTATTTCGACCAGATGCGCGCAGGCGCGGTGCCCGTGACCTCCGCGCTGAATGAAGACGTGTATATGGATTATTTCGAGCCCATCCTGAAGGAAAAGGATCTGCTTTTCGTCGCCTTCTCCAGCAAGCTGAGCTCCACCATCCAGGCGGTATACGCCACCCGGGACCGGCTGCTGGGCATGTATCCGGAGCGGAAGTTCATCGTGGTGGATACCCTGAGCATCTCCACCCCCCTGACGCTGCTGGCCCTGAAGGCGCATGAAATGTACCGGGCCGGCGCCCCCATTGAGGAAGTGGCGGACTGGCTGGAGAAAAACAAACTCCGGGCCCACGGCTGGTTCACCGTGGATGACCTGAAGTATCTGAAGCGGGGCGGGCGGATCTCTCCCACCGCCGCGGCCTTCGGTTCCATGCTGGACATCAAGCCCGTCATCTGTGAAGCCCGGGACGGTTCCCTCCAGAGCGTGGAGAAGGTCCGCGGCCGGAAGAAGGCGCTGAACATCCTGGTGGACAAGATGATGGAATACGAGCCGGATCCGGATGAAAGCCCGGTCATCATCCTGCACGCCGACGTCCCGGAAGACGCCCAAGAGCTGAAAGCCCTCGCCCTGAAGCGCAGCCCCCGCCTGCGGATCCGGATTGACAATGTGGGTCCGGTGATCGGCGCCCACTGCGGCCCCGGTACCCTGGCCATCACCTTCCTGGGGAAGGAACGGACCATCTGAGGCCGCGCCATGGAAAGCTTCGGGCGCTTCGCGCTGGATAAGGAAAAAGATATTCTGGTGGAACTGTACCGGGAGGGGGAAACCCTCTCCTACGTGCTGCGCACCCCGAACCACGGGACGGGAAACCTGATCACCAACCTGGCCGCCCTGTGCCATTTGCCCCTGAGTCTGGATGACCAGGGGCTTAAAGTTATCCGGGGTACGCTTCCCTGCTATATTGACGGGCGCAACCGGATGCTGTATGTCTTCCGGCTGCTGGATACCAAAATCGCGAACATCTACCCCGATGGCACCATCGAGCGGAAAGCCTCCATCCCCGCCATCGCCAAAACCCTGATGAGCCAGACCAAGGACTATCGGCTGGATTTTCGCAAAACGGTGGTGAAAACCTATATCCTCCGGGAATGCAAGTTCCGCACGGATCTGCACACCCATATGAACGCCAATCTGGATCCCGATCTGCTGATCGCCCTGGGCATCCGCCACCAGATCCGCTATCCCCTGTACTATATCCGGAAGCTGGGGCTCCGCTGCTCCCCGGCCCAGGAAGCCCTTCTGGCCCGGCGGCGGGCCCGGGTGGCGGAAGCGTTTCAGGATTCGCCCCTGCGGGGGAAGTACCTGGACCGGAAGATCAACGACGCCACCTTTCTGAATTTTGCCTCCCTTCTGCTGGACAATCTGGAAAACGCCGCCTGGAATCTGCCGCGGATCCGGGCTTCCCTGGCCATCCTGAAGGACGGCCAGGCCGTTTTTACCAATCTGGAAAAGGTGTACCTGTACCGCTACGTGTTCTGCAAGGGCATTTCCTGCGACGATCCCCTGCCGGCGGACCGGCTGGAGGATTTTGAGGAAATACCCGACCCGGACATCGTCTCCGCCCTGCGCCAGATGGCCCGGGACCGGGCGCATCCGGTTTTTGGCCGGAATACCCTCTTTCAGGACAAGCTGCTCTGGATCGCCCGGTCCTACGCCCGCTGCGGCATCGATTACGCGGAGATCTCCGACACCACCCTGGTCAGACCCGACGCGGCTCCCGGCATGCTGGCCCAGGCCCACGCGGTGTTGCCCGCCATTCAGGCGGAAACGGGCGTCACCCTCCGCTTCCTGGCCGCCATCCGCCGCACGCCCCTCACCATCCTGAAGGACCGGATCGCGGAAAGCGCGTTCATGCGGGAAAACCTCCGGACCCTGCGGGCCATCGCGGAGGATCCCTACGTGGCGGGCAGCGATATCGTCGGGGAGGAAATCAACGATATCCGGGATCTGTCCCCCCTGCTGCGGGAGCTGGTCCGGCTGGCCGGGGCGCATCCCGGCTTCACCATCCGGATCCACGCCGGGGAGAATGACAGTCTGCGGGAGAACGTGGCCAACGCCCTGCGCTGTGTCCGGGAAGGCCTTGCCCCCGGGCAGCCCATGCCCCCGCTGCGGATCGGCCACGGGCTCTACACCACCAGCCTGTCCACCCGAAAGGGCAGGCAGCTGCTGATGGATCTGCGGGAAAGCGGCGCGGTGCTGGAATTTCAGATCACCTCCAACGTCCGCCTCAACAATCTTTCCTCCCTCTCCCGCCATCCCCTCCGCCAGTATCTGGCCGCGGGGGTCTCCTGCGTTCAGGGCACGGACGGCGGCGCCCTGTACGGGACGGATTCCATCGATGAGCAGCTGGCGCTGGAAAAGATGCTCAACCTGTCCCGGGCGGAGCTGATGGCCATGCGGCAGGCGGAGGAGCGGGTCCGTCAGGCGGGGCTGCGGACGCTGGAAGCGCGGCGCGCCGCCCTGGCGCGGACACTGGAGGGCCGGGATGTGGCCGCCTTTTACGCGGAGAAAATCCAGGCCCAGCTTGAGCCGGACGAAGCCCTGATGGATCTGCCCGCCCTGGTGGACAGTCAGCAGGCCCTTTCGGACCGGGTGGCCGAGCTGCCCCTGGACCGGGTGCCCCTGCTGCTGATCGGCGGCTCCTTCAACAACGACCGGCATCTGACCCGCCGGCGCGGCGAAATCTGCCGGATGCTGGACCAGCTGCTGTCCCGGGGCGACCCGTCCAAAATGTTCCTGGTCATCGGGCATGGGCTTTCCGGCTATGAGGAATACATTGCCCTGAAGAATCAGGGGCGCTTTGACCTCTTCGCCTTCGTTCCCTCCCGGATGCCCCCGGAGGAAGCGCGCCGCCTGCGCCAGGCGGATGTGGCCATCCGGGTCTCCATTGAGCCCAGCCCCATGGGCGTCTATAAGAGCTTTTCCTATGAAATTTTCAAGCGCCGCCCCTCTGTGCTCATCGCCCTGGACGGCAACTCCTCCGCCGCCAACATGATTCAGGAGGCCAAGAACGGAAAGCGCAAGTGTCACATTTTCGTTTACAGCCGGGCCCGCATGCTGCGGGAAAAGGCCCTGAACCTGCAGGGATACGCCGCGCTCTTTGATGAATCCGCCCCCCTGGCGGATCTGGCGCTGGCTGCGGTGGACCGCTGCTATCCGGAATCCTGGTACCGGGCCTGATTTTCCTCCGGCGGAACCCCCGGGCCGGCCTCGGCGGCATCCCCATGCTGAAAAGTTCAAAACAAAAGGAGCGGTTGTTCCGCTCCTCTTTCTTTATCCCGCCGTCAGGTGCTCGATCAGGGTTTTCAGGCCGATCAGGATCAGCACCACCCCGCCCAGCAGCTCCGCCCGCTTCTCCAGCTTCTTTCCCACCAGGCGGCCCAGCTCCACGCCGGCCGCGCAAAGCAGAAAGGTAATCCCGCCGATGATCAGCACGCTGGTCCACAGATGAACCTGCATGAAGGCGAAGGTTACGCCGGTGATCAGGGCGTCAATGCTGGTGGCGACGGCCAGGGGCAGCATCGCGCGGAAGGAAACGTCCGCCGTAACCGGCTCCTCCTCCGCCCGGAAGGACTCCCGGATCATATTCCCGCCGATGATTCCCAGCAGCAGGAAGGCAATCCAGTGATCCACCTTCTGCACCACGCCGCTGAACTGCGCTCCCGCCAGGTATCCCGCCAGGGGCATCAGCATCTGAAAAGCCGCGAAATACCCGGCGATGATCACCGTTTTTCGCGGATCCCTTTCCCCGATGACCAGCCCCTTGCACACGGACACCGCAAAGGCGTCCATGGCCAGCCCGAAGCCGATCAGCATCACATCAAAAACGGACATCTTGTCAACGCGGTTCCTTCTCTATCCAAAGTAATGCTTCCGGATGTACCCGTCCAGGTTGCCGTACTCGCTGACCAGAACGCTGTCAATCCCCAGAAAGCGCATGACCCCCAGCAGAATGCAGATGCCGTGCACCACGATGTCCGCCCGGCTGGGCTGAAGCCCTTCCAGCTTCAGCCGGTCCTCCACGGGCATGGCGGCCAGCTTCTCCCCGATTTCCCGGATCCGCTCCCTGGTGATGCGGGTCCCGTGCATAAACGTGCGGTCCGTCCAGTGAATCCCCTTTTCCAGCGCCGCCAGCGCCGTAAACGTGCCGCCCGTGCCGATCCAGGTTTTCGGCACCGGGGGCAGGTTTTCCATCTGCCATTTCTCCGCCAGCACCGCCTCCGCGGCGGCTTCCACCGCGGGCATGTCCTCCGCCCGGTCAATGCGCAGCAGCCGGTACAGCCGCACCGCGCCCATCTGGCAGGAAACCGCCAGATCGATCCGGGCCTTCTCCCCGATGACCAGCTCCGTGCTGCCGCCGCCGATGTCGATGACGCCGCATTCCGCGGTCCCCGCCGGCGCCACCTCCGTGGCGCCGAGGAAGCTCAGCACCGCCTCCTCCTCGCCGGAGATGATTTCCGGCTCCACGCCGGTCCGCTCCCGCAGCATGGCCAGAAAGAGCGCCCCATTCCGCGCGTCCCGGGAGGCGCTGGTCGCGAAGATATGCAGCCTGTCGCAGCCGATTCTCCGGGCGGACACCGCCATCCGGGTCACGGCGGCCGCGGTTTTCTCCATGCTGTCCGGGCTCAGGTTGCCCTTTTCATCCAGCCCGGCGAAAAGCCGGGTTCCCTCCCGGTCCCGGGTCAGGCGGGTAAAACCATCCTCCTCGATCTCCACGATCAGCATGCGCACCGAATTGGACCCGATCCCGATCACCGCTATCTTCCGCATGGGCGCCTCCTGTTCATTGCTCCTGCCTTCGGCTTGCCGGGATCCCGTTCCGCCGTCCCGCTTCGGAAGCGGACCTGACCCGGAGAGAGGGCCGCTTTTCAGTCCGCCATCTCATCCATCAGGATCTTCAGTTCCTCTTCCGTGTAGGCGTACAGCGCTTCCGGATTGGTAAACTGGAAACGCAGGTCATTCTTGTTCATGAACGCGTACTGGGTCATGGCGCTGGTGACAATATAGTCCTCCGTCCCCACCAGGCTCAGCTGGGCGTTCATCTCCCGGTTCTGTTCCTCCATCCGGGTCAGGGTTACCCGCAGGGCGTTCTCCTGCTGCCGTGTCTCGGTCACCTGTTGACGGATCACCAGCAGGAAAACCAGGCAAACCGCCAGCAGGCTTCCGGCCAGCCAGCCAAACTTCCGCCAGTTCATCATGCCGTGCATGACCGCTGCCCCCTTCCCAAAATGATTAAAAGATTATATTCGACGTCCGTCCTGTTTTCCCCTGCCTGCCCGGGAGATTCTCCCCCCCCCCCGGCGGACCGGCTCAGAACATGCTCACCTGGCTGGTTTCGCTCATGCCCTCCAGCGCCCCGTGGGCCCGCAGCATCTCGATGGTGCCGCTGCCCACCCGGCCCCGGATCCGCAGATCCTCGATGGACAGGAAGGGGCCCTGGGCCCGGGCCTCCACAATGGGAATCGCCGCGTTCTCCCCCAGGCCGCTCAGGCTCGTGAAGGGGCAGCGGATATTCCCGTCCTCGATCAGGAAGCGTTTCACGTCGCTCCGGTACAGGTCCACCGGCAGGAAGCGGATCCCCCGCATGTTCATCTCCAGCACCAGCTCCAGGCAGGTGGCCGTTTCCTTGTCCTTGGCCGTGGGCTTCTCCATGTCCCGGATCTCCTGCAGCCGGGCCCGGCAGGTATCCGGGGACAGGATCATGGTGCCCGCGTCAAAGCCGTCCCCCCGGACGGTGAAGTAGGCGCAGTAGTACGCCAGCGGTTCGTGCAGCTTGAACCAGGCCACCCGCAGGCTCATGGTGACGTAGGCCACCGCGTGCCCCTTGGGGAACATGTACTTGATTTTTTTGCAGCTGTCCATGAACCATTCCGGCACGCCCACCTCCACCATGGCCTGCTCCATCTCCGGCTTCAGGCCCTTGCCCTTCCGGACGCTTTCCATGGTGGTGAAGGCCAGCTTCGGCTTCACGCCCTGATCCATCAGGTAGTTCATGATGTCATCCCGGCAGCAGACGCATTCGCTCAGGGTCGCGGTGCCGGAGGCGATGATCTCCTGGGCGTTGCCCAGCCACACGTCCGTCCCATGGCTCAGGCCGGAAATGCGCAGCAGCTCCTCCATGGTGCTGGGCCGGGTTTCCTGCAGCATGCCCCGGACAAAGCCGGTGCCGAATTCCGGCACCCCGTAGGTTCCCGTGTTGCAGAGGATATCCTCCTCCGTCAGCCCCAGGGCCGCCGGGGAGGTAAACAGGCTCCGGACCCCCGGATCATCCAGGGGCACCTCCTGAAAATTGACCCCTGTCAGCTCCTCCAGCACATGCATCATCGTGGGATCGTCGTGTCCCAGGCAGTCCAGCTTCACCAGGATGTCATGCATGGAGTTGAAGTCGAAATGGGTGGTGGTAAAGTCGCTCTCCAGGTCGTCCGCCGGATGCTGCACCGCCGTAAACTCGCAGATGTCGTATTCCTGGGGCACCACCACCATGCCGCCGGGGTGCTGACCCGTGGTGCGCTTCACGCCGGTGCATTCCGCCGCCAGCCTGAGTTTTTCCGCGTTGCCTGCCTGGATGCCCCGCTCCTCCAGATAATGCATGGCGTAGCCGTAGGCCGTCTTGTCCGCCAGGCCGGAAATGGTTCCCGCCCGGAACACGTGATCATGGCCGAACAGCTCCTCCACATAGTGGTGGGCCTTGTTCTGGTACTCGCCGGAAAAGTTCAGGTCAATATCCGGCACCTTGTCCCCCTCGAAGCCCAGAAAAACCTCGAAGGGAATGTCGAATCCGTCCTTGGTCAGGGGCCGCCCGCAGACGGGGCAGTCCCGGTCCGGCAGGTCCACCCCCACGTGGTACCGGCTTTTGTCCACGTCGAAAAAGCCCTGCCGGCAGTGGGTGCAGCGGTAGTGAGGCGGCAGGGCGTTCACCTCGGTGATGCCGCACATCCGGGCCACCAGGCTGGATCCGACGGAACCCCGGGAGCCCACCAGGTACCCGTCCTGCAGGGATTTGGAAACCAGCTTCTGGGCAATGTTGTACAGCGTGCAGTAGCCGTAGCCCACGATGGACTTCAGTTCCTTCTTCAGCCGGGCCTCCACGATCTCCGGCAGGGGCGAGCCGTACATCTCCTCCGCCGTGTCCCAGGTCATCTGCTGGATATTGTCCTCCGCGTCCGGCCAGAAGGGCTGGAACGTATCCTCCCCTTTGGGATGCTTCGGGAAAAGGCTGATGTTCTCCACCATGTCGGCAATCTTCCGGGGGTTGGTGATCACCACCTCCCGAGCCTTTTCCGGCCCGAGATACGCGAATTCCCGCAGCATCTCGTCCGTGGTCTTGAAGTACAGCGGCGGCTGCTGATCCGCGTCGGAATAGTCCAGCCCGGCCTGAATGATGGCCCGGCCCACGGCGTCCTTGGGATCCAGGAAATGCACGTCCCCGGTAGCCACCACGGGCTTGCCTGTCCGCTCTCCCAGGGCCACGATGGCCCGGTTCAGGTCCCGGAGTTCCTCCTCGTTTTTGACATAACCCTCCCGCAGCAGGAAGGCGTTGTTCCCGATGGGCTGAATCTCCAGATAGTCATAGAAAGCCGCGATCTCCGCCAGCTTTTCCTCGCTCTCCCCCGCCAGCACCGCCCTGAAAAGCTCCCCGGCTTCGCAGGCGCTGCCCAGGATCAGCCCCTCCCGGTACCTGGCGATCTCCGCCCGGGGCATATGGGGCTGCCGCCGGAAATATTCCAGATGGGAAATGGAAACCAGCCGGTTCAGGTTCACCAGCCCGGTCCGGTTTCTGGCCAGCAGAATAATGTGCCAGCTGCTGCCGATGGCGCCGCCCCGCAGCTGCCGGTTCAGGTCCTGGTACGTGCGGATCTCCGGCCGCGTCTCCGCCGTGTCCTGGAACATGCGCTGCAGGCAGTGGGCGGTGGCCGTGGCGTCATGCACGGCCCGGTGGGCGTTTTTCAGGCTGACCCCCAGGTGCTTGCACAGGGCGCTGAGCTTGAAGGATTTCATCTGCGGATACAGCTTCCGGGCATAGGTCAGGGTGTCCAGCACCGGATTGTCGAAGCGTCTTCCCAGCCGTTTCAGCTCCGTCCGCAGCAGCGCGGCGTCAAAGGCGCTGTTGTGGGCCGCGATGGGGCAGTCCCCGATAAAATCCATCAGCTTCGGCAGCATTTCCTCCGCCCGGGGCTTTCCGCTGAGCATCACGTCGGTGATATGGGTTACCTCGACGATCTTCGGCTTCAGGGGCTCCCCCGGATCCACCAGCTCCTGGAAGGAATCCACGATGGTCCCCTTCTCCAGCTTGACCGCGCCGATTTCAATGATCCGCGCGGAGGAGGTATTCAGCCCCGTGCTCTCAAAGTCCAGCACCACAATGGGCCCGTCGTAGGGCCGCTCGTCCGCCCGCTCCACGATGTCCCGCTCGTCAATCAGGTATCCCTCGCAGCCGGGAATCAGCTTGATCTTGCTCTTCGCCGCCCGGAAGGCCGCCGGAAAGCTCTGCAGCACGCCGTGATCCGTCACCGCCACGGCGGGATGCCCCCACTGAACCGCCCGGGCAATCAGATCGCCCACCGGGGTCAGGGCGTCCATGGTGGACATGTTCGTATGCATGTGGAGCTCCACCCGCTTCTCCTCCGCGGTGTCCTGGCGCTCCTCCTTGGCCATCTGCACCATGTCCCGCACCAGGATGGTCAGCTCCCGGGAATAGGTGTCGTACTGGCACTCTCCCCGCAGCCGCACGTTCATGCCTTCCTGAATGCGCTCGATCTTCTCCATCACGGCCTGCCGCTGCTCGTCGGTGATGGCCGGCAGGGATTCCGCCTCGCTTTTGCTCACCCGGCGGCCCCGGTAGCGCAGAAAAACCTTGCACAGGATGGAAGAGGTGTAATCCGTCACCGCGAAGGACAGCAGCACCGTCTCTCCGCCCTTCAGCTCCTTCCATTCCTTGAGGAAAACATCCCCCTGCACCACCACCAGCCCGCTTTCGCTGGTCAGTTCCTTCATCTCCACCGGATGATCGGCGATGCCCCGGCCCAGGATGGGCTTCCCCGCCGTCTGGGTGGACATTTCGGGAATGGGAATTCCCGTCTCCAGGGTGCTTTCCGGCTTCCTGGCCGGCTTTTCCGCCGCCGGCTGGGCCTGCTTCCGCTCCGAGGGCTTCCGCTTCTGCTTCTCCGCCTTCTCTGGCTCCTCCGGTGTATATCCCGTGCCGTACCGTTCCGCCATTTCCGCCCGGGTCACGGTCAGCAGGGACCGCGCCCGCTCCTGGCGCATCTGCTCCATCCGGGCTTCCCGATCTCCCGCCAGGGTGGTCTCCACGGTCACCCGCGCGTCAAAAATCTCCCGGATGGCGGTGGCCAGCCGGTTCGTCACATTGTTCCGGCCCATGTACTGCAGGGAAAACTCATCCGGAAAGGTCAGCGTGACCCGGTTTCCCTCGCAGGACCAGTCAATCTGGTTCAGCCAGGCTACCATGGCCGGATAATTCCGCCGCAGAAAATCCGTCAGCACGGAGCGGTAGGCCCCCACGTCCGCCAGGAAGCTGTCCCGGAGCCCGGGGCTGGCCACCCGCACCGCCAGGGGCCGGCCGGGAAAGGTTTCCCGCAGGATGCGCTCCAGGCGCAGAAACTCCTTCTCCCCCACCAGCACCGCGCTCTCAAAGGTGATATAGGTTTTTTTCAGAGATTTGACGTAGGTCACCCGGGGCGCCGACAGCTTGCCCGCCAGCGCGGGAATTTCCCGGGCGATCCGGCTGATCAAATCCTCATAGCTCATCCGAAAACTCCTTCTGCCCCGCCCCGCGGACAGGTCTTACGCTTCCCTCCCGGTCATGGACCGGACCTTCCGGATCAGGATTTCCGCCAGGTCCCCCTCGACCCGCTCCGGCTCCTGGCCCCGGACAAAGAGCATGCCCGCCCCGTTCTTTCCGCCGGCGATGCCCACGTCCGCTTCCCGGCCTTCCCCGATGCCGTTGACGACGCAGCCCATGACCGCCACCTTCAGGGGAACCCGGATGTCGCTGAGCTCCCGCTCCACCCGGCGGGCGATGGCTTCCACCGGAATGCCTGTCCGCCCGCAGGTGGGGCAGGCGATCAGCTGCACCCCCCGGGTCCGCAGGTCCAGCGCCCGCAGGATATCCCATCCCGCCTTCGCCTCCGGCACCGGGTCGCCGCTGAGGCTGACCCGGATGGTATCCCCGATGCCGTCCACCAGCAGGGCGCCGATGCCGATGGCGCTTTTCACCGTGCCCTGGCCGGGCAGCCCCGCCTCCGTCACTCCCACATGCAGCGGATAATCGCATTTTTCGTGGGCCAGCCGGTAGGCCGCCACCGTCAGGCGCACATCGCTGCTCTTCATGCTCAGCACGATGTCCTCAAAGCCGGCCTTCTCCAGCAGCCGGGCATGACCCAGGGCGCTCTCCACCAGGCATTCCGCCGTCGGCCCGCCGTACCTGGCCAGCAGGTCCTTCTCCACCGACCCGCTGTTCACCCCGATGCGGATCGGAATATGATGTCTTTTCGCGCAGTCCGCCACGATTCTGACCCGGTCCTCCCCGCCGATGTTGCCGGGATTGATCCGCATCTTGGCGATGCCGTTCTCCATGGCCTTCACCGCCAGGCGGTAATCGAAGTGGATGTCCGCCACCAGGGGCACGGGGCTTCCGTCCACCAGGGTCCGCACCGCCTCCGCGCATTTTTCATCGTAGACGCTGACCCGCACCAGGTCGCATCCGGCCTCCGCCAGCGCCCGGATCTGGGCCAGGGTCGCCTCCGTGTCCCGGGTATCCGTGTTCGTCATGCTCTGCACCAGGATGGGCTTTCCGCCTCCCAGTTCCAGCGCCCCAACCCGTACGATTCTCGTCATTTTCCCGATCCTTTCCCTTCCCCGCCGCGGGGGATCCTTCCGCTTCAAACCATCCGGGAAGCCCTTCCCTTACCGGAACAGTTTCAGCACATCCTTGAAGGTCAGCACGGCCATCAGTCCCAGCAGCAGCACCATGCCCACCGTATGCACCAGCGCTTCCTTTTCCGCCGGCACCGGTTTCCCCCGGATCACCTCCAGCAGGCCGAACACCAGCCGGCTGCCGTCCAGCCCGGGAATGGGCAGCAGGTTCATCAGCCCCAGGTTGATGGAGATGGAGATCAGCAGCTCCAGGAAGGCCTGGAAGCCGCCCGTCCGCACCTCCGTGGAAACGATGGAGATGATTCCCACCGGTCCGGAGGTATCCTCGAAGCCCTCTCCGGTGGTCACCAGCCGCTTCAGCGCATCCAGAATCAGGCCGCTGGCCCTCCAGCACATTTCCGCGCTGGCCTTCGCGGCGCCCAGGAGGGTCGTTTTCTCCGTCTCCAGCCGGTACCTTCCGCCGATGGTGACGCCCACCATCATGCGCTCTTCCTCCGCGTTCCATGCCGGAGTCAGCTGCAGCTCCAGGGTTTCCTCCCCCCGCTGTACCCGGACCCGCATGGCCGGATCCCCTTCCCGGAAGCCGGCGATGGTGCCAAGCAGCGTCTCCGTGGTGCCGTCCAGCATGTTCTTTCCGTTGATTTCCGTGATGATGTCCCCCGCCTGCAGACCGGCCTCCCAGGCCGGCCCCGCGGCGCTGACATCCATGATGTAGGGATCCACGCCCGTCACGGTGCTGATGCCCTGCACCGCGTAAAAGCCGGTGGCCAGCACGAAAGCCAGCACGAAATTCATCATCGGGCCCATCAGGATCACGAACAGCCGTTTCCAGATGTTCTGGTTCGGAAACAGCCGGGGATCGTCCTTCGGCAGCTTCTCCAGGGAATCCTCCCCGTAGAAGCCGCAGTATCCCCCCAGGGGAATGGCCCGGATGGCGAAGGTGGTCTCATACTTCCGGCTCTTCCAGCCGATCAGCTTCGGCCCGAAGCCCACCGCGAATTCCGCCACGTCAATCTTCATCCACCGCGCCGCCCAAAAATGCCCCATCTCGTGCACCACGATCAGGATGGCCAGCAGCAGCACGGCCGCCAGAATATACAGGATGCTCATCTTTCGTTCACCACCGCCCGGGCCCGCCGGTCCGCCTCCAGAATATCCTCATAGCTGTCCGCCCCCAGCCCGCTCAGCCGGTCCATGGCCCGCGCCACCAGGGTGTAGATTTCCCCGAAGGCGATCTCCTCCCGCAGGAAGCGGGCCACCGCCTCCTCGTTGGCGCCGTTGAGCACCGTGCAGGCGGCGCCTCCGGCCCGCAGCGCCTCCCAGGCCAGCCGCAGGGAAGGAAACTTCTCCTCGTCCGGGGCCTCGAAGGTCAGCTTTCCCAGGGTGAAGAGATCCGGCTCCGCCACGCCGGTGGTCATCCGCGCCGGATAGCTCATGGCGTACCCGATGGGCACCCGCATGTCCGGCGTGCCCAGCTGCGCCAGCACCGCCCCGTCCGCGAACACGATGGCGGAATGGACGATGCTCTCCGGGTGAACCACCACCTGAATCCGGTTCTCCGGCATGTCAAAAAGCCACCGGGCCTCCATAATCTCCAGCCCCTTGTTAAACATGCTGGCGGAGTCCACCGTGATCTTTGCCCCCATGTCCCAGTTCGGGTGCTTCAGCGCCTGGGCCCGGGTCGCCCGGTGAATGTCCTCCTTTTTCCAGGTGCGGAAGGGGCCGCCGGAGGCCGTCAGCAGAATCTTCTCCGCCCGGTTCGGCCCCGCGGCCTGCAGGCACTGGAATATGGCGCTGTGCTCGCTGTCCACCGGCAGCAGGGGTTTTCCCATCCGCCGGGCCAGGTCCATCACCAGATGTCCTCCGGTCACCAGCGCCTCCTTGTTGGCCAGCAGCACCTGCCGCCCCGCCCCCAGTGCGTCCAGCACGCTGCGCAGCCCGGCGATCCCCACGATGCTGACCAGCACCTGGTCCGCCTCCACCTCCGCCGCGGCGGCGTGCAGCGCTTCCGCCCCGCTCATCCAGTGGCAGAAGCGGAGATCCTCCGGGATCTCCTCCTCCCGGATTCCGTCCACCAGCCCGGCCATTTCCGGCCGGAAGCGGCGCACCTGGTCAAAAAGCTTTTTCCGGCTGCTTTTCGCCGTCAGCGCCGCCACCCGGTATTCCTCCGGATGCCTGGCGCAGATATCCAGCGCCTGGGTTCCGATGGAACCCGTGGAACCTAAAATCGCGATCTTCTTCATTTTCTTACCCCATCAGGATCCGATAGCAAAACACCAGCACCGCCATGAAGAGCACGCTGTCCAGCCGGTCCAGCATGCCGCCGTGGCCGGGAAAGAGGTTGGAAAAATCCTTAATCCCGCTGTGCCGCTTCACCAGGGACGCGAACAGGTCTCCGATCTGCCCCACGGCGCCCCCCGTCACGCCCAGCAGCAGGTACTCCCACCAGGCCGGCAGCCTGGCCAGCGTGGCCGCGTTGCAGGTCATGGCGGCGATGGCGCAGACGATCATGGCGGCCGCCACGCTCCCCGCCAGCCCGGCAATGGCGCCGGCCACCGTCTTATGCGGGCTCACCGCGGGGCAGAATTTCCTTCCGCCCACGGCGCTGCCCACAAACAGCGCGAAGGTATCCCCCAGCAGGGGCACGGCAAAGGTCAGCGCGATCAGCACCACCTCCACCGCCTTCTGATCCACCAGGCTCAGCGCCACCAGGCTCAGCCCCGGCAGCACCACGGTCAGGATCGGCAGCGCGGACATGGACAGATCCGTCAGGTCCGGCTTCTCCCGGAAAATGATCTGCACGGACATACAGAGCAGGCAGAAGGTCATCAGCGGGATCAGGGTCCGGGATCCCAGCAGATAGGTCAGCGGAACCGACCCCAGCAGCACCAGCCAGGCCGGCCAGCTGACCACCCGGTGCCCCGCCAGGGTCAGCGCGTGGTACTCCTCCCAGGTGGCAAACCCGATGCTGATCAGCGTCGCCAGCGCCATGCACCATCCCGGCAGGCACAGCAGCACCACCAGCAGCAGAATCAGCAAAGCCCCCGTGATCACCCTTTGCTTCATGTCCTCCAACACTCCTTTTGTTCCTGACGGCGTCCGCTTACCGCCCGCCGTACCGCCGGTCCCGACGGCCGAAGGCCGCCAGGCACCGGTCATATTCCGCCACGGTGAAGTCCGGCCAGAGCACCTCGGGAAAAATGAATTCCGCGTAGGCGTTCTGATACAGCAGGAAATTGCTCAGCCGCATTTCGCCGCTGGTGCGGATCAGCAGATCCACATCCGGCTGGCCCCGGGTGTAAAGATGATCCGCCACGGTCTGCTCGCTGACTTCCTCCGGCTTCAGCTTTCCGTCCCGGGCCAAGGCCGCGATCTCTGCCGCCGCGCGGGCCAGCTCCGCCCGCCCGCCGTAGTTGATGGCGATGTTCAGCCGCAGCCCCGTGTTCTTCCCGGTCCGTTCCTCCGCCTCCTGCAGCACGGCCCGCTGCTGTTCCGGCAGGGCGCTTTTGTCCCCCAGGATCAGGATCCGCACGTTCTTCTCATCCAGCTCGTCAATCTCCGAGGCAAAAAAGTCCAGAATCAGCTGCATCAGCGCGGCGACTTCCTCCGCCGGGCGGTTCCAGTTTTCCGTGGAAAAGGCGTACAGACTCAGCGCCTCGATGCCCAGATCATCCGTGTGCCGGATAATCTCCCGCAGGGTTTCCGTCCCCTGCCGGTGCCCCCTGGACACGTTCAGCCTATGCTTTTTCGCCCATCGGCCATTCCCGTCCATGATGATGGCCACATGCCGCGGCATCCGTTCCTCCCGGGGTTTCTCCCCCGCCTTCCGCAGATGCCACAGGCCCCTTAACTGTGTTCGGTTCATGCGCGCTCCTTGCCCGGTCCTGCCGCCGCCGCGGCGGTCGGCGTGATTGAAGAAAAAAGCGCGGACTTTCGGTCAAAAAGCCGCGCGTTTCCGGTTCCGGCCGATTTATACCGCCATGATTTCCTTTTCCTTCGCGGCGTAAATCGCGTCCACATCCTTGATGCCCTTGTCGGTGATCTTCTGCAGATCGTCCTCCGCCTCGTGCTGGTCATCCTCGGTGATTTCGCTGTTCTTCTTCATCTTTTTGATCTGCTCCATGGCGTCGCGCCGAATCGCGCGGACGGCCACCTTCGCTTCCTCCGCCGCCTTGGCCGCCTGCTTGGTCAGGTCCTTCCGGCGCTCCTCGTTCAGCTCCGGGAAAACCAGCCGGATCACCTTGCCGTCGTTGGAGGGATTGATGCCCAGATCGCTCTGCTGGATCGCCTTTTCAATGGGGGTGATCATCTTCGGCTCCCAGGGGGCGATCACCAGCATCCGGGCCTCCGGCACGGAGATGTTGCCCACCTGATTGATGGGGGTCGGCGTCCCGTAATAGTCCACCATGATCCGGTCCAGCACCTGGGGATTCGCCCGCCCCGCGCGGATGCTCTGCATATCCCGCTCGTAGACGGAGCTGGTCTTGCTCATCTTTTCCTTCGCGGTATTCAGGACTTCATCAACTGTCATTTTGCGCCTCCTTCCCCTCTTGCAAAGGGAGATTCATTCCTTTCTTTCTATTATACCCGTTTTCCCCCCGCTTGGCAATCCTCTTTTCGGTTTCGAGGCATCCCCACCGAAAAAGCGCGGACCGGCGGTCCGCGCTTTTTCAGGTTTTTTATCGCACCATAAAGAAGTACCCGATGCCGACCACGATCAGCAGAAACAGCAGCGCCACCGGTACGATGGTAATCAGGGCGGAGAGAATCATCGCCAGCGCATCATGCTTTTCCAGCTTCTCCGCCAGGTTTTCATCCTCCAGGGCTCTGGGGGCATCCCCCATCCGTTCCTTCTGAAGGTTTCGCGCCCGTTCATATTTCCGATCGAAAATCACGGCTGCTCACCCGCCGTTTTATCCTCCAGCATGTGATGGCAGGCCACGAAATGGTTCGGCGCACATTCCACCATCTGGGGCTCCATGTGCTCGCAGATCTCCGTGCAGTACTTGCAGCGGGTATGGAATTTGCAGCCCTTCGGCGGGTTCACCGGGCTGGGAATATCCCCCTCCAGGATCTCGATCTTCCGGTTATTCTCAATATCCGTGGTGGGAATGGCGTTCATCAGCGCCTCCGTATAGGGATGGCGGGGATGATCAAACAGTTCCTGGCTCTCCGCCAGCTCCACCATGTTTCCCAGGTACATGACGCCGATCCGGTCGGAGATGTATTTCACCACGGACAGGTCATGGGTGATGAACAGGTAGGTCAGATGCTGCTGTTCCTTCAGGTCCTGCAGCAGATTGATGATCTGGCTCTGAATGGACACGTCCAGGGCGGAAACCGCCTCGTCGCAGACCACAAACTTGGGCCGGACCGCCAGGGAGCGGGCGATGCCGATGCGCTGCCGCTGGCCGCCGGAAAACTGGTGCGGGAAGCGGTGGACGAAGTAGGAAGCCAGTCCCGCGTCCTCCATCACCTTCAGGATTTCCTCCTGCAGCCGCTCATCGTTCTTCTTGAAGTACTTATGGGCGATCATGCCCTCGGAGATGATCTGCCCCACGGTCATCCGGGGATTCAGGGAGGAATAGGGATCCTGGAAAATCATCTGCAGGTCGCTGCGCAGCTCCCGGATCTCGTTATAGGTCAGCCTCGCCAGGTCAACCCCTGTATCCCGGAACTGTTCCGCGTACTGGAAGGCTTCGTCATCCCTGTACTTTTCCGCCACCTTCCGGATGCCGGCCCGCTCCACCTCCAGCTGTTTTTTCAGCGCGTCAATCTCCTGCTGGTCCGCGCTTTCCTTCTCCTTCAGCTGGTCCACCTTCCGCTGAAGAGCGTCGGTAGACTTACCCGCTTCCCGGGCTTTCTTCAGCGCAAATTCCGCGTCCGCCAGGTTCAGCCGGAAATCCGCCAGCTTTTCCTCCGCCGCGTGCTGCTTCCGGGCCAGTTCATAGACTCTGCCGTACATTTCGCTGACGGGTTTCAGATCCGTCAGGGTCATAAACCCGCCCACCAGGTTCGCCATGTCCAGGAAGGCGTCGTTCGCCTTCTTTTTGGCTGCCTCCAGCTCGTTGGCCCTGGCGTATTTTTCCTGGCCGTCCCGCATCCCGTCAACTTCCTTCTGCAGGGCGTCCCGGCGCTGCTCATATTCGCGCAGCTCCTTCCTTCTCTTTTCCAGGGTGCGGTAGGTTTCCCCCATGTATTTCGGGGCGATATCGTCCAGGGTCCGGCCGTAATACATGGTCCGGCCGTCGGTCTGGCGGTACAGCTGCAGCAGCGTGCGCCCGAAGGTGCTCTTGCCGCATCCGCTTTCCCCCACCAGGCCCAGGGTCTCGCCCTCATAGATATCCAGCGTGATGCCGTCATTGGCCCGGACGTACAGTCCCTTTTTCTTCAGCGGGAAGTACTGTTTCAGATTGCTGACCCGCAGAAGGGGTTTGCGTTCACTTGCTGAGGTTGGCATGCCGCTCCTCCTTTCTCGCGTAGAAACAGCGAACCTGCTGTCCCGGGACGACTTCCTCCAGCGCCGGTTCCTCTTCCAGGCAGCGCTGCTGGCAGTATTTGCACCGCGGCGCGAACTTGCATCCCTTCGGCAGATCCAGCGGATGCGGAACCGCGCCGGGAATCGCGTCCAACCGCTCGTTCGTCGGCGTGTCCAGCCGCGGGATAGAAACCATCAGGCCTTCCGTATAGGGATGGGAGAACTCGCTCCGGGTGAAAATCGTCCGGGCCGGCGCCTTCTCCACCACCTGTCCGCAGTACATGACCGCCACGTCGTCCGCCATCTGGGCGATGACGCCCAGGTCGTGGGTAATGAAGAGGATGGATGTGCCGTGCTCCGCCTTCAGGTCGTTCATCAGCTTCAGGATCTGGGCCTGAATGGTCACATCCAGCGCCGTGGTGGGCTCGTCCGCGATCAGCAGCTTGGGCTGGCAGGCCAGCGCCATGGCGATCATGACCCGCTGCCGCATGCCGCCGGAAAGCTGATGGGGATACTGTTTCGCCACCGTCTCCGGGTTCGGGATTTTCACGTCCCGCAGCATCTCGATCACCTTGGCCGCGGCTTCCTTCTTGCTCAGGCCCTGGTGAATGATGAAGGGCTCACTGACCTGCTTTTCCACCGTAAACACCGGATTCAGGCTGGTCATGGGCTCCTGGAAAATAACGGAAATCTCGTTCCCACGGACCTTTTCCATCTCGCTCTTGGACAGCTTTGACATATCCCGCCCGTTAAACATAATGGAACCGGAATCGATATACCCGTTGCCATCCAGCAGCTGCAGAATGCTCATGGCGGAAACGCTTTTGCCGGAGCCGCTCTCCCCCACGACCCCCAGGGTGCGCCCGGGTTCCACGCTGTAGCTGACGTCGTTGACCGCCTTGACAATCCCTCTTTTGGTCGTAAAGAAGGTATGCAGGTGATTTAATTCCAAAAGTGCCATATCGCTGATACCTCCTTATCGTTCCTGGGATTTGGGATCCACCGCGTCCCGGAGCCCGTCGCCGATCATGTTGATGCAGATGGTGCAGATGCCGAAGATCGTCGCCGGGAAGACCCACTGCCACCAGTACTGCTGAATGACCACGGAGTTGTTCGCGCCGGTCAGCAGGTTGCCCCAGGTGGGGGTGGGAAGCGGGATGCCGAAGCCCAGGTAGCTCAGGGTGCTTTCCGTCAGCATGCAGGTGGCGAAATCCAGCGTCATGGAAACCAGCAGCAGCGAAATCACGTTGGGCAGGATGTGCTTGAAAACGATCTGCCCCTCCCGGATACCCATGGCCTTGGCCGCCGTCACGTATTCCATTTCACGCTGCGCCAGAATCTGCGCGCGGACCAGCCGGCAGGTGGGCACCCAGGAAAGCACGCCCAGCACCACCATGATCAGGTACATCCGCTGGGTCGGATCCAGCCGGGTCCCGATCACGGCGGAAAGAATCATGGCGAAGGGAATAAACGGCAGGCCGCCCACGATTTCCGCGATACGCATGATCAGCAGGTCCGCTTTGCCGCCGAAATATCCCGCCAGGCCCCCCAGCACCACACCCAGCAGCGTGGCGATGATCACGGAGATGGCGCCGACGGTCATGGTGACCCGGCCGCCGTTGACAATCCGGGTCAGCAGATCCCGGCCCAGGTTGTCCGTTCCCAGCAGGAAGCCGCTCAGCCCCCAGGTATGCAGCTGTCCGCCCGCGTCCACCGCGTAGTTCTGGAAGTTGCCGGTATAGATTTTCTGAATGCCGCTCAGCCCCGCGGGAACATCCGTCTGATGGTATTTGTTGTTGCCCCAGGAAACCACGGTTTCGTCCTCCAGCAGGGCGTCATAATGCGCCCGCCCGCCGTAGATGGCGGTCACCTTCTGGCTGAAGGCCGGAACTTTCTTTTCTCCGCTGGTGGAGGAACCCCAGACATAGACTTCCCCGTCCGAGGTCAGGGCGGCCATGGAGCCGGAGGTCGCCGCGACGTCCACCACGGTTTTTCCCTCCAGGCCCGCCGGAATCGCCGCGAAGGGGCTTCCCTTGTCCTTGTAGCCCGCGTACGCCACCGTGCCGTCCTTCAGCAGGCAGATGTATTCGTTGGAGGTCAGCGCTACCTTTGCCACGTTCCCCTGGTACTGGCTGCGGATCTTGATATCCGCCATATTCGTGTTGCCCCAGAGGTACAGGGTTCCGTCCGAGGACAGGGCAGCGGAAAACTGATTGCTGGCTTCCAGCTGAATGATGTCCCAGT
Source organism: Clostridia bacterium (assembly GCA_017469265.1). GTDB lineage: Bacteria > Bacillota > Clostridia > Christensenellales > Aristaeellaceae > Aristaeella. The sequence goes on from JAFUGS010000048.1 coordinate 41,695, forward strand.
TCTCGCTTTTCTCCCCCTTGGCCGCGGCCTTCATGGCCTTGGTCATGTCGGAGGAGAACTTGGCCTGCTGCAGCCGGGTATTGCCCCAGACGTAGATCTGCCCGTCGCTGCTCAGCGCCACGGCATGGTCCTCGCCCGCGGCCAGCTGAACGATGTCGGCTTCCTGAACTTCCTTCGGAATGTTGGCGATATCCACCTTATCCGTGATCCGGGTATAGCCCCAGGCATGGATTTTTCCGTCCGTCGCGACCCCGATGCCGTAGGTCCGGCCGGCGGCGATATCCACGATGTTGCCGTTCATTTCCTGCGGTACGGCCATGAAGTCGCTGGACGGCGGCAGGTTGATCAGGGTGGAATCCTGCTCGGACAGGTCCAGCACCCAGTAGTTCGGCCCGATCAGCACGAACAGGAAGATCAGGATAAACCCGGTCAGGCCGATCCGGACGGTTCTCTTGGAGAAAAACGCCCTGGCCATAGTCCGGAAAGGGGTCTGCACCTGCTCTTCCTTCATGATGTCCCGGACTTCCTGGTCATGTCCCAGGAAGGTACGCTTGAACCAGCGCGTCAGGAAGAAGCCTTTCTTGGGGGTATTGCTCATACGCTCTTCCTCCTTTCTCACTTGTCCACCCGAACCCGGGGATCCACCAGGCCATAGCTGATGTCGATCAGCAGCGACCCGATCAGGGAAACAATGGAATAGAACATCTGGATGGCCAGCACCAGCTCAAAGTCCAGGTTGTTCAGCCCCTGCCAGTACAGCTTGCCCATACCGTTGAGCGAGAAGGTATTCTCGATAATCACGGAGCCCGAGAAGATGCTCAGGAACCAGCCCAGGATGCTGGTGATGACCGGCAGCAGGGCGTTCCGCCAGGCATGGGAGTAGATGACCACCTTTTCCTTCAGTCCCTTGGCCCGGGCCGTGCGGATGTAGTCCATGCTCAGGGCGTCGATCATGGCGGACCGGACGTAGCGCGTCATACCGCCCAGGGAGCCGAAGGTCATGACAATCACGGGCAGCGTAATGTGGTACAGCTTGTCCGTGAATTCCTCCCAGCTGTTCGCGTAGGTCGCGCCGGCGGTCTTGGTTCCCATCACGGGGAAGATCCGCCACACGATGCAGAACAGGAACATAAAGATCAGCGCGATGATATAAATCGGGATGGAATAGCCCAGCATGGTCACCACCTGGGTCGCGGAATCAAAGCGCTTCCCCTTGTGCACCGCGCAGTAGATGCCCAGTGGAATGGTGATCCCCAGGGAAAGAATCGTGGAGAAAATATTGATAAAGATGGTATTGCTCATCGGGGCCTTGATGACCTCGATCACGTTCTGCTTGTACAGATTGGAGTAGCCGAAATTGCCCTGGAAGACGCCGTTAAAGGTGCCGTCCATATCCTTCCACAGCCCGATCCATCGCAGGTATCGGACGATCAGCGGATCGTCCAGGCCCATCTGGACCCGCAGGCGGCGGTACGCGGCTTCATACTCGTCGGGCTTCATGTTTCTGCGCTGAGGCTCCAGTTCCTGCCGGGCCGGATCCGAAGGGATCAGGTTGTACAGGGAAAACATCAGCAGAGAAACAATCAAAAAGACCACAACGATGTAGACAAGACGTTTCAGAATATACTTGCCCATGTGGTTCTCCCCTTCTTCAGGTGATAATCGATGTGCCATGCACAATGCCTGGAAGGCACGCGGAACTGCCGTCTCTCAGGCATTATGCACGACAGCGCTTGAACGTTACGAAAGGGGCGGGTCCCGGAAGACCCGCCCCAAAGACGGATTGATTTTCAGGAATTATTCCGCAATTGTCGCGTACAGGATGGCCTGCTCGAAATTCCAGAAAGTATCCTGCGTGTAGTTCTCCAGCCAGTCCGGATACATGGAGATATACACGTTGCTGTACAGCGGCACCTGGGGCAGCTGCTCGTTCCAGCGCAGCTCATAGGCCTTCCAGATTTCCATGTAGGCGTCCACATCGCCGCTTTCCACGCCGTACACCATGTCCATGGACAGCTTGTCGATCTCCGGATCGTACAGGCGGCTCACGTTGTAGCCCTGGGCGATCATGTCGGGATCCTGGGTCCACTCGTAGGACTGGTCGAAGGCCGGGTTGAAGTTGTTCGCCAGGTTGAACAGGCAGTAGGTGGGCACACCGTACTTGTCGCCCTGGGTCGCGTCACGGTAGTAGTAGTTCAGCAGTTCGGTGAAGGTCATCACCTGCTGATTGATCTCGATACCGGCAGCCTTGGTCTGCTCGCCGTTGGCCAGCATGACCGCCAGCAGGTCGGACACGGAGTTGCCGTCAGAAGAGGACCAGTCCAGCTTCAGGGGCATCAGGATGCGGCCGTCGTCCAGGGTCACGTTGTACTGATAGGTACCGGCCTGCTCGGGGGTAACTTCCTTCCAGCGGACGCCTTCCACGTAGTCAGAGCCGTCTTCCGCCAGCACCCAGCCGTCATCGATCAGGGTCTGCACCGCGGCGTCGGGATCGTAGGGGTAGGTGTTCAGGTTCTCATTCAGCCACTCTTCCGCCATCTGCGCCTGCCACAGGCCGGTGCCGTACTGGCTGTTGACGACGCCGCCCCAGCCCTGGCAGAAGGTGTTCGCAAACTCGTTCCGGTCCAGCAGCTGGGCGATCGCATGACGCACCGCCACAAACTGGGTGGGACCGAAGTCGCAGGAGAAGTGCAGGAAGCCGTAGCCGGCGCGGTCGAACTGCACGTAGTTGAAGCCGTAGCCCAGGGCTTCCTTCACGGACTCATCCTCGATGATGTCCATGGCGGTGTTGACCTGCGCGCCATCGGTGATGGTGTCGTAGAAGTTGAAGCCGCCGGTCTTGATGGCGTCCGCCCAGGTGGCGTCTTCCGCGCGCAGCACGACGATCTTCTTGATCGCGGGCTTCTGGCCTTCGAAGTTGCCGGCGTAGTTCTCGTTGGCAACCAGGGTCGCCTGCTTGGCGGCCACATCGTATTCAATCAGGTTGTAGGGGCCGGCGGTGACACGGTCTTCACCCGCGTGGAAGCGGCTGTAGTCCAGCGCCTTCTGCACGCTCTCGGTGGTGTAGCCGGTCAGGTAGGCGCCTTCGCCGTCGTCCTTCACTTCGATGCCCTCGCCCAGCCAGTAGCTCAGCTTGAAGGGAGCGAACTGCGCGTAAGCGGCGTCATAGAAGTAAGGAACCTTGTCGGCCACGATCTGCACGCTCATGGTGTAGTCGTCCAGAATGCGGATGCCGGACACGGTGGAGGCGGTTTCATCGTAGTATTCCTGGCCGCCCACGTAGGTCAGATAGCCGGTCAGCTTCGCGCCCACATCGGTGCTCAGCTTGGAGCTGGAGAACACGGGATACCACACGAAGTCGTAGATGTTGATGGGATCGCCGTTGTTATAGGTCAGGCCTTCCTTCACCTTGATCACGAAGGTCTTGGTGCCGTCTTCGTTCATCGTGCCTTCGATGCTCTCGGTGACGGTGGGGTTGGTCACATAAGCGCCGCCCTGGTCGGTCACGACGGTGTAATAATCCGTCGACAGATCACGCAGCATTTTGTCCGTCGCGTTGTTGGTGTACCAGGCACCGGGGGCAAAGTCGCCGCCGATTTCGGTGGTCGCGCCATACACGATGGTGCCCTTCTCTTCCGCAGGGGCAGCGTCCTCGGCTACCGCCGCGGTCATGGTCAGCGCCATCATCACGGCCAGAAGAATCGCAAGAAACTTCTTCATAGGTTAAACCTCCTGTATTTTTTTTCCGGAAAGCCGAATGGATTCCCGAAAGATTTGAATGATTCTATCAATTTTGCCCATCTTTTGCAAGCGGTTTTCCCTGCCTTCCGCAAACCGGGTACCAAAAAACAGAAAAAATACACCCGCGGTACGACGCGGGTGTATTTTTTCTGTTTTTCAGCAGACGGCTCCCGGTTCAGGCCACGCCCGTTGTCCGCCGGACTGCGGCGTGCCCTGGTGGACGGCTTCCCTTATTCCGCCACGATATAAGCCATGGTCAGGTCATAGGTGTTCCGCAGGCCGTCAATATGGGTCCGCTCGTACCCGTGGCTGTTGGAGGTGCCGGGGCCGATGGCCGCGTGGCGCACATCGTATCCCGCCAGCACGGATCCGTCCCCGTCCGTGCCGTAGTGGGGCGTAAACACGTCCATGACATAGTCCAGCCCCTTTTCCTTCGCGATCCTCCGCAGCTCCGCGGTCATCTCGCTGTGGTAGGGGAAGCGGCTGTCCTTGGCAAAGATGGAAACCTTGTGCTCCTCGGAGTTCTGGTCCGGCCCGGTGGGGGCAATGTCCAGGCAGAGGATATCCTTCACGCCCTCCGGCAGCCAGGTGGTGCCATGGCCGATTTCCTCATAGGCCCCGAAATAGAACAGCACCTTGCGGTTCAGCTTCAGCCCTTTTTCCCGGATGGTTTTCATCGCGGTCAGCATCACGGCCACGCAGGCCTTGTCGTCCACAAACCGGCTCTTGATATACCCGCCGGAGGTGGTGAAGCGGGGCTCCAGCCCCAGGTAGTCCCCGGTCTCAATGCCCAGGGCCCGGGTATCCTCCGCGCTGTGCACCGGCATGTCCAGCGTGACGCAGACATTGGTCCGGAAGTCGCCCAGCACGGTCCGCAGCTCCTCCTCCGTCACGTGGATGGAGTTCGGAATCCGGTTGACCGTTCCGGTATAAACCCGGCCGTCGCCGGTGTAAACGCGCACGTTCTCCGTCACGCAGTAGAAGGGATAGAGACCGCCCACCGGGCAGACGTTCAGCGTGCCGTCCGCGTTGATCTTCCGGACCATCAGGCCGATGTCATCCAGGTGCGCCGAAACCACCAGGGGATTTCCTTCCCCGCCCAGATCGGCGATGACGCCGCCCTTGTGGGTTTCCCGCGCCTCATAGCCCAGAGCCCGGATCTCCTTCACCATCCAGTCCTGAATCTCCCGGAACTGGCCCGTGGTGGAATCGATGGCCAGCAGCTTCTGAAAATAGTCCAGGCAGCCGTTTTCATCAAAAAAATACATGTTCTCCATTCCTTCTTCCTTGTCGGATTTTGTCCGGATCCGGCCGCGGTTCCGGCCGTCCACACCGGTCCCCTTTCCCGCTTCTCTTCCGGACCCGTTTCCGTCCCGGATTATAGCAGGGAAAAAGTTTCGCCGCAAGCCTTCATAGATTTCACCGTGGAAAACCGCATTGGCACCATGCTTTTTGTTTCTGCTTTCCCGCCCGTCGTTGAAAAGGGGCTGTGATTTTTTCACAGCCCCTGTCGTTATCATCAGTCGATCACTTACTTGTTGGTGGCATTGTAGAACATGAAGTATCCAAGAGGTGTCCACATCACATTCTTCAGTTCAGGCTTGATCGCGTAAGTCTGGGTGTAGAAGTAGATCGGCGCGATGCAGAATCCGCCTTCCGTGAAAATCATGTTTTCCGCCTGCATCATCAGCGCGTCACGTTCTTCCCCGCCGGGCAGGGTCTTGATCTGGTTGATCAGCGCGCCGTATTCCTCGCTGTTCCAGTTGGAATAGTTGTAGGAATTACCGGGGGCGAACAGCTCCAGGTAGGTGATCGCGTCGTTATAGTCGGCGATCCAGCCCAGACGGGCCAGGCCGAACTTACCCTCGCCCAGGTTGTTGGTGTAGGTCTGCCATTCGGAGTTGTTCAGCACCATATTCAGGCCCAGCACATCCTTCACGTCGCTCTGCACTGCTTCGGCAATCGCCTTGTGGGTTTCGGAGGTGTTGAATTCGTAGCTGATGGTGGTATTTACGTCATAGCCATCCGCCACGGCTTCCTCTACCAGTTTCTTGGCCAGTTCGCAGCGCTCGGAATAAAGATCCAAATCAAAATCCGGATAGGCTTCCGCCAGCCAGTTATACATCGGGGAACCAATCATTTCCGTCCATTCCTGGTTCTTGCTGTCCAGAATACCGGCAGCGACAATGCCGGTCGCCGGCGCCTGCCCGCCCTGGGTGACGTCTTCCACGATATGATCCCGGTCAATGGCCAGCGAAATCGCGGCACGGATCCGCCAGTCCGGAACATTATCGCAGGAAACATACAGATAATAGGTGCCGATCTGGTCAGCGACAAACGCCGTTCCATCGGCCTTCATCTGAGAGATCTGCTCAGCGGTCAGGCTGTCAAAGAACATGTACTCGCCGGCATCGAAAGCCGCCTTCATTGCGGTGTTGCTGTCGGACAGATACCAGGTGATGGAATCCGGAACGATGTTCGCGGCATCATAGTACTTTTCGTTGCGGACCATCTTGATGTAGCTGTCGTGCACCCACTCAGAGTATACGAAAGCGCCGTTGGAAACGATATTTTCCACGTTGGTCCATTCCGCGCCGTACTTTTCCACGATGTCCTGACGCACAGGCACCAGGGAGGAGAAAGAGCACAGGCCCAGGAAATAAGGAGTCGCCACTTCCAGGGTCACTTCCAGCGTCTTGTCATCCAGGGCCTTCACCGCCAGCTCGGAGGGCTCCTTCTCACCCGCCTGGATCTCAGCGGCGTTCAGCACGATATGATCCAGGATGTAGCCATAGTCGGAAGCGGTGGCGGGATCCACGATCCGCTGCCAGCTGTAAACGAAATCCTGCGCCTTTACGGGTTCACCGTCAGACCAGAAAATGTCGTCCCGCAGCACAAAGGTGTACACCAGCCCGTCATCGGACACGGTATAGCTCTGCGCCTGGCCATAATCCGTGCTGGCCAGGAACACGTTTTCACTCTCAGAGGCCTTGGAATCCAGCATCACATACTTCATCAGGCCTTCGAAGGCATGCTGTGTGTAAGTGGATCCATCCACGGAGCTGATGGTGTTGGGGTCGATGGTTTCCGGCTCGGAAGCGATGCACGCCGTCAGATCCACCGTGGCATCTTCAGCCACCGCGAAAAGAGGCAGGAACAGGCTCAGCGCCAGAACCAGAGCAAGAAGCTTTCTCATGGGGTTCATCCTCCTGATAAAATATTTATCTATACGCCCTTTGGGCGCATAAACCGAAACGCGGACCGGCATCATGGCTGCACCTCATGGCACGCGCAGAAATGTCCCGGCGCGGCTTCCTTCAGTTCCGGCATGACCTGCCGGCATTTTTCCGTCGCGAAGCGGCAGCGGGTATGGAAACGGCAGCCGCCCGGCGGATTCAGCGGGCTGGGAATATCTCCCTCCAGCACCACCCGTTTCCGGGCCCGGGTCTTCTCCGGGTCAGGCAGCGGCACAGCGCTGAGCAGGCTCTGCGTATAAGGATGCAAGGGCTTGCTGCACAGCTCATAGCTCTCCGCCAGCTCCACCATACAGCCCAGATACATTACGCCGATTCTGCGGGAAATATGCCGGACCACGGAAATATCATGCGCGATGAACAGGTACGTCAGCCCCCGTTCTTCCTGCAGATCCTCCAGCATATTGACCACCTGGCTTTGAATGGATACATCCAGCGCCGAAATCGGTTCATCACAGACGATGAATTCAGGGCTGACCGCCAGGGCTCTGGCAATGCCCACCCGCTGCTGCTGTCCGCCTGAAAACTCATGGGGAAAGCGATTCGCGTGTTCTGTATTCAGGCCTACCCGGTCCAGCAGTTCCTTGATTCTTTCCTCCCGTTCCGTTTTGGAGAGACCTTGGCCATGCACATCCAGGCCTTCCCCCACGATCTCCCCTACCGTCATTCTCGGGTCCAGCGAAGCACTGGGATCCTGAAAGATGATCTGCATTTTTTTCCGGTATGGCAGCATATTGACCGCGGTTTTCTTTTCGCTGTCGAACAGGGGAACCCCATCGTAAACAATGCTGCCGGAAGTCGGCTCATACAGGCGAAGCACCGTCCTGCCCAGCGTTGTCTTTCCACATCCGGATTCGCCCACCAGGCCCAGCGTCTCTCCCCTGTAAACATCGAAAGAAACGGATTCCACAGCCTGCACATACTGTTTCCGGAACAGCTTTCCCTTTACCGGAAAGTACTTTCGTAATCTGTGAACCTCCAGCAGTTTTTTAGCCTCAGCCATGCTGTTCCGCCTCCTTCTGCTTCAGCATTTCCTGCACCTGCAGCCAGCAGGCGCAGGAATGCCCGTTCTCCCCCACAGTCACTGCAGGCGGCGGATTGTTCAGACAGATCTTCATGCAGTTCTTGCACCGCGGCCCAAAGCTGCATCCCTTTGGCGGATCCAGCAGATCAACCGGCGTTCCCTCGATCGGAATCAGGCGCTCATGCCCGATCATATCCATCCGGGGCATGGATGCCAGAAGTCCCTTTGTATAAGGATGCTGGGGATTGTAAAAGATATCATTCACCGTCCCCTGTTCCACAATATGTCCCGCATACATGACAGATACCCGGTCACAGATCTCCGCCACGACGCCGAGGTTGTGCGTGATGAAGATGATGGACATGTTATTCCGGCCTTTCAGCGTCTTCATCAGCTCCAGAATCTGTTCCTGGATCGTCACATCCAGCGCGGTCGTCGGCTCATCCGCGATCAGCAGCTCAGGATTGCAGATCAGCGCCATGGCAATCATCGCCCGCTGGCGCATGCCGCCGGAAAACTCATGAGGGTACTGATCCACCCTCTTATCCGCGTTATTGATGCCCACCTGCTCCAGCATCTCGATGGCGCGTTTTCTTGCCTCCGCCCGGGAAATATCCTTTCGATGGCTGCGAAGCGCCTCCATGAGCTGATCGCCCACCGTGTAAACCGGGTTCATGCAGGTCATGGGGTTCTGAAAGATCATGGCCGCCCGGCTGCCCCGGAAATCCGCCATCTGATTCTGGTTGTAGGAGAGCAGGTCTTCGCCATCAAACCGCACCGATCCGCCGATCACCTTCCCCGGGTTTTGCAGCAGCCCCATGATGGCATAGGCTTCCACGCTCTTTCCGGATCCGGATTCGCCCACAATGCCCATCACCTCGTTGGTGCGCAGTGTATAGGAAATCCCGTCCACCGCCTTGACTTCCCCCGCGTGGGTAAAGAAGGAAACCCGAAGGTCTTTTACCTCCAGCAGGACCCGGTCCTCTCCCTGAAGATTGCTCATTGGTTTCCCTCCTTCCTTACTTTTTCAGCCGCGGATCCAGCGCGTCCCGGATGCCGTCGCCAACCAGGTTCAGGCTCAGCACCAGCACCGTCAGGATAATCGCGGGGCACAGCATCCGATACGGATAGTTCTGCAACACATCCAGCGCGTCGGAGCACAGGGAACCCAGTGAAGCCATCGGCGCGGAAACACCCATCCCCAGGAAACTCAGAAAGCTTTCCAGAAAAATCGCCGAAGGAATCTGCAGGCAGGTCGTAATGACCAGCTGACCTACACAGTTGGGAATCAGATGACGTTTCACGATCCTTCTGCCAGAAACGCCCAGAGCCCGCGCCGCTGTCACATATTCCTGCTGCTTCAGCATCAGCACCTGTCCCCGGACAATCCGGGCCATGCCAACCCAGTACAGCAGCGCAAAGGTAATGAAGATGCTGACAACCCCAACGCCCAGATCGCTCATGGATTTGACAATCCCGCTCTGCGCGCCGTCAAACCATTTCTGCAGCGGTTCCTTCAGAACCACCTGCAGCAGCAGAACGATCAGCACATCCGGCACGGAGTAAATCAGCTCTACGATGCGCATCATCACAAAATCAACCGCGCCGCCGGCCAAGCCGGAAATCGCCCCGTAGATCGAACCGATCACCAGGACAATCAGCGCTGCCACGATTCCGATGATCAGGGAAACCCGCGCGCCATACATGCAGCGGGCCAGCAGGTCGCGGCCGGCTGAGTCCGTGCCGAAAACATGCGGAAAGAAGGATGTCATCATTTTCAGCTCTGATGCGCCTTCTGCCGGTGTATCCATCATTTCCACCGGTGTCTTTTCGTACGACCCGCTGATCAGTGCTTTCTGATCCACGATCCACAGGGCCGGTTCCTGATCGGATTCCAGCACCAGAACCGACTTCTCTTTGGATTTCGCAAAACGGAAGGCATATGTCTGTCCATTCTTCCCGACAATATAGTAGTCGCCTTTTTTGATATAAGTCTGGGAGCCGGAAAGCATGCTTGTTGCCAGTACCCCGTCCGCGCCGGCATCCAGCAGCGCCTGGGCGGCTTTTTCCACATCCGTTTTTTCAAACGGAAAAAGCTTGGCCGCCTCCCGATACTGTTCGTCATAACTGTACGCGATAAAATAGGGGCCCACAAAGGAGAACAGCAGAATCACCAGAAAAACAAACAGACTGATCATGGAGACCCGGTTTGACCGGAATCGGCGCCACGCGTCCTTCCAGTAGGAAACACTCTTGTGCTCCTCAACCATGGATTCCTTCTCTGTTTCCGTCGCCGGGGCGAAATCCTCATCACGCAGGCTGCTCCACTTTGCAATGGCGTCCACATTGCTGTGGAAGAGATGAAAGCTTTTCTTTTCCACAGCGTCAATCCTCCTTTGAAGTCAGGGTAATCCGTGGATCCACGATCTTGTACGCGATATCCACCACCAGGTTCATGATGACGATCAGCGCGGCCAGCACCACCGTCGTACCCATGATCACGGGATAATCCCGGTTCAAAATACTGGAAATAAAGTATTTTCCAAGTCCGGGAATGGAGAAGGTCGTTTCCACCACAAAGCCGCCGGTCACAATGCTGGCAGACAGCGGTCCGAGATAAGTGATCACCGGAATCAGCGAGTTTCGCAGCGCGTGCTTGAAGATAATCTTTCCCGTCTTCAGCCCCTTGGCGCGGGCTGTCCGGATGTAATCCTGGTTGATAGCGTCCAGCATGCTGGTTCTGGTCAGCTTTGCAATGTAGCACGATGGATACAGCGCCAGCGACAGCACCGGCATCACATAAGCGGCGGGGGATTCCAGGCTGTTGGACAGCACGGGCAGCCACTTCAGTTCCACCGCGAAGATCATCAGCAGCAGCGTCGCGAAAACGAAGCTGGGCACAGCGACCCCAAAGGTCGTCAGCACCCTGAGAATGCTGTCAATCGCGCGGCCCCGGTTATATGCGGCAATACAGCCCAGCGGAATTCCAAGCAGGACGGCCACCAGCAGAGCCCAGAGGCCCACCCGGATGGAAAGCTGAAACTTTCCCTGGTGGAACAGGATGGTCGTTACATCTGTCCCCTCCTGCATTTTCAGCGAAACGCCCATATCCCCCCGGAGATAATTGGTCATATACCGCCACCATTGCACAGCCAGGGGCTGATCCAAACCGTATTTCGCGTTGGCCCTCGCAATCTGCTCCGGCGTGGATTTGTCCGTCATGAACGGGCTGCCCGGGATCGCGTTCATCAGAAAAAAAGTGATGGTCGCGATAAGGACCAGCGTCAGGAATGCGGCCGCGATTCTTTTTAATGTATAGAAGACCATGCACCAGGCTCCTCTCTTCGGCTGCGGAAAGATCCCTTCATTTCTCCTTCCTGGACCTGTATTCTACCATGGAGCGCGGCAAAAAATCCATATTGAAGAGAAAGGGTTCCTGTGTTTTCAATGTTTTTTTGATCAATCATGGCCAGCGGTCAGGAAAGCGCTGAATAAGCGCCTGTATGAGATCGTGTTTGCTGCTTTTGAGATGGTAAACCGCGGTATGCTTTTGGATGATCTCTCCCACCCGCCTGGAATCGCTTTGGCTTGCTTCAGGGGCTGACTGGATCACGGTTTTCAGCCGTCGGATTTCTCAGATAGCTCAGATGTTCCGACGGAAGGCAGCCCGTCTCCGCCTGAAAAGCCCGCCGGAAGGTCCGCATGTTCGCGTAGCCGCAGATCCCGCTGATCTCCGTGAGCGTCCTGTCCGGATCCCGCATGAGCAGCCGGGCCTTCTCAATCCGGATCGCGTTGATAAACCGGCGGAAATTGGTGTGGAGGCGTCCGGAAAAGAAATGGCTCAGACTGGAGACGCTGATGCCAAGGGCATGGGAAACGCTTTTCAGGGTGATCTCCTCAAACGCGTGGTCGGAGATATAACGCAGAATCCGGGAGCCGAGATCATGCTCCACATAATCATAAACGGGACGGTAGGTGAGGTTCTGGAGCAGGCCGGCCAGCAGCACATGAAGGTACGCCACGCGCAGGGAAAGATTTGTGTCCCCGCCGATCCGGCACAGTCTGTCCACCGCCAGGCGCAGATCCAGATCGGTCCGGTCAGCCGGCAGCAGCGGAACCTCCGGCTGCAGGCTGTGGAATGAACCGGAAAACTCCGGAATAATATCCGGAGAGAAAATGGCGGCCAGGCCTCCGATGTCCCCGCTCAGGCTGTCAAAGCTGTGGGAAACCATGGGAAAGATGATCACGGCGTCTCCGCGGTTTACGTGAAAAACCTCCCCGTCCACGGTCAGCGCTGCGTTTCCCCGGGTCAGCACCAGCAGCTCGGCTTCCGGATGGACGTGAACCCTCACGGGATAGTGGGTCATCTCACCGATGAAAAGCTTTTCCGGCCTTTGCTCATAATAGGTTCTCATCCGTCACGCCTCCCTGAAATACGGCCATTTTTATCCCGTCCGGAATATGAAAATGGAAGATCCGTCCTATTGTAAATCAAAATACACCAAAAGTGAATCATTTTGACACCTCCAGCTGCAATTTTTGTCCCTCAAACAAACGCAAATGGTGTTGTCCGCGGCGCGGCTTCCTGCTATAAATTGAAATGAAGCTGCAGACTGACAAAACGGAGCAATAAGATGGAGGCCGCCCGAATCCCGGGCAGCCGGGGAAGGAAGTGATTGCATGAGCAAAAAGACCCGGTCGTATGTGGAATTCCTCTACATCCTGCCGCTGCTGATTCTGGTCGCGCTCATTTCCTACTATCCTCTGTATGGCTGGATTTACGCCTTCCACGACTACATGCCGCCCAAGCCCATCTCCTCCGAAACGTTCGTGGGGCTGAAGTGGTTTGCGTATATCGTTTCCAATCCGACCCGGCTGGCGGACGTGGGCCGCGTGCTGGTCAACACCTTTGCCATGAGCGGCATTTCCCTGGCGTTTTCCTGGTTTCCCATGTTCTTCGCCGTGTTTCTCAATGAGATTCACTGCAGGCCCTATCGCAAATTCGTTCAGACCGTGACCACCCTGCCGAACTTTATCAGCTGGGTTCTGGTGTTCTCGGTGGCCTTCAACGTGCTCAGCTCCACCGGCGCCGTCAATTCCGTGCTGATCAGCCTGAAACTGATTGACAAGCCCATCGCCTTTCTGAGCTCCAAGGACAATATCTGGTTCAAAATGTGGCTCTGGCTGACCTGGAAGAACGCGGGCTGGGCCGCCATCATGTACCTGGCGGCCATCTCCGCGATCGATGAGCAGATGATTGAAGCGGCGAAAGTGGACGGAGCCACCCGGATGCAGATCATCTGGCGCATCACACTGCCCTGCCTGCTGCCGACCTATTTCGTCATCGTGATGCTGAACCTGGCCAACTTCCTTTCCAACGGGATGGAGCAGTATTTCGTGTTCCAGAACAGCTTCAACCGCAAAACGATTGAGGTGCTGGATCTTTATGTGTACAACATCGCCACATCCGGCCGCGGAAACTATCCGCTGTCCACCGCCATCAGCATGCTGAAGAGCATTGTCAGCGTGGCGCTGCTCTTCATCACGAACACCGTTTCCCGTCTGGTCCGCGGGGAAGGGTTTGTGTAAGGGAAGGGGGCAGAAAAATGACGGCGAAAACCAGCAATGCACCGGCAAAAAAGCCCGTGAGTTCCGCCTCCGCACATAGCCGGAAGCATATTAACCCGATGAACCGGCAGAGCGCGGGCGACCGGGTGGTCAGCGTGGTAACCTACATCGTATACGCCTTCTTCGCGTTTGTGTGCGCCTACCCGTTTTACTACATCATTATCAACTCCATCAGCTCCAACACGCTGAGTGAGCGGGGCAAGGTACTTTTCTGGCCCATGGAGATTCATTTCAAAAACTATACCCGCATGAGCACCATCCCCGGCCTGCTGGACGCGGCGCGGGTCTCCGTGCTGCGGACGGTCGTCGGTACGATCCTGACAGTGGTTATCGCCGCCTTCCTGGGATACATGTTTACGCGGGAAACCATGTGGAAAAGGAAGCTGTGGTTCCGCTTCGTCGCGGTGACGATGTATTTCAACGCCGGCATTATCCCCTGGGTGCTGTGCATGCGGAATCTGGGGCTGGCGAACAATTTCTGGGGATACATCCTGCCCATGGCCGTGCAGCCGTTCTACATCATTCTCTGCAAGACCTACTGCGAGTCCGTGCCAAGGGAGCTGCAGGAGGCGGCGGAAATCGACGGCGCCGGCACCCTGAGGGTGTTCGTTCAGATCATGCTGCCCGTCATCAAGCCCATTCTGGCGACCGTCGCGATCTTCGCGGCGGTCAACCAGTGGAATTCCTTCCAGGACAACCTGCTGCTGATGACCAACCGGCCGGACCTGGATACCCTGCAGTACAAGCTGTATCAGTATATTACCCAGGCCAACAGCCTGAAGGCGCTGGTCAGCAACACCACCAATTCCAACGCGGTCATGGCCAGCCTGGCCACCGCCGCCACCGCCACTTCGATCCGGATGTCGGTGACCGTGGTGGTGGTGCTTCCGATCATGCTGATCTATCCCTTCTTCCAGCGCTTCTTTACCAAGGGCATCATGATCGGCGCCGTGAAGGGCTGAGCGTACGATGCCGGAATCCGGCGTTTTCTTCCCGGGATCAAGGCGGGATCGCCTTACCATATATTAAAAGGAGGGTTACACTATGAAACGGTTACTGTCTGTTCTGCTGGCGCTGGCCATGCTGATGAGCCTGGCCTCTGTCGGCGCGGCGGCGGAGACGCCGGAGCTGCTGACCATCGATGTATATGATGACGCCGCGAACTTCAACGGTCTGCAGACCGGCTGGTTCGCGAAGGTGATCAAGGATCGGTTCAATATCGAGCTGAACATCATCGCGTCCCAGGTCGTGGGCAACACGGTGTACGCCACCCGCTCCGAGGCGGGCAATCTGGGCGACATCATCGTCGTGGACAAGGCCAAATTCCCGGAAATCGTGGAAGCCGGCCTGGCCAGGGATATCAGCGACAAGCTGCCCGAGTGCGAAAACATCATGAAGTTCAAGACCCAGATTGACGTGTTCAACAAGGGCCTGACCGGCAAGGACGGCGTGTATTACGGGATTCCCACTGAAATGACCGATACCTCCCCCGTTTCCCTGACGGATGACGTGATCTACTCCTCCCCCAAGGTCCGCTGGGATCTTTATAAGGCTGTCGGTTCCCCGAAGCTGGCCAACCTGGATGATTTCCTGGACATGCTGGTAAAAATCCATGAGATTCATCCCACCAACGAAGACGGTGACCCGGCCTATCCCTTCACCCTGTGGGCGGACTGGGACGGCAACGACAACATGATCGGTATCGCCAACGTTGTGCAGCTGACCACCTGGTACGGCGAAAAGCTGAAGGGCAGCGCTATGCTGAAACCCGACAACACCTTCGCCAAGCTGTATGAGCGCGACGGCGCCTATTACACCATCACCAAGATGCTGAACAAGGCCAATCAGCTGGGCCTGGTGGATCCGGATTCCGGCACCCAGCCCTGGGATACCGTCGCCTCCAAGCTGTCCTCCGGGCGCGCGGACGTGATGTGGTACAGCTGGCAGGACGGCTTCTGGAACAGCGTGGACCGGCTGAATGCTGGCACCGGCTTCATCTTCATCCCGATCGAGGATCAGCTGTACTATGCCGACGCGGACCGCTACTACGGATCTGACCGGATGTTCGGTATCGGCGCGGGCGTGGAAGGCGAAAAGTATGACCGCATTATGGCTTTCCTGGACTGGTATGCCAGCCCCGAAGGCGTCACCTTCCAGCATGACGGAATCGAAGGCCTGAACTACACCGTCAATGAGGAAGGCAAGTTCGTGCCTTACAAGGATAACGCCCTGATGGACAACCTGCCCGTGCCGGACGAATTCGGCGGCGGCGGATACAGCGACGGCAACAACCAGATCAACCAGTGGATCGTTTCCGCCCTCTGCGTGAACCCCCTCACCGGTGAGCGGTTTGCCCAGAAATACTGGCAGTCCTACAAGGATATGACCATGACCGAAATGAAGCGGGAATGGCAGGAGATGTACGGCGCCGAGGATCCGGTGGACTGGATGAAGAAGAATAACAAGCTGCTGGCCAGCCCCAGCGTGGACTTCACCCCGCCGGCGGACAACAACGACATCATCGCCCTGCGCGCGGATGTGAACAAGTGCCTGTGCGACTACACCTGGCAGCTGATCATGACCTGTGCGACGGATGAAGAATTCGAAGCCATGTGGGATGAAATGATTGAGCAGCTGAACGGTTTCGGCTATGAACAGCTGTTTGAGAACGACTGCGCGGCCTGGCAGCCTGAAATCGACGCGAAGATCGCCGCGGCCGAAGCGGTGAAGTAATCCTTGTCTGAACCCTTAAGGGGCGCTCCTTTCCGGGGCGCCCCTTCCATTTCATCAGGAGGGCAATATGGAACAGAATCTTACATCCCTGCTGCCGGACGGCAATTCCTTTGAATTCTGGGAGAAAGCCCCGGTCTGGAACCGGGAAATCCATGTGAATCCCGCCGATCCGAAGGCCTCCGACGGGAATGACGGAAGCGCCGCCGCGCCCCTTGCCACCATTTCCCGCGCGGCCGAGCTGGCGGAGCCCGGCACGCGGGTTCGGATCCACGCGGGCCTTTACCGGGAATGCGTCAGCCCGGCCCGGGGCGGCACGGATCCAGAGCATATGATCTCCTATGAGGCATACGGGGACGGAAAAGTCATTCTCCGCGCCTCGGAGGAGGTCACGGAATTCATTCCCAGCGAGGGCTGGTCCCTGCGTTTCGCTCCCGGGGAGGAGGAAAGCGGAATCCGGATCTGGGAGTACGATCTGGACCCAGATCTTTTCCGGGGCTACAATCCGTTCTGCGCGGTGAACATTCTGCATGACCGGCTGTTTATTGAATATGACAAAACGGACATGACGACCTATCTGAACCGGCGGGGCTGCGTTTTCTGCGACGGAAAACCGCTGAAGCAGGTACCGCTGTATAACGGGATGGGCCGGGAGGACAACACCTACTGGGTGGAAGCCAACGGCATGAAAGTGCACTTCCGTCTGGCCGGCGACGCGGATCCGAAGGATCACCGGATCGAGGTGACGGTACGGGAACAGTGCTTCGCGCCGAAAAAGCCATTCCTGAACTATATCCGGGTAAAGGGCCTGATCTGTGAGCACGCCGCCACGGGCGCGCCGGTACCGCAGCGAGGCGCCATTTCCGCCTGCCGGGGGCATCACTGGATCATCGAGGACTGCGAGGTCAACTGGTCCAATGGCGTGGCCATCGATACGGGCCACGAGTGCTGGCACCATACCCATACGCCCGGGGAAATCATCGGCTGGAGCGTGATCCGGAACTGCGTGATCCGGGACGCGGGGGTCTGCGGCATCGCCGGCATGTTTGCGGAACGGATGCTCATCGAAGGAAACGTGATTGAGGGCACAGGCTGGCAGAAAATGGAGCTGTCCTGGGAAGCGGGAGCGATCAAGCTGCATAACAGCGTGAACGGTCTGATCCGCGATAATGTTTTCCGGAACACGATCCGCGCGGATCATCTGTGGCTGGACTGCGGCAACGAAAACAACCGCATCACCGGCAACCTGTTCATCCACGGGATTGAGCAGCGGGAAGCCATCTTTATCGAATGCACCCGGGACGGCGTCAACCTGATCGATCACAACATCATCTGGGATGTGGAAGGACGATTTGATCCGGCCAGCGTGCCGCGGGAGCCCGGCTCCTCCGGATGGTACAAGCTGCGGGAGCTGGACGTGGTGAACGGCTACGGGATCTACGGTGAGGGGACGGACCGCCTGCATGTTTCCCATAATCTGATCGGCCGATGCCGCCACAGCGGGTATTATCTGAAGCCCGTGTCCTTCCGGATGAATGGGCTGCTGCGGGGCGGCACCTCCCGGGACGCGAAAATCATCAATAACATTTTCTATGACTGCGGAGAAGCCGCCATCGACTTCCCTACCCGGGAGAATATCTCCGAGGGCAACCTGTTTGTGCGCATGCAGGGAGGGTACCTGCGGGTGATGTATCCCGAACCGGAAAACTGCCTGAACCTGCCCGCCTGGCAGGAATTCTTCGGCTTCGACCATGAAGGGCAGAACGCCTGGTTCGACATCGAAGTGGATCCGGAAACCGGGAAAGCTTCCTTCCGCCGCGCAAAGGACAGGCCCTTCGGTTTCCGCGGCGAGCTGGAGCGGCTGAACATGCTTTTTGACCCGCTGGACGTGAAAAAGGTCGCGCCGGATCCCGATCTTCCCGGAGAATCCCGGGATCAGGTTCTGCCCGGCCCATTCCATGCGTATTGAACGGTTTTACATTTCCTGCCCGACAACGACCTTCGATGCGACGGATGCCCGGATCAGATCCTCCCGCGCGGAAAGGCCAAAGTAAGGCGTTCCGTCCGGACGGAAATGCACCCGACGGATTCCGTCGCACCGAAGGGATTCCTTCAGGCCGGTTTCCGCATGGTACGAGATCATCAGTTCCCCTTCGTTGTTGACAAAGAAGGAATTGTGTCCGGGGCCGTATTCGCCCTCCACGGAGTAAAAGGTCAGAACCGGCGTAATGCGCTTGTTCCATGCGTGGAGATCCAGCAGGTTGTCACGGGTATCCGCGGTCAGCAGTCCCAGTGCGTAGGTATAGGCGTTCGCGGATCCTCCGGAATAAGTGACATAGATCTTTCCGTCCCGCTGGAAAGAATTCGGGCCTTCATTGTTGATGGTTCCCGCGACGTTTTCCCACCCGAGCAGCGGGCGCGACAGCAGCATCGGGTCGCTGGTCAGCCGCCAGGGTTCGTCTTCGTCAATGGAAGCAATGTACAGCATGGATCCGGAATCCCGCGGTGTCCCGATATGCTCCCTGTAGGACCAGATGACGTACGAACCGCTCCGCGCGCGGACATAGGTCATGTCCAGGGTGATGGCATCGTCCGCCAGGGGCTTTCCGTCCCTGCGGACGACGCGGATCGGGGTTTCCCAGGCGGCCGGATCCGTAATCTGCCCGCCTTTTTTCTTTTTCATCAGATGGCACTGCGGGCCCCATTCATGGCCGCTGACCGCGAACAGAATATACAGTTCGCCGCCGATAACGTGAAATTCAGGCGCCCAGAAGGTCTGCTCAAAGCCGCGCTCGGGGCTGAAGGGGAGGATCAGGTGCTCGGTGATTCCTTCCGCGAAGAGCCCCTCCGCGTAATCGGCTTCCCGGACCCAGAGCCCAATATCATCCAGATTGTCATTGGTGGAGATGTAGTACCATTTTCCTTCCCAGGGAAAGAGTACGGGATCCCCGTACCCCCTGGCCAGCGGGAAGCGGAAGCCCTGCTGCGAAACGTTTCCCCGCACGGCGCAGGTGCCAGGATGATCGAAACAGACGGATGCCGGATCCCAGGATATTTTCTTTTGCCGGACGGAAAAATCGCTGTACCGGACCAGAGCGGGAATTCGGTTCAAAACCTCCATGCTGTCCGCGCGGATCACCTCCGGGACGGAGACGCCGGTATAAACGACCGGGCTCCATTTTTGCAGCGCGGTTTCCGCGAGGGCTCGGCCAAGGGACAGGGTATCGGAAACGTGTTCCGGAGGGAGCGTGTCTTCGTCCGCGAGGCCGGTGAATTCAAAGTGAATCAGATCCCGGGTCTTCCAGAGGAGCAGTTTTCCCGCGGCAGTCTCGTCCGGCTCACCGTTTTCGTAAACCCGCTCGCCGCAGATGGCGATCATCCCGTCCGCCGTCCGGAAAATCCCGGGCCTGCGGACCCCCACCGGAACAATGGTGTTGTCGTCGGAGACACGCCCTTCCGCGAACAGCACGCCGTAATTCTTGTTGAAAGGAACCGCGCCTGTTTCTTCGGCCTCAAAAGCCAGGTGAATGCCGCCAGCCAGCCCTTCGGGATAGCTTTCGGGACAGACGGGGCGGGTGTATACGCGGATAACGGCAGCGTCATCCCGCCAGGCATCCCCTGCCAGCCCTTCCAGGATGGAACCGCAGGCCCAGGGCATCAGCGCGAACCATGTGGAAGCGGGGGAACCGTCCGGCCAGGTTTCCGTCAGCAGGCCCTCGCTGTGGCAGAAGCGCTCGGACATCCATCCGGTTTTACCGTATCCGAATTCTCCATCCCGCGTGTTATGGCACTGGCAGCTCCACAGCATCGTATCCTCCAGGCGGCCGCGGACGTACGCGTCCTCCCTGAAGCGCAGATAGTACATCATTTCGTCCATGACTGAGGACGACATCGGATGAATATGCGGATTGGTGACGGAGGTGATGCTGCCGCCGCAGCTGGACCAGCCGGTCGTGCTGAGGGGCGGTACCCGGATCGGGGAATTGTAGCAGAATTTGAAAAGATATTCGTAATACAGCGCGTCCCGCAGATGATCCAGCAGCCTTTCCTTCGCGGCGGAGCTTCCGGAATCATCCCGGCACAGGATTTCATGCAGGTTCCGGACCGCGCGGATATAGCTCAGGACCCCTTCGGAATCGATATTTTTGTCAATATCCAGCGGGCCGCCCCAGCACGCCTCGCGCCGGACATAGGTCTCATGATACCAGGCTTCGCTTTCCAGCAGGCCGGGGATCCATGTTCTTTCCCCGGTCAGGCGGCAGTAAAGCGCGGCCGCGGCCAGGCACCATGCCCCGGAAAAAGAATCATATTCCAGACCGGCGCCTGTTTCCTCCGAGAAGATATAAGGATACTCGCCCTCCTGGTTTCGGGTCCTCTCCGTGCGGGCAATCACGTCCCGCGCGAAGGCAAGCCAGCCAGGATGCTCCGCGCCGTTTTCCTTTTCGTACGCGTACGCCTTCAGCACCAGATAAACGCACTGGCCCACCAGATAGGCCGCGTGCCCGGGAACGGGCTGCCTGTCATACCACCAGCCCCGATTGCTCCACCGGCCGTCCTGCTCCGTGAGAAAGGGCAGGCCGTTTTTGCTGTTTATGCTGCTGGATACGATATGTTCGATACAGTCCAGCGCCTGCGCCCGCATCGTCTCATTTCCCAGGCGGCGGGCGGCCAGCAGCATCGGCACCGCCGCTGAGAGCCCGTTTGTCCAGCTGACTGACGGAAGAAGGCGGGTTTCAAAATGCGTGCCCCGGTCAAAAACAAATCCGGCATAGCTGTGCGCATCCGGTATCCAGGCGTCCCTGGCCACGGCGGATGCGATATCCCTGACCGTTTCATAGATGGAGCAGACGCTGCGCGGCGCTTCGTGCCAGCGCGCGTAAATCTGCTTCAGCACGCTGTGGATTTCCCTTTCGTCCTTCGCGGGACAGTCAAAGCAGGTCAGGGAAATGGTGAAGGTTTCTCCCCGGTGAATCCGGAAGCAGTTTTCATCCAGCTGTTTCCGCGGCAGAATCCGGTGCGAATCCACAAACAGCCACGGCGCGTTCTCGTATCCCAGGGTATACCATACCTCGCCCTTTTCCAGGGAGCATCCGAATCCGGCATACTGATCAAAAGTCCCGGCTTTTCCCGGCCGCCACGCGGCGCGGATTCCATCCCGGCGGATCATATACGGCGAGGCGGAAAGGCCCAGGATTCTTTCCCCCTGGAACAGCAGCGCGCAGGGATGGGAAAGCCTGTCACTGCGCACCATCCACCATGGCGAGGCCGGAAACGTCCCTTCCATTCGCAGCCGCGGCGTCTTGCTGTCGGACACCAGCGGCGCGCTGCCCCGGTTCGTGCCGAACATGAATCCGGGCAGGAAAAAACGCGCGGAAGGATCCGGCTTCTCCGCGGCCAGAGCGATCCGGATCACGCCGGAGAAATCGGCATCGGCGGTAATTCGGACCGTCACGTCCGCGGGATCGCCGGCTTCCGGCATGTCGATCTCCCCGCGGAGCGCGTGCCTGGCAAAGGGCTCGTAGATTTCCGGACCCTCTTCGGCCCGGGCGGTCAGTTGTAGAATCATCTGTGTCTCCCTGCCGCTGCGGAAACGGCAAATCGGGGAAAAGGAAACGGGCCTCCGCGTCATTTTCCCGTTATCCGTCTGGAATTCGGCCAGACAGCAGAAGAAGCCCTCCTTTTCCCGCGGGGAAAGGAGCGCGTGCCGGGATCACAGCCCCCACCGCTGGTTCTGCCTGTTTCTCAGGAAAATTATACCGTCACGGGGGATAAACTGCAATATCGTATTTCGCGCCGTCATTGAAAAACGGATCCGGATATGATATAATCGTAGGAAGTGGTTCGCCGGAAGGTGCTTCTGACCTGGCCGCCCCCTGTTTTCTGTATTATCCGGGGCAACCCGAATAATAAATATATTGAAAGGAAGATGCATTCATGAAACTGTTTGCAAAGGTCCTGTCCCTGGTTCTGGCCCTGTCCATGCTCTGCGGCGTGGCGATGGGCGAGGGCGCCCAGCTGGCGGCGGAAGCGCAGACCGAAGTGGATACGGAAGCTTATGAAGCTGCCTCCACGGAGATCTACGATGCTGTCCTGGGCGATTTCTATAAGGTCTATGTCGACGCGAAGGCGGAAGTCGACAATCTTTCCCTGCGGTACGCCAACATGGCGATTGCCGAGGCAAAGATCCTGGGCTCCGCGGTCATGATCCCGATTGAGAGCCGCGGCGGCAACTACGCCATCACCCGGATCGCGCCCCGTTCCGCGAACACCACCCTGTGGGGCAATGACGCGGACCGCGTGCACCAGATGATCATCGTGAAGGACGGCATCCTGAAGTCCACCGAAGTCGAGGAGCTGCGCGACCTGTGGAACGAAGTCCATGGCACCGGCGAATACGACGCCAAGGCCAAGGCCTATCTTACCGAAAAGGGTTACGAGCTGACGGATGTATATAATTACGCCTACACCAGCGACCCGAACACCTGGGACGTGCTGGCCACCTCCAAGCAGGCGGACTCCCGGGCCATCATCAACACCTATGACGGCCTGTACGAGTACGATGAGGAGAATGTGCAGCAGCCCGCCCTGGCCACGGGTTACACCGTGTCTGACGACGGCCTGACCTACACCTTCACCATCCGTGAAGGCGCTGTCTGGGTGGACAGCCAGGGCCGTAAGGTTGCCGACGTAAAGGCCGATGACTGGGTCGCCGGCATGCAGCACATGATGGACGCCGCCGAAGGCCTGGAATACCTGGTGGGCCCCGAGGGCTGCAACATCGCCGGCGCGGAAGCGTACATGAACGGCGAGACCACTGACTTTACCACCGTTGGCGTGAAGGCGCTGGATGACCTGACCCTGGAGTACACTCTGGCCGCGCCGTCCCCCTTCTTCACCACCATGCTGGGCTACGGCGTGTTCGCGCCCATGAGCCGGGATTACTACACCTCCCAGGGCGGCCAGTTCGGCGCGGATTACAACGCGGAAGCCGAGACCTACCTGTACGGCAAGGATCCTGACCACATCGCCTACAACGGTCCCTATCTGGTGACCAACTCCACCAAGGAGAACACCATCGTGTTCCAGGCCAATGAAAACTACTGGAACAAGGATCACATCAACATCCACACCGTGAACTGGTACTTCAACGACGGCACCGACGCCCTGAAGGCCTACAACGACTTCAAGGCCGGCATCCTGAGCGGCTGCGGCCTGAACTCCTCTTCCGTGGAGCAGTGCAAGGCGGACGGCCTCTTCGAGGATCATTCCTACATCGCCGCCACCGACGCCACCTCCTTCATGGGCTTCTTCAACGTGAACCGGCACGCCTTCGCCAACTTCAATGACGCGACGGCCGCCATTTCCACCCAGACCGTGGAAGACGCCGCCCGCACGAAGCAGGCCATGCAGAACATCAACTTCCGCCGTGCCCTGCTGATGAGCCTGGACCGCGGCGCCTATGAGGCCCAGTCCGTCGGCGAGGAGTTGAAGTACGCTGCCCTGATCAACTCCTACACTCCCGGCAACTTCGTGTCCCTGCCGGAGGAAGTCACCGTGCAGATCAACGGCGAGGACAAGACCTATCCCGCCGGCACCTACTACGGCCAGATCGTTCAGGATCAGCTGGACGCGGACGGCGTCACCGCCAAGGTGTGGGACGCTGACACCCAGATGAGCTCCGGCTTCGATGGCTGGTACAACGTGGAGAACGCCAAGGCCTATCTGGACAAGGCGATCGAAGAGCTGGCCGCCGAAGGCCTGGTGATCGACGCGGAGCATCCCATCTATCTGGATGTGCCCACCTTCACCGGCAGCGAAGTGTACAACAACCGTGAGGAAGCCCTGAAGCAGTCCGTGGCTGCCGCTTCCGACAACCGGATCATCATCAACAAGGTGGACTGCCCCACCAGCAACGACTGGTACTACGCGGGCTACTACTACAACACCGGCTATGACGCGAACTTCGACATTTGCGATCTGTCCGGCTGGGGCCCCGACTACGGCGATCCTCAGAGCTATCTGGACACCATGCTGCCCGACTACGCCGGCTACATGGTCAAGGCCCTGGGTATCTTCTGATTCGGAGGAACTCCTGAGCTGATTGTACGCGGCACGGGGGATGGCGGATTTTCCGTCATCCCCTTTCCCGCCCTTTGACATCAGTCCCCCCCCGCGGGGGAGGCTGATTTCACAGGCAATACCATGAGATAGGAATGAAGCGGAATGACAAAGTACCTGATTCGGCGGATTGTCCACGGCCTGGTCTCGGTGATCATCGTGGTGGCCATCGTCATGATTCTGATCTACTCCTGCCTGGACCGGCAGCTGATCTTCGCCCAGGACCCGGTTTACACCCAGCTGGGCAACAACCAGAAGATCGTCTATCAGTACCGGAAGTGGGAGGACTACGGCTATATCGACTATGTTCCCTACACGGAGTGGCTGCAGTCCATCGCCACCGCGGAAAACCTTTCCCAGGAGCAGGTTTCCGCGCTTTCCGCCTTCGGCCAGAAGGCGGAAAAGGATTCCGAGGAGGTTGCCGCCTCCGTGGCCCGCTTCACGGAATACTATACGTCCCAGGGCTACACCGTGACGCGTCTGGACGCGAAGATGAGCAAGAAAAAGGTAGCCCCCGGCGGGCAGCAGCAGCTCTACGCCTATAAGGACAAGCCCCTGCTGGGCCGGCTGTGGAATTACCTGACCGGGCTGATCTCCGTGGACAACATTCATTATGTAAAGGAAGACATCGGGGAGCGGGGCCTGACCTTTACGCTCCACGATCCCCTCTACGGCGGAAAGGTCTTCTCCCCCGCGATCATTGGCAGCGGCACCCTGCACAAGTATCTGCTGTACACGGACAGCCAGTTCCCCTTCATTCATCAGAATCTGGTCACCATCAACCTCGGCAAATCCTATACCGTCAACTCCGGCGTGGATGTGTTCCAGAGCATGAATGCCCCCCAGGGCTCCTATGTTTCCTCCGTCATCACCTACCCCACCGGCCACACGGAGGCCAGCGCGGATGACCTGCACAGCGCCACCTACGCCGCGGGCTCCCGGGAGGCGAACCTGGTCAACCGGGACCGCTTCACGGATGATTACACCAATGTGGTCACGGTCAAGAGCGGCCTGAGCCAGGTGGGCTATTCCTTCGTCATCGGCATCATCGCCGTGGCCCTGTCCTATCTGCTGGGCGTGCCCCTGGGCATCATCATGGCCCGGAAGAAGGACCGCCTGATCGACAAGATCGGCACGGTCTACATCGTCTTCATCATCGCCGTGCCCTCCCTGGCCTATATTTTCCTCTTCAAGGCCATCGGCTACAGCATGGGCCTGCCCACCACCTTCAACATGGATTCCAATGACTGGCGGATGTACGCCCTGCCCATCGTTTCCCTGGCGCTGCCCTCCGTGGCCACGCTGATGAAATGGCTCCGGCGGTACATGATCGACCAGATGAATTCCGACTACGTCAAGTTCGCCCGTTCCGGCGGTCTCAGCGAGCGGGAGATCTTCACCCGGCATATCCTGAAGAACGCCATTATCCCCCTGGTGCACGGCATCCCCGGCACGGTGCTGGGCGCCCTGGTCGGCGCCATCATCACGGAGCGCGTCTACGTGGTTCCCGGCGCCGGCAACCTGCTGACCAAGGCCATCAACATGTACGATAACGGCGTCATCGTCGGCGTTACCATGTTCTATGCCCTCCTGTCCGTGGTTTCCATCATCCTGGGCGATGTGCTCATGTCCATGGTGGATCCCCGGATCTCCTTTACGTCGAAAGCGAGGTGAGCGAAATGAGCAATCTGGAAAACAGCCGGCAGGAGCTGATCGACCTGAAGGATCTGCAGCTTTCCGAGGCGGAGCTCTTCGCCCATGTGGATCATTCCAGTCTGGAGTCGGAAAAAATTACCGCGCCCCGTTATTCCTACTGGAAGAGCGTTTTCCGCGTTTTCTTCCGGAAGCGGATCAACATCGTCATTCTTTCCCTCTTCGCGGTGATCCTCGCCTTCACCTATATCTATCCCATGCTGGTAAACTATGATCCCTTCGCCAACCTGATGGACTCCACCGCGAAGCATCTGCTGCCCGGCGCGGCCATGGACCGGCTGGGGCATAACATCCACTGGATTCTCGGCTCCGGCGCCTCCGGCCAGTCCACCTTCGACGCGGTCTGGTTCGGTTCCCGGATCTCGGTGACCATGGCCTTCATCTGCGCCCTGATCAACCTGACCGTGGGCGTGGTCGTCGGCGCGGTCTGGGGCTTCAGCAAAAAAGTGGATATCGTCATGACCGAGGTGTACAACATCATCGGAAACGTGCCCTATATCCTCTTCATCTCCGTGCTGGTGCTGATTTTCTCCGCCGGCTTCTGGACCATGGTCTTCGCCCTGACCATCACCGGCTGGCTCGCCATCGCCTACTTTATCCGTACGCAGGTCATCATCATCCGGGACCGGGAGTACAACCTGGCCTCCCGCTGCCTGGGCACCCCGATTCTGCGCATCGCCACCAAGAACATCCTGCCCTTCATGACCTCGGTCATCGTGACCCTGGCCGCCACGGAGATTCCTTCCTACATCTCCTATGAAGTGTTCCTGTCCTATATTGGCATGGGCATGTCGGACATGTCCCTGGGCCGCCTGATCTATCAGGCGGAAAACGCCATGCTGACCCCCGGATGGCAGTTTGAGTTCTGGTCCCCCGTGGCGGTGGCGTCCATCATCACCGTCGTACTCTACGTCGTCGGCCAGAATCTGGGCGACGCCTCCGACCCCCGGACGCATATGTGAGGTGCCGCATGGAAAAGAATGTTTTGCTTTCCGTCCATGACCTGGTGGTCAAATTCCGGGTGCGCGGCCGTATCCTGACGGCCATCCGCGGTATTTCCCTGGATATTCTGGAAAATGAGTCCATCGCCATCGTCGGCGAATCCGGGTCCGGCAAATCCGTTTTTACGAAAACCTTCGCCGGCATGCTGGACGCCAACGGCTTTATCGAGTCCGGCGACATCATCTTTGACGACGAAGCCCTGGCCGACACCACCGTCCCCCTGAACAGCCAGACCCGCGCCATGATCACCCGGGCGGAGCGCGGCCTGAACGCCTCCAGCCCCCTGGAATTCGGCGCGAAAACCTGGCAGGCCCTGCAGGCGCTGGAGCAGGAGAAGCAGGAACGGGCATCCCTGTCCGCCGAGGAGGCGGAAGCCATGGAAGCCGAGATTTCCGACCTGGTTTTCCAGCGCACCGAGCTCTTCAACCAGAAGCAGACCCTGGATCCCAAAAAGGAGAAGGCGCAGATCCGCGAGGCGGAGAACCGGCTAAAGTCCCTGGATCAGCAGATCCGCGCGCTGCAGGACGGCCGGAAGCAGAAAATCGCCCGCCGGAAGCAGGAAGCCGCCGCCGACCACGCCTGGCAGCAGGAGCTGCAGCGCCGGAAGCAGGCGCTGGAAAGCCAGTACCACCAGGAGATCGCCGGCTCCGCCACCGAGGCCCAGCAGGCGCGCAACACCGTCCTGGCCAAGGAAATCGTCCTTTCCATCGGCCGTTATTCCCCCGTCAAGCGGCGCCGCGCCCTGAAAGGCCTCCTGGACGCCCTGAAGCAGGCCATGCGGGAAGGCCGGGATCTGTCCGATGAAGCCGTCCGCAACGCCGTCTTTGACCCGGTCACCTTCCGGGTGCGCTACCTGGACGAGACGCCGGAAAAGCTGCACGGCACCTGCGTCCTGAACCTGGCGCACATCAAGGATCCCACGGACTGGACCCAGATCCGCGGCAAGCGCATCGCCACGGTTTTCCAGGATCCCATGACCAGCCTGAACCCCATCATCACCATCGGCAAGCAGATCACCTCCATCATCCTGAAGCACCAGAACTGCTCGGAAGTGGAAGCGCGAAAGCGGGCCCTGGAACTGATGAAAAAGGTGGGCATTCCCAACGCGGAAAACCGCTTTGACGATTATCCTTTCCAGTACTCCGGCGGCATGCGGCAGCGCATCGTCATCGCCATCGCCCTGTCCTGCCAGCCGAAGATCCTGATCTGCGATGAACCCACCACCGCCCTGGACGTGACCATCCAGGCCCAGATCCTGAAGCTGCTGAAGGATCTGCAGAAGGAGTTTAACTACACCATTGTCTTCATCACCCATGACCTGGGCGTGGTCGCCAACGTGGCGGACCGGGTCGCGGTCATGTACGCCGGGCAGATCGTGGAGTACGGCACCGTGGAGGAGGTCTTCTACGATCCCCGCCACCCCTATACCTGGGCACTGCTCTCCTCCCTTCCCCAGCTGGCGAAGAAGGACACCGTGCTGTATTCCATTACCGGCACGCCCCCATCCCTGTATAACAAAATCGTCGGCGATCCCTTCGCGCCGCGGAATCCCTACTGCATGAAGATTGACACCCTGAAGGAGCCGCCGATGTTCCAGGTCTCGGAAACCCATTTCGCCAAGACCTGGCTGGAGGATCCCCGCGCGCCCAAAGTGAAGAAACCGGAGATCATCGAAAACATCAACGAGAAGCTCGTCGAAGCCTTTAATATTTGAGATGAGGGAAAGCATCATGTCCGAAAAGCTTGCCAACACCGCGGCGCATCTGCCGCCTCACGGCCCCCTGAATGATGAAGGCCGGGAAATTCTTCTCTCCCTCCGGAACGTGGATATCACCTTTGGCAAGGATGAAAACGCGGTCCGGGCGGTGAAAAACGCCTCCTTTGATATCCTGAAGGGAGAAACCTTCTCCCTCGTCGGGGAATCCGGCTCCGGCAAAACCACCATCGGCCGCGCCGTCATCCGGGTCAATCCCTGCGCCGCGGGCGAAATTGATTACAAAGGAGTCCGCATCTCCGGCAAAATTCCGAAGAGCCTGGACCGGGAAGTGATCCGGAACATCCAGATGGTCTTCCAGGATCCCGCCGCGTCCCTGAACGAGCGCGCCACCGTGGATTATATCATCTCGGAAGGGCTGTATAATTTCCACCTTTTCGAGAATGAGGCGGACCGGGTCAAAAAGGTGGAGACCATCATTAATGAGGTCGGCCTGCTTCCCGAGCATCTGACCCGTTATCCCCATGAGTTTTCCGGCGGCCAGCGGCAGCGCATCGGCCTGGCCCGGGCCATGGTCATGGAGCCGGAGCTGGTCATCGCCGACGAGCCCATTTCCGCCCTGGATGTCTCCATCCGCGCGCAGGTGCTGAACCTGATGAAGAAGTTCCAGCGGGAGCGGAACATTACCTATCTCTTCATCGCCCATGACCTGTCCATCGTCCGCTTCATCTCGGACCGGATCGCCGTCATCTACAAGGGGGATATCGTCGAAATCGCGGAAACGGACGAGCTCTTCAATTTCCCGCTGCACCCCTATACCCGTTCTCTGATCTCCGCCATCCCGATTCCGGATCCGAAGCTGGAAAAGCACAAGGTGCTCTTCACCTACGATCCCTCCGTGCATGATTACTCCGTGGACAAGCCCTCCCTCCAGGACATCGGGCATCATCACTATGTCTTTGGCAACGCAAAGGAAATCGAGGAGTACAAGGCCCAGCGGGCGAAGGACGTGCCCCTGAAGTCCATCACCATCCTCGACGAGGGCGAGGAAGCCCCCTCCGCGGTGACGGAGGATGTTTCCGTCTCCGAGGACTTCCTCCAGACCCCCGTCCACGATACCGGCAGCATCTGGCTGGCCGTGCTCAGCTTCCTCCTGCCCCTGCTGGGGCTGGCCGGCGCGCTGATCTTCAAGCATTATCATCATTTCCGGAATTACAAGATGTGCCGGAAGGGAACCATCGCCGGGTTCGCCGTCCTGGGCGGAATCCTGCTGCTGTTCCTGCTCTTCCTGCTGCTGTCCATTCTGTAACCGGGTCCCGCCGGTTCTCCGGACGTTCCGTCCCGGCCAGAGCCGGTGCCCCACGCGTGAGCGATGAAAAGAGAAGCAAGAGATTTTCGGGAGCGGATGCCCCGGCCCGTCCGGCGCGTCGTCCTGGACGAATCCCATCCCCGTCGCCGGATCATCTGGATCCTTTTGTCCCTGGCGATTGCCGCCGGGGCTTTCTTTGCGTTCTTCCAGGGGCTGCTTCGCGTCGCGCCGGGCTGGACCGCCATTCCCTCCGAGGGCCGGTATGCCCGGGAGATCACCCTCCGCTACGAGCTTGGCGCCGGGGAAGACACGCCCGCCAGCGAGCAGAAAAAGCTGCAGCGAATCTTTACCCTCGCCCTGGATCAGGCAGGGCAGGCGCTGGACGCTTCAGAAATTTTCGAGGAGCCCCGCAATCTGGCCTGGCTGAACGCGCATCCCAATGTGGAAACAGAGGTTTCCCCCATCCTTTACCACGCGCTGGAAACCGCCCTTTCCGCCGGCCGCTGGGTCTATCTCGGCCCCCTGTATGAAATGAACGCCTCTCTCCTGGCCAGCCAGTCCGACACGGAAGCGGCCCAGATGGACCCCCGTCTCGGCTCGGAAGCCGCCGACTTTGTGGATTCGGTTCTTCCCTTTCTGTCTTCCCCGGATCAGATTCATCTCCAGCTGCTGGGCGGAAATACCCTGCGGCTGTTCATCTCCCCGGATTATCTGGCTCTCGGGGAAGCGTACGGCATCTCCCGCTGGATCGACTTTGGATGGACCCGGAACGTCTTCGCGGCGGACAGCGTCTCTGACGCGTTGCTGGAAGCCGGCGCGGACCGCGGCATCGTGACCGCGCAGTTAGCCGGCACAGCGTCCCAGGATACAGGCGGCACAGCCTCCGGCAATCTGGCCATCCGCGCCCTGGGCGGAGAAGCGGAGATCCATCTCTCCCTGCAGGGCCGGGAAAATGTCGACGCCGTCTGCGCGTCCCCCGCAGCCCTGCTCTCCCTGAACGCCTTCCAGGCCGGCCGGCGCTACGCCGACGGAACGCTGCGCACGCCCTGGCTGTCCCTCGGGGACGGCCTGGATACGGCCGCCGTGGAGGCGGTTCTCGCCGCGTCCCGGCGGGATGGCTGCGCCGGAATGCTGCTCCGGCTCCTGCCGGTCCTGACGGGCGAAAAAAAGGAGCCCGCGCTTTCTTCCGGCGAAGAAACCGTCTGGCTCCTGTCCAATCAGACGCTGGATCGATACGGGGACGCGTCCCTGCTGAAGTAGTTCCGCCCCGGTCTGGCGTGAAGCGCCCTTACCGCTGGCGTTCCGCGATTTCCCTGACCCGCCGGCTCAGCTCCGCCTCCGTCATAAACCATCCGTAATGGCCGAAAACCGGCGCGCACTTCTCGCAGACAAACGCATAGTAACCGTTCCGCGGCAGGCTCTCCGTGTTCAGCAGCGCTTCCGCCTTTTCCAGCGCGGCTTCCACCTTTTCCTCCGCGGCCTCGGCTCCCAGCTCCACCTCCAGGGTGTCCGCCAGGTTCAGCCAGGTAATCGCCTGCTCCAGCTCGCCGTACGGCTGTTTTTCCATCACGTCCAGCGCCCGGTGGTACAGTTCCTCCGCCTCGGCGTACCGCCCGCAGGCCGTCATCGCCAGGGCCATATTGTTGTACAGGCCGCCCAGCCGCTCATCCTCCGGCGGCAGATTTTTTTCGTAGTTCTCCCGCGCCCGCTCAAAAAACGGGATCCCGTTTTCCGAATCGTCGAAGGATACATGCACGGTGCCGGCGTTGACCCAGGTGGTGCCGGCGGTTACGGTATCCTGCATCCCCAGCTTCTCCACCAGCGCCGCCGCACGCTCCGCGTGGGCCATGGCTTCCGCCTGCTTTCCCTGCTTCCGGTAGAATCCCATCATTTCGTTGTTCAGCATCAGCTGGCCCCGCTCGTCCCGGTTGGCCTCCGCCTCCGCCATCCAGTATTTCAGATGCCGTTCCACGCCGCCCCAGTCGTTCCGGTCCTCATATTCCCGCAGCTTTTCCATGATCCGGTCCACCGGCACCGGATGGGCCGGCGCTTCCTCTCCCGGCTTTCCGCACAGCGCGCAGGAGGGCTCCACATAGTCTTCCTTCTTCAGCTCCATCTGTCTTTTCCTTTCTTTTTCCTCAGCCGGGCTTCCGCTCCGGCCTGTCCGTTTTCTTAATCATCGCCCAAGATCAGGCTGATTGCTTCCGCCTCGTCGATCCATCCCTGATCATCCTTCACGCCGCACAGCGCCGCTCCGCAGTGAGGACAGGCGCTGGTTTTCCGGGATGTCCGTTTTCCGCACCGCGGACATTCATATTCGTCCGGATCAAAAAAGTGAGAATGCCGGATCCACTGTGAATCCCTGTCCGTTTTGCTCATGCTTCCGTCACCGCCCTGATGCAGCCTTCGATATCCTTCGCCCTTCTCAGCAGCCTTCTGCGCTGGATGTTCCCTTCCGCCGGCCATTCCATCAGTTTTTTGATCCTCCCCAGGGCCATGGTGGGATGGAACCGTTCCGCCCATCCTTCGTACAGGGCCATGTACCACGCGCGTATCTCTTCTTCCGTCGCTTCCGGTCCGCCGCGCAGCCGCCTGCCCAACGCCGGATCCGCCAGAAATCCCCGCCCGATCATAACCGCCTCCGTCCCCGGGCAGCGGGCAAGCAGCTCCGCGAAATCCGCCGGCGTCCGCAGGTCGCCGTTGTAGACCGGGCACCTGATTCCCTTCTGAAGCGCCTGCGCGAAAGCCTCCGGATGGATCCCGCCCGTGTACTGC
Source organism: Clostridia bacterium (assembly GCA_017469265.1). Taxonomy (GTDB): domain Bacteria; phylum Bacillota; class Clostridia; order Christensenellales; family Aristaeellaceae; genus Aristaeella. The sequence continues at coordinate 74,703 of JAFUGS010000048.1, forward strand.
TCCCGCATGGTCCGGACATGAATCGTGACATGCGCGAACGGATACGCCCCGAGGATGTCCAGGATTCGGTTCCATTCCTCCGCCCGCTCGTAGCCGATCCGGGTCTTGACCGAAAGCCGCGCGGGCAACGGCCGCGAAAACACGGCATCCAGAAACGACTGCAGGTAGCCCGGATCCTTCAGCATCCCGCTGCCCCGCCCCCATCTCGTGACCGTCGGCGAGGGGCATCCCAGGTTCAGATCCCCGCATTCGTACCCCAGCTCCCGGATATATTCCAGCCAGGCCAGCAGCTGCGCCGGGTCCCGGGTCAGGGCCTGGGGCAGCACCCTGATGCCGCGGTTTTCTTCCGGATCCACGTCCCGCTTCTCCCGGGTCATCAGCGACAGGGACTGTGTCAGCTTATGAAAGGGCAGGCCATACACATCCGCCCCGCCAAAGATTTGCTGATGCGTCCGCCGGAAAATCCCGTCCGTGATCCCTTCCATCGGCGCGAAATAGATCTTCATGCCGCTGCCTTTTCTCCTTTATCCTGGCTTTGCGCATTCCACCCTGATTGATCCGTATTATAGCATCAAGGGTAACCCAAAAACAATTCAATTTAGCCATTTGCTTCCAAATAATGGCTAAATTGAATGTCGATATGGCTATCCTGGCTGTATCGGTCACACGCATTCCGGCCTGTATCCGATGCAGCCCAGACCCTTCACGGTCTTGCAGAAGGTCGTTCCCCTTGGGCCTTCCTCCGTATAATCATATTTTGAGGGATCCTGACAGATGGCCTCCAGCGCTTCCGCCACATCCCGCACGGCATAGCTATCGAGATCCGCGATGAAATGACCGGGGAAGATGCCGTCAAATTCATCGGTTCGCTCCGCCAGGCGCGCCATTCTGTCCCGGAAATCCCGGAGGGTGCCGGGTCCGCCCATCACGCCGATCCGCATGGCGATCAGGTCATCCCCGGGGAAAAGCGTCCTCCCCGTCCGGTCCAGGAAAGCGGCTTGACCGGCGGAATGGCCCGCCAGCTTGATCACTTCGATCTCATAATCCTGGCCCAGGCTGATCCGGTCGCCCTCGTGAAGGGGCACAATGGTATAGGGTTTCTGCGCGATCATATCCTTCGGGTCAAATTTCACCCACAGACAGCGCCCGTCCGGCCCCAGAATCTTATCATTCAGCAGCGGGCTTTCCATCATCTGCTTCAGTCTCGGAATCTCTTCCTCCAGCGCCATCACCTGTTCAAACTGGGCATTCCCGCCCGCGTGATCCGGGTGCGCGTGGGTGATCGCCGTCAGCAGTTCCCTACCCCCGGCCAGCTCCTCCGCCAGCCCCTTCAGGTTTCCCAGGCCGAAGCCGGTATCGATCAGCAGCGCCTTCTCCGGCCCCAGGATGAGCCAGCTCCATACGTCGCCCTTCCCGTCGATGTTCTCCTGAAAGATTCCGTACAGGTTGTCACGGAACTGATATACTTCCGCGTAGGGATCCACCGGAAGAATCTGCCGGGTCCGGTTGTGGGTGCGGAGCTCCCGCATATATGCCCAATCAGCCGTATAGATGGGCTCTTCCATGTCAAAGCGTCTGGTTTTGATGGGGGTTTCAATCTTTCTGTTCAGCATGCTGTTCCGCCTCCTCTTTATGCGGGCCTGTACCTTTACGGGGAATCCCTTTCAGGTCTTTCATCCCGTCTTCTTTCAGGCCCGCGGGTTTCACTGCCGTGATTGTACAGGTTCCCTCGCCCGGTTTTCAATTTGAAAAGAATGAAAATTGATTATCTTTCGGAATAAATCAGCCGACAGCAGGGCACACCTGCTGCCGGCTATTTCTCTTTCTGTTCAGTGGATCGTTCCGAAACGTTATTTATCCTCCGACAAACACATCAAACAGCCACATCCACAGCGGGATGGTCACGATACAGGACAGGGTCGTCAGCACGTTGATCGCTGAGGCGTACGGCGCGTCCCGGTTATAGAGGATGGCGACCTGGTTGATATTGGACGCGGATGGCGCGATAGCCGAAAGCAGGGGAATCATGACGATGGCCTTTCCCAGCGCGTTGCTGCCTGCCAGGCCGGTGACGGCCGCCAGCAGCACCGCCAGGCCGGAGCAGAGGATCATCCGGAAGAACAGGACCCCAAAGATCCTGCGGTTGGCGAACATATCCCGGAATTTCATGCTGCCGACCACCATGCCGGTAATCATCATGCTGAGCGGCCCGATCATTCCCGCGACATCGCTGAAGGCAATGGCCACCGGCTCCGGCAGGGAGATGCCCGTAAACAGCAGAAGCAGCCCAAACAGCACCGCCAGGATATTGGGGTTCAGAAGCACCTTTTTCAGGCTGAAGGCGCTTTCGCTGTCGAACATCCGGACACCGATCGTCCAGAACATGACATTAAAGACCAGAATATACGCGCTGACATAGATCACCCAGTCCTGCCCCAGCACATACGCCACCAGCGGGATCACCAGGTTTCCCGCGTTTGTGAAGACGATGGACGCGCGCTCCACTTCCGTCGCCTTCCACACGCGCCGAAGAATCGCCGCCACAAGGAAAAAGACCAGCTGGAAAACAACCGCGAGCCCCACGGCGGTCAGAAGCCCCTGCTGCACCTCCGGCGTCAGCTCCTTCTGAAAGGAGTTAAACACGACGCAGGGCGTCACAAAATACAGGGATATTCTGGACAGCACCTTGCTGTAGTCCGCCCGGAAAACCCCGGTCTTCACCAGCGCGGCGGTCGCGAAAAGAATCAGAAACAGCTCTGCAATTTTCTTGATCAGCGGAATCGTAATCATTTTCCTGTCCTTCCCCGGAGGCGGAGCAAAGCGGTGATCTTTTTCTCCTTCATTTCACACGCTCTATGCCTTCATGCTTCTCCCGCTTCTCCTGCTTCAGGCTCCGCGGCCTCCCATGGAAATCATTCTTCAGCGCCCTGCTATTTCCTGCATCATGAAGAGAAAAAACGTTCCGGCGATGATTCGCCCGGCGCGGGAGCGTTGTCATGGTATATTGTGCGACCGCATGATAAAGGAGCCTCCACATCACGGGGGCTCCTGAGGGGGATCCTTTCATCAGCGGTTCTCCGCTATCTCGTTCAGGATCCTGTTGCCTTCCTCTTTCTGGCCAAGAGCAATCATTGTCTCCGCCATATGCCTGCGGCAGTTCCGGGCACGGGGATTCGTCGCGGGATAGTTTTTTCGAAAAAGCGCATCCGCCTCCATATAATACCCCAGGGCTTCCGCCGGTTTATGCTGCATCCGCAGGATTTCAGCCAGATGATCCAGAGCATCCGGCAGCTTTGCCGGTCCGACCACGGGCAATTCACGACAACGCTTCACAGCTTCTCTGGCCACCTGCTCCGCTTCTTCCAGTTGATAAAGTTCGCGAAGGATGATGCTGTAGTTGCACATGATCGAAAGATAGTTATCGTCCACCGGAGCGCTATCCTTCTTCAGTTTGTCAAGATGTGCTTTCAGGGCATCCCGGGCGGATATCCGATCACCGCATTTCCCACGGAAGAAACTCAGCGCGTTCCGGGAAGCTGTCATCGTGGGAGAATCGTCCGTATACCCTCTTTTTCTCAAGATTTCCAGAACGCTCGTCATCAGCGGCAGGGTTTCCTCGTACCGTTTCAGATCCGCCAGCGTATAGGCCATGCGCGTATCGTTGGTCGCGTCCTCCACCGTGCCCAGATAATCATGCGCAAGGATGAGTTTTCTGGCCTCCGTCAAGGTCTCCAATGCCGCCTCCGGATCCTTCAGCACGCCGCGCTGAACGCCGCCATAGAAATTCAGATAATTGATCAGCTGGAAAACGCGATCCTCCTGAGGCCGCAGCCGGACAAGCAGCGTCTGCAGCCGGTCTCTGCGGATGAAGGAGCCGCCGATTTCCATCATATTCACCAGCAGGATGAAATGGCTGGCGCTCTGAAGATCCAGCGCTGAATATCGCTCCAGTTTTTCCGCCAGGCCGTCCAGCTGGTCTCTCCAGGGCAGCACAGTGCACCAGAGCATCCTGGACGCAATAAGATCCACTTCATCCGCCGGGGTATGGGGCAGCTTATCCAGCCATGCGGTATATTGATCCAGCATCCAGGGCTGAGCCTGCCAGCTGGGACGGGTCATCACCGTCGCGCAGAGATGATCCAGCACCCAGAGCGCGTCCCGATTTGGCTCCGCGGTTGTCTGAACCATCCGGAGCACCGTCATATACTGTTGTTGAAGCTGCGGGCTGACATTACCGTCATAGGCCTGGCGCAGCACGGACCAGAGGAGCGGAAACTCCGCCGCTTGAATGTCAGGATTCCGAAACACCTCCGCAATCACAGGATGCAGGCAATACCCTGTCAGTTCCCGCTGCAAAAGGCCCAGCGATGACAGTCTTTCCATCATAGCCGCCAGAACAAGCGCATCCCGATCGATATCCATCGCGTACGAACCCAGCGCTGAAGGCCGCCATGTGTTTTCCGGAAGCATGGCCAGAAGCCGCATCAGCTTTCGCTCCTTCTCCCGCAGCGGAACGCGGATGAAAAGGGCTTCCAGATAGGTAAGCAGCTCCCTTTGTTCCGGATCCCCGTTTAACGGGATGCCCATAAAGCCATTGGACGACAGGTGATCCAGCATATCCTCCGGAGTCATATAACAGGTCTGGCAAAAGGCTGCCAGCAAATGCAGCATCAGCGGATGCCCGCCTGCTCTGTTGGAGAGAGAGATGAGCCCTGCCCTGTCTTTTTCCGTGAAATATCCTCTGCCCGTCTGGAGGAGCAGCCGAACACCGTCTTCCTCTCCCAGCCGCGGAACCGCGACGGTCGTAAATCCCTCCAGCGAAGCGATTCTGCCCGTCGCCAGCACGTGGCAGGACAGGGTTTGCAGTTTTTTCAGCACATGCTCCTCATCGCTGATGGAATCCAGCCCGTCCGCCACCAGAAGCGTAGACGGATGGTCCAGCCATTCCCAGATCTTTTCCAGAGGATCATCCGCCCGGCTGTCCACCTTTTCCGGAAACAGCTGCGCCATGCTCACTGTCAGGGAATCGCTGACTGTCATCATCACCAGGGTCTCATAGACGGATTGCTGCCGGGCCAGCAAAGCAGCCTGACCGGCCAGCTGCGTTTTTCCGCTTCCTCCAATCCCGGTAAGAAACAGCTTTTTCTTTTCCCGGAGCATACGGAGGATTTTCTCCGGTGTCTCCGTGAGAGGAATGTACTCCTCCCGCGGCAGTGGCGAACTGGTCAGCTGACCATAAACTTGATCCGTTCGCTGAATCCTGCTGCCATCCGAATCCGCGCACAACCTTTTCCACAACGATGCCGGCATCGCCTGCTGATCCACCTGCAGCCTGCGCAGCTCTTCACCGTTCATATCCGGCCCGAACAGGGCCAGCAGCGCGTTCCAGGCCAGTCGGAAGCTGTCACGGAACAGCGTGGGAGAATGCACGCCGTCGAAAGGCAGCGTGTAATCGGATCGCAGCAGCAGCAGATGATGATACATCGCGGCATTCAGGAAAGGATCCTCCGCGGCGCACCGATCCTCAAAGCGATCCAGCGCATTGCGGAATCGTGCCGCGTCGTAGTTCCAGAATGTCAGTATCTCCGAACAATTGGATACCAGTGTCAGCAGGACTTCCGGGGAAAAACGTTCACCGGCATCGCTTCGAAGTATGCGCGGAGTCGGATTGGAGCCGGTTCTGTTCATCAGATCGGACTGGGCTCGCGGACGTTTTCCCTGGTCCGGAAACAGGGTGATCAGGGTTTCATCTGAAAGCACATCCTGAAGAAGCCTGCGCCAGAAGGACACCAGGGTCATTCCTCTGACCTGCTGGTCCGTAACAGGAAGACGCATTCCCGGCATCGTCAGTCTGCCGGTAATCAGGCGATACAGGTTCTTTGGGGTGAGTTCCAGCGAGGTGTTCTGTTTCACTCATATGCCTCCGTTCCCTCGCAATGACATCATATAGTTTTTGATCCTGGCTACAGTCAATTCCCCTGTGACAGATTCAAGGCAGGTGTATTGTATACCGGATCTGTTATTGGTACAAGCCCTCTGAAGTTTGTGGATGCACAGATTCCCTGAGATGGGGGCCAATTCGGTTCCTGCGTTTAATGTACACATCAAACGCATCGCTGTCAGTACAGTTCTCCCGTCACATAGGGAATTTCATGGAGGCGGGCAAAAGCGGCCGCCGTTTCATTGGTCGTATGAAGCACCACATGATCCGAGTTTTCAAACGCGCTGTCAGCGATTTGCGTCACGGAACTGGGAATGTAAACCAGTCGAAGATTCGCGCAGTTGGCAAATGCTCTTGGCCCGATGGCCGTCAGCCCATCGTTGATGACCACGGTGCTCATGGCGCTGTTTCCGGCAAAAGCCTCTTCCTCCAGGGTGATGGTTCCGCCTGGCAGTGTAATGCGGTTCACATCATTTTCATTCAGTTCAGGTACGTAAACGCGGCACTGCTCTCCCGGCACAGTGATGCTGTTGCCAGCCTTGTCGCTGATGATAGCCTCGGTATAATACCAGCAGTTCCGGGCAAAGCCGCAGTCCTCGATCTCCAATGTATGGCACACGTTCCAGTACGGGCTGTCATTCACCATGGTGACTGTGTGCACCTGTGCCTCGTCCCGGCTGGACCCCTGGGGCCAGGAGCGGAACGCCACCTCGTAGACGGAAATATTATCCGTCACCGAATAGATGACCGCAAATCCATGATCCGTGATTTCCAGATACGTAATACCGTCCAGGGCCGGGGCCTCCTGATCAGTATAGCGATAGCGAACCCTGATCGTTTCGGCGTTTTCATCAGGGCTGTCGCTCCATCCCTGATCCAGTGTCCATTGATAGGTATTTATGGCCTGTTTGTCCTGATAAACATATTTTTTGTACCACAGATGGCTGCGGTAGGGATGATCGCTGTTGTCGCACGTTTCACCACCCTTGCAGGCAACCCAGTCATCGTTGGACTTCCACTTGAGCACATAATAGGTATAGCGGCTGTCCACGCTGTCGGTGGCGCTGCTTGCCTCATAGCTGAGCGAAACGTTCCTGAATACATCCAGATGCACATAGCCCTTGGAGGTGTTGTAGGCATAGTTAACCGCGTCGCTTCCATCGGTTTTGCACCAGTGGTAGTAATAATACCGCACCAGCTGCCGTGTTTCAGAGGTCGCCAGCTGGAAATCGGATTCATACTCGCCGCCGCTGTTGACGTACCGGGTACTGACGATCTCGCCCTGGGTCCAGTCGTTTCCCGGGCTGGTTTCACCTTGTGCATACCGTACGGTATGATACTGCACCTGTACAACGCTGGGATCGATGCTGTCAGGAAGTGACGACGCGTAAACCCATCCCTCTTCATCCTGGGTCACTGCTGTAAACTGGGCATACACCGTTACATCCTCGGCAGGCATGGTAAAGACGGTATTCGCATTGGCAGCGTTTTCAAAACTGCCGCCGCCGGAGGAAAACCAGCCGGCAAATTCGTATCCTTCAGCGGGCGTAGCGCACAGCAGAATCTCCTGATTATAGCCCAGCGACGCGCTGCTATGGTTCACGCTGCCATTTTCCACAGCTTCCACTGTGAGATTATATTTCAGTCTGGTAAAGGAGGCAACCACCTGGGCAGCCGATCCCGGCATGGTGAAACTTGTAACCAGGCTGCCAGCATTGGACAGCTGCCCTGCCGACGCGTTCCATTGGGCGAACGCGTAGCCCGTATCGGGGGCGGCGATTAATTGCATCACATTGCCCGCGGCGTAACTGCCGGAAGCGCCCTTTGTGATTTTACCGCCTTCGCCTGCCTGAATCGTCAAAGGATAAGTGGCAGCGGAGCCCGGCACGGTATAGCTGCCCACACTGCTGGCCGCCAGGTCGTTCGTACTGTCAAAGCTGTAAAATTTATAATAGTAGGTTACACCGGGCGTAAATGTCATGTTGAAGGAAGTGGCGCGATAAAACACGTATGTACCGCCCCGCCCGCTGTCATAAACCTCGACATTTTTATCCATGGCGCGGGCAACACCGCTGGGAATATTATAGGGGGTGGCGCCGTCAACATCGTTCCTGGACGCGCCTACAAAGCATCCGACCTCCTTAAGTGATACGTCGGCTTTATTGTAATAAGCCCAGGCATTGAACAGGCCCTGGTCATTGGTAACCAGTCCGTCCCATCGCACAGCCGTACCTTTGGTCGAAAACTTTTTGGTTTCGGTATGGAGGCTGACATCATTGACCTTGCAGGTCCAGCGATAATAATACGTGCTTCCAGGTACAAGTGACAGTGAGGAATTATGTCCGTTTTTAAGCTGTGAAATATCAGAGAGTGAAAAGTTATATGTATAATAAGTGGTTTGCCCGGAGACGCTTGTCGTGGCTGTTGGCGTATCAAACTGCTTGAAATACATGAGGGAAGGCAGCGTGGTCAAAACATAATTCCCGGGAGAATTCAATATGTCGGCACTTTGACTCACGGCCAGTGTCACGTCCGTAACCTGATGCGGTGTATTTATGAGGCCGGTCTTTCCTACCTCTATCTTCAAAGAGCTTGTAAAGGATGCTGTGGTTTTTTCAGCTGTGACACTGGTACTGGCCCAACTTTTTCCGACTTTTCCAAATTTCAGCTTATAATTGGCTGTTACAGTAGCATTTGAAGCGGGCATGGTGAAATCAATTATTGCGGAAGAGGGATCAGAAATCGTGCCGCTAGTGCATGTCCAATTGACGAATTCGTGATCCGCATCAGGCTGTGCCGTCAGTGTGATCTTCGTATTCTTCTTATATAAGGAACCATTCGTCGCACCAGAAACCGTGCCGCCTGTACTATTAATTGTCAGTGGGAATTCTTCAAGCTTATATACTTCAACCTCCGGCCATGTATACGTGTTGCCAATAAAGGTATGCGCTACAGCAGGACGGTAAGATGCATCACTAAATGAATCCAGTACGACAGGCTCGCCACGTGACAATGAAGCGCTCCGACCAATATAGGCTTTATGATTCGGTGATATAAGGATACATCCATATCCCTTCTTTAATAGATTCATAATCGTAGTGGCATCTTTTGTTTTGTCTGTAGAAAGGCTGATCCATTCTCTGTTTAGGGTCACTCCCTTTTTTGAGGCGTATGTTGGCGCATAGTCCCAGAAGGACTTTCCTGCAAGTTCAAAGTATTTATCAGGATTAAACTCGTTTACATTGCTTGGCGCAATACCGAATTCTACAAGTAGTTTACTTTGAGCAACCATGTAACATCCATACATTCTCATTTCAGAGTAAATGGATGCTCCTTGGCACCAGTATTGCCAGTATTTATGATAAGCCCCGGTTCCCGTTGTTTTATTTATTGGTATTTCTTCTCCCAGAATCAGCACTGTCGTACCATTGCTATCCCATCCATCCAATGCAAGCGCAGAACTTGCGCAAACAATCAAAAGCAGGATTGCCAGGCAAACAGAGATTTTTGTCTTCACTAGGAAACTGCTCCTTTTTTTTATGGTGTTTCTTCTTTCCGCCAGCATTCTTCCGGTCCTCCCTCATAGTATTCTTTAGAATAATCCAGATTATTTGTCACCCAGCCCTTTAGTCGACCCTGCTCCATTTCAAGAATGCTCTTTCATTTTCCCTGCGTACAACGTTTGGGATTGCTTTCACCGCGAAAATACTAAGAAAAAAAGCAGCCTCCGTCAATGACAGAAGGCCGCTTTTCCTGAAACTCGCATGTTTTTGAATCTTTTCTCGCATAATCAAACCATGTTTTTGGCATCCATGATTTGATAACCTGTCGCCGTGTTATTCTCCTCGTTTCTCACCGTCCCCGGCCAGAAGGGGTCTGGCCACGCGCGCGTTGAAAAACTCGATCAGCGGGCCCATGAAGAAGGCGGTGATGATCGTCCCGACGCCAACGATTTCCGGTACCTGGCCCCAGGTTCCGCCGCCCAGCAGAAACACGGCGATCCCCGTAATGACGCACACCAGATCCGTCGCGATCCGGATGTATTTGAATGGGCCCCACTTCCATTTGCCGGACATGGTGATGGCGACGGAATCGTAGGTGGAAACGCCCAGATCCGCGGTCATGTACAGCGCGCTGCCGAAGCAGATCACGACAATCCCTACCACCAGGAACAGCGCGCGCAGGCCGATCGCCGGCTCCGGAAACCATCCCTGCAGCGTTTCCAGCGTAAACTGGGTGATATATCCCAGCAGGAACAGGTTAATAAAGGTTGCGATGCCGATATTGTGGCGGTTAAAGATCAGGCTGAAGCACAGCAGAATCGCGTTCACAATCACGTACAGCGTTCCAAAGGGAATCGGAATCAGCTGATCCAGACCGCTCATCAGGCTCTGGAATGGATCCACTCCGAAGGCCGCCAGCTTGAAGAATCCCACCGCGATGGCACAGATGATCACCCCGCAGAGGGACATCATGACCCTGCGCATACTCACATTTTTCATATACTGTTCCCCTTCTCCCGGTTTTTTACCGGCGTTTATCATTTTGCCGCGTGATTTGTCTCCCCCGCGGTGGTTTTTCCGCTTCACTTTTACGGCAGGCACATTTACGCGCGGCTTTCCTTCTCTTCGCGCCGCCGGATCTTCCCCGCAAAGTCAGCCAGCACCTGATTGGCGGGTTTCCCCCAGGTACAGTACCCGTTCTGGTCCTGTCCGGCAAATTCCGGATACAGCCTGGTCGCGGGCCAGTCCCACCATCCGGTTCCCCGGACGAAGGGATACTCCCCCATCATGTCCGTAAAGGCCTGATACCAGGCACGCTGCGCCTCCACGCTGGTAGCGCCTCCGAAATTCCAGTCGTTCGGGCGCTGCTCGCTGCCGGTTCGGGAGGGACATCCGCATTCCATGAACATAAAGGGTTTCCCGGCCGCCTCCGCTACCGCCTGAATCCGTTCAAAATGCGTCCTCAGCTCAGTGAGCGGATAATAGCCGGAGGAGGATATGCAGTCCACGGCGTCCCACCATCGGACATTGTTTTCCTGGAATTTATCACAGTTGTAGCTCACCGGCCCATGATAAATCTTCCGAACCTCAGCGATCAGCTTCCGCCATTCTTTTTCCCGGTGATCCGTTCCCACCATTTCACAGCCAACGCAGAACATCTCCGCCCGGTTCTCCTCAGCCATCCGCGCGACCCGGCACACATGGGCGGTCCAGGCATCGAACCACTCGGCCCAGCCCGGTTCCGTCGGCACCTCCGTGTCAAAGAATCGGATATAGGCCCGCCAGTACCCGTCCCGGCAGTTCACCATGGCCTTGAGGATGACCTTGAGATTCAGCCTGCGGGCATGCTCGCACACCGCCCGAACATCCTCCGCGTCCATGACATCCGGATGATCGGAATCCATGACGGTCGAATAGGTATGCGCCTGCCAGGCACACACGGGCAGAATGATCGCGTTGCAGCCCGTGGATTCCGCCATGAGCCGAAGGGATTCCTTCCAGGCGGAACCTTTCGTAAATCCGCGCTTCTCACAGAAGCCAAAGGTATAGGCATTCAGAAACTCCATCTTTGACTCGCCTCCCTGATCGTCTATTTTACACCCCCGGCTGTTCCGGGAAAAGGATTTTTTCTACGCGCAGTATTTTTCCATCCCGCACATTCATTTTGGCCATGCTGACCTCCCCGCCAAACCGGGGCCGGCCGCAGCTGCCCGGATTCAGCCACAGCCGTCCGTCAATCCGCTCCTCGCTGTATCGGTGGGTATGCCCGAAGATGACCGCCTGAACGCCGTCCAGATCCCGCGGCACATTTCTCCGGTCATGCGTCATCAAGAAAGATACCCCCGCGATTTCAAACCGAAGCACGCCGGCCAGATCCCGCAGTCCATCCTGCCAAAGGTCGTTGTTTCCCTTCACCGCGTAGATGGATCCGTACAGGCGCAGCTCATCCAGATCCATCTCCTTCACGATGTCCCCCGCGTGAAGAATATGCGTGCAGTCCTGAATCTCCGCGACCACATCCCGCCGCAGCAGCCCATGGGTGTCGGAAAGAATCGCGATCCGCACCGGTTCGCCGCTCGGTTCGCCGCTCCTCTGGCCGGCAAGGAAGCGAAGGATTCCTTCACAGCCGGCTTCGATCTGGCTCAGCACGCCCCGAAAATCCCGGGTGTACCACGGATCATCGATTTCCATTCCCTGTTCTCCTGCCCAGTCCCGGAGCAGGGAAAGTTTTTGCGCCGGATCTCCACCGTATATTCTTTTCATATCCGACATATTCTCGTAGTCCATGCCAATCAGATAATCATACCGGTCATAATCCCCGCGAACCGTCTGCCGGGCGGCGTGGGGAGCGCAGGCGTATCCCTTTGCCACAAGCGCCTTTTTCATCGGCGGATAGATATCATTGCCAATTTCTTCTCTGGTCGCGGCCGCGGAGCTGACTTCCACCTGTAAGATGTTTTTCTCACGACACATCTGCTTCAGCACGACCTCCGCCGCCGCACTGCGGCAGATATTGCCGTGGCAGATAAATAAAATCCTGATCACTGTCTTATCCTGCCTCCTGATGCCCGAAGATGCCGCATAATGCCGCATTTCCGGGGATGTCTAATCTGGTCATATTTTTCAAGGGTCAAATTCATACGCGGCAAAACGCGGCAAAACGGGGCAAATCGCGGCAGCCAAAAGTAGTAGAAAAGTAGTAAAATGCTGATTTTTTACTACTCTGGCTTCTTCTTTCTCTCAATCCTATCCGCAGATGGTACTGCTTCATTCAAGGCAGACAGTTTTCTTAAGCTGATAGATCTTTGCCCGTTCTTCTGAAGCTTCCCCGCATTATTCCACGGAGCTGCTCCCTTACCATTGTAGATTTCCTGAATGTTCCCGTCACAGTCCATCTTCATGACCAAGAGATAATCTGGTTCGCTGTAAATCGACACTCGGTCAGTCTGAGTAATCTTTATCTGAATCAATCGGCCATCTGCAGATTGTGCGTCATGCTTCTCACTGCTAGCTTCCAGCAATGAAAGGCCATACTTCTCTGCGGCATAAACTTCACCAATGCTTCCGACCAGATGACCATCAGGAGTAAATCGTCGTCCAGGATACTTTTCTTCGAGCTCAGCTGTAATCCTGTACAGCTCTCTGATCTTCTCCTCGAGCATCTTCTAACAGCACCCTTTCTAAAAGATTGCCCCTGAAAATATACCATGGAACTGCCTCAACAGCAAATAAAAAAACCGGCTGGAGTGCCCCCAACCGGTCATTGTTCCCATTTGAATTATCCAGCCCTGAACTGATTCTTCGAAATCTTCACCTCGTCCGTCTTTCCGTTCAGCTTCTCCTGCTCTTTCCGGGCATTTTCCACATCCTGCATCCGGCTCATCTCCTCAACCGCATCCTCCAGCCCAAGGTGGGTGTAGGTGTTCATCGTCACGCTGATGTCACTGTGGCCCATCAGGTACTGCAGAGTCTTCGGGTACATACCAGCCTTCGCCTGCAAGCTGCAGTAGGTGTGGCGGCATACGTGCGGTGTGATGTTCGGCATCTGCTCCCGGAAAATGTCGTTGTACCGGTGCACCATGTGGTTGAACCGGTGTTCCCAGTGCATGGCCACCTCCGGCATCCCGTCATCATCCAGAAACAGGAATCCGCTATGACCATCAATGATCTTCTCAACCTCCGGGGCTTCCCGGGCTTTCAGAATTCTCCTGAAGCATTCCGTTACATCATCGTTCATCGGCAGTTTCCGGGTGCCCGCGTTCGTCTTGGTTTTTTCGATCACGTACCTCATATCGCTGGTACGCTGAAGCTGGTGATCGATGTTGAGGATCTTGTTCTTCAGGTCAACATCCCGGATGGTCAGTCCGCAGAATTCGGAAATCCGGATTCCGGTGTGGAACAGGATGTAGACCACGTCGTAGTACTTGCAGTAACAGTTGTCGTCATGGATAAACTTCAGGAATTTGTTCATCTGCTTTTTCGTAATCGCTTCTCTGGTCACGGAATCATTCACCACCACTCCCGCTAATGCGAACCCGAAGGGGTTCTTGTTCAATGCGTCATCGTCCACCGCCATCTGGAAGGCAGGCCGGAGCACCCCGCGCACCGTCTTGATGGTGCTGTGCCCCTTTCCATCGTTCTGCAGCTTGATCAGAAACAGTTTCGCGTCGGAGGTCTTTACATCTCCGATCTTCCATCCGCTGAAATCTTCCTTTTCCAGCAGGTTCTTCACAAACCTGTAGTTGGTCATCGTGTTGGGGCGCATGCCGGTCTTGGTGGAAAGGTACTTTTCCACCAGCTCCATCACGCTCATTCGCTTCTGCATCGGATCCATCCTGTGCTCCAGGTCGTATCCGATCTTCTTCTCCAGCTCCCGCAGGGAAAGGCAGGGCCGTTTCCCCGCAGGAAGCTTATCGGTCGGTTCCAGCTTCCAGCTGTACACGAACTTCGGTTTCCCGTTTACCAGGTATTTGAACTGGTATTTTCCGTCAGCACGGATACTTTCGCCACTTCGCAGAACTCTTCGCTTGGAATCGCGTCTTCTTTGTTGGTTCTCTGACATTTCTTCAGCTGCTCCTTTTCTTCCGGATGTTCTTCCAGATACTTTTCGAACTCTGCACGGATGATCAGTTTCCGCTTATTGTACAGCGCCAGAAATGGCAGCTTTCTTTTGCCCCGGATCAGCCGATAAAACCGACGGGCGCTCATCCCGTACAGTTCGATCGCTTCCCCTGGGTTGAGGATTGCCTTTGTTTCCAGTGGTGCCCGCATGCCCCTGTCCTCCTTTCTCTTCAAGGTACGGTATTACTTGCTCTGAAGCCGAAGAAAGTCAACTACTTTCTGGCAGAGAAACGAAATCAGATGGCAGAGGTCTTGGACAGGAATTCTTCGAACCGTTCCCGGATGATCAGATACTTATTCCCGTGGAAAATGGCGAAGTCTCCGAGGTGCTCCTCCGCCATCTGACGGAGCCGTTTGATCCCGATGCTGTAGTATTTTGCTGCCTCCATGATTGTCATCGAATACCGCTCGTTTACCGGAATATCATTTTTCACTGCTTTACGCTCCTTCCGAGGGCATCTCGTTCCCTCACTGAAGGCCTAAAAAGTAAAGCCCCCTCTCCGCAGATATTCCGCAGACATGAAAAAAGCCGGGGTGACATGCCCCGGAAGTGAATCCTTGCTATATTTCCCTGTGCTGTCCTCTTGTTACAGATCCACAAGAAAAATTGAGATATTGATTCTGGTGTACCAATGGGCATGCCAAACATTCCATGGAATCCTTTTCTGAGGAGGAAGTTACGGAAATCGTTCAGCATGAGCTGGATGCCTGTCCGGAATGCGACGGTACGCTTACGGATGTCAGGGAAATCCCAAAAGATGAGCTTGACTACGAAGTCAAAGTGGTCAAAAAACGCCATGTTTTCAGGGAATATGTCTGCAATAACTGCGGAAAGATCATTCGCACAAAGGATGCTTTTCTCACAAGAACCGCAGCGCCAGCAACGCCGCCACGGCCAGCAGGCACACAAACCAGATCAGCCCGGCGGGCACGCTGGATCCGGCTTCTTTTTTGTGGCTTTGCGTTTCTTCTTTGCGCCCCGTATCCGGGGTTTCGTCCAGGATTACAATTGTTTCCTGCCCGGGAGTGACGGCGCTGTCCGCCGTGTACCGGCCGTTCCTGTCCTTAAAGACGATTTCGCCCGCAGCCTGTGCATTTCTGTCCCGGAAAACTACCTCTCCGGGGAATTCCTTCTGCGCGCTGGGGATGACCTGGGCGTTCCTGTCCGCGTAATTGGCGTCCCTGAAAAAACCTTTCTCCTTACGCACCAACCCTGCCACCGAAACCCCTCCTTTCGCCGGGATCTTATCTCTCCCGTTATCCGGATCATACCCGGTTTCCCGGAAACAATACAGGACCGGAACCGAGAAATAACCGGGCTTATTGTTCTTCCCGTTCTTCCCCGCCGAACAAAACGCACCCGGCGCCTGTGCGCTAGGTGCAGGCAATATCAGGCCTTACCTTTCCAGCAGGAACGTGGCGGCCTCGTCCGCAACATGCACGATCCATTATCCAAGGAAAACAATTATCCGAGAAGAATCCCGGAATGCAGCATAATCAAGGCATTCAACGATTCTTCTCGGATTATTCTATCATACTTTCAGAAAAGAAGGAATTGTATCTTTACCGTTATCGGCTTCGTTGTTTGTTTCTGTTTGCTTTGTCTGCCCGAACCATTTTTGGCTCCATTCACGTAAATGCCTGTCAGCCAAATTCTGTGAGACTTCAGCATAGATCTGTGTTGTGGAAATCGAGGAATGACCGAGAAAATTTTTAATCACAACCAATGGAACACCTGCCTCCAGCATATGTGTTGCAGTGGTGTGTCGCATGGCATGAGGAGGATAGCTTTTTTCAAGGAACAAATCCGGATGCCTTTGTTTGCAAATAGAAACATACTTCTTGAATATTTCCTCTACGCACGACACAGTCATAATCTCATGAGTTTGGCTGGAAAATACATGGGCATGGGCAATCTTTTCGATTTTTCTGTGCTGAATAAACTGCTTCAGCAGAATCGCGCACGCTGACGGTATACCGATTCGTCTGGCTTTGTTCCCTTTTCCTACAAGGGTTAAGGATGCGGTTCCGTCCTCATTAAAACGTATATCTTTTACCTTCAGATTGCATATTTCCTGTGCGCGCGCTCCGCTGGCATACATTACACTCATCAGGGTTTTGTCCCGCAGTCCGGTTCTGCTTCTTTCATCAGGCACCTGCAGTAATAATTTGACTTCATCAGCAGTAAAAGAAACACGGATTTTGTGACCGGTCTTTTTGACCGGGAGTTTTATCAAGCTGGCGCGGAATGTAGCAGCTGCCTCAAAATTCCTGTTCTGCGCGTATTTGGAAAAAGACAGCAATGCAGACAAACGCTGGTTTTTTGTTGAGGGACAGCAGTTTCTGCTGCATTCAAGCCAATCCAGAAAACCGCTCAGGCAGTCATAGTCAAGGCATTGAAAACTGATTCTGTCTGCTGCAATGCTTCTGCTTTCACTGAGATATGTCAGTAGCAGCCGGAACGCTTCCTTGTATGACTTTATTGTATTTGAGCTCAGTCCGACAGCGATTGGAAGATGATACGAGAAAAATGATTCCAGTAATGGCAAGAAAGACTGTGATTTAGAATTCATAACTGACCTCCGGGAAAATATTATTTGTGTATTCAGAAAACTGTTGAAGCGCTTCGGGATACATTTCCGAACTGAATTTCAAATATTTTTGAGTTTCATTCAGGTTTTCGTGACCCAAGTAGATGGATAGATATGGGACTGTATCATCCAACTTTCGACCTTTTTTCTCGGCAAGGGAAAATGACTTAATCGCAAAACTGTGTCTGCAGCAATGGAGACAAGGGCCACGTTCATGCCATTGCCTTTCTTCAGGGCTAATTCCCAAAGTAGATAGGATCCTTGAAAAACGAAGTTGTATGCGCCTTTCGGGAATAGACTTTTCAGTACCATCTGTGTTCTGAATTCCAAACAAATATCTTTCCGGACTTCCGACTATACCCCTGGCATAGCAATACTGCGATACAATCGCTGTAAGCGATACATGCATTGGAACGATACGCTGCTTGTTTCTTTTTGTTTCTGTAAGGATCAACGTACCGCTGTCAAGATCAATGTTCTTCATTTTCAAGGTAATCGTTTCGCCAAGACGGGTGCCGCAGCCGAACAGAATACGAAGAATCATCGGCATATAGAGCAGAGCATCTCTGTAATCAGGTTTTTCATGAGGCATGGGCTTCATGCGATCCGCAAGAGCAATGATTGATTTCACTTCCTCATCAGAAAAAATATAAGCAACATAATCACTTCGAACCAGTGGTATAGTAGGAATATATGCAGAGATACCAACTGTATTGAGATACTCTGTAAACTTCTGGATCGTTGTGACTTTGTGCGAAATCGTAATGGATTTTCCGGTGATTGTTTTTTGCCATCCTGTCATGATCTGTTCAGATACTGCTTTGTCTTCACATTGAATATCGCAAAGGTACTGATCAAAATGACGTAAATGTCCTTTCTCATGAGCAATTGTACTTGGCCGGTATATTACTTTTTTCAAGTCCAGATATGATACGATTTCATCGGCGAGAACACTGTTATACTCTGTCATTACAATACGCCCCCTTGCAGATACAATTGAAACTGACCATTGGGCGCTGGTACCTCTAACGCAAATTCCCGCAGTTTTTCAGTATCCAAGCGAGCATAATGTTTAATGGCTTTCGGATCAGTATGTCCCAGGATTTTTCGAACCTGTTCATATGGCACATTGTCATTCACCATTAGTGTTGCGAGGGAAGACCGCAGTGCATGTGGTCCGTGTTTCTTTCCCTCAGTTTTTATTCCGGCAGATTGAAAATACTTGGACACAGCAGAAATAACCGCACCTGTGCCAATTGGCCGGAAGGGTATTCTTGTACTCATAAACAGCTTGTTTTCATCGGTATCAGGACGGGCGTTTTCAATGTAGTCGAGGAGTGCTGCTCGTACATCGGGCAATAGCTCATATGTCTGAAAAGTGTTCGTTTTCAACTGAATATAGCTTATTCTTCCGACATGGAAATCTATATTGTCAATGGATAGGAGAACAACATCCCCGACTCGCATTCCATATCGTACAATCAAGAGGATCATAGCATAGTCACGTTTCCCAACAGCTGTTTTTCTATCGATAATGTTCAAAAGTGCGGAAATCTCTTCCACCGTGTATACTGTCGGCAACACAAACTCTCTGTTGTATTTGGGAACCAGAACAGAATAATCCCTTTGAATTCGATTGGTTTGGCATGCAAAACGCAAGAATTCCCGGATAACATGCCATTCATCCTTATTCTCCACAGCGATACACGCACTTTCCACCTGCTTTGCATCAAGATGTTCAAGGCAATCACCACCGTGTTCAAAACAGTGTTTCAAGAATTTACGTATTCTCTTCTCTTTTGCCGATGTTGTGATCCCTTTGTTCCCGCAGCTATGACAGTAGGCAATATAATCTGTAAGAGCAGCTTCCAGCTCTTGAGGTAATAGTATTGGGCGGTAGTTGCTGTGAAGAGGAACATAATCTCTTCCTGCAACAAAATCATTCAGTTGTAAAACCTTCGTGAGACAGGCCGTACTCCACTTTTTACATATCGAATGTTTGCAGGTATAGTATTCCCAGTATTTTAGCCCAACGCTTGGAGAATACAGATCAATTCCTTTTTCCAGCATAAAGCCATCGATTCCATATAGAAAGTTCCTGTAACCTCGGCATGACGATTCTGCATATTTCTCTTGTGCCATCCATTCGAGAAATGTTGACAGTGTTTCCCTGAACTCTTTGTTTTTGAGTTCATCAATCACTTTGGGTTTCATAAAAAAACCACCTCCTGCCATTCTTATATTTCAGGAGGTTCTTTTTCACAATAAACTGTGGTATGATTATTCAAGAATGTATTGTTGATTTATTGATTATGCTGCATTCCGGGATTCTTCTCGGATAATTGTTTTCCTTGGATAATGGATATTATTCCAGATCTGGAATAAGATCCATGCCAGCGGGAACTGCTGGTAAGCATTGCTTACATCTCGGACTGTTGTCGCGCTGCCATCAGAGAATCCCATGTGGCAGTTTATGGCTGCCGCTTCCTCGGTGGTCAGCTTTATAAACTGCTGTGCAAGCTTCCTGTATAATACAAACTGACCGGTGAGGAGGCGGTCGATTGAAAAGGAAGGTACCCCGTAGTAAGATAGGCACGCTGACGCCCAAGTTAGCGAACCTAAAAAACAGGAGGTACCCGAGATGAATAATAC
>JAFUGS010000049.1 GCA_017469265.1 Clostridia bacterium
CAGCCGGATCGTGGTTATGAAGGACGGCGTTGTGCAGCAGGTGGATACCCCCCAGAACCTGTACGACTATCCCACCAACGAGTTCGTCGCCGGCTTCATCGGCAGCCCCCAGATGAACTTCTTCGACGTGAAGCTGGACAAGGAAGGCCAGGATGTGGTTGCCAAGTTCGGCGACAACAAGATCATTGTGCCTCCGGCCAAGATCGCGAAGTTTGTTGACGAGAGCTACATCGGCAAGGAAGTTGTCATGGGCATCCGTCCTGAGAACATCCATGACAGCGAGGAGAAGCTGGCTGAGTTTGCCACCGCCACCGTGGATGTGGATGTGGAAGTGACCGAACTGATGGGCTCCGAGACCTACCTGTATCTGAGCACCACCGGCAAGGAAGGCAACATCGTTGCCCGCGTTGATCCCCGCACCACCAGCCGCGCCGGCCAGAAGATCAAGATTGCGCTGGACACCAACCGGCTGCATTTCTTCGACAAGGAAACCGAAAAGACCATCATGAACAAGTAATGGCGCATCGGATTCTGACCCCGGGAGAAATTCCCGGGGTTTTTTCTGTACCAACGGAAAAAGTTGTGCTATAATGCCCGGGAAAGGGGGAGGGACGATTGGAAGATCGGATGATCCTGCCGCGGGAAAGCTGTGTCGTGGTTTTTCAGCCGGAGGACGGCGCACCCGTCCCCCTGCTGCAGACGCTGCGGGAACTGGCCCCCATGGAGGAAACGGATCTGCTGGCGGAGGACGGCGCGGGCCGGACACTGATGATCAAGGCAGGGGCGGACGCGGGGGAAATCGCGGAGTTTGCCATGGCCCTGATCGGAACGCTGGAGGCGGAAGCCGGACTTCGGCTGCGGGCAGGCATCAGCGAGGTGCATCACCGGCCGGAAGAATGGCCCGCCGGATACCGTGAGGCGCTGGAGGCGCTGGAGACGGGCGCGCGTTTTCATCGGAAAAGCCCGGTGCAGCTGTACGGCCGCCAGACCCTGGAGCGGCTTATGGCCCGGATGGACCCTGAAACGACGGAAAAGGTACGCCGCCGGTATCTGGGGGACAGGGCTGCGGAAATCCTGACGGACGAGGTTCGGGAGACCGCGGAATTCCTTTTTGAGGCGGATCTGAACCTGTCGGTAGCCGCCAGACAAATGTTTGTGCATCGGAATACGCTGACCTATCGGCTGGACAAGATCCAGCGGGAAACGGGCCTCGACCTTCGCAGGTTTCAGGACGCAATGATCTTCCGGCTGCTTACGCTGATGCCGGAGGGGGAATAAACGCATTTGCCGGGCTGTGGGAAAGCTCCGGACACGCTGAAAAGGAGAAAAGTGATGAAAAAGAAACTGCTGTTGGCCTTTTGCCTGGGACTGGCCGCGTGCCTGCTTTGCGGCTGCGTGTCCATGCACTCCTTTCATACGCTCCTGTGGGACAGCGCAGACGTGAGCGGCAGCGCGGCGGCGGACGCGTCGTTTGCCGGGGATGCGGACACGGTCACGATTTCCCGGGAAGCGTATGAACGGTACCGGCAGTTCGATGAACTGCTGGAGCTGATGGACGCCGCGGACGCTTACTATTATAAGGAACCGGATCATCAGAAGATGCTCCAGGGAGCCAGCGCGGGCCTGCTGAACGGGCTGGAGGATTACTATACCTTCTATTACACTCCCGAGGCCTGGGAGCAGATGTGGGAGGATGACGAGGGCGAGTACGCCGGCGTCGGCATCCTGATTTCCTCCAACTATACGACGGGAATCTGCACCATCAGCCGCGTTTTCAAAGGCAGCCCCGCGGAGGCCGCCGGTGTCCGCCGGGGAGATATCCTCTACAAGGTGGGGGAGGATCTGTACGTGGTGCCGGAGACCCTGCAGGACGCGGTGGACATTATGCGGGGAACCCCGGGGACCAGTGTGGACGTGACCTTCCTGCGCAATGGGGAGGAGATTGTCTTTACGCTGGAGCGGGCCATTATTAATGTGAATCAGATCGAGAGCACGATGCTGAGCGACAAGGTCGGTCTGATTGCCATGTATGAGTTTTCCGGAAAGTGCGACGAGGAGTTTGAGGCGGCGCTGAACGACCTGACCGCGCAGGGAGCGCAGGGGCTGATTATCGACCTGCGGGATAACCCCGGCGGCTGGGTGGACGCGGCTCAGAATATCGGAGACCTTTTCCTGGACGCGGGGGACCTGTGCTACCTGGTATACAGGGACGGCAGCGAGGATCACTGCTATCCGACCCGGGACGGAAAGCTGGACATGCCCCTGGTGCTGCTGGTGAACGAAAACAGTGCCAGCGCCTCTGAAATCCTGACCGGCGCGCTGCGGGACCGGGCCGGCGCGACCGTGGTGGGTGTCAACACCTACGGCAAAGGCATTGTACAGGTTGTCATGCCCGTGGGCGATGAAGGCGCGGGATTCCAGATGACCATCGCGGAATACTATACGCCCAGCGGCAATACGGTGCACAAGGTTGGCCTGGCGCCGGATGTGGAGATTCCGCTGGAAGAGGGAGACAATGGCGGATATGACTTCGCGGACACGGAGCATGACCCGCAGCTGAAGAAGGCGCTGGAGACGCTGATGGAGAAGATGCGTTGACCGTGAAAACGGCAGGAGGGCAATGTGAAGGACTGGATCAGAAAAGGATTGGCGGCGCTGATGACGCTCGCGCTGCTGCTGGGCGGAGGGCCCATGGGCAGCATGGCGGAGGAGATGACGGAAGCGGACATGGAAGCGCTGGCGGAAGCGGAAGGGGACGACACGGAAGAGGTTGCCGTGGCGGATCCCAACGCGGTTTATCATGAAAAAACGCTGGCGGACTTCGACGTGAATTCTCCCGCCCTGTACCGGGGGAAAATTACCGATGTCATCGGGGAATACAGCATCTACAGCGAGAAAAGCATCAAGTCCACCCGGGTGGTCCGGGGACTGAAGAATGCGCCGGTGGATATTCTGTACGTAGGCCTGGTATGGGTTATCGTCCGATATGACGGAAAGCTGGGCTATGTTAAAAGGGAATACCTGGCCAAGGACTTTGAGGCTGTGGATCCGGTGAACACGGCTCCCTTCCAGGTACAGAAGCATCAGTATATCGCCACGGTGGCCAGGGAGTGCTATGTACGCAAAACCATGACCAAGGAACCGCTGGAGGAGAAAAACTACAAGAGCTACTGGGTCAAGCTGAATCCCGGCACGCAGATTTCCATCTGGCAGTTCCAGGACGGATGGGCGATTGTCAACTACATGCGCAGCTATGGCTACATCGACCCGAACGATCTGACGGATCTGATTCCTGTCAGCCCCACAGACACCCCCATCAGCAAGGAAAGCCCCATTGCGGCCTATACCAGCTACTATACCATGAAACACCTGCTGCCGGGGACCAGCAAGGAGAACAAAACCAATAACCTGAACCGTATCTGGAACATCGGGCACGGGGCGGAAAAGATCACCAGAACCGGTCTGATGCAGCCCGGGGATGTGTTCGACGGAAACAAGAAGAACATTGGCCCCTATAAGGAATACAAGCTGGCGATCGGCCTGGTGGATGGACAGGCGGTTCTCTCCAGCGGCGGTGGTACGTGCCAGGTCAGCTCGACCCTGTACAACGCCATCAGCCAGCTGCCCGGACTGACCATTATCAAGCGCCGTCCGCACGGCTACGGCGGGGCGAGCTATCTGCCAATTCACTGTGACGCCGCCGTGGGCAACGACAGCCTGAACCTGATCTTCCGGAATGATTATGACTTTCCCGTTCAGCTGGTGGGCAAAAGCAGCGGAGATGGTGCTCTGCTGATGATGATCTACCGGGCGGACTGAGATGCACAGAAAAAACCGGGAAAGATTTGCATCCGGATACAAGAATGGGTATAATCATGGCTGCGGGAGGAAGCTTCCCCCGAATCATCGAATCGAGAAGCGGGAGGTTGATGTATGTACAAACTTTTGCTTGTTTCCGATCAGGAGGACGTGCTCCGCGCTTTTGATCAGGTCCCGAACTGGGAATACAACGGCTTCCGTAAACCGCATATCCGCCACGATGTGGAAGGCGCGAAGGAAAGCCTGAAGATTCACCACGCGGACGGCATCGCCGTTGCGCTGGCTCCCGCCGCGGAGGAGGAGATGATGGCCTACCTGCAGGCCTGCGCGCCCCTGCTGCCGATTTTTGAGGCGGGACGGTCCCCGGAAGAGGTTCAGGTTTACCTGGCGGAGCTGAACGCCCTGCTGAACCGGATCCGGGCGGATTTTTCCAGTGACGCTTACGATGAGCAGAAGATGATGATCCGCGCCAGACGGCATTTCTTCCGGAAGCTGGTGGATGGGCGGAAGATGACCTGCAGGGAGCTGTACCGGGGCCTGCGGCTGCGCCGCAGCCGGATGGATCCGGATTATCCCTGCATGCTGATGCGCCTGCAGGCTGAAAACCGGCAGGAGGGCACCTGGCAGGATGTGGATCACCTGTTGGAGCTCGGGCTTTTCCGCAGCTTCGGTGGGGATGTGGAGGGGTATCATGTTCTGCCTCTCGTGACCCAGGAAGGGAAAATCTACGTTCTGGCGGGGCCGCTGCGGGGCCAGCGGGAGGAAACCCGTGACATGGAGGCCATGCTGGAATCCTGCGTCCGGGAAGGAATCCGGCACGCGGAGGAGTATCAGGACATACAGCTGCGGATTACCGGCATTGAAAAGCTGCCTTCTCTTTACGCGCTGTGCGTGGACTATCAGGAATGATTTTTCCCGAAGAAGGGAAAACAGGAATATCCATCAAGGACATCAATAAGGAGGACAAAATGGGAATTCTGAACATGATCAAGGGTCAGCTGATCGACGTCATCGAATGGTCAGACAGCAGCAGCAGCACCATGGTGCACAAGTACGACATGAACGGCAAGGAAATCATGATGGGCGCGCAGCTGACGGTGCGGGAAGGGCAGGCGGCCATTTTTGTGAATGAAGGGCAGCTGGCGGATGTTTTCGGCCCCGGCCGCTACGAGCTGCAGACCAGCAATATGCCGATCATGACGGCGCTGAAGAGCTGGAAATACGGCTTCAATTCTCCCTTCAAATCCGATGTGTATTTCGTGAACACGAAGCAGTTCCTGGACCAGAAGTGGGGAACGAGCAACCCCGTCATGATGCGGGACGCGGAGTTTGGCATGATCCGCCTGCGGGCTTTCGGAATCTACAGTTTTAAGGTCTCCGATCCGACGGCGTTCCTTAAGGAAGTTTTCGGAACCAGCGCGCTGTTCACGGTGGACGGCGTGGAGGGACAGATCAAGCGGACCATCGTTTCGGGCCTGAGCGACGCCATCGCGGAGAGCAAGATTCCCGCGCTGGATCTGGCCGCCAATTATGACGAGCTGGGCAACTATACCATGAACGCGGTGAACCCGAAGCTGGCGCCGCTGGGGCTGACGCTGTGCAGCTTTGTGGTCGAGAACATCTCCCTGCCGGAAGAGGTCGAGAAGACCATGGACAAGCGGACGAGCATGGGTGTGCTCGGCAATCTGGACCAGTACGCGAAGTATCAGGCCGCAGAAGCCATGCGGGAAGCGGCCAACAACGATGGCAGCGGCATGGCGGGCATGGGTGTCGGCATGGGCGCTGGTGCGGCGATGGGTCAGATGTTTGCCCAGAGCTTTGGCCAGCAGGCGGCTCCCGCCGCACAGGCGGCTCCCGCGGCCGCACAGCCGATGGCGACCTGCCCGGCCTGCGGCGCGCAGATTGCGGCAGGCGCGAAATTCTGCCCCGAGTGCGGCGCGAAACAGAATGCGGCGGCGTTCTGTCCGGAATGCGGCGCCCAGATTACCGCGGGCGCGAAGTTCTGCCCGGAATGCGGAACAAAGCTGTAAGCCATTGAGAAGAGAAGCCCCGGTCCGGATCATCCGGCCGGGGCTTTTTAAAGGAAGAGGAAGGCGTGCCCGGACAGCGGGATCGGGGAAAAACCCGTCCCACAGGCCCGGAACGCGCCGGGGAAAGGAAAAGATGGACGTAAGAACAGGAAGGCTCCTGCGCTGGTATGATCAAAACGCGCGTACGCTGCCCTGGCGCGAAATCCAGGATCCCTACCGTACCTGGGTCAGTGAAATCATGCTGCAGCAGACCAGAGTGGAAACGGTCATCGGATATTATGCCCGCTTTCTGGAGGCTTTTCCCACGCTGGAGGCGCTGGCGGAGGCTGATGAGGCGGATGTGCTGAAGCGCTGGGAAGGACTGGGCTACTATTCCAGGGCGAGAAATCTGCATCAGGGCGCGAAGCAGGTGATGCGGGAGTGGGGAGGCCAGCTACCCGCGGATCCGGCGGCGCTGCGGAAAATCCACGGGATCGGTCCCTATACCGCGGGCGCCATTGCGTCCATCGCCTTTGGACTGCCGGAGGCTGCGGTGGACGGAAACGTGATCCGGGTGGTCAGCCGGCTGTACGGCGTGACGGACAACCTTGGGGAAAAGGGTGCCAGAAGCCGGGTGGAAGCGCTGGCGGCGGGGCTGATCCCGGTGGACCGTCCCGGGGACATGAATCAGGCGATGATGGATCTGGGAGCCATGGTCTGCGTGCCGGGAACGCCGGACTGCGAGATTTGTCCGCTGAAGGGGGTCTGTGAGGCGGAAAGGAAAGGCCAGGCGGCGGATCTGCCGCGGCTGCCGAAGGCGAAAGCGCCAAAGGAGCTTCAATATGATCTGTGCCTTGTTTATGCCGGGAACCGGGTGCTGATGCGCCGGCGGACGGAAAAGATGCTCCAGGGCCTGTGGTGTTTCCCGCTCTGGCCGGGCTGGAAGACGGGCGCGCGCAGAGCGGAAGAGATCAAAAGCGCCTGGGGCTGGCCGGTTGAGGCGGTTCGCTGCGAAGGAGAGGCGAAGCATGTTTTCACGCATCAGGTCTGGCGCATGACCCTGTATGAAATGGATGCGCCGAAAGAAGCGGAAGCTCCGGAGGGATATACCTTTATTCCGCTGCGGGATCTGGACAGCCTGACGCTGCCCACGGCGATGAAAGCCGCGAAAAAACTGGCGCAGGCGCGAGGGAAAGCCTCAGGCGACGAAGAATAGTGTATCACGAAAAAGCGAGAAAACGGAAGAAAACAGAAGGAAACCATCAAAAAACATCATTTTTATCGGGAATTTACGGTTTCCGGGGCTTGCGTTATTCCATGAAAAGCATTATAGTTAACCACGGTTGTTAGCACTCATCTCATCTGAGTGCTAACCAGCCCAAATGAGATTGATACAGGAGGAAAAATCCATGACTGTGAAGCCCCTGGGTGACCGTGTGGTCATCAAGAATTGCGAAGCGGAAGAAACAACCAAGTCCGGTCTGATCCTGACCAGCGCGGCCAAGGAGAAGCCCCAGATGGCGATGGTGCTGGCCGTTGGCCCCGGCGGCAAAGTGGATGGCAAGGAAATCACCATGCAGGTGAAGGAAGGCCAGAAGGTGATTTATTCCAAGTACGCCGGGACGGAAGTAAAGGTGGACGGCGAAGAGCTGATCATCGTGCGGCAGAGCGATATTCTGGCTGTGGTTGAATAAGATAATCAAAGAAGTAAAGGAGATGTATTCTGATGGCAAAGCAGATTAAATATGGCGAGGACGCGCGCCGCGCGATTGAAAAGGGCGTTAACGCGCTGGCGGATACCGTGAAGATTACCCTGGGCCCGAAAGGCCGCAACGTGGTGCTGGACAAGAAGTACGGCGCTCCCCTGATCACCAACGACGGTGTGACCATCGCCAAGGAGATCGAGCTGGAAGACCCCTTTGAGAACATGGGCGCCCAGCTGGTGAAGGAAGTTTCCACCAAGACCAATGATGTGGCCGGCGACGGAACCACCACCGCCACCCTGCTGGCCCAGGCGATCATCCGGGAAGGCCTGAAGAACCTGGCCGCCGGCGCCAACCCCATGATTCTGAAGAAGGGCATTGAGGCCGCGACCGAAGCTGCGGTGGAAGGTCTGCGGAATCTGTCTCAGCCCATCAACGGCAAGCAGGCCATCGCGCAGGTGGCCGCCAACTCCGCCGCGGACGAGACGATCGGCAAGCTGATCTCCGACGCCATGGAGACGGTTGGCGCGGACGGTGTCATCACCGTGGAAGAAAGCAAAACCATGACCACGGGCATGGAAACCACCGAAGGCATGCAGTTTGACCGGGGCTATGCTTCCGCCTACATGGTCACCGATACCGAGAAGATGGAAGCGGTGCTGGATGATCCGGTGGTGCTGATCACGGACAAGAAGATCAGCAATATCCAGGAGATTCTGCCCCTGCTGGAGCAGGTTGTCCAGAGTGGCAAGAAGATGCTCATCATCGCGGAGGACGTGGAGGGCGAAGCCCTGAGCACGCTGGTGGTGAACAAGCTGCGCGGCACCTTCACCTGTGTCGCGGTCAAGGCCCCCGGCTTTGGCGACCGCCGCAAGGAAATGCTGCAGGATATCGCCATCCTGACCGGCGGTACCGTGATCTCCTCCGAGACCGGCATGGAGCTGAAGGAAGCCACCATGGATATGCTGGGTACGGCCCGGCAGGTCAAGGTGAACAAGGAAAACACCACGATTGTGGGCGGCGCCGGCAACAAGGCGGATATTGACGCCCGCGTGGGCCAGATCCGTGCGCAGATCGCGGAAACCACCAGCGACTATGACCGGGAGAAGCTGCAGGAGCGGCTGGCCAAGCTGGCTGGCGGCGTTGCCGTGATCAAGGTTGGCGCGGCGACAGAAGTGGAAATGAAGGAACGGAAGCTGCGCATTGAGGATGCCCTGAGCGCCACCCGCGCGGCGACCGAGGAGGGCATCGTTCCCGGCGGCGGCATCGCGATGCTGAACGTGATCCCGAATGTGGCGGCCCTGCTGGATGATTATGCCGGCGACGCCAAGACCGGTGTGGAAATCGTCCTGCGCGCGCTGGAAGAGCCCATCCGTCAGATTGCTGCCAACGCCGGCGTGGACGGCTCCGTGGTGGTGGATCATATCCAGACCGCCAAGAAGCCCGGCTTCGGCTATGACGCCCTGAAGGGCGAGTATGTGGACATGGTGGACCGGGGCATTATCGATCCGACCAAGGTGACCCGCAGCGCCCTGCAGAACGCGGCCTCCGTGGCGGCCATGGTGCTGACCACCGAGAGCCTGGTGGCGGACATTCCGGAACCCGAACCCGCGGCGCCCGCGGGCGGCGCCGGCATGGGCGGCATGTACTAATCCCGGGAGACAATCAGGACCGCGGCTTTCAGAGCCGCGGTCTTTTTTACGTAAATGGGCTCCGAACAGGCTGAAAATTTCGCGGAAGCCGTTGACAAGACAAGGCCTGGGTGATATGATAACGAAGTTGTCGCATGCTCCGGGAGGAGTGCGCCCTTTTTCAGGCGCGCTTTTCCGGCAGGGAAGGGAGGTCCACCGGGATGGAAAAACTGCGCTCCGCCGCCGCGAAGGTGGTAGGCACAAAGCAGGTGACCCGCGCGCTGAAGGCGGGGAAGGCCGCCCGGGCGTACGTGGCCAACGACGCGGACACCTTCATTTTCCAGCAGGTGATCCGCGCGGCGGAAGATGCCGGCGTCCCATGCGTGCGTGTGGCGACGATGAAGGAACTGGGGATAGTCTGCGGGGTGGAAGTTCCCACCGCGGCGGCCGCGGTTCTGAAATGATCCCGCGCCTGGCCGGCGCAAATTCAATCTGCCTTATGGATCCTGAGGGTTGCAGGATCTTGAGGATATTTTTCAGGAGGTGCTTCAATGCCCACTATTAATCAGCTTGTCCGGAAGGGACGTGAACGGGCTGTCAAAAAGTCCACCGCCCCCATTCTGCAGGGATGCCCGCAGAAGCGCGGCGTGTGCCTGAGCGTGAAAACGCAGACCCCCAAGAAGCCCAACTCCGCCCTGCGGAAAATCGCGAGAATCCGCCTGACGAACTCCATCGAAGGTACCTGCTACATCCCCGGTATCGGCCACAACCTGCAGGAGCATAGCGTTGTGCTGATCCGCGGCGGCCGTGTGCGGGATCTGCCCGGTGTTCGTTATCACATCATTCGCGGTGCGCTGGATACCGCCGGTGTGGCCAAGCGGATGCAGGCTCGTTCCCTGTATGGCGCCAAGCGCCCGAAGAAGTAAGGTCATCGCTT
The DNA here is from genome assembly GCA_017469265.1 of Clostridia bacterium. Taxonomy (GTDB): domain Bacteria; phylum Bacillota; class Clostridia; order Christensenellales; family Aristaeellaceae; genus Aristaeella. Next base: position 10,100 of record JAFUGS010000049.1, read on the forward strand.
TGAACGCAGCCCCCCGCGGCAAACTGCCCGCTGCTTTTCTTCTGAAGATCCTTTGGAACTGGGGTCTCCGGGGGAGAGGCATTCAGCGAGCCTGCCGTCCGGCCTGAACCGGCGCCGGAGCTTCGTGATGCTGACGCGAAGCAGCAGGGAGAAAAAGCAGAAAAGCTTACAACCGGAAAATGAATTGAGGAGGGAAACCTATGCCCCGTCGCGGTTTTGTACCGAAACGTGAAGTGCTGCCGGATCCTGTTTATGGGACCACGGTGGTTACCAAACTGATCAACCAGATCATGCTGGACGGCAAGCGCGGCATCGCGCAGAACGTCTGCTATACCGCCTTCAGCACCGTTGCCGAGAAGACCGGCAAGGATGCGAACGAAGTTTTCCAGGCTGCGCTGAACAACGTGTCTCCTCAGCTGGAAGTCAAGGCCCGCCGTGTTGGCGGCGCCACCTATCAGGTGCCGATTGAGATCCGGCCCGAGCGCCGGCAGACCCTGGCGCTGCGCTGGATCGTGGATTTCGCCCGGAAGCGCGGAGAGAAGACCATGGCCGAGCGCCTGGCCGCCGAGCTGATGGACGCCGCCAACAACACCGGCGCCGCTGTGAAGCGGAAGGAAGAAATGCACAGGATGGCCGAGGCCAACAAGGCATTTGCCCACTATCGCTGGTAAGTCATTACGCCGGTTCTCCGTTCGGGAACCCGCTGTGACTTTTCTCTCACTTTGAAAGGAGCAACTGCCCAACATGCCCAGAAGTCACCCACTTGAGCGAGTACGCAACATCGGCATCATGGCGCACATCGATGCCGGCAAGACGACAACCACCGAACGGATTCTTTTCTACACCGGAAAGAACCACCGGATCGGTGAAACCCACGAAGGAACCGCTACCATGGACTGGATGGCCCAGGAACAGGAGCGCGGCATTACCATTACATCCGCCGCTACCACCTGCTTCTGGCATGATCCCCGCGATCCCGAGAACAAGAACAAGCAGTACCGGATCAACATCATTGACACGCCCGGCCACGTGGACTTCACGGTGGAAGTTGAACGCAGCCTGCGGGTGCTGGACGGCGCGGTAAGCGTCTTCTGTGCCAAGGGCGGCGTGGAGCCCCAGAGCGAAACGGTCTGGAAGCAGGCGGAAACCTATAAGGTGCCCCGCATGGCCTATGTCAACAAGATGGACATCACCGGCGCGAACTTCTTCCGGGTTGTGGACATGATGAAGGACCGCCTTGGCGCGAACGCCGTGCCGATCCAGCTGCCCATTGGCGCGGAGAACACCTTCCGCGGCATCATCGACCTGGTGCGCATGCGCGCTGAGGTGTATTACGACGACCTGGGGCAGGATGTCCGGGATGAGGATATTCCCGCCGACATGAAGGAACTGGCCGACGAATACCGGGCCAACCTGATTGAAAAGGTCGCCGAGACGGATGATGCCCTGATGGAAAAATACCTCGAAGGCGGCGAGCTGACCGAGGAAGAAATCCGTACAGCCATCCGGAAGAGCACCGTTGCCTGCACCATGAATCCCGTGCTCTGCGGCACCAGCTACCGGAACAAGGGCGTACAGCCCCTGCTGGACGCCGTGATCGACTACATGCCCAGCCCGCTGGACATTCCCGCCATCCAGGGTACGGATCCGGACGATCCGGAAAAGGTCATGGAGCGGCATCCCAGCGACAGCGAACCTTTCTCCGCGCTGGCGTTTAAGATCATGGTCGATCCCTTTGTCGGCAAGCTGGCCTTCTTCCGGGTGTATTCCGGAACGCTGCAGTCCGGCAACTATGTCATGAACTCCACGAAGCAGAAGCGGGAACGCATCAGCCGGATCATGCTGATGCACGCGAATCACCGGGAAGAGGTTGACACCATCTACACCGGTGAGATCGCCGGCGCGGTGGGCCTGAAGGATACCACCACCGGAGATACCCTCTGCGATGAAAACAACCAGATCATCCTGGAAAGCATGGTCTTCCCGGATCCCGTGATCGAAGTCGCCATCGAGCCCAAGACCCGGGCGGGTCAGGAAAAAATGACCTACGCCCTGCAGCGGCTGGCGGAAGAGGATCCCACCTTCAAGACCTACACGAACCAGGAGACCGGGCAGACCATCATCGCGGGCATGGGCGAGCTGCATCTGGAAATCATTGTGGACCGCCTGCTGCGCGAGTACAAGGTGGAAGCCACGGTCGGCAAGCCCCAGGTCACCTATAAGGAAACCATCCGGAAAGCCGCGAAAGCGGAGGGCCGGTATGTCCGGCAGACCGGTGGCCATGGCCAGTACGGTCACTGCTGGATCGAGATCGAACCTCAGGAACCCGGAAAGGGCTACGAGTTCGAAAGCCGGATCGTGGGCGGCGTTATCCCCAAGGAATTTATTGCCCCCATCGATCAGGGTATTCAGGAAGCCGCCAAGGCGGGCGCCATCGCCGGCTATGAAGTGGTTAACTTCAAAGCCAATGTCTATGACGGATCCTACCATGATGTGGACTCCTCTGAAATGGCATACAAGATTGCCGCGTCCATGGCCTTCAAGGAGGCCGTCCGGAAGGCGGATCCCTGCCTGATGGAGCCCATGATGAAAGTGGAGATCATCGTTCCCGACCAGTACCTGGGCGACGTGATGGGCAATGTGTCCAGCCGCCGCGGCCGGGTGGAAGGCACGGAAGTCCGCGGTCAGGATCAGATCATCCATGCCTATGTTCCGCTGAGCGAAATGTTCGGCTACACCACGGATCTTCGTTCCCGCACCCAGGGCCGCGGCATGTTCACCATGCAGTTTGACCACTATGAAGAAGTGCCGAAGAGCGTGGCGGAAAAGATCATCGGCAAGAAAGAAAAGTAACATACATCCCTGTGAAAGAGATGAAGGAGGGAAACCCCAATGGCTAAAGGAAAGTACGAGCGGACAAAACCGCATGTTAACATTGGCACCATCGGCCACGTTGACCATGGCAAGACGACGCTGACCGCCGCGATCACCATGACCCTGGCCACCAAGGGCGAAGCCCAGGCCATGCGGTACGATGAAATCGACAAGGCCCCCGAAGAGAAGGCC
>JAFUGS010000050.1 GCA_017469265.1 Clostridia bacterium
AGCTCCGCCTGGGCCGCCGGCGTGAAGTTGGCGAAGGTCAGCCCGTTCATGGCCTCGTTCAGCTGCTCGCTCATCTGCGCCAGGTACCTGTACAGCTGATCCATCTGGTTCTGCCCGTCCCCCGTCAGGGCGGGCGGTGTGTCAAACAGGTTAGCCATCATAAAGCCGTTCATCTTCCCTGATTACAGCGTCATGAAACTCGCTGCTGATTAATCCGAGATTCCACAGCACCCTGATGGCCTCCCACAGATCCGCATAGCTGCTTTCATCCTTCTGATACAGTCTGTCCATAACCAGCTTCACTTTATCGAATGTCATGTGTGCAGCTCCTTTCTCCGTTTTAAACGGACTTCTTGCCGAAAAAAATATACTGCGTCGGAAAGTTGTAGATGTCGCCCATTTTCTCGGCAACATCCCAATCCGGCACAGTATCTCCCTTTTCATATTTGATTAAGGTACCACGATTGATGCCTATTTTCTTGCTCGCCTGCTCCAGCGTCATTCCGGCGTTTACACGTGCCGCTCTGGCAGAAATCCTCGGATACTCGCTCACTAATCTCACCTCCTGAATGCATTTTACTCCGTTTTAAACGGATTGTCAATACAAAAGTTCGGTTTAAGCAAACTTTTTGTTGACAAGGCGCAACCTCTTTATTTATAATAGTTCTTGCAGAACGGAGGTGTTGAAATTGCCCGAAGATTCAAGAAGAATTTTTCAAGAGAATCTGAAATACTATATGTCCAGTCTCAACATTACCCAGCAGGACATCGTCAATGCGCTCGGAGTATCTAAGTCCACCGTTTCCGATTGGTGTCACGGAAAGAATTATCCTCGAATTGATGTTATGCAAAGACTGGCTGATTTTCTCGGAGTTGTTATGAACAAGCTTACTATTTCTAATGACCACTCCGATGAGTATTCTCCTGAAGAAAAGCAGCTTATTTCCAACTATCGAAACTCTTCTAATCGTGTTCGTGCCTCCTTGATGGATATACTCGGGAATCCGCATAACAAAGAAGTATACTCTCTCACCCCCGACGAATCCCTCCTGATCGAAGGCTACCGTGCCCTCCCCGATCAGGGAAAGCAGTACATGCTCCAGCAGCTGACGGCTGCAAACGCTATCTATGGGGGAAAGGATCGTTCGTCTGAAGATTCAAGTGTAGGTTGATTGGAGGTAATATGTTGCTGTTCGGTTATTGCAGGGTGTCCTCTGAGGAGCAGGCCCAGCACGGGATCTCCATCTCCGCCCAGAAGGACATCCTTTCCGGCTATGCCGCCATGTCCCAGGCGCCCATCCGCGTCTATGAGGATGCCGGCTTCTCCGGAAAGAACATGGAGCGTCCCGCCCTCCGCCAGATGCTGGCGGATCTGAAATCCGGCGAGGACGCCTCCGCCATCGTCGTCTGGAAGCTGGACCGGCTTTCCCGTTCCCTGCGGGATACCCTCACCATGATCGAGGATCTGTTCCAGCCCCGCGGCATCCGCCTGGTGTCCATCACGGAGTCCATCGACACCTCAACCCCCTCCGGCCGCATGATGCTGAACATGATGGCCTCCTTCGCCCAGCTGGAGCGGGAGCAGGATTCGGACCGGGTGGTCATGGCACACAAGCACCTGGCCCGGGATTGCAAGTACCTGGGCGGCCACATTCCCATCGGCTATGTCGTAGATGAAACCCGCCATTTCGCCCTGGATCCGGTCGCGGCCCCCGTCATCCGCCGCGTCTTTGAGATGTACCTGGCCCATGAGGGTTACTCGAAGATCCTGGCCTTCCTGAACAGCGAGCTTCCCGGCCACCCGTCCAGGAAGACCCCCTTCAAAAAGCCGGATCTGAAATATCTCCTGCATAACGAGTTCTATGCAGGCGTCTACATCCGCCGCATGGGCATGTCCAAAGGTTCCCGCGTCACGTCCCCGGAGCTGATCCGGGTCCCCGGCGGCGTTCCCGCCATTATTACTTCCGATGAATGGAGGCTTGTAGAGATGATCCGGGATGAGAACAAGAACAACCACACCACCGCCCTGTACAGAGCCCAGCGGGTTTATCCCCTGGCCGGTCTGGTGTACTGCGCCGTCTGCGGCAAGCCCATGTACCTGAACCACGGCGGAAAGGACCGCAACGGTACGGTGCAGCGGTATTACGAATGCCGGTCGGGCTGCGTCCGGCCTTCCCGCCTGGAGAAAACGGAAGCCTCCGTCTACGAGGCCATCGACTACCTGCTTTCCAATGAGGATTCCCTGATCCGCTCCTGCGAAATCGCCAACGGTTATTCCTCTGCCGCTGAGGAGGACAAGGCCGCCGACGCCCTCCGCATCGAGGAACAGAAGCAGCGCGTCAAGGACGAAACCGCCCGCCTCATCGGCTTCATCAAGGAGCAGGGGGAAGACGCCCCCGCCTCCATCCTCAGCGAGCTGAAGGCCCTGGACAAGCAGTCTGAAGACCTGGACGCCCAGCTGGCCGCCCTGGCCCGCCCCGTCTGCTTCTACGACGCCCAGGCCACCATCGCCCTCCTCCGCGCCGCCCAGCAGTCCAAAAACAAAACGCCTGAAGAGCAAAAGCAAGCCCTCCAGGCGGCCGTCCACCGGGTCCTGATCTCCGACACCGAAATCCAGATCCAACCCGCATGGACAGGGGTTAGTGGAGATGAGGGGAATCGAACCCCTGTCCGAAGATCCGTTAACAAAAACTTCTCCGAGCGCAGTCCGTGCTTTGGATTCCCCGTTCAGACCGTCCGCGGACAGGCTGTCTGACAGGTAGCTTCATCATTACGGACACTGCCGCAAAGCTTAGGCAGCGCTCGTTCCCTGCGAAAATGACGCCGGAAACCTGACCCGCAGGCGGTCAGGGCCGACGCGCGGCATTAAGCCGCGAAAGCGTAATTGCTATTGTCAGTTATTGTTTTTCCCCGTTGTTACGCGGTACAGGGGCCGCGGCTCGCTTATTCTGCCTTCGATATCCCCGTCGAAACCAGATCATCCCCATGATAAATGGAGAATCCGCTGTTGAAAAGGAATCTCCCTAAAAGGAAGCATTATTTCTGCCGATTGCGCAATGCGCGCTGAATCTCCCTGTCTGAATCCCGCTTGGCCATGCTGTCCCGTTTGTCATGCAGCTGTTTTCCCTTGCACAGGCCCAACTGAACCTTCATCCGGCCATCCTTCAGGTATATCTCCAGCGGAACCAGCGTATATCCCTGACGCATCACAAGACCGTCCAGCTTCCGGATTTCCTTTTTGTGCAGCAGCAATTTCTTGGGCCGCAAAGGATCCCGGTTGAAGATATTTCCCTGCTCATAAGGACTGATGTGCATTCCTTCCACCCAGACTTCACCTTTGCGTACCTGTGCCCAGCTCTCTTTCAGGTTCACCTTCCCGAGCCGGACACTTTTCACTTCTGTTCCAAAAAGTGCCACACCGCATTCGTAACGTTCTTCCACAAAGTAATCATGAAAAGCCTTTTTGTTTGTGGCGATTACTTTGATCCCCTGCTGATGCGGCATCGAACTGCGCACCTCCTTCCTGTATGTAATTATATCAAAAGATCACAGCCTTTTCAATCCCCTGAAAATTTGGTATACTATCATGTCCCTGCTCTTTTTGCACCGATGAATTGTACAGGGCGGAAAGGAGCCTCGTTTCCATGAATCTTACCGAAATGGCCCAGCGCGCGAAACGTGCTTTTTATGAGCTGTCCGAATCTCCGCTGTCCGTGCGGAATCAGGCTTTGATCCGGATGGCGGAATCGCTGATCCAGGATCAGGACATGATCTTCTCTGCCAATCTTGCGGATCTGGCACAGGCTCGGGAAGAAGGGTTGGCCGCTCCCCTGCTCCAGCGTCTTCGTTTTGATCAGGCAAAGCTGCAACAGGTCACTTCGGGGCTTCATGCGCTGGCCGGCTTGCCGGATCCGATCGGGAAAACGGTTTTCTGCCATGAAATTACAGAAGGCCTCAAGCTGTACCGTGTAACCTGCCCCATCGGTGTGATCGGCGTCATTTTTGAAAGCCGCCCGGATGCGCTGGTCCAGATAGCCTCGCTGGCCCTGAAGAGCGGAAACGCCGCGCTGCTGAAAGGCGGACGGGAAGCCTTGCGGACCAACCAGGCGCTGATTTCCTCCATCCGGAAAGCGTTATCCGCTTCCTCGCTGCCGCTGGATGCCGCGCAGCTGATGGAAACCAGGGAAGATGTCGCCGCCATGCTGAAGGAGGATACCCTGATTGATCTGATCATTCCCCGTGGCAGCAACGCGTTTGTCCGGTACATTATGGATAACAGCCGGATTCCAGTCCTGGGGCACGCGGATGGTGTATGCCATGTATATGTAGACCGGGACGCTGACCTGGAAACCGCATGGAAAGTGGCACTGGACAGCAAGATACAGAATCTTTCTGTCTGTAACGCGGAGGAAACCCTGCTTGTTCACGCTGAAATCGCGGATGCCTTTCTGCCCCGCTTCGCGGAGCTTCTGCAGGCAAATGGCGTGGAAATCCGCGGGGATGAGGAGGTTCAAAAAATGATTCCCTGTCTCCCCGCCACGGAATCGGACTGGTCCACGGAGTATCTGGACGCCATCCTTTCCATTCGGATCGTATCCTCGCTGCAGGAAGCTGTCACACATATCAACCATTACGGTTCCCATCACACGGACTGCATCGTGACTGAAAACCGTTCTGCCGCCTCCACCTTCATGACCCGGGTGGACAGCGCGGGAGTGTATCTGAATGTTTCCACCCGTTTCGCGGACGGCTATGTGTATGGACTGGGCGCGGAAGTCGGCATCGCCACAGGCAAGCTGCATTCCCGTGGTCCCATGGGACTGGATGGCCTGACCACCTATAAATATAAGCTCATCGGGCACGGACAAACCATGGCGGAGATGAAGCGGGGCGAACGTGTGTACACGCATCAGGTGCTGGACGAAAAATGTCCGCTGTAAAGATGGCCTGATCGCACAGAAAGAGGGAAAGAAACATGATGCGGCTGCAGAAATATCTTGCGCTTTGCGGCGTTGCTTCCAGACGTCACGCGGAGCAGATGATCCTGGACGGAAAAGTTCAGGTCAACGGTATCACCGTACGGGAGATGGGTGTGCAGGTGGACGAAGCGGCGGATCTGGTGTCCGTGGAGGGCCAGCCAATTCATCCGGAAGCGGAAAAACACTATCTTGCATATTATAAGCCAATCGGTGAAGTAACAACGGTTTCTGATCCGGAAGGGCGCCCCACTGTCTTGGATAAATTCCGTGACTATCCGGTTCGCCTTTTCCCGGTAGGGCGTCTGGATTATGACAGCGAAGGTCTTTTGCTTCTGACCAATGACGGAGAAGCAATGAACCATCTTCTGCACCCCAGCCGTGAGGTTCAGAAGAAGTATCTGATTAAAGCTTCCAATCAGGTCAGTGACGGGGAGATGCAGCAGCTTCGTCGGGGCGTGATGATCGAAGGCAAGCTGACATCCCCCGCGGAGGTACGGCTGATTCGCCGGGAAACCTTTGATACCGTGCTGCTGATATCCATTCACGAGGGCCGGAACCGGCAGGTTCGAAAAATGCTGGAGGCCATCGGCCATCAGGTCGTCAGCCTGCGCAGGGTAGCGTTTGGTCCCATCGCCCTGGGTGATCTGCCCCGGGGCCAATGGCGCCGTCTGACCCCGCAGGAAGTATCCAAACTGAAGGCACTCTGAGATGGGTCTTTCCATGCGTTTTATGAAATGATATTTTCTTTTCATCTGCGGTCTTTGGTGCTACAATATTTTCACAGTGAAACCATTGGGAGGATTTGAGAGGAATGCGGATTATTCTGATCGGTGCCGGAAAAGTGGGCCACATCCTGGCGGATCGGCTCACGGCCGAAGAGCATGACGTTACGGTCATCGATCGCAGCGAGGAAGTGATCAATCGCTGTCAGGATTCGCTGGATGTCATGTGCATCCGCGGGAACGGAGCCAACGCAAAGACGCTTGTAGAAGCCGGCGTTGACCGCGCGGATATTGTTATCGCCACTACCGCCGGGGACGAAACCAATATGTTGTGCTGTCTGATCGCCCGCCGCCTCGGAGCCAAGTATACCATCGCCCGGATCCGGGATCCGGAGTTTAATGAAAGCCAGATGCTCCTGCAAAACGAGATGGGCATTGATGTAGCCATCAATCCGGAGCGCGCGACGGCGCTGGAAATCAGCAAGCTGCTTCGCTATCCCTTCGCAGGCTCCATCGAATCCTTTGCCCGCGGACAAGTAGAGATGGTGGAATTCCGGGCACAGCAGGATGATATTATTGTCGGCGTGCCCATGAAAAATCTTTCCACCAGCATCCCGAACATTCCGCATGTGTTGTATACCATGGTGGAACGGGACGGCGAGGTTATTATTCCAAGCGGTGATTTTTTCATTGAAGCCGGGGATAAAGTCTATATCTCAGGAAACATCATCAATATTACCAACTATTTCCGTTTCCTTGGGCGAAACACCCTGAAGGTTCGCAGTGTTATGGTGCTTGGCGGCGGAAAGATCACCTATTATCTGGCCAGAATGATCATCCCTGTGGGAATCCATATGACCATCTTCGAGCTGGATCCACAGAAGGCGCGAACCTTGAGCGAGCAGTTCCCCAAGGCGGATGTCATTCTCGGGGATGGAACAGATCAGGATCTGCTGGAAGAGCAGGGACTGGCCCAGATGGACGCATATATTTCTCTCAGCAACCGTGATGAGGAAAACCTCATGACAGGGATGTACGCCTCTCGCTGCGGCGTGCCCAAGGTGATCGCGAAAAACACCCGGACCACATACGCGGATATATTGAACCGGCTGGGGCTGGATTCCATTCTCAGCCCTCAATCCATTACCTGCTCAACCATTCTGCGCTACGTACGTGCCCGTGAGCACAGCAAGGGGACAGAAATCGAGCGTCTGTACCGGCTGGCTGAAGGCAAGGCGGAAGCCATTGAATTCATCGCCCGGAAAGGCGACCCCTATATCGGAATTCCCCTGAAGGATCTCACCATGCGCAGCGGCAGTCTGGTGGCTGTTATTGTGCATCAGGGAAAGGTCATTGTTCCCTTCGGCAATGATAAAATAGACGCCGGAGATCACGTCGTGATCATTTCCCGGGAAAGCGGCATCGGTGATCTGAACGAGGTAATTTATCGATGAACAGAAAACTGATAATCCGGCTGCTGGGCGCGATTCTCAGCATCGTTGCCGCGGCCATGATTCCTGCCTTCCTGCTTTCCCTCCGTTTTCAGGATGGGGACAGTCTGGTCTTAGGCATCTGTATCTGTGAGCTTATGCTGCCCGGGCTGCTGATCTGGTTTCTGGTGCGTCCTAAGCAGGGAAGCCATCTCCGCCTGCGGGAGGGCTTCCTGGTGGTGGCGCTTGGCTGGCTGGTGCTGAGCGTGGGCGGGGCACTCCCCTTTTTCTTCTCCGGTCTGTATCCCCGCTTTGAGGATGCGCTGTTTGAATCCGTTTCCGGTTTCACAACCACAGGGGCTACGGTGCTGACGCAGTTTGAAGGCTTTCCGCGGGGAATCATGTTCTGGCGCGCAACGACCCACTGGGTCGGCGGCATGGGTGTGCTGGTGCTGACGCTTGCGCTGCTCCCACGGCTTACAGGGCGTACATCCCATCTGGTTCGGGCGGAAAGCCCCGGTCCTTCCCTGAGCAAGCTGGTGCCTCATACCGGAACCACCGCCAAAATACTGTACCGGATATATATTCTCCTGACACTGATGGAGTTCCTCGCGCTGATACTCTGCGGCCTCAATACCTATGACGCCGCGCTTCACGCACTTTCCACCGCGGGGACGGGCGGCTTCAGTAATTATGGAGACAGCGTTGGCGGTTTTCACAATCCGGCCGCGGAAGCGGTCATTACCGCCTTCATGTTTCTTTTCGGTGTCAATTTCGCGCTGTATTATCATTTTCTGATCGCTGGTCCCAGGGAGAAAATCGGTTCTTTTTTCCGTGATGAGGAGTTTCGCTGGTACTTCGGTATCGTTGGCACATTCGTGCTGCTGCTGACCGGGTTGAATCTTCCCTTCTATGGTCAGGATCTTCTCCGTTCCTTCCGCTACAGCGCTTTTCAGCTTTGCTCCATCATGTCCACAACCGGATTTGTTACGGCGAATTTCAATGACTGGTCCGTTTCCGCCCAGATGCTGGTCTTTTTTGCCATGTTTATCGGAGCCTGCGCAGGTTCCACAGCCGGCGGTATTAAAATCATCCGGGTTGTACTGGCTGGAAAGCAGGCCCGGCGCGCCATTCATTCCGTGGATCATCCCAAAAAGGTTCAGGTGGTCCGCCTGGATGGAAAAGCGGTGGATGAAAGCATGATCTCCCAGATCATGGTTTTTATCTTTCTTTATTTTTTCCTGGTTGTCTTTGGTGGGCTGCTCCTATCTTTGGAAGGAAAATTCACTCCGATGGACAATCTGTCCGCGGCCCTGACCTGTGTCAGCAATGTTGGGCCGGCCTTTGGCGCGCTGGCCAGCGATTTTTCCGGCTACGGACTCTGGGGAAAGCTGCTCTGTTCCTTCCTGATGCTGGCGGGGCGGCTGGAAGTCTTCCCGATGCTGATTCTCTGTACCCGTTCCGCCTGGAAATCCCATTGATCCTTCAAAAGGAGGTCTTTCATTGGCTTCTGATACTGGTAAGTCCATCGCCAAAGGTGTATCCATTTTGAGTGTGGCAGGCATTCTCTGCAAGCTGCTGGGACTGCTGTTCACGGTTCCCCTCACCCGGACCATCGGTTCCGAAGGTCTGGGGATCTATCAATCCGTTTACCCAACCTACAATCTTCTTCTGACCCTTTCCTCCGCCGGTCTGCCTGTCGCGGTATCCCGCATGGTATCCGCCTATCTGGCCAAAGAAGATCCGCGGAATGCACATCGGGTTTTTAAAACCGCCATCTGGCTCCTGACGGGCATCGGCTGCGTCTGCATGCTGTTCATGCTGGCCGGAAACGGACTGCTGACCGCGTGGGTTCAGGAGCCCCGGGCTGCTCTCGGCTTTCGGGCCATCGCGCCATGTCTTGCAATTGTCTGCGCGCTCAGCGCGTTTCGCGGTTTTATGCAGGGCCAGCAGAACATGCATCCTACCGCGCTTTCTCAGATTGTGGAACAGCTTGGCAAGTTGGCTTTCTCCCTTCCATTGGCCATCTGGGGCACAAAGCACAGTCTGGCGCTTGGAGCGGCTGGTGCGCTTCTGGGGATTACGCTGAGTGAGGCCTGCGCCACGCTGGTCGTAGCTGTTTTCTATTTTCGCCGCAGAAGTGTTTTTGCCGCGATTCCGCAGCTTTCGGACGCTCCCGCCGCCACCCCTCGTGCACTGGCGGGCCAGCTGTTCCTGATCTCCGTGCCGATTACCATCAGTGCCTGTATCGTACCTTTAGCGCAATTTGTGGATTCCGTGATGATGGTTCCCCGGATGATGGCCTCCGGACTGACCAACGAAGTGGCCCGCTCGCTCTACGGCGTTTTTTCCGGCCTGGTCATCCGGCTGATCAATATGCCTACCGCACTGGCGCTGGCCGTGGCAATGAGTCTGGTACCCGCGGTTTCCGCGGCTCAGGCCGTGCGTGATAAGGCAGCCATGCAAAAAGCCTGCGATCAAGGGCTTCGTCTTGCCTTTCTGATCGGCTTCCCATGTTCAGTCGGGATGAGCGTTCTCGCACGGCAGGTCTTCGGTTTTCTCTATTATGAGAGTCTCGCGCCGGACCAGTTTCAGACCGGCTGGGAACTGTTGACGGTCTCCAGTCTTACGGTTGTTCTCTTTACCGCTGTACAGGCAACCAGCGCCATCCTGCAGGGACTGGGGAAACAGAAGATACCGATGTACACACTGATCGCGGGTGTCAGCTGCAAAATTCTGATGAACTATATTCTTGTTGGCATTCCGGGCGTCAATATTCATGGCGGACCATTTGCCTCCATCGTCTGCTATACCGTATCCCTTGTACCTAATCTGTACTTTGTCTGTAAATATGCGGAAATCCGTTTCAACGCCAAAGAATGGATTCTGAAGCCCGCCTTTTCCGCGTTGATAATGGCAGTCGTGGTCTGGGGACTGCGTTCGCTTCTGCCTTTTCATCGCCTTACCACCATCCTGGAGGTAGCTGTCGGCGTTGGTGTATATCTTCTGGCAGCCATCCGGATCAAGGCGATGAACACCGCGGATCTGGCGGTTTTCACCCGGCGTCTGCAGCGGAAAAGGAGGAAGTAAGCAGCATTGAAACCCAAAATTATCGTTTTGTCCCTGGGACCCGGCGCTCCGGAGCTGATGACCCTCCAAACCGTTCAGGCGCTGAAAGAAGCCCGGAAGCTGGTTCTTCGGACACGGCGGCATCCCGTGGCTGCCTGGCTGACAGAACAGGGGCTCTCTTTCTCCTCCCTGGATGATTTTTATGACCGTTACGAAGATTTTGACTCGATGCATGCGGCCATGGCTGACTGGCTTTGGGACGCCGCTGGCCACAGCCCGCTCTGCTATGGCGTCATGAATCCGGCTCAGGACGGATCTGTCCGCGCGCTAAAGGCCTCCAGGCCCGAATCCGGCGAGCTGATCCAGCTGCCGGGGCTTTCCGTTCTCAACGGCTGTGAAGCGGCCCTTCCGCCTGAAACGGTCCTCTCCGGTAATGTCCGGGTCTTTTCCGCCACGGATTATCTTTCCAGCCCACAGGAGCCAATGATCGACCTTTGGATTACGGAGCTGGATTCAACGCTGCTGGCAGGCGATGTAAAGCTGAAGCTGAATGAAGTATATGCGGATAACGCGCCTGTATTCTTTTTTCCACCGTCTGAAAAAGCCCGGCGAAAAGGGAAATGGATCTCGCTCTGTCAGCTGGACGGTCAGAAAGCCTACGATCATACCACTGCTTTTTTTCTGGCCGGTTCCAGCTTTCTGCAGCGAGACCGCTTTTCCTTTGAGGATCTTCGGGCGATTACAGCCCGGCTTCGGGCACCGGATGGCTGCCCATGGGATCGGGTGCAGACCCACGCATCCCTGACGCCGTACATGGTGGAAGAGGCCTGGGAAGCCGTCAGTGCCATCGAGGAAGACGATATGGATCACCTGGCGGATGAACTGGGGGATGTGCTTTTCCAGGTGTTTATTCATGCTTCTATTGCGGATTCCTTCGGTGAGTTTACCATGACGGATGTACTGACCCATATCTGCCAGAAGATGATTCAGCGTCATCCCCATGTTTTTCGGCAGGCCCACGCTGAAACAGCTGAGGAAATCGCGTTCGGCTGGGAAGCGATCAAGCGGGAGGAAACCGGCAGCAAAACGGTTGGTGAGACGCTGAATGATGTCTCCGCTTCCCTGCCATCGCTGAAGTATTCGATCAAAATGTTTAAAAAGCTTGCCCAGCTTCCAGCCCTGCGAAGGGATCCGGAAACCATTGCGGAAGAAATCCGTACGCTTTCCACTTTCCTTCTGGAGAAGGGAACCCTTCAGGAGGAAGTCATGGCCTCCCTGCTCATGAAATGCACAGAGCTATGCTACCGGCAGAATCAGGACGCAGAAATCCTGCTGCACAGGGCAGTAGACAGAATGAAAGGAAAATATCAGCGGGCGGAGAACATGATTTTTATGGATGAAAAGTCACCCGAAAGCTTGACATTTCAACAACTCCGTGTATACTTAGAGGCAGTTGAGAGAGAAAGTGAATAGTTTCTTCTCTCTTCCATTATTGTCCATCCTGGATGGACCAATTCGAGGAGGTTTTGTAATGAATAAGACGGAACTGGTTGCTGCGCTGGTCGAAAAGACTGAGATGCCCAAGAAAAGTGCAGAAAAGGCTGTCAATGCTTTCGTCGATGTGGTCAGCGAAACGTTGGTTCAGGGAGACAAGCTGCAGCTCATCGGCTTTGGCACCTTCTCCGTGAAGGATCGTCCGGCCCGGGCCGCCCGGAATCCGCGGACCGGTGAGGAAATCAAGATTGCCGCTTCCAAGGCTCCTGTTTTCAAGCCCGGCAAGGCACTGAAGGATAAGGTCAATACCCCCGCCAAGAAAAAGGGCAAGAAGTAATTCACTTGACTCCCACGGGGCTTTCCCTCGTGGGAGTTCTTTTGTGAAAACCTTGGAAAGGAATGATCGTACCCGTGCGTCTGGATAAGTTTTTGAAGGTATCCCGGATCATCAAGCGCCGTACCGTTGCCAATGAGGCCTGTGCCGGTGGTCGGGTTGAGATTAACGGCCGGGTGGCGAAGCCCGGCGCGGACATCAAGCCTGGGGACAGGCTGACCATACGTTTCGGAGAACATATTGGCGTCTACGAAGTTCTCTCGATCCAGGAAACCGTACGTAAGGAGGAGGCGGAGCATCTCTACCGCATTTTGGAGGAGGACGCCGCCGCGGCGCAGGAAAGAGCATGAACAGCAAACCGATTGATCTCATTTTGCTGGCCGGGGGAAGCGGTTCCCGAATGGGCGCAGGAATGAATAAGGTGCTTCTCCCTGTGAGAGGGATCCCCTGCATCGTTCGCAGCGCGATGGCGTTTGAAGGAGTCGCTTCCCGGATGGTGGCTGTCTGTCGTCCGGAAGATCTGTCCGAGATTCAGGCGCTGCTGGAAGGGGCTGGCCTTCCCTTTCCGACGACCTTTGTCACCGGTGGCGAAACCCGCCAGCAATCTGTGGCCCGGGGGCTGTCCGCTTTGCCGGAAGAGGATGCGTACGTTCTGGTGCATGATGCCGCCCGATGCCTGGTGGATGGAGGTACGATCGCCCGCGTCCTGGCGGATCTGAATGTTTTTGGTTCCGGCGTAGCCTCTGTCCCAGTGACGGATACAGTAAAGCGCGTCAATGCGGCAGGGTTTGTGCTGGATACGCTGCCAAGATCCATGCTGCGGGCCATGCAGACGCCCCAGGGATTTTCCCTCCCGGAGCTTCGAAAGGCACACGCCCTGGCCGCACGCGATCATTATGAAGGGACGGATGATGCTTCGCTGATGGAGCACGCGGGCTATCCGGTGCATCTGTCCGAAGGGGATCCCCGCAATCTGAAACTGACCACACGGGAGGATTTATTAATGGCAGAAACCTTTCTACATACGGAGGACGCGTTTCCTGCGTTCCGCGTCGGACAGGGATATGATGTACACCAGTTAACGGAAGGGCGAAAGCTGATCCTCTGCGGGGTGGAAATACCTCATACGCATGGTCTGCTGGGCCACAGCGATGCAGATGTAGCCCTGCATGCGCTGATGGACGCCCTTCTCGGTGCCGCAGGGCTCTGGGACATCGGGCATCATTTTCCCGACACGGATCCGCAGTATAAGGGAATCTCCTCGATGAAGCTGCTGGAAAAAGTAATCGCGGAACTGAAAACCCATGGCTTCCGTCCCGCCAATGTGGATGTCACCATCGTCGCGCAGCAGCCAAAGCTTTCCCCCTTCATTCCTGCCATGGTCAGGAATCTGGCCGCCGCACTTTCCCTGCCTGAAAGCCGGATCAACGTCAAGGCGACCACGACGGAACGCCTGGGATTCGAGGGCCGGAAAGAAGGCATCTCCGCGCAGGCGATTTGTCTGATTCAGGAGATTCCCGCGGGAACCAACTAAAAGCGATTGAAAAAGTCCTCCGGTTCATTCCGCGTGAACCGGAGGACTTTTTATATGGTTTTATGCCGCGTCCGTCGCGTCATCAGCTTCCGGAACATCATGATCCGGGACTTCATCCGTATCTTCCGCTTCAGCGGGAGCTGTTTCCGTTTTTCCGTCGTTCTCGGCTGGCTCTGCCGCCTGGCTGAGTCCGACATCTGCTTCCGAATCGGCTGCTTCCGGCTGCTCCCCGCCATGTGTCAGCTGCTCTCCCGCTGCGGTAAGCCATTCTGCCAGCAACAGGGTCCGCTCTGTGTCGGTCATTTCCGTCAGATCCTTTGCGCCCGTCACGTCAAAGGGAGAAAAAGCCCAGGGAGAAGCCGTTTTGAAACTTCCACGGAGGGAAAGAGCGAAATGCTCTTTCTCCAGCAGCGCTTCCAGCTCCAGGGTGGTCGGGCTGGACTGGGAATACCGGCTGAAATAATGCAGCTGAAGCTCTGCTGTCCATGGCGTCTCTTCCGGATATGCCGCGGCTTCTTCTCCCTCCGGCAGATGAGTCAGGTCGCGAACAGCCTGTACGGACCAGCTTTCCCGCAGATGGTCACGGCTCTCCTCATCGCTGGAGAGCTCACTGCTGTGGCTGACGCTGATACGAAGCGCGTGCGAAACCGCTTCCTGTTCCTCATCCCCATTCGTGCGGCTGTACAGCCAGCAGTTGAAGGAATCAATTTCAGACAGATCCGTCTTTTCCGGCAGCATCAGCGTCAGGTACTGATCCTCACCCCGAAGCGTAAAGGTTTGCAGTCCCCCATGCTCCTCCGTGCTCAGGAACTGATAGCCGGTGCTCTTTTCATCCAGCGGCAGGTCCAGGCTGCTGGAAATCGGCTGGCCAAGGGTAGAGATGGTACGGGTATACGTGATATCATAATCATTTTGAAGTGAATCCAGGGCCTGCTCATAGAAATAATCCAGGTTTGCGTTCGCATAGCGTTCCTGCTGTGCTTCGGTAAGCACGCTCTGCACCAGCGCCGCTCCATCCGGATCCTGGAGCATCTGTCGAAGCAGCAGAACAAGTTCCTTCCGGATTTCCGCCATGGGAATCGTATAGGTCAGATCCACGGCGGATGTGCCGTTTTCAAGGGTTCGGACCTCCGAAACCCCCGCGAAGCCGGCCAGCCAGGTTTCCAGGGCCTGCGTCATTTTGTCCGTCACAGGGGTCAGCAGCGCCTGCCGTTTTGCCTCAGGAAGCTGGCTCCATCGAACCAGCGCGGAAGCGAAGGAAGGATTTCCGCCCTCCGGCGCGTGCAGCCAGTCCGCTATCGCTGTCATGGGCGGAAGCATAATCACCTGATCCGGCAGCAAGTCACTGCGGAAGAACCAGCTTTCTCCCTGCTGGTATGCTTCTGTCAGCCCATTTTTCGATCCATCCGTATTTTCCTGATAGATCTCGTAGAGTCCGTCTCCACCCACACCGGAGCGCAGGCTGCGCACCTGAAGCTCCACATCCTGAAACGGCATGAGGGACAGAATCAGCGGATCCGTTCCTTCCAGATGCATGGTGAAACTGCCTTTCAGCCCGCTGCCAATCGTCAGTTGTCTGTTCATCTTTTCTGGCAGCGTATAGCTGCTTTCCCCCAGTCCCATGCCGCTGACCATCAGCATCATCAGGCTTATCATCAGGCAAACGAGTTTTTTCATCAATGGTTCCTCCTTGTCAGGACACATGATCCTGCTGTTCCGCTTCTTCCCGGAGCTGTTTTAAGATCCGCAGCGCTTCTTCCGGCGTCCGTGCGTGGTTTATTTCCGCTCTTGCCCTGGCGGCTCCCCGCAGGCCATGCAGATACCATCCGATATGCTTCCGCATTTCACGAACCGCAATTGGCTCCGGCTTCCAGGAAAGCATCCGGGTATAATGGGTTTCGATCATCTGAAACCGTTCCGCAAGGGTGACCTGTGCGGGCTTCAGCCCCTGGTTCAGCTGCGTGATCTCCCGAAAGATCCATGGGTTTCCCATCGCGCCGCGGCCAATGACCACGCCGGCTACGCCGCAGGATTCTACCCGAGCCCGGGCCAGGCAGCCGTTCCAGATATCTCCGTTGCCCCAGACCGGAATGGATACGCTTTCAGCAACGCGGGCAATCGCTTCCCAATCCGCTTCTCCGCTGTACTGCTGTTCCCGGGTTCGGCCATGTACTGTAACCTCCTGGATGCCAGCGTCCTGCGCCCGCCGGGCCAGCTCCACCGCGTTCAGATGATCACGATCCCAGCCCAGGCGCATCTTAACCGATACCGGCAATGAAACGGCCCGCACTGTTTTTCGCATCATGGCTTCCGCCACGTCCGGCGTCCGCATCAGGCCGCATCCCTCTCCGGATGGCGCGATCTTACGCGCCGGGCAGCCCATGTTCAGGTCGATTCCATCATACCGCCCAAGCGTTTCCATTCGCGCAGCCGCTTCCGCTACGGTGTCCGGATCCCTTCCGAAAAGCTGGAGGGTCAGCCTGCGTTCCTCTTTCCCGCGAATCATCAATTCCTGGGTCGCGCGCTGCTGCGGCGCGCACAGATATCCCATGGCGCTGACCATTTCCGTGCAGGCGGCTTCACACCCCTGCGCGAAGCACAGCTCCCGAAAAACATAATCCGTTACGCCGCAAAGCGGCGCCAGCCTGGCATGAATCATGGGCCTCTCCATCCGGGCCTTTCCCGCGGCCCTGCTTTACCGCTGTATTATAAACCAAAGCAGGGGGATTATCAAGGACATGCATTGCCACCGGCCGGAGTGAAAATGCACAAAAAAGCCTTCCTCCCGCGAAGCGCGGGGGAAGGCGGTCATGTTGTCTGCAACAGGGATTACTTTGTTCCAAAAAGCCGGTCACCGGCGTCGCCCAGGCCGGGAACAATGTACCCATGTTCATTCAGATGATCATCCAGGGCAGCCACATAAATATCCACGTCCGGATGGTCCTTCTGGATGCGGGCAATTCCTTCCGGCGCCGCAATCAGGTTTACCAGGCGGATATGATAGCATCCCCGTTTTTTGATAAAATTGATCGCCGCGCTTGCGCTTCCGCCGGTAGCCAGCATGGGATCCAGCACCAGCAGCTCCCGGTTTTCACTGTCCGCTGGCAGCTTGCAGTAATACTCCACGGGTTCCAGCGTCTGCGGATCCCGATACAGCCCAATATGTCCTACCTTCGCCGAAGGGACCAGATTGGTAACGCCATCCACCATGCCCAGCCCGGCCCGCAGGATCGGAATGATTCCCAGCTTCTTCCCGCTGAGACGGCGGCACTTGGCCGTACAGATAGGTGTCTCAACTTCGACTTCTTCCGTCTCCAGATCTCTGGTGACCTCGAAAACCATCAGCATGGCAATCTCGGAGAGCAGCTCCCGGAATTCCTTCGTACCGGTGTTCTTGTCCCGCATAATGCTGAGCTTATGCTGAATCAGCGGATGATCAAATACCACTACTTTACTCATGACTCGGCTCCTTCCTTCCTGTGGTCGGCCCACAGATGCTTCTTCGTGTATTTTATCATCATCCCCCTCATATTGCAATTCCCTTTTGAACGCACAGGGGGCAGCGTCTCCGGGACGCTGAAGACGCGGCGCCGCTCCATGATGGATGGAAAATTCGCAGGCTCTGCGTCTCTTCCAGCGCGCTGGTCAGATCTTCTTCAGTACCAGGGCTGTACGGGCCGGCGCATAAATATAGAATCCCACACCCCGGTTCGGCATCATCTCCGTCCGATAGACATAATCATGGCTCACCAGCCCGGGCCCACCAAAGCGGAATTCATCCGTGCTGAGGATCACCCGATAGCTTCCCTCACCCGTGGTGTGGCAGGGCAGGAAGAAATGCTGCTCACTGTAGCTGCCATGGAAATCGAACAGGAAGAGCAGCCCGCCCCGGCTGAAGGCAATAATTTTTCTCTCCTCGTCCACCCAGAGGCTGACCGCCTGTGGATCCTCAAGCAGCCGGTGCTCCCGGGCCAGCTGAATCATGGTCGTGTCAAACGTGTTCAGCCATTCGTATTTCAGCGCGTCATTGTCCACCAGGTTCCACTGCCTGCGGCAGTACTTGTAGCTCCATCCATTTCCTTCCCGGGGGAAGTCAATCCATTCGGGATGGCCGAACTCATTCCCCATAAAGTTCAGGTAACCGTTGCCGCCGCAGGACATGGTCAGCAGGCGGATCATTTTATGCAGTTCGATAGCCCGGTCCATAGTCAGGCTGTGATAGTCCTTGTTCATGCCGGTATACATTTCCGCGTCCGCCATGCGGAATATCAGGGTTTTGTCCCCCACCAGCGCCTGGTCATGGCTTTCACAGTAGCCGATCACCTTTTCCTGCGGTCTGCGGGTGGTCATCTCGTACCACAGGCCACCCATGGACCAGTCCTCATCCCTGGTGTCCTTCAGCAGCTTGATCCAGTAATCCGGTTCCCCCATGCCCAGCCGGTAATCAAAGCCGATACCCCCCTGCTCAATGGGCAGGCACATGCCGGGCATGCCGCTCATGTCCTCCGCTACGCTGGTGGCGTTGGGATTTACCTCGTGGATCAGCTCGTTGGCCAGCTGGAGGTAGTTGATGGCGTCCAGGTCCGTGTTCATATTAAAGTACATATGGTAATCCGTAAAAGCGGAGCCCAGGCCATGGTCGTGGTAGATCATGCTGGTGACCCCGTCAAACCGGAAGCCGTCGAAATGATACGTATCCATCCAGAATTTCAGGTTGCTCAGCAGGAAATGCAGCACTTCCGGCCTGCGATAATTAAACAGCCTCGTGCCCCAGGCAGGATGTCTGCCTTCGCCGCCCTCCAGGAAATACTGTCCGTCCGTTCCATCCTGGAATTGCAGCCCCTCGCCCACGTTGGGGCAGGCATGGCTGTGCACCACGTCCAGCAGCACCCGCAGCCCCATGCCGTGGGCTTTATTGATCAGGTACTTCAGCCCTTCCGGTTCGCCATACCAGGAGCTGGCGGCAAAGAAATTGGACACCTGGTACCCGAAGGAACCGTAATAAGGATGTTCCTGGATGGCCATCAGCTGTACGGTGTTGTATCCCAGCGCCTGGATCCGCGGCAGCACGTTGTCCGCGAATTCCTGATAGGTGCCGACTTTTTCCTCCGCCGTAGCCATGCCGATGTGCGCCTCGTAAATCAGCGGCGCCGGCGCCTTCCCCGAGCGGTATTCCTGATCCGTCCACGCAAAGGGATCGGGATCCCACACCTGGGCACAGAGAATATGTGTACTGGGATTGGCCGAGACCCGTGTCGCATAGGCCGGCAGCCGTTCAAATCCCTTTCCGTCCTTCTCTACCCACAGCTTGATATACTGCCCGTGCCGGAGAGCATCCGCCCCGGGCAGAAGAATCTCCCAGACCCCATTCTCCAGCCGGGTCATAGGATGGGTATCATGGCTCCACCCGTTAAAATCTCCGGTCAGATAGGCGGCGTCCGCGCCTGGCAGCCATTCCCGAACCGCCCAGCCTTCCGCCGTCCGATGAATGCCAAAGTACAGGTAGCCATCGGCGAAATCCGACAAGGTACGGGCGCCCTGTACCAGTTGGGCCTTTCTTTCCTTGAAGCGGTCCATCCGCAGGTCAATCTCCCCGCTGTACGGTGCCAGCCAGGGATCGATTTTTGTGATCTCATAGGGGCCTACCAGTTTCCGAACATCCATGCCGCTCATCCTTTCATCCGTTTCTGTTTGGGAATCCAGGGCTTTCTGATCCGTTCATCCCGTTTCGCAGCCCCGGGTCTGTTCCGTTTATTCCGCCTGAATCAGCGTACCGTTCAGGTCATAGTATTCCTTCCGGATAACCTGACGCGCTTCGTCATACAGGTAGCGGATTTCACAGTATCCCTCGTTTCCGTTGGCCTTTTTTCCGTCCACCCCCAGATAGTCCCGCTCCAGCAGGAAGCCATCCGCGTCCAGCGTCTCCGTATATCCTGCAATGCCATGGACATTCAGCATGCCTTCTCCCTGGTCGTTGACATACAGCACCTGGAAAAGCCGCCCCTCCGTGTCGTAGGCATAGGCGCGGCCCGTAACGCCCTCCGCGTCCTCGCAGGGCTGACCGGCGGCATCCAGGCAGGTCTCCCGGATCAGCTGCCCGTCCTTATTGTATTCACGCTTCACCTGGACACAGCCTTCCCAAAATGGTATCCGCTGGCCCTGGGCATCATAGCGCACCGCAACACAGACCTGGTCACTGCTCCAGCTTTTCTCCTCGTAAGCGTAGTCACCGCCCATGGAAATCAGGGTTCCGGACAGGTCATAGTACTTCACGCTGACCTCCCGGTTCTTTTTGTCCAGCTCCCGCTTGCAGCTGGCCCACCCTTCCAGGCACACGGCGGCGCTGCCATCCGCGTGCTCAAAACGGATACCGGTCACCTTGTTACTCTTGTTCACGCTTTGAATCAGCACCGCGTAACCCAGAGGCGTATCCACGGGATTCTTCTTTTCGTCCAGATAGGTGGTCCTGGTCAGGGCGGTTCCACGGTATTCATTCCGCAGCGCGGCGTATCCAAGATCCGGCACCATCACCAGGTCATTGGCCTGATCGAAATAATTGGTCAGCCGGATCTTGCCGGAGGAGTTGTAAAGCATGGTCACCCGGGCGTATCCGGCAGTACATTCCGCCTTCTGGCCTTTGGCGTTCAGGTATACAATCTCCTCCAGCCGGTGCTTATTCCCGTAGGTCAGCATCTGCCCGAAATATCCGCCAATGGCCTCCTTTGGATTTCCGGCTGCGTCATAGTACTTTTCCGTCACCGTGGTGCCGCTGTAGCTTCGCGTCGCGTATGCATATCCCTCCGGGCCTTCCGTCAGAGCGCCGCCTTCGTCAAGCCACTCCACGCGCACCACCTTGCCGCCCTTGGTGGTCTCCTTCCGGGTCGCCTCCGCTCCCGCTTGGAAGCCAGCCAGCACGATCAGCAGCCACATCAGCAGCGCAGCCATTTTCCTGATTCGAATCATTTTTCTGTTTCCATCCTTATCTCCATGTTTTCCGGCTGCAGTATAGCAAACTTGTCCGGTTTTATCAAGCAGTCGGTGCCGCCGCTTCCTTCGCCTTTTTCTGTTTTCTATCCATCCACATGGTCAGCAGATAGATTCCGCTTCCAAGCAGGATCAGGCCTGACAGCGCCAGCCACTCCGTTCCCCGCAGCCGCGTGAGGAAAAACACATGTTCCATCAGCGTAGCCAGCAGCACGAAGAGCGCCGCGGATCCACCCAGTACCAGCGCCCTTGCGCGGCCGATGGGCCAGCAGGCCCGTGCCAGGGCAATGACCCCCATGGTGCCGGCCACCCAGGTAGCCAGGGTAGAGCAGGTTTCCCCGCTCCAGCCAGCCAGGGTCAGCAGCATGGCCAGCGTCGCGCACAGTGCGACAGCCACTCCTCCGGGCAGCGCTCTGCGGATCACGGAGGACAGGAAGGATCCCTGCACCCGGTCCCCGCTTTTTTCCATGGCCAGGAAGAAGCCGGGTATTCCCACCGTACAGGCACTGACCAGGCTCATCTGAATGGGCTGGAAGGGATACATACCCGGCATCGCCAGCGTAATCAGGCTCAGCAGAAAGCTGAAGATCGTCTTTGTCAGGAAAAGAGTCGCGGACCGGAACATATTGTTAATGACCCGACGCCCTTCCAGTACGATTCCCGGCACCACGCCAAAGTCACTTTCCAGCAGGGTAATCTGCGCCGTGTGACGGGCCGCGCTGGCGCCTTCCTCCATAGCAATGGAGCAGTCCGCCGCCCGCATGGCCGGAATATCGTTCACGCCGTCCCCGGTCATGGCCACGGTATGCCCCGCAGCCCTCATCGCTTCCACCAGCTGCTTTTTCTGCTCCGGGCTGACCCGTCCGAACACCGTGTACCGCCCGCAGGCCTCCCGGATGTCCTGCTCTGTTCTGACGGTGCGCATGTCGATTGTCTTTTCCGCGTCAGGCACGCCGGCCTGTTTCGCGATCCGGGAAACGGTGACGGGATCATCCCCGCTGATAACCCGGATCGATACGCCCTCCTCGTGGAAATAACGGATGGTCTCCTCCACATGAGGCCGCATCTCATCCGTCAGGCTGCAAAGCGCCAGCGGTCTTGTCACAGCGGGCAGCGTTCCACCCTCAATCCGGCCTTCCGCTTCCGCCAGCAGCAGCACGCGTTTTCCCTCGCCGGTTCGTTCCGCGATCATCTTTCGGATGTTTTCCGGCAGATGCTCCCCATCCTGTTCGTCTTCCCGCATGACGAAGGCCGGCGCCCCGAGGATCAGCGTTTTCCCGTCCCTGAAGCAGGCAGCGGATTTTTTTCGCCGGGAGGAAAAGGGCTGTACAGCCAGCGGTTCCTCCAGACCCGGGGCCACAGCTTCTCGCAGGGCCCTCAGGGTCGGGCTGTCCTCGTCAAAGGCGCCAAGCAGCCGGCTCAGCGCTTGTCTGGCCTCCGCTTCCGTTCCCGTCAGGGGAAGCAGTTCCGCCATCTTCATGTGTCCGCTGGTCAGGGTACCGGTCTTGTCCAGGCACACGATATCAACCCGGGCCAGTCCCTCAATCCCGTCCAGCTCCTGCACCAGCACCTGCCGTCTGGCCAGCCGGAGCACGCCTGCGGCCATGGCGATGCTGGTCAGCAGCATCAGCCCTTCCGGGATCATGCCCAGCATGGCGGCCACCGTCGGAGGCACCGCATCCCGCATCGGCAGCTGCTGCCAAACGACCTGCTTCAGAAACAGGGCCAGCCCCAGGGGCAGCAGCGCGATGGCATCCCAGCGGATCAGCCGCTTCAGCTCCTTCATCAGGCCCGCTTCCTTTTTACGGGGCTGTTTCGCTTCCCTGCTCAGGCGCCCCACATAGCTTTCGGACCCCACGTAAACCACCTGGCAGAGGATTTTTCCTTCATTCAGATAGGATCCGGAGTAAACCCAGTCCCCCTTCTGCTTGGGAATGCCGTCGCTTTCCCCGGTCAGCAGGCTTTCCATAGCCCGCCCCCCGCCGGAAACCACCACACTGTCCGCAATAACCTGGTCGCCGCTCCGCAGTACCAGGATATCTCCTTCCACCACGTCCTCGCTGGCGATTTCCGTTTCCCGCCCGTCCCGGATCACCCTGGCCCGGGGCGCATGCAGCAGCTTCAGCTGACGGATGGTGTTCCGGGCCTTCAGCTCCTGATAAATGGCGATGCCCGTGTTGCTGACCACCACCCCCAGAAACAGCAGATTCCGCCAACTGCCCACCAGGATGAGAGCAAGCCCAAGCAACAGGTTCAGACCGTTAAAGAGGGTGCAGACGTTCTCCGTCACGATCCGAAAGGTGGATTTCCCGTCGTCCGGGGGCATTTTGTTGGCCCGTCCGTCCTTTTTCCGTTTTTCCGCTTCCGCCCCGGTCAGGCCGGAGGCGTCGGTATATGTAAATCCCGTTGGAAGCGCGTCTGGCAGCTTCAGTTCGTTCATCGGCGTTCTTCTCCTTTGTCACCCATTATAGGAGGAAAGCCCCTGCTTTGCAAGCTTGCGCCGCTCCTCTTTTTGCGATATACTTTTTCAGATGCACTTTTTGTACTCCGAGGCCCTGGTATACACCCTCGATCGCCGCATCAGCTTTTATTTTCGCGAGGAGGTTTCCCCATGTCCGTTCCCGCCTATATTCTCTCCGCTGTTTTCAGCGACGAGTCCCCCACCTACCGTTTTCCCTCCGAGCCGGATCCCGGCGATTCCGTGACCATCCGTCTGCGGGTCGCGAAGGACAGCGCCCGCCGGGTCGTGCTGCTGCTGGAATCGCTGGAAGTCGGTACCCTGATGGTCAAAACCCGTTCCGATGATTTTTTTGACTATTATGAGGCGGGCATCGTCTGCGATGATACCCAGGTGCTGTACCGTTTTCTGGTGGAGGGGCAGAACAATCTTCGGATCGCCTTCGATAAAAACGGTGCCCGGGCCACGGAGGACGGCTCCATGCCCGAGTATAACACGGTGTACGCCTTCCGTTTTCAGCCCGGTTTTCATGTCCCCGCCTGGGCCAAGGGCGCGGTACAGTACCAGATTTTTACCGACAGGTTTTACAACGGCGATCCCTCCAACGACGTGACGGACAATGAGTATTATTACACCGTTGGCCACTCCAAGCACGTGGCGGACTGGGACGCCCTGCCCACGGACACCGACTTCCGCTGTTTCTACGGCGGTGACCTGCAGGGCATTATCGACAAGCTGGATTACCTGCAGGGGCTCGGCGTCCAGGTGCTGTACCTGAACCCGATCTTTGTCTCCCCTTCCTCCCATAAGTATGACACCCAGGACTATGAGCATGTGGATCCTCATTTTGGCGTCATTACCGATGACGTGCTCCACGCCATGCAATCCTGGGAAAAGCATAACGGTTACGCCCCCCGCTATATTCGCCGGGTTACCTCCATGGAAAACCTGGAGAAAAGCGATGACCTTTTCGCCACCCTCTGCCGGAAGCTTCATGCCCGTGGCATGCGCATTATTCTGGACGGCGTATTCAATCACTGCGGGTCCTTCAACAAATGGATGGATTACGAGGGAATCTATCTGGGCAAAGCGGGCTTCCAGCCCGGCGCTTTCCAGAGCGTACACAGCCCCTACCGTTCCTTCTTCCACTTTAACAATTCCGGCAACGGCCGCAGCCCGGCCTATGAAGGCTGGTGGGGGTACGCTACCCTGCCCAAGCTGAATTACGAGGCTTCTCCCGCCCTGTGTGAAAAGATTTATCGAATCGCGGAAAAGTGGGTCTCCCCGCCCTATCGTGTGGACGGCTGGCGGCTGGATGTGGCCGCGGATCTGGGCCATTCCGCCGACTTTAACCATTCCTTCTGGCGCACCTTCCGCCAGCGGGTGAAGGCCGTGAACCCGGACTGCCTTATCATCGCGGAGCATTACGGCGATCCATCCTCCTGGCTGGAGGGGGATCAGTGGGATTCCGTCATGAACTACGACGCTTTCATGGAACCGGTCACCTGGTTTCTTACTGGCATGGAGAAGCATTCCGACGCCACCCGGGATGACCTGTATCAGAACGGCACCGCCTTCTTCGACATCATGCGGGATAAAATGGCCCGGCTGACCTATCCCTCTCTGATGTGCGCCATGAACGAGCTGAGCAATCATGACCATTCCAGGTTCCTGACCCGTACCAACCGAATGGTTGGCCGCTGCACCACCGTGGGCTCCGAGGCCGCCTCCGTCGGCATCAACAAGGGTGTCTTCCGGGAGGCGGTGGTTCTGCAGATGTCCTGGCCCGGCGCACCAACGGTGTACTATGCTGACGAGGCGGGTCAGGTAGGCTGGACGGATCCGGACAACCGGCGCACCTATCCCTGGGGGCATGAGGATACATCCCTGATCCTGCTGCATAAGGATCTGATCCGGCTCCGCCAGGCGCTGCCCGCAATGGTCAGCGGCTGTCTGAAACCGCTGCTGGCGGATTACGGGCGGATTGCCTATGCCCGTTTCACCGATCAGCAGCGCCTCGTGGTCGCCATGAACAACACTTCCGGCTGGACTTCCTTCCGGCTCTATGTCCGGGATGCCGGCGCGCCGGAGGAGGAACTTTTCTTCCGCCGCGTCCTGACCGGCGCGGACGGCCATACCCTGAAGCCGGAGGTCTGCGCCCCCGTGACCGACGGGTACATTTCCTTTGACCTTCCACCTTTCTCCGCCGTCATTCTGGCCAATGAACCCCCGGTGAGCACCCCGGTTCAACCGGACCCGGCCGCTTCAAAGCCCGCCAAGCCGGAGAAACGTTAAGAAAGCGCTGACCAAAGCGCCCCATGAAGCCCGAACCGCTTCGTCCACGCGAATGCGGTTCTGGCCCTGATAAAGCACGCTGCGCGCAGAACCGATTCAGCTGGCGCAAGAAAAGCCCGGGACTTCTGCCCCGGGCTTTTCTTGTGCCTCTTTTCTCTGTCTTCTCCCGAGATTTCTCCCTTGAGGTTCTGATTCCTGCTTTTCCGGCTTCACCCCGTGCTTCCCGCGGTTTTTGCTTACGCTTCTATGGTCTCCGCCTCGTCCTTTGCTTCCTCACGCCGGACCATTTCATCCGCGATGGCCTGCAATATTTCGCTCCGGGTGGCTTCGTCCACCTGTCCCTTTTCGATCAGGCTGATGCGGCTCTGGGGGAAGCCCACCAGGTCTCCCACCTGCTTCTGGCTCAGTCCGGCGTTTTCCCGGGCTTCGCGGATCTCCCGCCCAAGCAGCACCTGAGTCGTCTTTTTGACCCGGCGCCCCAGGCCGCCGCTGTGCCGCGGCGCGCCGTGAATCCGGCGGATAATTTCCTCTGCCCGTTTTTCCGTCACGTTTCCCAGCTCCATCCGGCCCACAGCGCTCTCCGGAACCCGCAGAATCACTCCCAGCTCCTTCTGGGTCATGCCGGCGTTTTTCCGTTCCTCACGGATCCGGAGCCCCGCCTCCTTGCTGAAGGTTTCCTCATTCTCCGGCAGTTTGACGGTTTTCTGCATCATCGCGATCATTTCCTTCGCCCGGCTGACGGATATATGTCCACATTCCATGGCTGCCAGCGTCCCGGGCGCAACCCCTGCCAGCTCCGCCGCCTCCTTCAGCTTCAGGCCGGCATTCTTCCGGGCCTCCCGCACCTGCAGCCCCCAGTCCTTCCCGGTCATCTGGGGCCGCATCAGGCGGATCAGGGCCTCCGCCTTCTCCGGCTTGATGTATCCGCTCTCAATCTGGGCGATGCGGCTGACGGATACGCCGGCCATCTGCGCCAGCTCGTCCCGGCTGACACCCGCTTCCTTCCTGGCTTCCTTGACCCGGAGCCCGGCTTCCCGGTTTGGCGCGTATCTCGTCGAGGCGGATTCCTCCGTCTCACCTTCCCCGCGGCGCCGTCTGCCTTCCTTTTCCGGTTTCAGGATACAGATTCCCTTGTTCCGGCCGTCACCGTACATCAGCCACTTCCGGTTCATGCCCACGGTTTTTTCGATCTTGACGCCCAGGGCCCGGGTAATCTTTCCGCTTCTTTCCAGCTCCGTCAACTGCGCGGGCTCCATCTCCAGCGCGGCAGCCATCCGCTCCAGGGACAGCCCCTGGCTGGCCCGCCATTCCTCCGCCCGCTCCCGGACGGTATTCTGCACATAGCTGTCCAGAAACGGGTCTATATCCGGATCCGTCATAATGGCAGGATTAATCGGAAATGCCGCGATGAAAGGCTGAAGCAGATAGGTGGATCCTGTCTCCTCGCTGTCCAGCACATCTTGCTTAGGTACGCCAAGCTCTTCAGCGACCTGCGCTACGGTCAGCCCCATTACTTCCCGCAGATCTGTTAAATTCATTTTATTTCCTTTCATCAAAACAATGATCGGTATGGATAAAGGCGCCCCTCGATTATGAAAGAAAAATACATAATCCCCCAGACGTCGAAATACGGTCCGCTCAACCATTTCTATTATACACAGGTATTCGCCGTCTTGACAAGTCTTTTTTCCAAGTATATATTTGAAGTTGTTTTCATTGGATTACGCATTTCTTGCGTTCAGGAGGCCGGAAGCATGACAGGAATGGCCGTGGCGCTGCGGGAAGCGGAAAAGGCCCTCGCGGAGGGTGAGGTGCCCGTTGGCGCCGCGCTGATGCGGGGTCAGGAGCTGCTCTGGGCGGATCATAACCGCCGGGAACAGCTGCATGATCCCACCGCTCACGCGGAGATGCTCTGTCTTCGGCACGGGGCCGAAAAAGCAGGAAACTGGCGCCTGGCGGACTGCACCCTGTATGTCACTCTGGAGCCCTGCCCCATGTGTGCGGGTGCCCTGGTCATGAGCCGCGTCGGCAAGGTCGTTTACGGGGCGTCCGATCCTGAGAAAGGCTGCTGCGGCAGCGTATACGACTTCCCGGGGGATCCCGCCCTTTCCGCAGGTACCCGCTGGCAGGCCGGCGAGTGCGCTTCCGCCTGCGGACAGCTGCTCTCCTCCTTCTTCCGCGCCACCCGCGAAACCAGGGCCGGTGTCCCGGCCGGAAAGGAAACAGAATGAAAAAGGCATTATCCCTGCTGGCGGCGGTTCTCGCAGCCCTGCAGCTTGGCGGCATACCTTCCGCCCGGGCGGAATCCCTGTCCCTCTTCGTCTTTAATGTGGGCAAGGCGGACTGTCTTCTTCTGCGCAGCGGTGAAACCGCCTACCTGATCGACACCGGCCGAGGCCGTACCTTTGATCTGGTGGAAAAGGGCCTGGCGGACCTGGGCGTCACCCATCTGGACGGTGTGCTGATCACCCATACGGATTCCGACCATGTGGGTGGCCTGAAAAAACTGCTGAAATCGGACATCACGGTGGATCGGGTTTATGCTTCCGCCTTCTACCTTCCGGAAAAGGACGATGAAAAAAACCCGGTCCTGAAAGCGGCTGACAAGCAGGAAATCTCCGTCCGGTTTCTCCAGGGCGGTGACTCGCTGCCTCTCTCCGGCGGCTCCCTGGAGGTGCTGGGGCCCCTGCGTGCCGCGGCGGATAAGGAGGATAGCAATTCTCTGGTGCTTCTGGCCCGGACGGCCAGCGGCTCCATGCTGCTGGCCGGGGATATGGAGTTCCCGGAGGAGTCGGACCTGCTCACCGCCGGCGTGCTGACCCGGGCGGACGTGCTGAAGGTGGGCAACCACGGGGATGATGACGCCACCAGCGAAGCCCTGCTCAGCGCGGTGCAACCGCAGGTCGCCATTATTTCCACCAGCACCGAGGAGAAGTCCAGCACCCCCGCGGCGCGGGTGCTCCGTCTGCTGGAGAAATGGCAGATTCCGGTTTTCCAGACCCAGGAAACCGAATCCGGTGTACTGGTGATCCTGCAGGACGGAACCGGCCGGGTCTACGCGTCCCCGTCGGCGGAAAGCGGGGATCCCCTGTATACCTTTTCCCTCTCCGCGCAGTAAAAAAGCCCTTCCGATCTCGGAAGAGCACAGGCACAAAGCCGCGCGAGCGTGACCATAAGCCGGGTTCTGTATTGGGCGGTCATCTATCCAGGCCATCCGTCACCGGATGGCTCCAGCGATCCCGGGGGACTGCGGCGAGCAGCCGTCTGGCCCCCTGCATCTTGCACCGGGTGGGGTTTACAGCGCGGGAAAGTTACCAGTCCCGCGGGTGAGCTCTTACCTCGCCTTTCCATCCTTACCTGGCTCCGTGAAGGAAGCCTGGCGGTTTCTTTCTGTTGCACTCTCCCTGGAGTCGCCTCCGCCGGCCGTTAGCCGGCACCCTTGCTCTGTGGTGCCCGGACTTTCCTCATGGCTCGCGCCACGCAACCGCCTGTTCACCTCGCGCGTCCCGTATTTTATCCCGAAGAAAGGGGTTTGTCAATGATGGATGCTCCCGCAGCCGCTGTTTCTCCCCGCGCTCTTTCTCCCGCCGGCAATCATGCCACGGCGACCCTGAAGCTGATTGCCCTCTTTTTTATGCTGATTGATCATCTCGGCGCCGTGGTTTTTCCTTCCCTGCGGGAGATGCGCATTCTGGGGCGTATCGCCTTCCCCATTTACTGCTGGTGTCTGGTGGTCGGGTTTCATTACACCCGTTCTGTCCCGAAGTATCTCCTGCGCATCCTGCTGACCGGCGTGCTGGTTCAGCCTCTCTACGCCATCGTGATGAATCATCAGACGGCGGATAAAAACCTGCTTCTTTCCTTTTATCTGGCGAAACCAAACATTTTTCTCACCCTGTTCCTCGGTCTGCTGACCATTTGGGCCGTCCGGGAGCGGAAATATGGCAGCCACCTCTGGGGCCCTGTGATCACCATTGCCCTGGCCACCCTCCTGCGGGTGGATTACGGCTGGCGCGGCGTGCTGTTCATCCTGCTGCTTTACGCCTGCAGGTCCTCCCGCCCAGCCATTGCCGCCATGATGGTCGCTTATTTCCTTTTCTGGGGCACCGGCTACAGCGTGACAACGAGCCTCTTCGGTGTACCGCTGAATCTGAAGCAGCTGCCCGACTGGCTTTCCCAGCCTCTGAGCGCCTTCCTGCGCATGGAAACCTATGGGCTCATGGCCCTGCCCTTTATTCTGATTCCCTTCCGCCGCAACGCGCGCATGCCTCTCTGGCTCAGCTACGGCATCTACCCGGCACATCTGCTGCTGGTCTGGCTGGCCAAGGCGCTGATCCTGCGCTGACCGTATCCCGCCGGAAGCATGAACCTGGTCCATCCCTTCATGGATCAGGTTTTTCTTCGCGTGCTTTTGTTCCCGCTTCCCACGGAGCTTCCCCGCTGGCTTCGTCCGGGATTTCTCGGATCAGATCCCGGATGATCTCTCCCGCCATGATCAGCCCAGCCACGGAGGGCACAAAGGCCGCGCTGCCGGGGATGGCCCGGCGCTGAGTGCATTTTCGCTGTGTTCCGGGTGGGCACACGCAGTGCTGTCGGCAGGAGATTTCCGGATCGTCCAGCGGGGTCAGGGGCTCTTCCTCGCTGTAGACCACCTTGAGTTTTCTGATGCCCCGTTTTTTCAGTTCCCGTCGCATCACCCGGGCCAGCGGACACACCCTGGTCTCGTAAATATCCGCCACCCGGAAGCGGGTCGGATCCAGCTTATTTCCCGCCCCCATGCAGCTGATGACCGGGATGCCTTTTTCCTCCGCCCTCTGAATCAGCGCCAGCTTCGCCGCCACCGTGTCCACCGCGTCCACCACATAGTCGTATTCCGAGAAGGGAAAACTCTCCACGTTCTCCGGCAGCACGAAGCAGGCATGGGTTTCCACCTTTGCCTCCGGGTTGATGGAAAGAATCCGTTCCCGCATCACGTCAACCTTCTTCCGGCCGATGGTTTCCCGGGTCGCGATGATCTGCCGGTTCAGGTTGGTGAGACAGACCCTGTCGTCATCGATCAGATCCATGGCTCCGATGCCGCTCCGGGCCAGGGCCTCGCAGACATAACCACCCACGCCACCGATGCCGAAAACCGCCACCCGGGCATCTCTCAGTTTTTCCATGCCCTCCGCGCCGATCAGCAGCTGCGTCCGGGAAAAAGCATTCTGCATCCGTCTTTGCTCCTTTTATCGAAATCCATTTTCTTTTGCCCGCTCCTGTGGTATCATAAAGCGAATTTTTCCCTCATGGAGGTATTTTCATGAAGTCCCTTTCCCATACCTTTACCCTGCGCGTCAGCGAATGTGACGCTTCCAACACCTGGCGTCCCGGCGCCATCCTGACGGAACTGCAGGAGACCGCCGGACATCATTCGGCCATGATCGGCTGCGGCCGCGAGGAACTGCTGCGGATCCGCGCCGCTTGGGTCGTGGTCCGGATGCATCTGGAGATGTTCCGCTACCCCGTCTCCGGAGAGAAAATCACCATTCAGACTTTTCATCGGCCCACCCGGCACCGCTTTTTCCCTCGCTTTTTTGCCATCACGGATGAAGCCGGCCAGGCCATCGGTCAGGCTTCCAGCCTTTGGCTGCTGATGGATCTGGATACCCGTCAGAGCCTGTCGGCGGACCGGCTGCCGACTCCGCTGCCGGACAACAGCGACATGCCGGAGCCCCTGCCCCTGCCCGGAAACGTTTCCCCTGTCGGGGGATCTGAGCAGTGTCTGCCCTGCCTCCCCCTGTACACGGATCTGGACCCGAACGGCCATGTAAACAACACCAAGTACGCGGACTGGCTTTGCAACACCCTTGGGATCGAAACCATGTCCGCCTTTCAGCTGCGCTCCCTGCTGATTCATTTCAACACGGAGGTGCGCCCCGGGCAGCAGCTCAGTCTGCTTCTTCGCCGGGAGGAAGACTGCGTCCAGCTGCTGGGCATGCACGAGGACAAAGCCGCCTTCGAAATTGGCGCCCTGCTGCAGCCCCGACCCTGACCCGCGGATTCTCGATATGCCGGAAGGTGCGCGCAGTTCAAAAAACGGACCGTATCAGCGGTCCGCTTTTTCTTTTTCCGCCGCGTTCAGCGCCGACAGGTCGTAGGGCGTGGTCTGATAGACCAGGTAGTTCAGCCAGTTGGCGTACAGCAAATGGGCATGCCCCCGCCAGGTCACCTGCGGCGGCTTCGTGTCATCGTCCCCGGGATAATAGTTTTTCGGCACCGCGATGGGCAGACCGGCCGCTTTGTCCCGCCGGTATTCTCTTTCCAGCGTCCATGGATCGTACTCGCTGTGCCCGGTGATAAACACCTTTTTCCCGTTCTCTGTCGCCATGGCGTAGATGCCCGCCTCTTCGGAGCTGGCCAGAATCTTCAGCTCGGGATGCTTCTCCACCTCAGCCCGGTCAATGGTGGTATGTCTGGAATGCGGCACCATGAAGACATCATCAAACCCACGCAGCAGGATGTAGTGCTCCCGTTCCGCCCGGTGCGGAAACACGCCGAAAAGCTTCTCTGCCAGGGGCTTCTTGGGAATTCCAAAATGGTAGTACAGCGCCGCCTGCGCCGCCCAGCAGATGTGGAACGTGGAGTGTACATGCTGCTTGGACCATTCCATGATCTCGCACAGCTCCTCCCAGTACTCCACCTCTTCAAAGGGCAGCTGTTCCACCGGCGCGCCGGTGATGATCATGCCGTCGAAGTTCCGGTTCCGGATGGCATCGAAGGTCTGGTAAAAGGATTCAAGATGCTCCCGGCTCGTGTTCCGGGATTCATGGCTGGCCATGGCAATCAGCTGCGCCTCCACCTGCAGTGGGGTATTCCCCAACAGCCTGAGCAGCTGCGTCTCCGTATCCACCTTGGTAGGCATCAGGTTCACAATAGCGATCTGCAGCGGCCGGATATCCTGGGTCAGCGCCCGGGTTTCCGTCATGACGAAAATGTTTTCCTCCGTCAGGGTTTTATAGGCCGGCAGCTCGTTTGGCAGCTTAATGGGCATTCCTTATCCCCCTTTCCTGCGCATGACAGATATTCTACCAAAGGGGTAGGATTTCGGCAACCTTTTTCCTGTTTTTCTTTTGGGCTCTTTTCGGTCATTCTTTCGCCGCGGTATTTCCGGTTTTCTTGCTCCGGCTCCCTGCGCCGACCGAATGCGTCTCTCCTTTTCTTCCGCGGAAGGGATTGTCTTTTCACCGGAAATGGCATACAATGCACCAGTATCCCTTTGAGAATCATCGTTGGAGGCGCGAAAATGCAGCGAAGCAAATGGAACGCTCTGCGGGAATGGGCACTGATCACGCTGGGCGTACTGATCATGTCCGTAGGAATCTATTTTTTCAAATTTCCCAATCATTTTTCCACCGGCGGCGTCACGGGCGTAGCCATTGTGCTGGCTCGTTATTTTTCCTGGATCACGCCGGGAACCTTCGTTTCCATCTTCAACGTCGGACTTCTGCTGCTGGGCTTTCTCGTACTGGGAAAAAGCTTTGGCGCGCGTACCGCGTACGCCTCCCTGCTGATGTCCGGTCTCCTGCAGCTGATGGAGGTCCTCTTTCCCCTCGACCATCCCCTCACCTCCCAGCCCCTGATGGAGCTGCTTTTCGCCGTGGGGCTGCCCGCGGTAGGCTCCGCCCTGCTGTTCAATCTGGACGCTTCCAGCGGCGGCACGGATATTGTGGCCATGATTCTGCGAAAGTATACCTCCCTGAACATCGGTATTGCCCTCCTGTGCAGCGATACAATCATCACCCTGGCCGCCTGCGTAGCCTTCGGCATGGAAACCGGTCTGTTTTCCCTCCTGGGGCTGATCGTCAAATCACTTTTCATTGACGTGGTAACGGATAACCTGCGCATTCAGAAGTGTTTTCACATCATTACATCTCACCCGGAGCATATCGAGCAGTATATTACGAATACCCTGGGCCGCGGAGCCACCCGCCTGCATGGCGAAGGCGTCTACACCCACGACGGCAAAACCATCCTGCTGACCGTGGTGTCCCGTCACCAGGCCATGCTCCTGCGGAACTACATTCACACCGAGGATCCCACCGCCTTCCTGATCATCACCACCAGCACCGAGATCATCGGCAAGGGCTTCCGCGGGGTAAACTGAACTGACCCGAACAGGATCCGATTATCCTTGTGGGCGTGGTGTTTTTCGTTTCCGACTTAAAGGCTCCTGACCAGTAAACAGCAAAATAAACGGCAGCGTGTAAAAAAACCTGGCGCCGGAATGCAAGAAAAAGCCCTGCAGGCATTGATCCTGCAGGGTTTCTTCATGGAGGTGCCATCCAGATTCGAACTGGAGAATAAAGGTTTTGCAGACCTTCGCCTTACCACTTGGCTATGGCACCATAAAAAATGGAGCGGTAGACGAGGCTCGGACTCGCGACCTCCACCTTGGCAAGGTGGCGCTCTACCAACTGAGCTACTACCGCATGAAAGAAAGCGTGCCTTGGGGCGGAATCGAACCACCGACACTGTGATTTTCAGTCACATGCTCTACCGACTGAGCTACCAAGGCAAACGCGACCCGGAAGGGGCTCGAACCCTCGACCTCCAGCGTGACAGGCTGGCGCTCTAACCAACTG
>JAFUGS010000051.1 GCA_017469265.1 Clostridia bacterium
TCCAAGTGAGATCGCTTCGGATGCCAGGAACTTCCGTTTTTGGCTTTCATCCAGCCAGGGAAGCACTCTTGCAATGTGCTCCGACAGGGTCGTCGTGCTCATGCATACATTATATCACATAAGTGCTTTTTGCACAAGTTAATTATCGATAATTCCGTAGCTGCCCAGCCAGGGAAACAGCGCCCACATTTTGCCGCCCAGAGGGATCAGCGGACTTCGAAGCATGCCCGCGTTCCGGGCAGCCTCTCTCGCCTCCGCCAGACGGCAGACGGCATGGGGCATCAGGTAGGGATACTGCCTGTCCTCCGCGAGCACCGCACGCATCCGCTCCAGAATCCGGGTGTGGATATCCCCGGCCACCAGGCCGAAGAAAGCCGGGATATTCCCCTTCACCAGTGTGCAGTACACCTCCCGCCGCCTGTGATCCACATCGTCCACCGCCCAGACCCGGCCCGCGATGGCGATTTTATCTCCTACGGGCGGAGGCTTGACAATGGTGCCCAGCTGCTCCGAGCCCGCCCGGACGGTGTACTCGATGTTCTCCTGAAACACCGCGTAGAACTTGTAGCTGTTCACGATCCGCTCTCCGGCGATGCCGAGGATCAGCCCGC
This sequence comes from Clostridia bacterium, assembly GCA_017469265.1. Taxonomy (GTDB): domain Bacteria; phylum Bacillota; class Clostridia; order Christensenellales; family Aristaeellaceae; genus Aristaeella. The sequence goes on from JAFUGS010000051.1 coordinate 612, forward strand.
CGTTCTCCGTGCGGCTGATGTGGTCCGTTTCGACCAGGTGGCGCAGCAGCAGCCGGTAGTCGTCCCGGGTGACGCGGTGAAAGCAGCTCAGGGTCAGCACCCGGGAGGCCAGCTCCCCGGGCGTCATCTCCCCGCAGGAAGCGAGGGTGCTCAGAGTCTGGTGATAGAGCAGGCTGTAGGGGAGGCGGTCCATGCGCGGCGGCTCCACAAAGCGCTCCTCCGCGTAGAGCTGCACCAGCGCGATCCCCTGGAGCAGGTACCAGGGGATGCTCTCCGGCAGCAGGGCCCGGGCCTCCTGATGATCCTCCCGCATGACGAACCACATCTCGGAGGGGTCACCCCGGCGGCCGGTGCGGCCCATGCGCTGCAGAAAGCCGGACACCGTGAATGGCGCGTCAATCTGAAAGGCCCGCTCCAGCCGTCCGATGTCGATGCCCAGCTCCAGGGTGGCCGTGGCGCAGACGGACATCATGGACTCGTCGTCCTTCATTTCCTCCTCGGCGCTTTCCCGATAGGAGGCGGAGAGATTCCCATGGTGGATCAGGAAACGGTCCGGCTCCCGGTTTACTTCGCAGTACTGCCGCAGCAGCTGGCAGACCGACTCGCATTCCTCCCGGGAGTTGGTGAACACCAGGCACTTCCGGCCCTTCGTGTGCTCAAAGATATAGCCGACGCCCGGATCAGCGGCTTCCGGCGCGTGATCGGAGGGAGCCTCCTGCGGCGGTGTGTTCTCCGGCACAACCCGTCCCTCGTCCGCCTGGGGCGGAGTGCTGTAGAAGTGTTCCATGCTCAGCCGCCAGATCTCCCGGCCGCCATCGAACCGGGGGATGATCGTTTCCCTCCCGCTGCCGGCCGCCAGGAGCCTGCCCGCGTCCTCCGGGTTGCCGATGGTAGCGGACAGTCCGACCCGCCGGGGCTTACAGCCCGCCAGGCGGCACAGACGCTCGATCAGACAGAAGGTCTGCAGCCCCCGGTCCGCCCGAAGCAGGAAATGGATCTCGTCGATGACGATGAAGCGCAGGTCGCCAAAGAGCGACGGGATTTCCATGTGCTTGTTGATCATCAGGGCTTCCAGGGATTCCGGCGTGATCTGCAGGATGCCGGAAGGGCGCTTCAGCAGCTTCTGCTTTTTGGAGGCCGCCGCGTCCCCGTGCCAGCGGGTGACGGGAATGCCTGCCTCCGCACACAGCTCGTTCAGCCGGCCGAACTGATCGTTGATCAGCGCCTTGAGCGGGGCAATGTACAGCACACCCACCGAGACGGAGGGGTTTTCCTCCAGCAGCGTCAGGATCGGGAAGAAAGCGGCTTCCGTTTTGCCGGAGGCGGTGGAGGCTGTCAGCAGCACATTATCCTCCGTACCGAAGATGGCCTCGCCCGCGGCGTTTTGCACGCCCCGCAGGCTTTGCCAGCCGGAGCGATAGATATAGTCCTGGATAAAAGGCGCGTAGCGTTCAAATACATTCATAGCGTAAACTCCGCGAAGCCGGCCTCCGCCTGATCGGAAACGGCCTGTGATTTGGCGAAAGCAAAGTCCTCTGACCGGAGCAGCCCGGCGATGGTCTGCTCCGGGTGCTGGTACAGCAGATCCAGCAGCTCGATGAAGTCCCGGATGACCTCCCGGGGGGTGATGTGCTCATCCGCGCCAATGCGGCTGTATTCCGTCTGAATAAACGCGGCCAGATCGCCCGTGTCGATCTTTCGGTCATAGCCATAGAGCCCCGCATGCATGTCCGCCAGCTTTTCGCACAGCACCAGCATTTCCTCCGCCGTCAGCGGATCCAGGCGGATGACCGGCGCCAGCAGATCCCGGACGCCCGGTTTGGAGAAACGCCCCTCCGCCAGGCGGGAGCGCAGCGCCTCATAGCTGTAGATGCCCCGGCGTTTGTCCTCCAGAGCCTGAGGGGTCGCGCCCATCAGAATGCCCAGGTACTTCGCCTTGCCCTGGAGGGTGTCATTGTACATGGTCAGCAGCTTTTCATAGTTGTACTGCCGGGTGACACTGTTGGGAATTTTGTAAAGGTTTACCAGCTCATCCACCATGATCATCATGCCCTGATAGCCCGCCAGCCGGAAGAAGGCGGCAAAGAGCTTCAGGTAATCATACCAGTCGTCATCCGTGATGATGATGCTGACGCCGAGGGCCTCCTTTGCCTCGGATTTGGTCACGTATTCGCCCCGGAACCAGCGGAGCACCCTGCCCTTCATGTCGTCTTCGCCGTCCACATAGGCGCGGTAATAGGCGGAAAGCAGCCGGCCGAACTCAAACCCGTGCACCAGCTCGCTGACGGAGGCCGTGACCGCGAAGATCTTCCGATCCGTGGCCACGGCCAGAGCGGGATCATTCGCGGAAAGCCCTGTCTCCCGCATGGCTTCGCTCTGCATGGCGCTGATCCAGCGGTCCAGCACCAGCGACAGAGCGCCGCCCTCCCGGCTTTGGCGCAGGGCCAGCCGCCACACCTGGCTGAACAGCCGCGCGCTCTTTTCCGCCGACTGCCTGCACACGGGGGACTGCGCCAGCCGTTTTCCGTCGAAAAAGCACAGCGCGGAGAAAACCTCCCCATCCCCATGCGCCTCTGGCGCCCGCAGAACCGCCAGGGCCTGATCCCACTCCAGCAGGGCAGGATCGGCAAACTGCCGCGCGGCAGCCTCCGGCAGCGCGTGGATCACCACCAGCTCCGTCATCCACCGGCGCAGGCTGGCCCGCATCGGCGCGTCGCCGTAGCCGGCATCCAGATAGCCCGCCTCGAAAGCCTTTAGCCTGCGCAGCGCGTCCTCCGGCGAAGACGCGCCGATGAGGTTCAGCAGCTCATACAGGTAGATGTACGCCGCGGAGGCCGCAACCGGCTGATAGTCTCCCTGCCGCACATGGGTTCGCCAGGCGAAGTAGCCGCGCAGCTGGCGGGTCGTCAGATCGTGGTAGGTGGGGAAGTAACAGGCAAAGCCCATGCCTGACCAGCTCGCGTCATCCTCAAAGTCCGCCATGAAACGCCCCTGCCGGAGAAAATTGGCGGCCCTGGCCTCCACCGAATTGCTGCCGTATTCGTACAGGTGCTTCATCTCCCGCAGACGCTCCGGCAGCGCCTCCGGTTCCCGCGCAGGCCGGGAAGGAAGAGGCAGCGGCGTATCCCGGTGAATCCGGATCTCCGGCCGGGGCGGCTGCTCCAGCACCAGGGTGAAGCCCTGCGCATCTCCGGAGATCATGGCCCGGTCAAACAGCCGGAAAACCAGCTCCGGGTCCGTTTCGTCCACGAAGGCCACGCTGATCCACCTGGGGCCCTTCATCCGGATCGGCGGCGCCAGATAGGACGCGTGGCATTCGGCCAGCGTCTGCATCCCGCATTTCAGGTCGCAGCGCTGGATTTCCTCACCGGACTCCGTGTCCCATTGCCGCATCAGCAGCGCCACCCATTTTCCGGTCCGCGGATGGGAAAGGACAGAAAAGCCGGGGAAGCCGTCCCACTTGTGCTGCTCCCCGATCTGATAGGTTTTTCTCGCATAGTCGGTCAGCTCCGACAGCTCCATCCTTTTCACCTCCTCCGGGCGGGCTGCCTGGGGGCAGCCGGCTGTCCAGGTATCATAATTGTACCATGTTTGTTCTGAATATCAAGTACGCAGATCTTTGATATATAGTACGCTCCATGATACCGACAGTCCTTAAAAACATCTGTCTGGCAGGAGCATGCCGCCTTTTCTCCTGAAAAACCGCCTCCGAAGAGGCGGCGGGACTTAATCCGAATCCGACTCCTGCAGGGCGCGTACCAGGGAGATCAGCAGATCGATGTCTTCCTTTTCATCCTTTTACGACAGACCAGGGCGGTCTGCCGCTTGATTTTTAATGGCTGATTGTGTATGATGAAAGCAATGCAGGATTCGCCGACGGAGGCAGCCTGTCGAAGCATGCGCGAAAGAAAAGACAAAAGGAGCGGAAAAGATGGCTGTCCAATACGGTATCAATCTGAAGGAAGAGGGTAGAGCTTACCCTCATTACTGGGAACTGTGCGTCGGATCCTGCCACGCGGCGACTGTTCTGCGGGCGGATGTGCAGGAGCAGATCCGCAGGGCGCACCGGGAGATCGGGTTCAAATATCTCCGGTTTCATGGGCTGCTGGATGATGATATGAGCGTTGTGATTCAGGGCATGCTCCCGGGAGCGCCCAGTCAGATTTCCTTTTTCAACATCGACCGGATCTTCGACTTTCTGCTGGATACCGGGATGAAACCCTTTGTGGAGCTGGGATTCATGCCGGAGGCCTATGCCAGCACACCACAGACGACCTTTCACTACAAGGGTTTTTCCTCCATGCCGAAAAAGGATGAGGACTGGAGCAACCTGATCACTCTGCTGATCGCGCACCTGGAGGAGCGCTATGGGGCGGCGGAAGTCCGCAGCTGGTTTTTTGAGGTGTGGAATGAGCCCAACCTGCGGTTCTTTTTCGATGGAACCATGAAGGATTATTTCCACCTGTATGAGCTGACGGCCAGAGCCATCAAAAGCGTGGACCGGCTGGTCCGGGTCGGCGGCCCCGCCACCAGCAACAACATGTGGATCCCGGAATTCCGGGCTTTCTGCGAGGGAAACGGCATTCCCCTTGACTTTATCACCACCCATCACTATCCTTCGGATGATCCCCTGTCCCGGGCGGGAATGAACACGGAGAACGAGAAGGGCGCCGGATTCGCGGAGGTGCCGGATCTGTCCGCCATGTCCGAGGAAGAACGGGCAAAGGTGCTGAAAACCTTCGAGGAGCTTTTCCACAGGGAGAACCGCAATCCCCGGGACGTGCTGTTCCAGACGGCCAGAAAGGTCAAGGAGGAAGCCGGGGACTATCCGGTATATTACACGGAGTGGAACGCGGGACATTATGATACCAGTTATGCCGCGGCAGGCGTGGCCGCGACCCTGGCCTATAATGAAGGCCTGGTGGAAGGGTATTCCTACTGGTGCGTCTCCGACATTTTTGAGGAAATGGGTCTCCACGGGCTGCCCTTCAATAACGAATTCGGACTGGTGAATGTGTACGGCACCCGCAAGCCGGTATACCGGCTCTTTGAACAGCTGCATCAGGCGGGAGACCGCCGGCTGAGCGTGGAGAACCAGGGTGCCAGCCGCACGGCGGAGGTGCTTCCGCTGTCCGACGGAAACGTGGTTACCCTGTTTGTTTACAATCATGATATCGAAGCGCGGGATATCCGGCAGGAGCAGGTGGTGCTCCACCTGCGGGGGAAAATACAATCCCTGGCCGCCGCGCGGATCGACAGCGGGAACACGAATCCCCTTGGCTGCTGGGAAGCGCAGGGAAAGCCGGACTATCCCTCAAAAGCGCAGCTGGCGGAGATGGAATGCGCTTCCCAGCTGGTTTGGAAGAACGTACCGTTTGCCGGGGAAGAAAATGAAATCTCCCTGGATCTGGAGCCCGAAAGCGTCGTGATCGTGAAGGCTGTGCTTGCTTAATCGAAGGAGAGCGGATGGACAGATATGTGACCGGGGAAGCCCGGAAAGAACTGGCCGGAAAACTCGCCCGGAGCGGAATCGTGATGCTGAAGAATGAACAGCGCGCGCTTCCCCTGGCGGAAGGCACGAAAGTGGCGCTGTTCGGCCGGACGCAGAATCATACGGTTTTCGGCGGCGCCGGCTCCGGCGCTTTACAGGGATGCCAGGCGCAGGAGTTGGATGCCGCGCTGGAGGAAGCGGGATTCCGGCTGGAACCGGCGCTGCACCGGTTCTATACCGCAGAGAAAGCCCGGGAGCTTCGGGAGGCGGAGAACAGCGGGGGGTTCGACTTCAGTAAACTGGAGGGGCTGGTCAACAGCGGGCTGATTTACGAGATCTTTGGGAAATATCAGCCGACCCCCGCGGAAAACGAGATCGGGGAGGAACTGATCGCGGGGGCGGCCGCCTGGACGGATACGGCGGTCTATGTGCTGGGCAGAAGCTCCGGCGGGGAGGAGTGTGACCGCCGCCTGGAGGATGACTATGCCCTCTCCGAAAGGGAAGAGCGCCTGATCAGCCGGATCTGCGACCGCTTCAGCCGGGTGATTGTAATCATGAATACCAACGGGCCGGTGGATCTGTCCTTCCTGGAAACGAGGGAAGAGATCAGGGCCATTCTGTTCATCGGAACCGCGGGGCAGGAAACGGCGCCGGCGCTGGCGGATATCCTGCGCGGAAAGGTTTCCCCTTCCGGAAAGCTTCCGGTGACGCTGGCGGGGGCCTATGCGGATTATCCCACCGCGGACCATTTCAGCGGGAACAAGGATACACCGGAGCGGATCAAAACCTACCGGGACTATGGGCTTTCCGCGGAAGAAAATGGAAGCGCCGGGTTTGAAATGAGCCCGGTGACGGTCTACCAGGAAGGGATCTACACAGGCTACCGGTATTTCGATTCCTTCCGGAAGGAGCCGCTGTATCCCTTTGGTTTTGGCCTGTCCTACGCGGAATTCAGCCTGAAGGCGGGAAAGGTTTCGGTGGATGAAGCGAAGGGTGAAATCCATCTGCCCGTCCGGGTTCAAAACATCTCCGCGCGGTTTGCCGGCCGGGAAGCCGTACAGCTGTATTCGCATACGCCCTTTGGCCGGATGGATCATCCCTGGCAGGAACTGCGCGCGTTCGCAAAAACCCGGGAGCTGCGGCCTGGGGAGGCCGAAACGCTGGACCTTGCCTTCCCGCTGAGAGAGCTGGCCTGCTTTGATGAGAAAAGCCGCGAATACGTGGTGGAGAAAGGGCGTTACCTGCTGCTGACCGGAAACAGTTCCCGGAGTACGGCGGCGGCGGCCGCCCTGCTGGTTCAGGAAGAGATCATGCTGGGCCGGACGGGCGCGCGGATCGGGCTGCGGAAAGCCAATGAGGGGAAGATCAGCTTTCTGCGGGCGGAGGAGATCCCGTGCCAGCCGGATCCGGGCATTCCGGAGCTGCTCCTGGCGCCGGAATGGTTCAAAGGGCAGCCGGGAAAAGCGCGCGCTTTTGATTTCTCCGTGCCGGCGATAAAATCCACCCTGCGGGACGTGAAGGAAGGGCGCGTATCCATGGAAGCCTTTCTGAACCAGCTGTCCCTGGAAGAACTGGCCGCGCTGATGGTGGGCTATGGGCCGGGACTTCCGTTTTCCGGCATCGGCGCCAAGGACGCCCCCAGCACGATTCAGTACCCGGACGGAACGGATATCGCCTGTTCGACCAATGAATACGCCAATCGGGGATACATGAATCCCGCCATGATCAGGTACGGCATTCCCAGCGCCAACTACAAGGACGGCCCGGCTTCCGTGGGAATGACCGCCTGGCCGACGGATCTGATGCTGGCCTGTACCTTTGACCCGAAGGAGGTCTATGAATTCGGGGCCGCCATCGGACGGGAAGCGGTGGAGCAGCATGTGGACAGCTGGCTGGGGCCGGGATGCAACCTGATCCGCAATCCCCTGGAAGGCCGCGCGTTTGAATACTTCAGCGAAGATCCCTGTCTGACAGGAATACTGGCCGCTGCGGCGGTTCGCGGCGCGCAGGAAAACAACCCGGTCAGCGCCTGCCCGAAGCATTTCGCGCTGAATGAACAGGAAACCTACCGCCGGGGAAGCGGGAAAAAGAACATCGACGCGGTGGATTCCATCGCGGAGGAACGCACCATTCGCGAAATGTACCTGAAACCTTTTGAGATGGCGATCCGGCGCGGGAACCCCCGGACGGTGATGACGTCCTTCAACAAAATCAACGGCACCTTCGCCGGCGGACATCCGGGTGTACTGGTGGATATCCTCCGGGAGGAATGGGGGTATGATGGCGCGCTGGTGACGGACTGGGGAGACATGGATATCGTGGTGGACGGCGCGGACGCGGTCCGGGCCACGGATGTGGTCATGCCCGGCGGCCCGCCGGTGATCGCCCAGATCCTGAAGGGATACCGGGAAGGAAGGGTCAGCCTGGAGGATCTGAAAACCACCGCGGCGTATCTGCTGCACTTTGTCATGCATTCGGCGGCCTTTGAGCGCTATCAGAAGCGGGAAGAGCCCTGAAAAGGAAACGGAACCGGCCGCGGGATGGCCGCCGTCCGGTTTCCGTGACCGGACAGAAAAGAAGAAAAACAGGTGTGTCAGGGAATTGTCCCCTGACACACTTTTAAAATCATAAGGGGAATGCTATACTGCTCTGGCTGGCATTCTGGGGGATGAAGGAGTAACGCATGGGCAGATTTCAATCACTTTTCGGAACACAGGACATGACCGTGGGCAGGCCTTTAACGGTGCTGGCCCGGTTTTCGGTGCCGCTGCTGATCGGCAATTTTACCCAGCAGCTGTACAACACGGTGGATTCCATCATCGTGGGACAGTACATCGGGGATACGGCGCTGGCGGCAGTGGGAACGGCGGGGCCGATTCTGAACCTGCTGCTGGTGCTTTTCATGGGGATCGCCACCGGGGCCGGAATCCTCTCCGCGCAGTACTTCGGCGCGCAGGATCGGAACACCCTTTCCCGGACGGTGGGGAATACCATGCTGCTGACGCTGGGGAGCGGGCTGCTCATGTCGCTGGTCGGCTTCCTGGTTACGCCTTTTCTGGTGGGGCTTACCAATCCGCCGGCGGAGGTGGCCGACGGGGCGGTGACCTACCTGCGGATTATTTTCATCGGCTTCCTGGGGGGCGGCGCGTATAATATCCTGTCCGGCGTGCTGCGGGGAATGGGGGACAGCGTGTATCCGCTGATCTACCTGGTCATCGCCAGCCTGCTGAATATCGTGCTGGACATAGTGTTTGTGGCGAATTTCGGGATGGGGATTGCCGGCGTGGCCTGGGCTACGATCATCGCGCAGGCGGTTTCCGGCACGCTGTGCGTGATACGGATCCTGCGGATGAAGGATCAGCTGGACCTGAACCGGGAGACCCTGCAGCCGGATGGAACCATCCTGCGGAAACTCTGCGGGCTGGGAATTCCGGCGGGCATCACCTCCGCCATCTTCTCCATGTCTGCGATTCTTGTGCAGGGACTGGTGAACTCCATGGGTACCTCCGTCATCGCCACCAACGTAGCGGTGATGCGGGTGGACGGCTTCGCCATGATGCCGAACTTTACCTTCGGCACCGCCGCCACGACCTACATCGGGCAGAACATCGGCGCCATGAAGACGGCCCGGCTTCGGGCCGGGGTAAAGGATATGATGAAGCTGGCGCTGGGCGTTTCGCTGGCGCTGGTGCTGGCGATTATCCTGTTTGGAAAGAACCTGATCGCCATGTTCACCCAGACACCGGAGGTGATCGAGCTGGGGCGGCAGGGGCTGCTGTGGCTCAGCTTCGGATACATCTGCTTCGCGGTGACCCAGGTGCTGCAGGGCGTGATGCGCGGCGCGGGGGATACCCTGGTGCCCATGTGGCTGAGCATTATCACCACCGTGATTCTGCGGATGCCGCTGGCTTATCTGCTGGCGAACCTGACCCGGAGCGAAGCCTTTCCCCAGGGGTCGCCCCACGCGATTTTCGCGTCGCTGCTGATCTCTTGGGTGATCGGCACGGTGCTGTCCGTCCTGGCGTACCGAAAGGGGCTGTGGCGGAAAAAGCTGCCGGAAACCATGCAGAAGGAATTGGCCGCGGAGAAGGCAGCGGGCCGGAAGGATGCCTGACGGCGGGTGTGATAACGATTTCCGATAACCGTGATGTCACCCTTTTTTAAGAGATGCGACCTGAGCACAAACTGGCTTCCGGAGGGGCACAAAAAAACGCTGCTTTTCAGGAAAGCAGCGCGCGGTCGTTGGCGAATTCCTCGCCGCTGGCCTTGAAGAAGGCGGTCATCAGGTTTTCCACAGTGAGGCGTTTTTTCTCTTCTCCGGCAATATCCAGGATGACTTTTCCGTCGTTCATCATAATCAGCCGATTGCCGTAACGGATGGCGTCGCGCATGTTGTGCGTGACCATCAGGGTCATGAGCCTGTTTTCCGTCACGATCTTTTCGGAAAGCTGCAGCACCTTTTCCGCGGTGCGGGGGTCCAGGGCGGCGGTGTGCTCGTCCAGCAGCAGCAGCCTGGGCTTTTTCAGGGTCGCCATCAGCAGCGTCAGGGCCTGGCGCTGCCCGCCGGAAAGCAGGCCCACCTTCGCCGTCATGCGGTCCTCCAGACCCAGCCCCAGGGTGGCCAGGAGATCCCGGTACTGCGCCCTTTCCGCGCGGGTGATGCCCGCTTTCAGGGTGCGCTTATCCCCCCGCCGGGCGGCCAGGGCCAGATTCTCCTCAATCTGCATGGTGGCGGCGGTTCCGGTCATGGGATCCTGGAACACCCGGCCCAGCAGAGGCGCCCGGCGGTGCTCCGGCAGGTGGGAGACATCCGTGCCGTCGATCACGATGCTGCCCTGGTCAATGGGCCAGACCCCGGCGATGGCGTTGAGCATGGTGGATTTTCCCGCGCCGTTGCCGCCGATGACGGTGACAAAATCATTGTCCTCCAGGTGCAGATTCAGCCCGTCCAGCGCCACCTTTTCATTCACCGTTTTCGGGTTGAAGGTTTTTTTCAGATTCTTCAGGTCAAGCATGTCCCCGGCCTCCTTTGCCCGCGTACCGGGCGGAAAAATGCGCCTTCCAGTAGGGGATGCCCAGGAAAACGGCCACGATCAGGGCGGACAGGAGCTTGAGCAGATTGGTGTTCAGCCCCAGCCACAGGACGACCTGGATGACGATGTAATAGATCACCGCGCCGAGGGCCACGCCCGTCAGCTTCAGGGCGAAATTCCGGAACAGCTTTCCGAAGATCACCTCGCTGATGATCACCGCCGCCAGGCCGATCACGATGGCCCCGCGGCCCATGTTCACATCCACGAAGCCCTGATAATGGGAGAGCAGGGCGGAGGACAGGGCCACGATGCTGTTGGAAATCATGAGGCCCAGGATCTTGGCCATGTTGGTGTTGATGCCCTGGGCCCGGGACATGGCCTCGTTGGCGCCGGTGGCGCGAAGGGCGCTGCCAAGCTCCGTGCCGAAGAACCAGTACAGGATGCCGATGAGCAGAGCCAGGATCAGCAGCGCGGTCAGGATGGGGTTGTTCAGCCCCGCGGTCCGCACGTTCCGCTGGCTCACGATCAGGGCGTACTTGGTCACGTTGATGCCCTGGTTGGCCTTGAAGTCCATGATGGCCAGGTTAATGGAATACAGGGACAGCTGGGTCAGAATGCCCGCCAGGATGGGTGGGATGCCCATGGCGGTGTGGAAGACACCCGTCAGGAGGCCCGCCAGCATGCCGGCCAGCATGGCGCAGAGCAGGGCCAGCCACACATTGACCCCGTTGAGCATCAGCATGACGCAGACCGCGCCGCCGGTGGCCATGCTGCCATCCACGGTCAGGTCCGCCAGGTCCAGCACCTTATAGGTGATATACACGCCGATGGCCATGATGCCCCAGATCAGCCCCTGGGCCACCGCCCCGGGCATGGCGTTAAGAAGAGCGGAAAAGTTCATACAGGAAACCTCCAAGCGGCGGGGGAAGGACCGGCGGACGCCGATCCCGCCCCCGCGTCAGAAATTATTGGATCGCTACGTAATCCTCGGGAATCTGCACGCCCAGCAGCGCGCACATTTCCGCGTTGTATTCCCTGGTTACGTTGGGCGCGAAGCGCACGGCCATGGACGCCACATCCGCGCCGTTCGCCAGCACTTCATAGGCCATCTCGCCGGTGGCGTAGCCCAGATCGTAATAGCTGATGGACAGGGTGGCGACACCGCAGCCCGCGCAGATGCCTTCCTCACCGGCGATGACGGGCTTCAGGGCGGGTTCCACCACATTGCGGATGGCCTCGGTGCAGGAGGCGGCGGTGTTGTCGGTGGGGATATACAGCACGTCACAGCCGTCGCAGGCGCTCTGGGTCACGGACGCCACATCGTTGGAATCGGCGAAGGTGTATTCCACGCACGCGTAGCCCAGCGCGGTCAGCGCTTCGGTGATCACGTCCACCTGGTACTTGGAATTGGGCTCAGCGGAACAGTAGAGCAGGCCCACCGTTTTGGCGTCGGGGAACAGCTCATGCAGCATGTCGGCCTGCTGCTGCAGGGGGGCCAGGTCGCTGGTGCCAGATACGTTCATGCCGGTGGCGCCGGTCCAGTCGCTGATGTCCAAGGCGGTGGCGTAATCCGTCACGCTGGTGCCCAGGATCGGAATGCTGTCCGTGGCGGCCACGGCGGCCTGCAGGGCCGGGGTGGCGTTGGCCATGATCAGATCCACATCGGCGGAAACAAAGTTGTTCACGATGGTGGAGCAGGTGTTGGAATCACCGGAGGCGTTCTGCACATCAAAGGAGACTTTGTCGCCCAGCTTTTCGGTCAGGGCATCCTGGAAGCCCAGGGTGGCGGCGTCCAGTGCCACATGCTGCACCAGCTGGCAGACGCCGACCCGGTAGGTCTCCTCCGCCAGGGCGCCGGCGCACATACAGAGGGTCAGAACGAGAGCGAGAATCATCACGACTGCTTTTTTCATAAGTGGTTCCTCCTGTTTTTTTTATTTATCAAAAAGACGGCCCTTCCCATCTGGAAGAGCCGTCTCAATGAACCTGGCCGATCATCAGGAGCGGTTCTCTCAGATGGGGAAGCCCGTAAAAAAGAAGTTCACAAAAAAGTAAAAGCGCAGGGCAAAAAGCTCCTGCGCGGTATACTGAACATTGCTGCGGACGGACGCCATGGAGACAGAAAGCAAGCGGGAGAGGGACTGTGTGTTCATGCCGCGCTTCATGGGAACCCCGCCTTTCTGTCAAATTACGGTAGCAGTTTACCACCGTTTTTGGAGAAGTCAAGACGCATCCGAAGCAAATACATCGTTTGTACAATCCCATGGAAAAACGCTTAGATGACAAACGGAGACATGATCTATGGAACAATATACAATACGATAAAATGACTTGCGCCTGTGCGGGAAGAAGTGAAAACATTAAGTTCCGTCTGAACAGACTGCGGTTTGTTCCTGAGCGGACATGGTGTGCCTGCTCCTTGAAACCGGTCTTCAGGAGGGAAGACGGAAAGGTTAACATCATCACATAACGCACAAACCTTCGCGCTCCATTTCAGACACCATGATCAGCGCGGAGAAAAAAGCATCAGGCTGAGATCAGGTTTCCGGCCGGAGCGGTGCAGCTTTCCTGGATCATCAATTCAAACGGAGGTTATCCTTTTGTGCGCAGAAGATGGGGAGCGCGTTTTATGTTATGAATGCGTTTTTCCCTGGAAATGTCTTCAATATACTCCGCCTTAAAAACTTGATAACTATCTGGCCTTGTGGTACGATATGCATGCATTGATTCTGGAGGACAGAGCCATGAAATGCTTACGCTCCTTCATCAGAAATAAAAAACAGGGACGCCTGCCACAGATCCTTTTCGGCGTGTGACCGGGCATCCGATTAAGGGAGGCCCCGCATGATTCGCCCCATCATTCATGATCCTTTGTTTCTGGCGCAGAAGTCCGAACCGGCGGCGGAGGCGGATCGTCAGATCATCACCGACCTGCTGGACACCTTCCGCGCGAATCTGAGCCGCTGCGTGGGCATGGCTGCCAACATGATCGGGGAGAAAAAGCGCATGATCGTTTTCTGCCAGGGGCCCATGCAGATGGTGATGGTCAATCCGGTCATCACGGACCGGTCCGGTGAATATGAAGCGGAGGAAGGCTGTCTGTCCCTGGCGGGCGTGCGGAAGACAAAGCGGTACCGGCGGATCACGGTGAAATATCAGGATCTTTTTTTTCAATGGCATACGGGGACGTTTGAGGGGTTCACCGCGCAGATCATTCAGCACGAGATCGACCACTGTGACGGAATACTGATCTGACACGATGCCGGCCGCGGCCAGGGCGGCGCGTGAAACAGCGCCCGGCAAAGGGAGGACCGCGGGACGAGGGATAAAGATGGAGAGGAAGGGGAAAAGCATGAAAAGAAAATGGCTCGCAGGGGTTCTCGCGGTCTGCATGATGGCGCTGGGAACGGGTTTCGCGGCGGCGGGAGAAGAAAAACAGGGACCGGCGCAGGCGCTGATTGAACGGATCGTCGTCTCCTACGCCGCGGAACAGACCAGGGACGAAGCGGCGCTGGACGCCCTGAAGGCGCAGGACCCGGCGCTCGGGGAAAAGTGGACGCGCATCATGGACCTTTGGGAAACGCCCGTCACGGTCAACGACGCGCTGCCGGAAGACCTGCCGTCGGACGACTCGCTGTGCCTGGTCGCGCTGGGCTTTCAGCTGAACCCGGACGGAACCATGCGGGAAGAATTGATCGAGCGGCTGAAGGTACTGCTGACGGCCTCCGCGCGGTATCCCCGCGCGGTCATCGTCTGCACCGGCGGCGGCACGGCGGCGGAAAACCCGGAGGCCACGGAAGCGGGCCGGATGGCGGAATGGCTGGTGGCGCAGGGGGTGGATCCTGCCCGGGTGCTGGTGGAGAACCGCTCGCTGACCACCGCGCAGAACGCCGTTTATACCTACGCGCTCCTGCAGGAAAAGGCGCCGCAGGTCAGACAGATCGCGATTATCTCCAGCGATTATCACATCGCCACCGGCATCCTGCTTTTTGGCGCGGAAGGGATGCTGCGGGACAGCGGGATGACGGTTGTCAGCAACGCCGCGTGGGCCGCGCCGAGCGGCTCGCTCTCCGCCATGTTCCAGGCCGGCGCGCTGGTTGAGCTGTCCGGGGATACGGAAACCGCGTTCGATATCTACTATGAAACCTATGACATTCACGAACTGCCGCCGATGCCCAAAGATTCCTGAGCGCGTGACGAAAACGGCGGACAGGGGACACGCGCCGGCCAACGCGCATGGTTTTTTCATCGAAAAAGGCCGGCGCGTCGCTGGAAAAACGGACAGGAATCCGCGAAGAAAATACTGGCGTGTCAGGGAATCGCAGCCCTAGCACGCTTTTATAATCGGAAGATGTAGCTTTGCGCAGGAGAATTGGCGGCAAAGTGCTTGTACGTCTTCCTCAAAATACCGGAGTCTGGGTAAAGGAAAGTCAGGCGGACAGCCAGGGAACGCTGTGGTACCACATTAACGCCGGTGCGAATGTAGAATACACAAATGTGGACTTCGACGGATGGATACTGTGTGGGACTGAAAAAGGATGGGACGCTTGTTTTTGCCGGGGACCATATTATTATGGGAGAAGGGCATAACAGGCAATAAGAGAAGGTAGCGCTAATCATGATCTGTACACGCGGCGGCGGCGCTGATCCGCATGGGCAACTGGGCACAGAACGACACCTTCCGGGCGGCAGGGGACGCCACGACGGGCACGGGGCCGGATGGGCCGGACGGAGACGGTCGGCACGAGACCTGGGACAGGCGGCGAAGAAGGGCCGGGAGACGCGGGAGGACGCACCATGAGCGGAAAGACGGAGCAGGTGATCCGGGCGATGCTGGCGATGCAGCGCTATCCCTGGGAACAGGGGGTGTGCGCCCAGGCGCTGTACGAGGCCGGGCGGGAGGAGCTGTGGATCCCCATGGCCTACGACGCCATTAAGCGGCAGGCCGCAGACGGGCGGCTGGCGATGGCGGGCGGCGGAGCCGCCGTGTCCGACCCGGCGGCGAACGGCGAAGTATGCCTGCGGGCGTGGGAGAAGACCGGGGACCGGTTTTTTCTGGACGGGGCGGAGCGGATGCTGGAATACCTGGAGAAACGGGCGCCGCGGACGGAGGACGGCATCATCTGCCACAACGAAAAGAGCTTTCACGAGGGGCATTCCTCGGCGCAGCTGTGGATCGACGGGCTGTACATGGCACCGCCGTTTCTGGCGGCGATGGGCCGGGTGACGGAAGCCGCGGAGCAGATCCGCGGGTACATCGCCGCGCTGTACGACGGGGAGGCCGGGGTTTTCCGCCACATCATCGACACGGCGCAGCACCGGTATGTGCGGGACAAGCACTGGGCTACCGGGAACGGCTGGGCGCTGATGGGCCTGGCGCGGGTGACGGAGGCGGCGGAAGCCCAGGGATACCCGGAGATCGCCCGGGAGACGGGGGCGTTTTGCCGGAAACTGATGGAGGCGATGCTGCGGTATCAGACGGAGGACGGCCGGTTTCACGACATCCTGGACGAGGAGGACAGCTTCAGCGACGGGACCAGCGCAATGATGATGGCGGCCGCCGTATACCGGGGCGTGCTGCACGGGTACATCGGGCGCGAGGCGCTGGAGGCGGCGGAGCGGGCCTGGACAACTGTGACGGAGAAGATCGACGGGATGGGCCTGGTGCGGGAGGTGTGCGGATGTCCCCACTTCACGGACGAGGGCACCAGCGCCGAGGCCCAGGCGGCGACCATCATGGCGGACAGCTGGCGGAAGCAGCTGCGCGGATGATGCCGGACAGCCTCCGGTTTGTGCCGGTGGACTGATCCGCCCAATGATATTCAACTCATTTGTACAGAACAGCGCCTCCACGGGAGTTTCCGCGGAGACTTTATAAATAAGGAAGATTACCTGCATATATGAGGCAGGAAGCAGTGATTTCCCGTTTTATGAATCAATAAGCGCCTGAAGCTGTGATCTCAGAACAGGAATATCCTCTGTGATGGTTTGCCAGACGGTTTCAGGCTTCGTTTTTTCATAATCATGGGCATATACATTTCGCACTGCCCGGATTAATCTCCAGGGAATCTGGATACTTTCAGCCAGCGCTTCGGGAGATTTTTCCGATTTTCTGTTCAGCAGCAGTGCAAATCTGAATTGCTGAAAACGTCCTGCAGCAGCTTTTTTCCGCCAGGTGTTTTCATGATCTTCCGCATGAAACTGCGTATGTTATCTTCGCTGTACCCGTTTTCTGAGGCGTTGGCAATATAATCAGCTTCAATCAGAATCTGATAATCTACATTGTCAATCTCTTCGAACGTATGATGGTGGCCAACCAGGAAAGCAACTCTGGAGATCTGTGCGTCTGTCATACCGGAGTCGGAAAGGAATTCCCGAGCCAGCTGCTCTCCTTCTTTTTCCTGAAGTTTCCCGTTTGTATTGCCATATTTTATGCGGCATAAAGGGCAGGCAATATCGTGCGTGATTGCAGCCACTTCAAGAATATATTGTGTATCCGGATCCAAGCCTTCCAATTCTCCGATCGTTTTCGCATAGGTCCATACCCGGATCAGATGATCAATGTCATGAATGTTTCCATTAGAAAAAGCGATCATCTTTGAGGCATCGGGCATGAATGTGGGTGCCCGAGCGCCTGATCCTGCATGATTCATAACGTCTGAACCACCTCCGGACGATTTGGTAATGGGATCCGCAAATTCGAACAGCACAGGAATACCAGATCAAACATGTTCTCCA
>JAFUGS010000006.1 GCA_017469265.1 Clostridia bacterium
CTCTCTAATGATGGCTTCAAAATCCACGGCGAACACCTCCTCATAAATGTCTATGATTCAATATTCGGCATTGGATTTTGGGGTTCCTTTTGGTATTTTGTTACATTTTTGTTAAACTTTTTCGCGTGACTGAACAGTTACCCGGAATGATTGAAATTGTCGTCCACAACGGTTTCGGTGAAAACAGGAACCACCACAAAGGCGGGGTGCCTGGCCTGCTCCTCCTCCGCCGCCCAGATCAGGCCGCCCCAGCCCTGTGTCAGCACATAATCCGCGTCACGACCGACAGCGCTGGCATCCGGAATAAACTGAATCATGGGATAGCTTTGGGTTTCATCATAATCTTCAGGGATATACAGCTGATACTGCAGGCTGGCGCCGGTTTCGGCATCTTCGTAGGTTAACAGCTGAAACTTTGGAGCCACTTCGGCGATCATGGTCTGAAGCTGGGCATCGCCGGATTTGTCGGTTCCTCCTCCGTTGCCGCCGCGCACGCCGCCCCGTCCACCGCCAGGGCCGCCATTGCCGCCGCGTTCGCCACCCGGGTCTTCAGCCAAGCCAGCGCCGGCCATACAGAGAAGCGAAAGGGTAAGAATCATTGAGATGATCTTTTTCATAGGGATCCATCCTCCTTCTTTGATTTCGATATCCGGTCTTACGCTTTCGCTGCTCGATATCATGCACACAGTGTACCACAAAAGCTTAAAATCAACCTAAAAAGAATGAAAAAATCACTTCTGTATTGGTCTCTGTTCAAGCAGAAAAACAGGAGCTATTACAAAGCGAAATGAAAGCTGAACAGGAAAAGGCAGGAAAAGCGGCGGGGTTGTCAGGTATGCAAATTCACGAAACCTCTTGCTTTTGCAGCGGAAGCGCAAAGAGCCTGTATCCCTGAAGCCGCCTCCGGTTCATGTCGATTTGACAGAAAGAACGCTCCGGCGCTGTTTCGCGCCGGAGCGTTTGTTTTACCCGTCAGCTTTGAAGCACCGTGTGTTTTTCACTGATGCGCAGCAGCAGGATCATGGAAACCACCGCCTCCGCCAGCGCCGCGCCGGCCACCCCCAGCAGAGCAATGCCCCCGCCCCGGGACCAGAGCAGCACCGCCGGTATCACGCACAGCGCCACCAGCACCACCCACAGCAGCATGCCATACACCTGATTGAAGTTCTTCTTGATGGCCTCCATCTCCGAAGCCCAGGACAGCCGGGGATGCCGCGCGTCCACCCAGAGGGAAATGGCCGCGGAAGCCAGGCCCACCAGGAAGGAGATGCCCAGTGCCGCCAGCAGCCAGAGCGGATTCATCCGTGTCAGGAACCACGCCACCCCACCGATCAGCAGGGAGCAGACCAGATTGATCTCCAGCCCCACCAGCATCTTGGCCAGGAAACGGCTCTTCTGCCGGACCGGCAGCGTCAGCGCGAAGGGCCAGCAGCTGCCTTCCCGGGAGATGGCGGTGGAAACCGCCGGGTTGACCATGCTGCCAAACATCAGTACTCCCGCGGTCACCAGGGCAACATAGCCCTGATCCACCATCGAGAGCATCTGCCGCATGCCCGCCAGGCCCAGTTCATCCGCGTTGGAAACCCCGGCCACGGTACCAATGCAGATCATCAGCGGAAACATGATGACGCCCATCAGGGAATTATATGCCCAGGCCGGCGTCCGAAGGATCTCCCGCCACTCCAGCGCGTGCAGCGCCGCGAAGGCGGAACGCTTCCGCCAGGCAATGGCGCCCCGGTTCTTTTTCCGGACCACCGTTTTTTCTGAGCTGGTCAGCGCCTGATTCAGATATCCCGGACCCACCAGCGTGATCACCGCGGCCACCGCGGCCAGGGAAACCGCCGCGAACAGCAGCAGCATCGCCACCTGCCCGGTAAAGCCCCTTGTCGCCCAGAAGGCCGGCGGATAGAAGCCGCCCATCTTTTCCAGAATTCCCTTTTGCGTCAGCAGCGACATCACCGCCTGAGAGGGATCCTGGGAGGAGGAGTTCATCAGGGTGACGCCGATGGAATAGCCAATGGCCAGGACCGTGGTCAGCCCCATGATAATGCCGTCCCGGTTCCGGGCAAAAAAGGAAACCCGCATCAGCAGGGAGGACACCAGCGCCACCAGACTCAGGGGCAGCATGGGCAGCAGCAGCAGCGTCGGCAGCGCCGTCAGCGCCGTCGGCATGGCGCTGCCCGTGCCCAGCGCGTAAAGCACGAAGGCCGGCAGGCAGAGCACCGCGTCCAGCCCCAGCTCCGACAGGTACAGCGTGGTCAGCCGGGCGGCGAAAACCTGCCGCGACGTCAGGGGCAGCACCGCGAGGAAAGGCGCGTCCTTTCCCTGGTATAGCTCGGACAGGCCCTGATACAGCCCCATGAAAAGGCTGAAGGCCGTGGAAGCGAAAATGGCCAGCGCCGGCAGCAGCATGGGCATGCCGATATGCCCCAGCCCGCGGTAAATCTCGTATTCCAGAAACACGATCGATCCCAGCGCCAGCAGCACCAGCACCAGCCGCAGCAGCGCCCGTGTAACGGCGCGGCTCCTTTTTTTCTCGTCCTCAAAGGTCTGACCAAACGGATTCAGCGAGAACAGCATGTTCCGCAGCATGATCCGGGTCAGGATCCAGTATTTTTTCATTTGGCCTCCACCTCCGCGGGATCGCCGCCGGTCAGCTCCAGGAACAGCTTTTCCAGGGACGCGTCGCCCATCCGCTCCTGCAGCTCCTCAGGCGCGCCTTCCACCAGCAGGTGTCCCCGGTCGATGATGCCCACCTGGTCGCACAGCTTCTCCGCCACCTCCAGCACATGGGTGGAGAAGAAGACCGTGGCGCCGTCCCGCGCCCGGCGCTTCATTTCCTCTTTCAGCAGGAAAGAAGCCCGGGGATCCAAGCCCACCATGGGCTCGTCCAGCACCCAGACCGGGGGATTATGGATCAGGGCCCCGATGGCCGTGATCTTCTGTTTCATGCCCCGGGAATAGCTGGCAATCCGGCTGGACGCCGCCTCCGTCATTTCGAAGGTTTCCAGATACTGTTCCGCCCGGGCCTTCCGGTCACTTTCACTGACGTCAAAAACATCCGCCATGAAGTTCAGATACTCCCAGCCCGTCAGCTTGTCGTAGATCTCCTGGCTGTCCGGCACAAAGCCAATCATCTTCTTGGCGGCGACCGGATCCGTGCTGACATCGATGCCATTTACCTGCACCGTTCCTTCCGTCGCGCGCAGCGCGCCGGTCAGCAGCCGGATCGCCGTGGTCTTTCCGGCACCGTTCGGCCCCAGGAAACCATAAAGGCAGCCGTCTCCCACCCGCAGGTTCAGATGATCCAGCGCGGCGCGGTCGCTCTTTCCATATATCTTGGTTGCCTGGACAAACTCAATCATTTTCCCTTTCCTCGCTTTCCGACAATGGTCCTTTCCCCAGCAGGCCCGATGCCCGCCGTTCACGAAATACAGGATACCTCATTTCCTGCGAAAAATACACCTCTGCCTGCGCAAAATAGCAAAGGTTATCTTGTTTTCGGCAACAAAAAAAACAGTACGGCCGCAAAGCCTGACCCCGCTTCCGGTATTACGGGTACCAATTATTTCTTCCGCTCATATGTTACATCCTCGACGTGAATGTGGTCGGAACGGGAGCTGTCCTGCGGAGAGCCGTCATCTGCTTTTACCTGAGCTATGAAGGCCTGAGCCTGCTGGAGAACGCCGCTTACCTTGGTCTTCCGATCCCTGATAAGTTGAAAGAGATCGCATATTGCGGATGATTGAGACGCATGGAGCATTATGAAGAACTGGTGGAGAAACCGCTTGCCGGAGTGAAGGACTTTAATACGCTCGAAACAGGAGATGCGTATCGGATGCCGGTGATGTTTATATCAGGTTCATGCGACTGGATCTGTCCGGTCGGATTGGTAGAGGATTACATGGATGATATTACGGCTCCAAGAAAAGAATTATATCTGATCGAGGGATGCGGACATTCTCCGCAGGGCCAGCTGCCCGAAGAATTCTGCCAGGCAGTGAAAGGTTTTCATGACAAGAAAACAGGAGCAGGATCATAACTTCAGATCAAACCAGAATATGGAGCCTTTCCCTTCCTGGCTTTCCGCACCGTATTTTCCATTGTGCTTCGGATACCGGCATGGAATACAGCACGCCATCCAGACCGAACCAAATGGGCAGCAGCAGGGCAAAACCAACGCCAAAGATCACTTCGCGCACCATGGAAATCATCGTGGAAGCCAGAGCTTTTCCAACGGATTGCAGATAGATAAAGGTGCCTTTGTTTACTGTCGCAAGGGGCATCAGGCAAAGATTTTCATTTTTGTCAAATGAATTTTCTGTGCAAGCCTTCTGTCTCCGCGGTTCGCATTGCGGAAACAGGCCCGATGTGGTATTCTTTGGCGCGGAATGACCGCTGCCTGAGGGCGGCAACCTACTCTTTTCCGGGGGCCATGATGAAAAAGACTTATGTCACCACGATGCCGAATCACATCGGCGCATTTTTAAAAGCCAGCGAATGCTTCGCTGCTCTGGGAATGAACATTACCCGCGTCAGCTATAACAAGGCGGTGGATTCGCACACCCTTTTTATCGACGCGGAAGGGACAGAAGAACAGATCCGGCAGGCGGACGAGATGCTGACCGGGATCGGCTATCTGCAGAGCGATGAACAGTCCAGAGCCGTCGTGCTGCTGGAATTCATGCTGAAAGACCGGCCGGGCAGCGTGACAGAAATACTCCGGCTGATTCAGGAATACCGGCTGAACATTTCCTATATCAGCTCCCAGGAGAACGGAACAGACTATCAGGCTTTCAAAATGGGGCTGTTTGTAGAGGACGAAGCAAAGCTTCATGAATTTGCGGCCCGCGCGAAGGAAATCTGCGCCGTCCGGGTCATTGACTACAATCACAGCGAAAAGGTTTATGACAACAGCATCTTTTACCGCTCCTTTGTGCACGGACTGATGGAGGAGACGGGCCTGCCAGAATCCGCACGGGAAGGCCTGCTGGTGAACTCCAATCTGATCATGCAGATGCTCGATGAAAACGGCCTTTCTCCTTTCAAGACCTTTGAGAGCATCAGCCGGTTCGCGAATCTTCTGTCCGTATCCCGGGGCGGTGCTTTTGCCCCGAGAATTACCCGGCACAGCATCGCGGATCAGACGGAAATCATCCTGATTGAACCACCCTGCGGCAGCAACACCGCGATTATCCGCAGCATGGGCGAAACCCTGTTTATCGACTGCGGCTACGCCCTGTACAGGGAAGAGATGATTACTCTGTTTCAGGAGCTACTGCCGGAATGGGAAACGATGAAAAAGAGCATTCTCATCACGCATGCAGATGTAGATCACTGCGGATTGCTTTCCCTGTTCGATGAGGTTTTCGCCAGCGAAAAGTCCAGAGAATGCCTGCTGCTGGAATATGAAGGGAAGAACGGATTCAGGGAGCAGAATCCGCTGCACAGGCCGTACATCAACATCTGCAAAACGCTGACGGGATACCGGCCTGTGGCGCCGGAGAAGGTCACGGCCCTGTGGGGAACGGATGAAGACCAGAAGGAGCCGCTGCAGCAGATCGGCTTTTTCCGGTTTGGCGAGCTGCATTTTGAAGTGTATCAGGGGCAGGGCGGACATCTGCCCGGGGAAATCATTCTCATTGACTACACACATCATATCGCGTTTACCGGAGACGTCTTCATCAACACGCACGGCATGACTCGTGAACAGAAAGCGTACAATCAATACGCCCCGGTTTTGATGACTTCCGTGGATACGAATCCGGAGCTCTGCGCGCTGGAACGCCGGACGTTCATGCAGCGGCTTGGCGCGGGCTCATGGCAGATTTTCGGCGCGCACGGCATGAAAAAGGACTATCAGGTTCAGGCAGGCAGCTGACGGCCAAACTGTCCAGGATTCCTCTGGGCTCCTCCAACCATGGGCGCTTCAGCATGCCGATATATCTTTTTCATGTGTATCGGGCCATCGAGCCGGTGGAAAACGGCGACCTGTTCCATTTCCACGAAGCGCCGAATCCCAAGTGCCCGGTAGGCCGGAACATCCACGCCCTGCTGGACGACAAGCTGAAGGCGATCCAGAACGCGATGGAAGAAGAAATGAGAAAGTATACCCTCGCGGATCTTCGAGAAGGCATGCGCGATCTTCTGGCAAAGGAAAACTGATCTATGGAGGCTCCGGTGCGGTTGTCATCGGAGCCTCTTTCAAAGGAGCGGCACATGGAAGCGAAAGATTATCTGGCGTATATCGTGAACGAAATCCACACGACCATCGTGGCGACGGTGGATGACGAGGGCCTTCCGGTCACTGCCGCCATCGACATTTCTACCCCCTCCGTGTCCAGTTTTATCTTACCACTTCACGTACACAAAAATGGGCATCAGATTTTGCTCTGGTGCCGCCATTCAATTAGTAATGAAATCCAAGTAATGTATAATGCTCTATATCTGATCCACTTCACTGTCGCTGAAGCTAAATTGAAGTTTTGTTGAAGTAGTTGTTGAAGTAATGTTGAAGTAGATCTTGAAGTAATATTGAAGTAATATTGAATTGACTTCAACAAGGAGAGGTACAGCCCATGTATCTGGAAGAGCTAACAGGAAGCATCACGCTGGAAAACCTTGAGGTGGAATGTAAGGCACGGCTGGACAGGAACAATCCTCAAAGCTGGATTAAAACAGTCGGCGGCTTTTCAAACGCCGCGGGCGGAACCTTTTACATCGGCGCTGAAGACAAGACTTTCAAGCTGATCGGTTTCACGCGTAAGGATGCCGATAATGAACGGAACTACTTCAACAATCAGATTAACGAGCATGTTTCACCGAGACCGCAGTACACCATTTCGTTTCTTCGGTATGAGGTAAATCAGAAAGAGCTGTTCATTCTCAGAATTGATGTAGCCGAGTCCCCGTATAAGCCTGTGATTGTAAAGTATGATGGAGTACCATCCATCTACATGCGCAGGCAGGGGTTTACCAACGGCGCGACATACGAAGAGATTGTTGAAATGAGCCGCAGCAGCAAAGCGGTTCAATATGATGTGCTTCCTACAGATGTGGATTATCACGCGGAAGAGTTTCAGGATCTCTTTGCTTTCTGCAGGGAAAGAAATGAAGGGAAAAACACGCTGACCGATAAAGCGCTGGCATCTATGGGTTTCTTCACAGAGAACGGCAAATTGACAAACGGCGCGCTTCTGTTCCGCGACGAATATAGAGAAGGAAAGACGGATATCCACTGTTCTGTATTCTCCGGTTTTACAAAAGGCAGTGAAAGAATTGTCTCTCTGAATAAATACCGCGGGAATATCACCGGCGGAATCCAGTATATGCTGGAATATGTCCGGCAGCGGATGAATCATTCCATCATCAAGCTTGCTGACTCAAGGCTGAATATTGATGCTTTTCCTGAAAGAGCCCTGTTTGAGGGAATCATCAACGCGATTGCTCACCGGGATTATGAGATGGACGGCACGCAGATTCAGCTTAGCATTTTCCGGGATCGGCTGGAAATCATGTCTCCGGGCGGGTTCTATCAGCGCGAGAAGATACAGAAGACCTATGATCTGTCTTCCATCATTTCAAAACGGCGAAATGAACTAATCTGCAATGTGCTGGTTAAGTGCAATGCCATGGAAGCTTCCGGGACAGGGTTTGAAAAGATTGAAGAGGCATATCTTTCCGCGGATGAGCGACATAAGCCATATATCTGTACGGAATCGGACCATTTCAAGCTTGTGCTTCCGGATCTGACGTATGAGGCAGGAACACAGGATGATGATATTCCCGCACTGGAGTTTATTCCTGTTGCCAACGGAACAAAGCACGATAAAGCAGTGCTTGGATACTGCTACGCATCGGCGCGGACAACGAAAGAGATCGC
>JAFUGS010000007.1 GCA_017469265.1 Clostridia bacterium
GATGAGGAAAACTACGGCATGATTTTCAGATTCCTGCCTTTTTTCCTATAGCCATTTCAAAAAGACTTATGTTTGTGTGAAATTTTCAAGGTTCGACCGTATCGACTTATGCCGGAACTGGCCTTATGACCCTGACATCATAGTATATGCTTTTTCATATCATTCCGCAATCCCACGTGCTGCGAAACTGATACCCTGTACTGAAGGCCTTCTTTCTGTCCGACTCGGCAAACATACGTCCGTAACTGGCAAATAAGATTCCATCTGGCGTTATTGATTCCGTTTTTTGACGAAAACGACTCCGAAAAAAGTTCGATCTGCCAAAAATTTGTCCTTGACTTTTGGACCGGTTTACGGCGCCGAAAAGGACAGGAAAAAAACCAGAAATGATATTGTATTTATAAAAAGAGTGGGATACAATCCCTTGTGGTTTAAATGATCGGAAGGGAGTGCATAGCCCATGAATCAGGAGACAACGGAAACACAGATTTCCTGGGAGGAATCCCACCCCTGGCTGTCCTTGCTGACGGTTTCGGAGGAGGATGACTCCGTGGATGAGACGCTCCGTTATACCCTGGACGAGCTGCGCCTGGCGTAAAAAAGCATAAAAAAGCCCCCCTGAAGGGGGCGTGGAATCAGTGGCCGAAGAAGATCCGGTTCAGATGAGGCTTTCCCGGGCCGCGGTATGTCAGGTACAAAGCCTGGATGCCGTCCGGGAAAGCTGCTTCTGTTTCCCGCTTTTGCCAGATGTTGCTGCTGTCGAGGGGAATCTCCGCCAGCACCGGGCCATCCGGGGCGGCTTTGATTTCGAATCTTCCATGTGCGTAGCCCCTGGTTTCGATACCGATGCGCTTTACATTTCTGCAGTCAAAGTATTTGAATCCGATGGTGACCCCGTCCCGGATGCCGGCGATGTGGCCATCGATTTTATCGTCGTCCCGGCCGTCCTGGGTGACCATGGGACAGCCCGGGTCGCCCACGTAAAGGGGCTGGTTTTCCTCCACGAAAAGGTGGCAGGCGATATAGGCCGGATAGGCGCCTTCGCCCTTCAGCGGGCCGCCATTCAGTCCGCAGGAGGTCATCTCCACCTGGGAAAGCCTTCCGTCCGCGCCGAAGGACACCGGTTCCGCGCAGCCCTGACGGCTGTACCAGGTGCCGTTGGTATGCCGGTGATAAAAGATGTACCACTGGCCGGCGATTTCCACCAGGCTGCCATGATTGTTGCCGCCGAAGGCCATCGGGCGGCTTTTTTCTTTCCAGCCGCTGATGCCCACATCGTTGTTGCTGACGATAACGCCGCCGTAGGCAAAGGGCCCGCGTGGGGAAGCGGAGACGGCGTAGCACAGTTCATGCATGACCTGGGAGGAATAGACAAAGAGGTACTGATCCCGCCGCCGGCGGATGGAGGAGGCTTCAAAAAAGGCGTGCCCCTCAAAGCCTGTTCCCTCCGCGTACATTTCGCCGGGCACCACATAAACCGGATCTTCCTCGATGGTCAGCATATCCGGCCCCAGGACGGTGCAGGTGGCGCCGTGACGGCTCTTGTCGCCATGACCGCAGAAACCGGTATACAGATAGGTTTTCGCCCCTTCGGTCAGGACACCGGGATCAAACTGGGGTTCATCCCCGGGACGCTCGCCCAGACGGGTGCCATCCTTGTAATGAACATAGCCGAGAAACTGATACCGTCCGGCAGGAGCGTCACAGACAGCCACGGAAACAAAGTTCACCTTATCGTAGACATAGTACAGGTAGAATCGGCCATCCGGCCCCTGGGTCACGTCCGGGGCGTACAGGCACATGTGGCCGTCCGCGTTGACGGGGTCGCCGTTCCGGGGAAAGATGACCCCTTCGCAGCGCCAGTCGGACAGGTCGTCCACCGGGGCGGACCAGCCCATGTAATCGCCCTGACAGAAAACATAGCCATTGAACCAGTCGTGGCTGCCATAGACATACACCCGATTGCCGAAAACATGGGGCTCACCATCGGGAATATACTCCCAGGATGGCAGATAGGGATTAAAAGCCTGCTTTTTCATGCCGAAAAGGTTCCTTTCTCTGTCCGTTTCCGGATCCCGAAGGATCCGTATCCATTCTTCCTGGAATTATAGCAAAAAGACGCAGACGCCGCAATGTGGGAATCTCCGTTTTCCCCGCTTTCCGTTGCATCTTTGCGGGCCAGCTGATATAATCATGCGCAGAGAAACAGCCGAGGCAAATCGGGAAAGCCTGACAGGAGGGGAGAAGGATGACCCATTCTTTCGCAAGGGATGCCGGGACCGCGGTGGTGACGACCGCAAAAGGGAAAATCCAGGGATATATGCATGACGGGCTGAACATTTTCAAGGGAATTCCCTATGCCACGGCGAAACGCTTTCACGCGCCGGAACCGGCGCAGCCCTGGGATGGGGTGCTGGATGCCTGCAGCTACGGATATGTGTGTCCGCTGATGACCAATGATCCGCCCTGCGGGGAGCTGTATGTGCCGCACCGCTTCTGGCCGATGGACGAGAACTGTCAGAACCTGAACCTGTGGACGCCGGGCCTGGACGACGGAAAGCGGCCGGTGCTGGTATGGCTGCATGGGGGTGGTTTTTCAGCGGGTTCCGCCATTGAGCATATCGCCTATGATGGCGCGAACATGAGCCGGATCGGCAACGCGGTGGTGGTGTCCATCAATCACCGGCTCAATGTTCTGGGCTATTTTGACCTGTCGGACTTTGGGGAGGAATACGCCAACTCCGGCAACGCGGGCGGAGATGATATCATTGCCGCGCTGCGATGGATCCGGGAAAACATCGCCGCATTCGGCGGCGATCCGGAAAATGTGACGGTCTTTGGCCAGTCCGGCGGCGGCGCCAAGGTGACAACGCTGCTTCAGTCCCCCGCGGCGGATGGGCTGTACGCGAAGGGGATCATCATGAGCGGCGTGATCGGCCCGGTGCTGGCGGACGCTGAGGGCAGCGGAAAGGAACTGGCCGAAGCGGTGATGCGGGAGCTGGGCATCGATGATGTAAAGTCGCTGGAAACCGTGGATTACGCGGCGCTGGCCGGCGCCTACCGGAAGGTAAGCCCCGCCCTGCGACAGGCTGGGAAGTATGTGGGCTGCTGCCCGCATCCGAACGCGTATTATGCGGGCGAACCGGTCCGCCATGGATTCCGGAAGGAAACGAGCCAGGTGCCTTTGATGATTGGCAGCGTCTTCGGAGAATTTACCTCCTTCGCGCCCAAGCCCGGGGAGTGGGCGGGGCTCAGTGACGCTGCGCAGATCGAGACGATCCGGAAAGCCTGGGGAGAAGGCCCGGCGGCGGCATTGATCCCCCTGTTCCGGGAAGCTTACCCGGAACGGCCGGTGATCGATCTGCTGCGGCTGGACTTCGTCTTCCGCGGGCCGGAAGTGGCGTATATCGCGGAAAGAAGCAGGATTAACCGTCAGACCTGGTCCTATCTCTTTAACCTGGATCAGCCCATCGACGGGGGCAACACCCCGTGGCATTGCTGCGATATTCCCTATGTTTTCCACAACGTGGATCTGGTGGAATATCCGCATGGGGCAGGTCTGGACCCCGGCCTGGCCGAAAAAATACAGGAGCAGGCCTTCCGCTCCGTCATGGCCTTCGCTTCCGCTGGAGATCCGGCCAACGCGGCCATCCCCGCCTGGGCGCCGTGTGAACCAGGAAAGGAAAGGACGCTGATTCTGGACGCTGCGACCCGGGTCCGGGAGAACCATGACCATGCCCTGATGCACACGCTGGGTCAGTACGCGGAGGAAATCTCCCGGAAGATGTTTGAAGCGGCGGGAAACATTCAGCATTAAACCTTGCGAAGAAGGATAAAACAGGCGTAACGACAGCAGGGCCTCAATGAAAGCCAACGATCATACGCACACCTTCCGCCGCAACCATGCGGCGGGGTATGCAGAATGGGAATGCACGCGCCGGATGAAAAGCGCTTTCCCGTGAGACGGATCGCGATGATCAGGGGATGAAATGCTTTCAGACGGCATGAACGACAGAACCTGGCTCCCGACAACAGATATCATGGCGGGGCTGACTGGAGAGGACGGGAAGAGGAGGACGATGCGAATGATGAATATGCCTGGAGCAGCGCTGCTGCTGGCCGTGGGGTTATTTACAGGTGCCGTCTGGCGCTGTTTGGAAAAGGAGCGCCAGGCGCTCCGCCGGCGATCCGGGATCTCCAGAACCCTGTCCGCGGTTCTGGCCGTCCTGGTTCTGACAGCGGCCCTGTGCGGTCAGGCGATCTGGCCGGCCTCCGCATCCGCGGAAACGGGGGGAGCGGCCGCTGAGAGCGGAGACGATACCGCGCCGGATTTTACGCTGAGGGACCAGTACGGACAGGAACATACCCTGTCCGCGTACAGGGGAAAAGTCGTTTTTCTGAACTTCTGGACGACATGGTGCCCCTGGTGCATCCAGGAGATGCCGGAGATCGAGGAAATCTATCACGAGCTGGGTGAGAACCAGGGCGATGTTGTGATTCTGGGGGTGGCCGCTCCTGATTCCTATGACACCGTGGACGAGCAGGGAATCATAGACTTTCTGGCGGAGCACGGGTGGACCTATCCCGTTGTTATGGATTCGACCGGGAAATACTTCAACGCTTATGGAGCGCAGTCCCTGCCGACGACCTGGCTGATCCGGGCGGATGGAAAACTGATGGGCTATATTCCGGGAGCCATGGACAAGCCCGCGATGCTGGACGTGATTCAGCAGACGCTGGATGCCGGACAGTAAATGAAACAGGAATACGAGGAGGCGGCTTCATGGAAAGGCTGACGCTTGAAAAAGCAAAAGAGCTGAATGCACGGATGGTTACGGAAGAGCACCTGATTCTTCATGCCGCTAATGTTTCCGCGGCCATGGAGGCAATGGCCGGGCATTTCGGCGCGGATCCGGAACACTGGGCCGCCGTGGGCTGGCTGCATGACTATGATTATGAGCATTTTCCGGAGGAGCATCTGGCGCATACGGAAGTGCCGCTGAGGGAAGCCGGCGTTCCGGAGGAGGATATCCGGGCGATTCTGAGCCATGGGTATTCAATCTGTACGGATGTTGCGCCCGTGACGGATATGGAAAAAAGCCTGTTTACCGTGGATGAACTGACGGGTATCGTGCAGGCTGCGGCAAGAATGCGCCCGGCCGGAATCACGGACCTGGAAGTGAAAAGCTTCATGAAGAAATGGAAGGATAAAAAGTTTGCCGCAAAGTGCAACCGGGAGCTGATCCTTCGCGGATGCGAAATGCTGGGAATGGATATCCGCGAAGTGGCGGAGATCGTGATTGAGGGCATGAAAGCACACGCGGAGGAGCTGCACCTGACAGGAACAGACGCATAAGGCGAAAAGCCACGGGAACAGCGAACAGGAAGTCAGGACCCCTCAACGGAGAAAGGGGAGGAACGGACGGATGAAGACAAGTTTCAGGCGAAGCGCGGCGGCGGGAATCCTGATCTGTATGGGCTGCATCGTCAATCTGAAAGCGGGCGGAGGTATTCCCGGCGCCGTGCTGTTCAGCGCCGGGCTGTGGTTTGTGGTGAACTTTGACGCGGAACTGTTTACCGGACGCGTCACGCGGAATGATTATGATCTTCCGCAGAAAGCGGTCATGCTGGTCATGAACGTGCTGGCCGCGGGACTGTGCGGGTTCCTTGCTTCTGTTTTCCTGCCCGAGATTCGGGAGGCGGCCGGAAAGATTACCGCGGGTTACGCGGATCCGGTAAAGGTGCTTTGGCAGTCCGTGATGTGCGGAATCTGCATGTATCTGGCCACAACGCCGCCCAAAGGAGACGGAAGCCGGCTTCCGTTTGTCGTTTACGGAGTCGTACTTTTTATTCTTTCCGGCTATGGCCATTCCATCGCCCTGGCGGGATACGCGGGGATTGGCCGCTCGGTTGCCTGGTGGGTACTGCCGCTGGCGGCCGTGGGCAATGGGCTGGGAAGCTACGGCATGAAATGGCTCCTGAGCAAATAAGCGGGTGAAAGCGAAAAAAGGAGAAGGAAGATCATGAAGGACGAACTGATTCGGATTGCCAGGGAAGCGGGACAGTTTTTTCTGAAACGATCCATCTCCCGCATATCGAGCAAGGAAGGGCACGCCAATTACGTGACCAATATAGACTGCATGGTGGAGGCGTACCTTGAGCAGGCGCTGTGCCAGCTTCTTCCCGGCTCAAAGTTTATCGGCGAGGAGCAGGAGAATCAGCGGCTGTCTGACGCACCGACATGGATTGTGGACCCGCTGGATGGGACAACGAATTTTATCCACGATTACAGGATGTCCTCCGTTTCCATCGCGCTTTGCGAAGGGAAGAAACCGGTCGCGGGGGTCATCTGGCAGCCGTACGGGAACGAACTGTTTTACGCGGAGCGGGGAAAGGGGGCAACGCTGAACAGCGAGCCGATTCATGTGGCTGACACGCCGTATTCCGAGGCACTGATCGCCTTTGGCACAGCGCCGTACTATGAGGAGCTGGAAGAGACGAGCATGCGGCTGGCCAGGGTATTTCTGCGGGACTGCGCGGATATCCGCCGAACCGGATCCGCGGCGATCGATCTGGCGAACCTGGCGGCGGGACGGACGGACGCGTTCTTTGAAATGCGGCTGAAACCCTGGGATTATGCCGCTGGAAGCCTGATTGTCCAGGAAGCGGGAGGACTGGTCCGGATGCCGCTGCTGGATGCGCTGGATTATGATCAGAGCACCGCGGTTGTGGCGGCCACGCCCGCGATCATGGATCAGGTGATGGATGTTTTCCGGAGGTATCAGCCGCAGGGGAAAGCCTGACCGGGATGAAACGGCGAAAGAAAGGGAGAAGACACGCGGGGCGCGAGGCGGAGCATGAAGTATTGTCAGGAATGTGGATCCATGCTGGAGGACAGACCGCTTGAACATGAGGGAATCGTCCCCTTCTGTCCGAGTTGTCAGGAATACCGTTTTCCCATGTACAATGTGGCGGTCAGCATGATCGTGGTGAATGAGGCGAACGGAAAGCTGCTGCTGGTCAAGCAATACGGAAAAGACTTCAACCGGCTGGTGGCGGGATACGTGAACCGGGGAGAAAAGCTGGAGCACGCGGCCGCGCGGGAGCTGAATGAGGAAATGAACCTGACGGCCGCCGCCATTCATTTTAACCGCACGGCGTTTTACGAGCCGTCAAACACGCTGATGTGCAATTTCACGGTGTCCGTAGCGGACGACAGCGCCGCGGCTCCCAACTACGAGATTGATGAATACGCGTGGTTCACCCCGGAGGAGGCGCGGCAGGCTGTCAAGCCGGGTACGCTGGCGGGCTTTTTCCTGAACAGATATCTGGAAGAGGGCTGAAGGAAAGGAAGAAAACCATCATGACCATCCTGATCAGCGCATGCCTGCTGGGGGAAAACTGTAAGTACAACGGCGGAAACAACCTGCATCCGGAGCTGGCAAAGCTTCAGAAGGAACACAGGGTGATCCCGGTTTGTCCGGAGGTGCTTGGCGGGCTTCCAACGCCGCGCGTGCCGGCGGAGATTGTTCATGGCGTGGTCATGAACCGGGCCGGCGACTCCGTGGACGAGGCATTCCGGGCCGGCGCGGGCAGGGCGCTGGCGCTGGCCAAAGAAAACAAGCCTGACCTGATCATCCTCCAATCCCGCAGCCCCTCCTGCGGGGTGGGGCGGGTTTACGATGGAAGCTTTACAGGCAGGCTTGTTTCCGGAAACGGGATATTTGCGCAGATGGCGATGGAAGCCGGTTTCTCCGTTGTTGACGCGGAGGAATGGGAGCCCTCCGTACGCGCCTGATTTTTCAGCCGTTTCCGCCTTCCGAGGAATCGATGGTGGCATCGCGGAGCACAACCCGAACCATGGGGGCAGTCTGCACGACATATTTCACTTTCCGCTCCGGGTCGTTGTACAGCGTACCGTACATGGTGATGAAAGCCTCATCCCCGGAGACCCTGGTGTCCTCGTACCCGGTGTAATCGTATCCTTTCAGCATCCGCTCGCGGAGCTCTCCTTCCGTAATCAGGGTCGCGCCGGGATTCAGGTTTTCCTCAAAAGACCAGAGCATGAAGCTCAGATCCGCGCGCCAGGCGACGTACGGATCCGTGTCCATTGCGTCCTCCCAGTATTCCGCCGCCGAGTCCAGACCGGTTTCAAGGTTTTCCAGACGGAGGACGGTTCCGCTGGTGCTGAAGGTCGTTGAGAACGCCGGGGTATCCGGTGATTCCGGCCGGGCGCCTTCAACGGTATAGGTTTCCTCCGCCTGGCTGGCGGACCAAAGCAGCTGATCCGCGCTGTCCACCTTCAGTACATCCATCCCGGCGATCCGTTTCGCGTAGGCAATCGCTTCCTCCTGCGTGGAGATGGTTTCGTGCGCAAGCAGATCCGTGGACAGCGGGAAATCGGGCAGGCCGTAATCCGCCCAGGACTGGTCTGTGAAGCCCAGGGGACTGATGAAGGGATAGCCTTCGATTTCTTTCTGGTTCCAGATCCGCTTTTCCTCGGGAACGACGTCCAGCATGACGGTGGTGCCGTAATCCTTTGCCTCCAGGGTGAAGGACACGGTCAGCGTACGTGTTTCCCAGCTCCGCAGGTGCAGCTGCAGAGCGGTATCGCAGGCGAGCTTCAGCAGCCGGCCTTCCGCGTCCAGCTGCGCGCTGACGCGCAGGCTCTCCGGCGCGATGGAGCGCAGCGTGTATAAAATGCCCTGGGTGACGGTGGAAAAGTCCTCGATGGTCGCGTATCCCTCCACGGGAACATTGCTGTAGGAAAGGAACAGATACCGGCCGACCGCCTCCTGGTAGAACAGATTCAGCACGGGGCCGGCCAGGGCGGGAATGTCGCCCATGTCCCAGTCGAAATCAATCTGGAGACGCTCATCCGAGAAGACGGCGGAAACCTTGTCCTGCATCTGCTGGTCCAGCAGACGCGCGACCTCCTGTCCAAGCTCCAGAACCGCCATGGCGGAAACGGTGGGGCGAAGCGCGTGTTCCTTGGACGCGTTGCCGATCCCCTTGATATGATCCTTTCCACCGTAGGTTTCAATGGCGTATCCGCTGCCCTGCCGGTCCATGACGGCATAGCCGTTTTTCCGGATTCCGCCATGGATGGATGGCGATTCCAGGTCAATCTGCTGATAGGAGTTTTCGCCCTCCTGGGCATACAGGCCTTCCGCGTGCTTGAACTGGACACCGTCCAGCAGAAAATCCGCCTGGGCAGAGACCGTAAAATTCTTTTCCTCTGTCAGCAGAGCCTGTCCGGCTTCATAGAGCCGGAGAAGAGGACTGTCCGTGCCGGATTCCGCCAGCGCGGGGAAGCCCGGCAGCAGCGCGCCGGTCAGACACAGGGAGAGAAGAAGACAGAAAAACCGCCGTGCGCTTTTTTTCATGGGTAAGCCACCTCATTCCATATCTGATGGTTTCGTGTCCGGTCAGGACTGGTAACCGGCTTTCGGGCCGGAGACATCGTCGGCCGGGGCATCCTCCGAGGGAACCTTCAGGGTGGGTACGGAGCCGGCCGTCGCGGAATAAACGGTGTGATAGGTGGCGGGGTTGCCATGCAGGACGGAATCCATATGGGCCTGCAGATCCTCCACGATTTCCCTGTTTTCATGGATCGGTTCCGCCTGCTTCTCCACGGGTGTTACGGGCACTTCATGGGCGGACGCAGCGGAGCCGCTGCGGTTTTTGTCCACCTCCTGACGGATGGTGCTGACCGCGGAGGCCGCGGTCTTCCGAATGGTTTCCGCCGCGCTGCGGACGGTTTCCTCCAGCTGTGTGTCATTCCCCTCGGACTCCAGACTGATGTGATAGCCCAGGATCAGGGAAAGCACGATGCCCGCGATGCTCATGTGGGGAGCAAAAAGCAGGCAGGGGATGCAAAACAGGCTGGAAAGGTTGACAATGGTGGTTCCTTTCCGGTCAATCTTCAAACGATACCGGTAAAGCTTCTGCAGCAGGTTCAGTCCTTTTTTCTGTTCCATGGTATTACCCTCCTGTACTTTTGCGGATGCGTTCCTTTTCCCGATGGAATCGGAACAGATACAGCATACCGCAATCGGATGAAAAAAAACAGGGCGGAAACAGAAAAATAGCAAGATCTAATCCGCTGTTGGCAAACGGCGGAGGAAAGGGGGAAAAGGGTGCACAGGGCTTTTTGCAGCAGGACTGCCGCCGCGGAGCCATGTGAAAAACAGGCGCGGCAGAAAGAGGACGGTTCCCCTGACGAGGGGAGCGGGTCCTGCGCCGGCAACAGGAAGATTTGCAAAAGGAGGAAAAATCAATGCCGTTTATCGATTCGAAGATTACTGTGAAGATCAGCGATCAGCAGAAGGAAGAAATCAAGTCCGAGCTGGGAAGACTGATCACCACGCTGAACAAGAGCGAGACCTATCTGATGGTAGGGATTGAGGACGCCTATGATCTGTGGCTCGGCGGTAAAAAGCTGGACAAGGGCGCCTATGTCGCGGTCAGCCTGTATGGCGACGCGCCAAAAAAGGCGTATGACAGGCTGACCGGCCAGATCTGCGATCTGCTGAGTGAGAAGCTTGGAATCCCGGGCAATGCCGTCTATGTGACATACCATCCGGTCAGCGACTGGGGCTGGAACGGGCAAAACTTCTAAAACGGGAAACAACCGTGCCGGTTTTATATCCGCCGTGCCGGTGGAAAGTGCTTCGCTTTCGCGTCAGCCATCCTGGCTGGCGTTTTCTGATGATGGCGCGGGAAGTTCAAGTCCGGCCTGAGCCGTTTCCTGGCCGGGCGCCAGGGTGATTTCGACGGTTTCCCGGCCGGAGGCACGCCATTTTTCGGGAAGCAGAACCCGATAATGAGCGGAAACGGGGAGAATGGCGGGCTTTTCCAGAATCAGCCGGCCGTCCCGGATCTCCAGCCGGGTACATTCCGCGCCCATCGAATAGTGTCCGTCCGACGCGACGATGATCGGGCGGTTTTCCATGGCTTCTACCTTGACCACCGTGCCCGCGTGCGGCCGGAGAAGCCCAAGCTTCACGGTATCCGTGCTTTTCACGCCGGTGACATACATTCCGGAATAGAAATCGCAAACCACATAGCGCTTTGAGGCATCCAGCCGCAGGAGCTCCAGATTGACAGAGGCGTATTCGCTTTCCGTATCTGACCAGTTGATCAGGCAGAGGCAGTGCGCCTCTGTCTTTTTGATCAATACATCCACGCAGCCGGGAAAACGGGCGGGAGACATCAGATCCAATGGCTGCACCCGGGTTTCCGTCACCGGGAGCAGATGGCGGATTTCCATCAGCCGGTCGTCCCCAATCCGGTCCAGCGGCTCCGTTTGGCACATGATTCCGCCGCCCGCGAACTGGTTGATCACGCTGGTCCGAACCTCATCATCGCTGAGCAGGCCGAGAGTCAGGCGCAGGCCGCGCTCCATCCCGGCGTTTTTCCGGATCATCAGGGCGTCCGGATCATTGGCCCACCACCGGTTCATGTAATAGCGCATCATACTCTGGCGGATGGTGTAGGGAGCGGTCTTTCCGCCCTGGCTGATATTTGAGCTCCACATGGACAGAACGTCCGAGCCGGTGCGCTGGGCGTCCACCAGGCCGATAATGGGATCATAGAGTCCGCCGCACATCAGGAAAAACGCGTCCTGGCCCATGCCTTCCCGGATGGCTTTCACCGCCTGATAATAGGCATGGGCCAGCGTGATGCGCCGGCTGGCGAAAGCGGCCTGCTCAAAGATCACAGCGGCCCGGGTAAAATCGAGTTTATGATAGGTATAGCCCCACTCAAAGGTGAAGCGGCGATACAGCTCCCTGAAATAGTCCCAGGTTTCCGCGCGGGTGATGTCAAATACATAATAGACGGTATCATTCATCGGAAACAGACAGGGATGGCCCTGCTGATCCCGCAGAATCCACTCCGGATGGCGTTTCCAGACGCTGGCTGTTTCATGGGCCACGAACGGGCTGGACCAGAGCCCCGGCACCAGCCCCGCATTCCGGATTTTCCGGGCAAGATCCGCCATGGGGATCGGGAACTTTGAATTCGGCTCATATTCTCCCAGGGTGATCTCCCAGCCTTCGTCCACCTGAAATACATCATAGGGCAGATGACGGCGGCGGATTATCTCGAGGTTGCGTTCCACATCCTCCAGGGTTACGCTCAGACCATAATAGTACCAGGTGCAGATGACCGAGGGATGGCGGGCGCAGCGCGCGCCGTACAGCTTCGCTTTCCGGGCGGCGAACTGTTCAATCTCCGCGGAGAGCTCCCGGGTCCTGGCAATGCGCAGACTTTCCGTCCGGACGGACTGCCCGGGCGCCAGCTCCACCGAGAAAAGCACGCTGCAGAGGACCCGCTGAATCTTAGCGTCCGCGTCCAGCAGGATTTCGGTTTCAAACAGCTGATCCCGGCCAGTGAGAAAGGCAAAGACCAGATTCATTCCGCCTCTGTCCCGAATGACGGTGAGATGATCACTGATCACCCGGTTGACCTTTCCGCCGCCGGCCATGGCGTCTCCGGCTTCCATCATTACGGAGGCCACATCCCGCAGACGCTCATCCGCAACGCCAGTCTCAAAAACGCCGGGCATGTCATTCTTATGCCGGCCGCTCCGGTAGACGAGGTAAGGCCCGTCAGACAGACCGTACCCTGGCAGATCTTCCACATCTGCCAGGCACGCTCTTTCCAGCAATACCGTATGGTCGGACACATTGGTAATCAGTCCGTGATATTCCAGATAATCCGTGCCGGAGGCCTCC
Source organism: Clostridia bacterium (assembly GCA_017469265.1). GTDB lineage: Bacteria > Bacillota > Clostridia > Christensenellales > Aristaeellaceae > Aristaeella. The sequence goes on from JAFUGS010000007.1 coordinate 12,741, forward strand.
AGCACGGTTTCTACCTGCAGCGCGGAAGGACATTTTCCGTCGCCATACCGGGCAAGAATCTGTGGCAGCGTGTTCATATCATTCATCCCTCCGGTAATGATCGTGATTTCGTCTGTGGGAAAACGCCGGGGCGCCGCGCTGCTGTCAGGGCCTTCCGGAAGAGACAGGCTGCGCAAGGAGGCGCAGCCTGCGGTAGCATCCGGCGATGAGGAAAAGCCCCGCGCCGGCCCAGGCCGCGATTTCAGCCAGATAGACACCCCAGTAACCAATATACTTCGGGAGCAGCAGGGCGGAGCCGATCCGCAGGATAAGTTCCACAAAGCCGGAAAGCATGGGAATAACCGTGTCTCCGAGCCCCTGCAGCGTAGAACGGTAGATGAACAGCAGATACAGCATGGGCAGGCCGGCGGCCATCAGCCGCAGGAAATCATAACCGAACGCCATGACCTGATCGGAAACGCCGGCTTCCTCCCGGACCAGCAGGGACAGGAGGGGCTTTCCTAAGCAGATCATGATCAGTCCGATCAGGAGGGCGAGCCCGAAGCTGATCTGGGCGGACCTGCGCAGACCGGTTCTGACCCGATCCATTTTTCCCGCGCCGAAGTTCTGGCCGGTAAACGTGCCCGCGGCGTTTCCCATGGCGGTGCCCGCGATTTCGATGACCCCCTGGAAACGTGCTGCCGCGTTGTAGCCGGCCATAAAGATAAAGCCAAAGGCGTTCACGACGCCCTGCAGCACCAGACCGCCGAGTGAAATGATCAGATTCTGGAAAGCAATCGGGAATCCGAGCCGCACCAGCCTGCGGATGATGCCCGGATCAGGACGATAATCAGCCCCGGCAGGTTTCAGCTCCGGAATTTTCAGTACCGCTTTCATACAGATCAAGGCGGAGATGAGCTGCGCGGTGATGGTTGCGTACGCGCCGCCATTGGTGCCCATTCCCAGCGAACCGACGAACCACCAGTCCAGCGCGATATTGACCAGGGTGGAGCAGATCAGCGCCAGAAGAGGCGTCCGGCTGTTGCCAAGCGCATGCAGAAATCCGCTGAAAACGTTCAGGCCCATGACCACCGGCAGCCCGGCATAGATGATTCTCAGATAGCTCTCCGTCATGCGGATGGTCTCATCCGGGGAGTTCATCCACAGCAGGACGGGATGCAGCAGCAGCTGGCTGGCGGATTCCAGCACGACGGTCGCGGCGACGGAAATCAGATAGCTTTGGGCGACGGTTCTTTTCAGCTCATGGATACGCCGGCCGCCATAGCATTGCGCCGCGTGAATGGCGTATCCCTGCGCGAGCCCCATGGGGATGGAGAGAACAGCCCAGTCCAGCCATCCGGAGGCGGAGACCGCCGTCAGCGCAGTGACGCCCAGAAGCTGGCCGATAATCAGGGAGTCCACCAGGCTGTAAAGCTGCTGCAGCATATTGCCGGCCAGGATCGGAAGCGCGAAAACCAGAATCAGCTTCACGGGACTGCCGACGGTCATGTTTCTGGTCTGAGCCAAAAAGATCTCCTCGTTTCAGTGGATATATGATCCGGGCGCTGCGGATAATGCTTCGGTTCCGCGCTTTCCGCAGCCGGGTCTGCGATTTTTACGCGGCTTCCTCCCGCACCTGGGCGGTGTAGAGCTGATAATACAGTCCGCGCTTCTGCATTAATTCATCATGGCTTCCCATCTCGGCGATGCCCTTGCCGCTGATATACAGGATTTTATCACAGTTTTTGATGGTGGACAATCGATGGGCAACGATGATACTGGTGCGGCCTTTGAGCATTTCGGCGATCCCTTCCTGGAGCAGCTTCTCCGTCTGGGTATCAATGGAGGAGGTGGCCTCATCCAGGATCAGGATGGCGGGATCGGATAAAAGGGTACGGGCGAAGGCCACCAGCTGTCTTTCTCCCTGACTCAGGTTGCTGCCGCGCTCCCTGACTTCGGTCTGATAGCCCTGGGGCATTTTGCGGATCAGCGCGTCCGCCCGCACCCGTCTGGCGGCTTCCATGACTTCACGGTCGGTGGCATCCAGCCGTCCGTAGCGGATGTTATCCATCAGCGTACCGGAGAAAATGAAACTGTCCTGGAGCATGATGCCCAGCTGGGAACGCAGAGAATGAAGCGTGACGCGGCTGATGTCATGCGTGGCGCCGTTCCTGTCATGCAGGAGAATTCTTCCGCCGTTCAGGTTATAAAAGCGGCACAGCAGGTTGATCACCGTACTCTTCCCGGCGCCGGTGGGGCCGACCAGCGCGATGCTCTCCCCGGCGTTCACATGCAGGTCCATATGTTCCAGCACGTTGACGCCTTCCTCATAAGCAAAGGTTACATCCTCAAAGTCCACCTCACCGCTGATTTCCGGCAATTCCTCAGCCCCGGGCACATCGTCCACGATCACCGGTTCGTCCATGGTTTCAAAGATGCGCTCCAGATAGGCGATATTGTTGACGAAGGAATTGTAGATGTTTGCCAGGTTGGTAATGGGCTGCCAGAAGCGGCTGACGTACTGCCCCATGGCCAGAATTACGCCGAAGGATACCATGACGCCCCCGCCCATCCAGTAAACGCTGGCGATGTACAGGAAAGTAAGCACCAGCTGCGTCATGGTTTCGCTGGAGAGCCACACCGTGTTGCTGATTTTCACCGCCCGCAGCCATGCCTGCCGGCAGGCGGATGCCAGCCGCTCCATGATGGAAACGTTGACCTCCTGCCGGTCAAACAGCTGGCTTACCCGAACGCCGTCGATGGACTCGGCCAGGTAGGCGTTATAATTGCTGTTCTTGTTGCTCTGGTTCTGCCAGGCTCGGCGCTGCCGGGGCTTGATCAGCAGGATAATGCCCACAAAAACAGGCAGTCCCGCCACGATCACGGTGGCCAGGGTGGCGTTGGTGGAATACATGAATACGACGATGAAGATCAGGTTGATGATCTCCAGGATCATGTTGATGATCCCATTTGACAGGATATCCGATACGGAGTTGACATAGTTAATCACCCGCACCAGGATTTTGCCGGCCGGGCGGCTGTCGTAATAGCTGAAGGGCAGCTTTTGCAGGTGGGCGAACAGATCGCTGCGATAATCGATATACGCCAGAAAGTGCCGGCACCAATCCAGATCGGCGCTCATGCGGGTCATCAGATCGCCGGTGCGGTGGCGGTCGAAAAACAGCATGTCGCTGTACTGCATTTTTTCAAACAGGCTGCGGCGCAGGTTATAGATCACATTCTGGGAATCCGTTTCCAGAAAGATTACCATCATATAGCGCAGCCCTTCCCGGCCCAGCTTCACCACCAACATAATTGCAAGAATAAGCAAAAGCGGATCCGGGTTCCGGGCCACGATCACATCATCGATCAGCCGCTGGGACAGGGCAGGATTTACCAGCAGCAGAAGGCAGGTGAAAGCGCAGATACACAGGGCGATCACGTGCCGGCGGCGAAAGGGAGCGTCCATATTCTCCCACAACCAGGCCATTTGCTTTCTCATACTTCGATTCTCCCGTTTGGTTCAATCCGGCAGGCGGCAGGCGCGTGCCGGAATGCATTTTATAACAGTATTTCTTGCATTTCTGCTGAAAAATCAATATAATGCAGCCAAAACACTGATTTCTCAACACGGAGGAGAAAGAAGCGCATGGCAAGACCGATTCCGAACCACGGCACGGACGGCGTGCACGCCGAAACCAGGCTGCGGGATCAGCATTTTATCATGAAGGGGCATCACTGCCACAGCTGCTATGAGCTGTTTTATGTGGAGAGCGGAGGCTGCCGCTTCCTGGTGGATGAACATATTTTTGATCTGCATACGGGGGATTTTATCCTGCTGCCGCCCATGATGCTGCACTATTCCCGGTATGTGCACGGCCCCTGCAGGCGAACGGTCATTCTGTTCCGGGGAGAAGACGTGATGGACGAAGTTCGCGGTCTGATGCCCCGATCGGCCTTCTTCTTTTCTGAAACCGCGGTTTTTCAGGTGCCGGATCGTTATCGCGGACAGGTAGCTGACATCCTGAAGGAAATGGCGGCGGAGGATATCATGCGGGATGCCTGTTCCGCCGTGATGCTGAAAATGCTGCTGCAGACCCTGCTGCTGCTGTGCGGCAGGGTCTGCAGCTTTCTGTTTGAGCCGCCCGCGGATCTTCATACCACGGATCAGCAGATCCTGCAGGCGGCGCACTACATCTGCCAATCCTATATGGAGCCCCTGACCAGTGCCGATGTGGTCAGGGCCGTGGGTTTCAGCCCCAATTACCTGAGCCGGAAATTCCGCGCCGCAACCGGTATCGGTCTGCATGAATATATTGTATTCGTCCGCCTGCAGCACGCCGCCCAGGAGCTGGTTTCCACTTCGGATTCCATTACGACGATCGCGCTGCGATGCGGTTTTTCGGACAGCAATTATTTCAAGGACTCCTTCAAAAAGAAGTATGGCGTTACCCCGAGAAACTACCGAAAAATGTTCTAAGAACCGATGAGATGTCTCTTTTTTTGTCGGCGAATCATCGCCGCTGGTGCTTTTTATCCAGGGCATTCTGTTTTTTTCAATCACAGATCGTCCCTTTTGGCGCAATCCGCTTACGTAATCGCTATACGTCAGACCGATGGCCGGATCAGCGGCAAAATGCCTTTTGCGCGAAAAAAGATCCCGGCGGGCGGAAATCCGTTTGATGATTCAAAAGGCTTCCCCCGCGTCCGGAGACAGCGCGTACCGTCAAACAATAAAAACGCAGAAAAAGCGGCGTGTACACCCGCCGGGGTCATTGCAGGAGTCTCGAGAATTCGCTATAATAAGGGGCGCTCAGAGCTGGCCTCTCACAGATGGGGCGGGGCCGCGGAAGCTGCCGCCGGCGAGGTTTCGCCGCGCAGGAGGAGGAGAAGAAACCATGGAGCTGCTGCACGGCTCTCCGACGGATTTGTCCGGACGAAGTGAACGGGAAAAGCGGTGCTATGCTTTTCTGGACTCGCTGGGCATATCCTTTGACCGGACCGATCATCCGGATCAGCCGGCCACCACGATGCAGGTGTGCGAGGCGGTGGACGCGGTGCTGGGTGTACGCATCTGCAAAAACCTGTTCCTCTGCAACCGACAGAAAACGAATTTCTATCTCCTGATCATGCCCGGCGACAAGCCCTTCAAGACGAAGGAGCTGTCGGGACAGCTGGGGATCAGCCGGCTTTCCTTCGCGGAGGCGGCGGACATGGAAAAATATCTGGACGTCCATCCCGGCAGCGTGTCCGTGCTGGGCCTGCTGAACGACAGGGAGCATCGGGTCCGGCTGGTAGTGGATGAGGACGTGCTGCGGGAGGAGCTGTTTGGGTGTCATCCCTGTGAGAACACCAGTTCCATCCGGTTCGCCACCAGGGACCTGACGGAGAGGATTCTGCCCGCCATGGGTTTTACGCCGGAAATCGTTCATCTGGTTGGGACGGACTGACTGCCGCGCGGAGAAACATCGGAAAGCTTTTGACCGGTCCCGCGCGGAGCCCTGGCGGCTTCCGCCGCGGACCGAAAAAAAGAAAAACACAGACGGAGGGGAAAGATATGAACATGAAATCGCTGACAGCTGTACTGCTGACCCTGGCGCTGGCGCTGAGCGCAGTTTCCGGCGCCCTGGCGGTGAATGAGGACATTGAGGGCAAGGTGGTCATTTACACCTCCATGTATCCCTTCATGATCGACCAGATGACCGCGGCGCTGAAGGAAGAATTCCCGAATCTGGAGGCAAAGCTGGAGTATGGCGGTACCGGTGACCTGCAGACCAAGCTGGCCGGGGAAATGGGGGATGACCTGAAGGGACAGCTGAGCTGCGATATGCTGATGGTGGCGGAGCCCGCGTATTCGCTGGAGCTGAAGGAATACGGCTATCTGGAGCCTGTAGAGATTGAGAATCCGGCGGATCTGCTGCGCTTTGATTACGATCCGGAGGGATACTGGTATCCCGTGCGGACGCTGAACATGGTCCTGGCCTACAATCCGGAGAAGTACAGCCTGGAGGAGGTTCCCACGACCTTCAAGGCCTTCGCGGAGGACAGGAGCCTGGACGGTCACATTTCCATGGGCAATCCGCTGACCTCCGGCACGGCCATGGCGGCGATTGTCGCCCTGTCCGACAAGTATGGCTATGACTATTTTAAAGCGCTGGGTGAGAACCATGTAATGATCGAATCCGGCTCCACCGCGCTGGCCAAGCTGCAGACCGGGGAGTGCAAAGCGATTATGATTCTGGAGGAATCCGTGCTGAAGATCCGGAAGGAGGAGAATTCTCCCATCACCGTGATCTATCCGGAGGATGGCGTCATTCTCGTGCCCAGCACGGTTATGACCATCGCCGAGAACAGGAGTGCCAACGCGAATATTGAGGCCTGCGAGGCGGTCACGAACTGGCTCCTCAGCGAGGAAGGCCAGCGGTGCATTCTCTCCGGCTACATGCACGCCGTCCGGAAGGGCATGTCGGAATATCCCTACGATTCCATGGATACGGATGCCCTGATTGAAAAGGATATGGGCGTGGACTGGGAACGCTGCTACCATGACCGGGACGAGATCCGCGGCCAGTTCCAGGAAGCCGTTACCATGCCCTGAGGTGAAAGACATTGACGCGTAAAGCAAATCGGCAGCCTGCCAGGACCGTCCTGCTGACGGTTCTGGCGGGGCTGCTCCTTTTTTCATCGCTGATGATCGGCGGCGGCATCCACGGCATTTCCACATTTGACCGCTCCGGGTATACCACCGAGGATGTGTGGAGCTGGACGCTGCGGCTGGGCGGGGAGGCGGAGACCCTTTATCGGGAGTGGACAGCGCCGGAACTGGCGACGCTGCCGGAAGCGGAACAGGCAGGCGCCGCGCGGGCCGCGCGAAGGCTGCTGGCGGAAGCCTGGCACGTGAACGAAACCGACCTGGCGGAATATACGGACGCGCAGGTCTGGAAGCTGCTGTCCATGACCTATTCCTTCTCCCGGAAAAAAATTTCCAGCGCGGGACGGAAATCCATCGCGGCGATTGAAGATCCGGCGGAAGCGGGAAAGCAGATGCTCTCTGTGCTGGCCGCGGGATCGGGCATCGCGGAGAACCCGGCGCTGTCCGGTCTGTCCGTGCTGGAAGGCGCGGACGCGGCGATGACGGCTCAGGTATTTCTGGCGGCGCGAAATGAGAACGCTACCGTGCTGTCGAAGGAAACGTCGCTGGCCTTTACCCGGGCTGCCGGGGATGAGGAGAAGGAAATCGAGGCGATGCAAGCCTGGGCGGCGGGAACCGTTTCCCCTCTGAACGCCTGGGTGACGGAGCATGCCAGGACGGTGATTCTGCTCGGCGCGCTGCTGATGCTGGATGTGATTCTGCTCTTCATCCTGCTGCGACAGGAAAAGAGCTGGCGGGTGGATCTCAAGTGGATGCTGATTCTGCTGATCGTGGACTTCCTGGTGGTTTTCCAGCTGCTTCCGCTGGTCTATCTGCTGATCCGGGCCTTCTTTCCCAGCGGCATGTTTTCGCTGGAGACCTTCCGGCGGCTGTATACCTACGCCATGAACTGGCAGGCGCTGACGAACACGCTGACCGCGTCCGCCTGCACAATGGTGCTGGGAACGGCGATTGCCTATCCGCTGGCTTACCTGGTGGGGCGTACCAACCTGTACGGACGGAAGTTTTTCCGGTCCCTGTTCGTGCTGACCTATATGGTGCCGCCGTATGTCGGCGCCATGGCCTGGCTGAGGCTGCTGAATAAGAACGTGGGCACCATCAATCTGCTGCTCCGTGGCCTGTTTGGACTGCGGATTACGGAAGGACCGCTGAACATTTATTCCCTGGGCGGGCTGATCTGGGTGCTGACCACCTTCTATTTCCCGTACGCGTTCATCACCATTTCCCGGGCCATGGAAAAGATGGATCCCTCCCTGGAGGAGGCATCCCGGATCGCGGGAGCCAGCCCCTTCCAGACGGTGCTGAAGATTACCCTGCCCATCATGACCCCGTCGCTGATCGCCGGGGCGCTGCTGGTCTTTGTCTGCGCGGCCAGCTGTTACGGCATTCCCTCTATTATCGGCGCGCCGGGAAATGTACATACCGTTACCACCCGGATCATCGAGTACTACGGGCTGGGGGTGAAGGGAATCAACGACGCCACGGGCCTGGCTGTTTTCCTGATCCTGATCGCCCTGGTGGTGCTGTACCTTTCTGATTTTGTGATGGCCAAAAAGCAGTATGTTACGGTCTCCGGCAAATCGACCCGCCCGGCCATGGTGGATCTGCGGAAGTGGCGCGTCCCCCTGACGGTGATGATGGGGCTTTTTGCGGTAATCGCCGTGGCGGTTCCCTTCGCGACGATTCTGACCACCTCCTTCAAGGTGGATGTGGGCAAATCCCTGCTGGAGGAAGGCAACTTTACCCTGAACCAGTGGAATGCCCTTTTCCGGGATGAATCGCTGGGCTGCCTGAAAAACTCTCTGCTTTTCGGCGCTGCGGCCGCGACCATCGGCGCGGTCATCTCCTGCGTCATGAGCTACCTGATGCAGCGAACCCGCATCCGCGGCCGGAAACTGCCGGATTTCCTGATTACGCTGGGATCCGGTACGCCTTCCGTGGTCATTGCCCTGGGGCTGATCATGACCATGCGGGGGCAGTTTGGAGTCAACATTTATAACACGGCGGGCATCCTGATTGTGGCATACCTGATCAAATACCTGATGATGGGCATGCGCACGGTTTCCTCCGCCATGTCGCAGATTCATGTCTCCCTGGAGGAGTCCTCCCAGATTTCCGGCGCCGGATGGCTGCGGACCATGGTCCGGATCACCGGTCCGCTGATTATGCCCTCCATCGCGGCGGGATGGTTCCTGATCTTTATTCCCTGCTTCTATGAGCTGAGCATGACCACGCTGCTGTATACCAGCGAAACCAAAACCATCGGATATCAGCTGTATCAGTACTGGACCTTTACCAGCCAGCCGCAGGCGTGCGCCATGGCCTTTGGCATTCTGCTGTTTGTGGTTGTGCTGAACTTTGTGCTGAACCGGCTGACCAAGGGCGAATTCACCATCTGAAGGAGAAAAAATGGCGAAAGTAACGATTAAAAACCTGACGAAGAGCTATGGCACCGCGCAGGTGCTCAAGAGCCTGAACGCGGAGTTTCAGGACGGGGAATTCGTGACGCTGCTGGGTCCCTCCGGCTGCGGAAAAACCACCATTCTGCGGCTGATTGCCGGCTTCGAGCAGCCCACCTCGGGGGAAATCTGGATCGGTGACACGCTGGTGTCCGGGGGAAAAACGCTGCTGCCGCCGGAGAAACGGGACATCGGCATGGTGTTTCAGTCCTACGCGGTCTGGCCGCATATGTCGGTCTTTGAAAACGTTGCCTATCCGCTGCGGCTGAAGCATACCCCCAGGGAAGAAATCAACGAACGGGTGCACCGGATTCTGTCCGTTGTTCATCTGGAGCAGTATGCTTCCCGGCTGCCCAATCAGCTTTCCGGCGGACAGCAGCAGCGGGTCGCGCTGGCGCGGGCTCTGCTGGCCCGGCCGAAGCTGCTGCTGCTGGATGAGCCGCTGTCCAATCTGGACGCGAAACTGCGGGAATCCATGCGCTTCGAGATCAAGGATCTGGCCAGAGAACAGGGCATCACCGTTGTCTATGTCACCCATGACCAGAGCGAGGCCATGACCATGAGTGACCGCATCTTTCTGCTGAACAACGGCGAGGTGCAGCAGTGCGATACGCCCAGCGAAATTTACAATCATCCGGTGAACCCATTCGCCGCGGACTTTCTGGGAAAGGTATCCTTCTTCAGCGGGACGGCGGAAAAGGGACAGATTCTCCTCCCGGACTGGGAGCAGCGCATTCCCGGCCGGGAAGGGGATCCGGCCGGCCCGGTAACCGTTGGGCTCCGGCCGGAAAACTTCCGGATGGAGAAGGACGGACAGGGAATTCCCGGCGTGATTTCCCGGATGTATTACCTGGGCGATACGACGGACTACCGGATCCGGGTCGGCAAGGCGGAGGTGCGTGTCATCCTGGATGGCGCCTCACACCGGCGATTTCAGCCCGGAGACACGGTCCGCCTGGAAATCCTGGACAGAATGGTGTTCGCCGGCGCGGATGTTCAGGATCAGCTGAAAATCCGCACCTGAGTAAAAGCGGCACGCCGGAAGTATGCCGGATGCGCGGAGCAGAAGAATCAAACAGGCAGGAGGTGGCGAACCATGCAGAAGGAAATGATTACCCAATACAGCGAGGCACTCCGCCGGGAGATGCATGTCATGGTATACGGATATGACGGAGTGCCCTTTCTGTGCTTTCCGACCCAGGATTCCATGTGCCATAACTATGAGGATTTTGGCATGACGGATCAGCTGGCGGACTGGATCAATGACGGGCGGATTCAGCTGTACGTGGTGGACACGGTGGACCGGGAAAGCTGGTCCGCGCAGGACGGGGACAAAGCGGCCAGGGCGGAACGGCAGGAGCAGTACTTCCACTATATTGTGGATGAGACGGTTCCGCTGATTCAGAGCAGAAATCCGCGGACACCCGCGGTGACCGGCTTCAGCATGGGGGCCAATCACTCGGTGATTACCTTTCTCCGGCGGCCGGAGCTGTTCCGCGGCGTGATCGCGCTGTCCGGGGTGTACGACACGGATTACTTTTTTCAGGGATGGATGAATCCCACGCTGTATGACAGCGCGCCGGACCGCTTCCTGCCCAACATGCCGGCGGATCATCCGTATGTGAAACTGTATAATGAGCGGAAAATGATCCTGTGCGTCGGCCAGGGCGCGTGGGAGGAGGACGGGGTCCGCTCCCTCCGGTATCTGGAAACGGTTTTTCGGGAGAAAGGGATTCATGCCTGGTGTGATTTCTGGGGCTTTGACGTGAACCATGACTGGCCATGGTGGTTTAAGCAGATGCGGTACTTTGTGCCGAAGATGATAGAAGGGTGATGAAAACCGTGAAGAATTATGTCTTTGTTTCTCCGCATTTCCCTCATACCTACTGGCAGTTCTGTGACCGGCTGCACCGGAACGGGATCAACGTGCTGGGAATTGGGGACGCGCCATACGACAGCCTGGAAGCGCCGCTGAAGGAGGCGCTGACGGAATATTATCGGGTGGACAGCCTGGAGGATTATGACAAGGTTTACCGGGCGGTGGCGTTCTTTGCTTTCAAGTATGGAAAAATCGACTGGATCGAATCCATGAATGAGTACTGGCTGGAGCAGGACGCCCGGCTGCGGACGGATTTTAATCTTTCCACCGGCATTCGCTCAGACCGGATCGGCTTTATCAAGGAGAAAAAACTGATGAAACAGCTGTACCTGGAGGCGGGAATCCCCACGGCCAGACAGCACGTTGTGTCCGACTGGGCGGCGGGGAAAGCTTTTGTCCGCGAAGTGGGTTATCCCGTCATTGTGAAGCCGGATGTGGGTGTCGGCGCGACGCGCACCTGGAAGGTGGAGGACGAGGCCGGGCTGGACGCCTTCTATGACCGCCTGCCGGAGGTGCCCTACGTGATGGAGGAATTCATTCAGGGCGAAATCTGCTCCTACGACGCCATTCTCGATTCGCGGTGTGAGCCGCTGTTTGAAAGCATGACGGTCTGGCCGCCGGTGATGGATATCGTGAACAAGGATCTGGACCTGATGTATTATACCTGTCCGGAGGTACCGGAAAAGCTGCGGGCGCTGGGCCGGAAGACCGTCAAAGCCTTTGGCGTGGACCGCCGGTTTGTCCATCTGGAGTTTTTCCGGCTGACAAAGGCCCGGAAGGGGCTGGGCAGCGTCGGGGACTTTGTGGCGCTGGAGGTCAATATGCGCCCCGCCGGCGGCTATACACCGGACATGATAGATTTCGCGCACTCCACCGATGTTTATCAGATTTACGCGGATATGGTGGCCTTTGACACCCGGAAGGTTCCGGAATCTACCGAGCATTTCTACTGCGTGTATGCCAGCCGCAAGGACGGGCATGTCTACGCGCATACCCATGAGGAGATCATGGCCCAATATGGCGCCTTCATGATGATGCAGGAAGAGATGCCCCCGATGAACTGGCCACAGATGGGAAGATATATGTATACGGCCCGGCTGAAGACCTTTGAGGAGGCGCAGGCCTTCATCCGCTTTGTCCAGGGAGGCTGAGCGCCGCGTGCCTCCGGATGGATGGCTCAAGGAAACGCGGCGAAAAACAAACCGCCTATGGGTCGGCGCGGAATCATCTGACCGGGTGAAGCGGATCCGGACGAATGGGGAATATACAGTGTGTCATTGAAACGCTCCTGTGGAGCGTTTCTTTCATGGGCGAGAAAAATGCCGCCTCTGTTTTCCGTTTTAGTTTCTTTTTAAGTGCGCGTGGTATTTTCCTGCTGTCCGAAAGGACGATGAAGCGAACGAAGGAGTGAGGACAGTGAAGAAAAGCCCTGTTTTACGAAATATACTGATCGATATCGCGCTCACCGGAGTGGCCCTGGTCATCTTTGCCCTGTTTCATCATGTGCTGCCCAGACAGCAGCAGGGAATGGGGATCGTGATCAGCAATCCCTACGCGACGGAGACCCCGGCGGAGGATGTGGGGCTGGCTTTGCCGGAAAACGCGGCACTGCTGGCTTCGGCCGGTACGAGTGACGTGCTGACGATGGATGGAGCTTCTGTCGCGGCGGCCAGGGGCCGGAAGGAGAACGGCGGCGGAAAAAACGGCTCAAACGGCAAGGGGGGGAGCGCGCTGAGCGAGAGCGGCACGGAAGCCGAGAGCGACGCGGAAACGACAGAGGCGGATGACACCCCTATCGCGGAGAAATTTACGGACCGATATACGGATACGGTCGTGGTGACCGAAAACAGCTATTCCAGCCCGGATATCTCCATCACCGTGACCGAGGAAACCCTGGGGCGCACGACCTATTATCTGGCGGATATCTACGTGCGGGATATCACCTGCTTCCAGTCCGCGCTGGCCCGTGACACCTATGGCAGTGGTTACCGGGACAGCATCACGGACATGGCGGCGCTAAACGACGCGCTGGTGGCCGTCAACGGGGACTATTACGGCAATACCAACGAGGGGGTCGTGATCCGCAACGGCGTTATTTACCGCGCGAACAACACCAGCTGTGATGTATGCGTGCTGTATTATGACGGAACCATGCGGGTGATGCCGGGCTCCGCGTTCACCGTGGAGGAGGCCATCGCGGATGGGGCGTGGCAGGCATGGACCTTTGGACCGGCGCTGCTGGATACGGATGGCAGCGTGCTGACCTCCTTTGCCAGCACCGGCCGCATTATTTCTGCCAATCCGCGTACCGCGATCGGTTATTATGAGCCGGGGCATTACTGCATGGTCGTGGTGGACGGACGGGGCGAATCGGCGGGCATCAGCCTGCCGGATCTGAGCCAGCTGTTTTATGATCTTGGCTGCGTGGCAGCCTATAACCTGGATGGCGGCAACTCCTCCATCATGGTATGGCGTGACGCGGTGATTAATCAGCCCTCCGGCGGAGGAAGGGAAAGCAGCGACGCCCTGCTGATCGCGGAGGTGAACAGCCGTGAATAAGCTCTATCGCCTGCTGAGTCACACGACTTTCATCCTGGCCCTGATGTTCCTGGTGTTCCTGGTGCTGGATCAGTTTAACCCCATGATGAACTTTATCGACAACAATATTTCCCGGTGGCTGCTGGCTGCCCTTTGCGGGAGCGGAATCGGCCAGAGTATGCTGCACTGGCATTTTCAGAAATAGAAAGGAAGCGGAGACAATGAAACGGAATTCTCTCCACGCGGCGGCGCTGGCGCTGGCGCTGCTCTGTGCCATGATTCTGCGCCCGGCGGCGGCGGAGAGCGCGCTGGATGTTTCAACCTTGTACAAGAATAAGGATGTGGACGCGGACTGGAGCGCGTCCGAGGCCAGTGTGATTGATCTGAACGCGCTGGAGGAGGATACGCTGATCCTGACGGAAAAAGGGGATTACGTCCTTTCCGGTGACTGGAATGGGCAGATCGTGATCGAGGCGGATACGGAGGAAAAGGTTCGTCTGATCCTGAACGGCGTCTCCATCACCAGCCCGCAGGGTCCCGCCATCTATGAAAAGCAGGCGGACAAGCTGATCATCACGCTGGCGGAGGGAACGGAAAACACCCTGACGGACGGCGCCGCGGTAACGGATGGAGATGATACCATCAGCGCGGCCCTGTACGCGGAGGATGATCTTTCCATCAACGGCAGTGGCAGCCTGATGATCCAGGGGACGCAGAAGCATGGGATCCAGTCCAAAGCGGATCTGATTGTCGCTGGAGGAGAAATCCAGGTAAATGCCGTTCTCGATGGCCTCCGGGGGCGCAATTCCGTGCTGGTGCTGGACGGAAACCTGATGATGACCTGTGGCGGGGACGGGATCGTTTCGACCCGCGCGGACGCCGAGGGAAAGGGCTGGATCGTTCTGGCGGGCGGCAGCGTCACCATCAAAACGGGGGATGGCGCTGGCGCGGTACGCACATCCGCCAACGCCATGGGTGGTTTTGGCGGCCGGGGACGCTGGGATGACTGGGGTGATACGCAGAACGGGTCGGACAGCGAAGTTTCCCAGAAGGCTGTCAAGGCGGCCACTGATCTGACGGTGCTGGACGGCACGTATTGTTTTGACTGTGCCGATGACGGGCTGCATGGCGTTAATGTGACGGTTCAGGGCGGTAATTTCGAAATCCAGTCCGGCGATGATGGTATGCACGCGGATGAAGAGATGACGGTGAACGGCGGAAGCATCTCCATTTCCCAGTGCTATGAGGGCCTGGAAGGGAAGAATGTGACGGTGAACGGCGGTGAGATCCGTATTGTCGCGTCGGACGACGGCATCAACGCTTCCGGCGGCAATGACGGTTCCGGCTTTGGCGGCTGGGGCCGGGGCGGCGGATACGCGGCCTCCGGTGAAGGCGGCATGCTGACCATTACAGGCGGTCAGACCGCTGTGACCGCGGGCGGCGATGGGCTGGACAGCAATGGAAGCATCGCGCTGACCGGCGGGGTGGTCGGCATCTGGACGGAAAGTGAAATGCATGAGGGGCCGATTGACTTTAACGGAACCGGTACGCTGTCCGGTGTGAACCTGATCATTGCCAGCACGGGCGGCATGATGCAGGATATGATGGGGTTGAGCGGCCAGAGTATCATGTCCCTCTCCACGACAGGAACGGTGCAGGCGGGCGGGGAAATCAGCCTGCTGGATGAAAATGGCAATGTGCTGGCGACCTTTGCCCCGGAAAATGAGTTTAACACGGTAATGGTATCCTCCGGCAGCCTGCCGGAAGGCGCGGGCTGTCAGGTTCTGTGCGACGGCACGGAGATTTACAGCGGAGAAATGAGCAACAATCTGACAGCCTCCGGAAACGATGGCGCAGACCGCGGCTTTGGGAGACAGAACCGGAAGGGAAGGTAAGCGATGGAAGAGAGCTTTGCCAGGGTGGAAACCAAATACATGCTGACGCCGGCGCAGGAAGCCGCCATGGAAAGGGGCCTGCGGGCATATGGGTTCCGATGGATGGACTTCGGCAGCCCGGCTGTGCAGAGCCTGTATTATGATACTGCCGTGCATCAGCTGATCCGGACCTCGCTGGACCGGCCGGCGTACAAGGAAAAGCTTCGCCTGCGGACCTACGGCCTGCCCGGCGCGCAGACCATGTCCTTTGTGGAAGTGAAGAAGAAATACAACGGCGTGGTATACAAACGGCGGACCGCGCTGCCCTTCGCGGAGGCGTATCACTGCCTGGCGAAGGGACAGCTGCCGGAGGAGACGGGCCAGGTCGGCCGGGAAGCGGTCTGGATGGTGAAACGCTACGGCCTCATTCCCAGCACAGTGATCGCCTATGACCGCCATGCATGGTTCAGTAACCGGGAACCGGACATCCGGATTACCTTTGACCGGAATCTGGCCTTCCGGACCTTTGACCTGAACCTGGCCAGCCAGGCGGAGAACACCGTATTCACGCAGCCGGATCAAAGACTGATGGAAATCAAAACCGGCGGCGTTTATCCCCTGTGGCTGACAAGGCTGCTGGAGGAGGTCGGCGCTGAGCGCATCCACTACTCCAAGTATGGATATGCTTATCAGCATTATATTGCACAAAAGGATCCGGCGGGAGAGAGGAGCGATGAAACGTGTTTGAAAGCATTTTTTCCAAAGGCAGTCTGACGGCGGAAAGCGTGCTGCTGGCGCTGGGCATGGCCCTGGCGCTGGGGATCGCGGCAGCGTTGTATTATGTCAGGAGCAACCGGACAACGACCCGCTCCTTCGCCCTGACGGTGGCTGTGCTTCCTTTGATCACGGCCACCGTAATCATGGTGGTCAACGGCAATCTCGGTGCCGGGATCGCGGTAGCGGGTTCCTTCAGCCTGATCCGTTTCCGGTCCGTTCAGGGGAGCGGACAGGAAATTCTGGCGGTGTTTTTATCCGCCTCCCTGGGTCTGTGCCTTGGCGCCGGATATGTGGGTATTGCCTGCCTGCTGCTGGTTCTGTACATCGCGGCGATGCTGCTGCTGCGCGCTGCCCATTTCGGGGAAACCGCCGAACAGATGAGGGAGCTGCGAATCTCGCTGCCGGAAGCGCTGGAATATGACGGCCTGTTTGATGACCTGCTGAAAAGCTATTTCACTGTCTGCGAGCTGCAGCAGGTGCGCACCATTGAAATGGGCACGGCCTATCAGCTGATTTACCGGGTGATGCCGAAAAATCCCCGCGATGATCAGGCGTTCCTGAACGCGGTACGGGAGCGGAACGGCAATCTGCCGGTTTCCCTGGGCAGGGTGCCCGATGTCCGGCAAAGCATGTGACAGGTGACAGGAGAAACGTTCTGTGATATGCTGATAAAGGGTGAGAAGCATGAGAATTCTGTTTGCGGAGGATGACCGCGACCTGAACCGGGCGGTTAAAACCCTGCTGGAAAGATCCGGATATCAGGTGGATCCTGTTTTTAACGGCGCGGACGCAGCCTCGTACGCGGCGGCGGAAGCTTACGACGGGATGATCCTGGACTGGATGATGCCGGAGATGGACGGCATCGACGCCCTGCGGCAGATTCGCGGCAGGGGAATTTCCGCGCCCTGTCTGATGCTGACCGCCAGGGACGCGGTGGAGGACCGGGTCATGGGGCTGGATGCCGGGGCGGACGATTATCTGCCCAAGCCCTTTGACGCCAGCGAACTGCTGGCCCGGGTGCGCGCCATGCTGCGGCGGCGGGAAGCCTATGTGCCGGATCAGATTACCTTTGAGGATCTGACGCTGGATAAGGGCAAAAATGAACTGCGCTGCGGTGAAAAAGCGGCGCAGCTGACCGGAAAAAGCTATCAGATGATGGAAATCCTGATGGAAAATCCCCGCATCATCTTTTCTGTCCAGCAGCTGATGGACCGGATTTGGGGCTGGGACGCGGAGGCGGAGATCAACGTGGTGTGGGTGAATATATCCCAGCTGCGAAAAAGGCTGAATGAGCTGGGATCGCAGACGGAAATCCGAATGCACCGTGGGACGGGTTACTCTCTGGAGAAAAAGGCATGATCAAAAAGCTGCAGAAGAGGTTTATCCGCATTGCCGTTATGGCGCTGACCGTGGCCATGGTGCTGGTGGTAAGCATTGTCAACATCGCCAACTGGATCAGCGTGCGCGGCGAGCTGGACGAAACGCTGACATTTCTGACGGAGAATGAGATCGCGGAACCAAAGATGGGGATGGGTACCCGCCTGATGGGCAGGAACAAGCACGCCCGGAACCTGGTCAACGAATCCCGGTGGTTTTCCGTCTCCTTTGACGAAGAAGAAAACCAGCGCGGCATCAATCTGGACCACATGGCGGAATCTGACAGCGAGGCCGCCGCTGCCCTGGGAAAGCAGGCGCTGGAAAGCGGCAGGGGAAAGGCTTTTTTACAGGATTACTATTTCCGGGCGCTGGAAACGGCGGAAGGTGGAAAAACCATTTTTTTCCTGAACTGTGAGACCAAGATCACCGCGGTACGCACGCTGGCTTGGATTTCCGCGGGCGCCTGCGTGGGCGGGATCCTGCTGGCATGGCTGATCGTTTTCCTGGCCAGCCGCAAAGCCGTGGCGCCGACGATCCGCAACATGGAACAGCAAAAGCAGTTCATCACCAACGCCAGCCATGAACTGAAAACACCGCTGACGGTGATTTCCACCAATATGGAGCTGCTGAACATGGAAACACCGGATAATCCCTGGATCCGCAGCACCCAAAAACAGACGGCGCAAATGCGCCATCTGGTGGATGAACTGGTGTATCTTTCCCGCATGGAGGAGGAAAATGGACCGCTGAAGACGGAAAAACTGAATCTCAGCTCGCTGGCGGCGGATACGGCGGCGCCTTTCGCGGATATGGCGGAATACAGAGGGCGGGAGATGAAAATGGACCTGGAAGATTCCCTGTTCATCTTCGCCGACCGCGCGTCCATGGAGCGGCTGATTTCCACCCTGTGCGACAACGCGGTGAAATATGCCGCCGGAGAAGCGCCGATCCGGATCCGGACCAGAGGGGAAGGGCGGACCGCTGTGCTTTCGGTCTCCAATGAAGTGGCGGAGCCCCTGAGCAGGGAGCAGTGCGATCAGCTTTTCAACCGCTTTTACCGCGCGGAGTCATCCCGAAACAAGGAAAAACAGAATGGCTTTGGCATCGGCCTGGCCATTGCCGCGGCGATCGTGGAAAAGCATGGCGGAAGCATCGGCGCGGCCATGACGGAACCGCGGACGCTGACCTTCACCTGTCAGCTTCCCAGGCAGACGGGAAAAACCGCGTGACCATGCGGCAGCGGTTTTATTGCTTCGCGAGGAAATCCTCCCGGGCGGGGGTGAAGACATCCAGCAGGACACCTTTTTCCAGGCACACGGTTCCATGCACCAGTCCGCCGGGAACCACGATGGAGTCTCCGGGGGATAATTCAACGCTTTCTTCTTCCACCGTATAGCTGAACTTTCCGCTGAGCACATAGCTGCACTGGGTATGCGGATGCGTATGCGGCGCGCCGATGGCGCCGGGGTCAAAGCTGACTTCCGCCGCCATCAGCTGATCATTCCACGCCAGAACGCGGCGCGCGGTGCCGCCGCCAAGATCCTGCAAAGCTGTTTCTTCGTGATACCGGACAATTCCTTTCATGATGAACCTCCTTTGAAGTGCTCCCTTCGGAAAGGGAAAATGCTTTCAGCATGATGCAGCAGCGAAAGACGGTATTCCCGCTCTGACCGCTGCGCGGACGGCCGCGCGCTTCTTCAGGTATACGCGCATCCTCTTTGCCGCCTCCCTCTGCCATTGTAACAGGGTTTTTGTTTAAATCAATGTTTTTCCGCTTTTGCGAAGGAGCATGTCCGGCCCGGGATAAGGAGCGTGGAAGCCGGCCGTCTTTTATGATTTAATGCTCCCCATCTTTGACTGACAGCGCAGGAAAGGAAGGAAAAGAAGATGCCAGGACCTGGAGGACCCCGCGGCCGGGCAAATTTCCTCACGGAGGAAGAGAAGAAGAACACTCCCCGGATTACCAGAGCCCTGCTGGAAAGGGTGCTTTCCTACCTGAAACCCTACTGGAAGCAGCTGGCGCTGGTGCTGTGCTGCATCGTGGTTTCCTCCGTATGCAGCCTGTTTCCCTCCATCCTGACGGGCAACATTATCGATGTGCTGACGGGAAAGGACATGGGCGGGTGGTTTGGAGCCGGCCTGTCCGCGCTGATCCGGCTGATTCTGCTGTCCCTGGCGCTGCACCTGGTGTCCAACCTGATCGGTGTCGGGGAGTCCTACCTGAGCACCTGGATCGCCCAGCATATTTCCTACGACATGCGGAACCAGATGTACCGCCATCTGCAGAAGATGTCCCAGCGCTTTTTCACGTCCGCCAATCAGGGGGATATTATCACGCGGATGACCAGCGATATCTCCGGGGTGGAATCGGTGGTAACCAATACCTTTACAAGCATCCTTTCCAATATCATCACGCTGGCGGTGGCGGTAACGGCCATGTTCCAGAAGAACTGGATTCTGGCGCTGGTGGGGATCGCGGTGGTGCCGCTTTTTACCCTGCCCACCCGGATGGCCGGGAAGCGGCGATGGAAGCTGGCGGGAGAAGCCCAGGCATGCAACGATGAGATCAACGGCATCCTGAATGAAACCCTTTCCGTCAGCGGACAGCTGCTGGTGAAGCTTTTCGGGCGGGAAGCGCACGAATACGGACGATATGAAGAGGCCAACGGCCGGATGATCCGGCTGAATATCCGGGAGCGGATGGCCGGACGGTGGTTTTTCATGCTGCTGAGCACGCTGACAACCATCGGGCCGATGCTGCTGTACCTGGTGGGCGGGATCCTGATGATGGAGCGGGACAGCGCCCTGACCGTCGGCGATATTACCGTGCTGGTGGCCCTGCTGGGCCGGATGTACGGCCCGGTGAACAGCCTGCTGAACATCCAGGTGGACTGGATCCGGTCCATGGCCATGTTTACCCGGATTTTCGAATACTATGATATGAAGCCGGAGATCGATGATCTTCCTGGCGCCGCGGAGCTGACAGACGCGAAGGGAGAAATCACGTTTGACCATGTGAGCTTTTCCTACGACGGGGAAAGAAACGTGCTGAAGGATATCTCCTTCACCCTGCACAGCGGGGACTGCGTTGCCATCGTAGGACCCAGCGGCAGCGGAAAAAGCACGATTGTCAACCTGATTCCCCGGCTGTGGGAAGCGGGCAGCGGACAGGTGCTTTTTGACGGGAAGGATGTGCGGGAATGGACGCTGCATTCCCTTCGGGATGAGATTGGCATCGTAACCCAGGAAACCTATCTGTTTAACGGCACCATCCGGGAGAACCTGCTGTACGCGAAGCCGGAGGCTACGGAGGAGGAAATGCGCCAGGCCTGCAGACAGGCAAATATTCTGGATTTCATTGAAAAACAGCCGGAAGGACTCGACACGATGGTGGGCAATCGGGGACTGAAGCTGTCCGGCGGTGAAAAGCAGCGTATCTCCATTGCCCGGGCGCTGCTGAAGGATCCGGCGCTGCTGATCTTTGACGAGGCGACTTCCGCGCTGGATTCCATCTCGGAGGCGGCGATTCAGGCTGCCATCAATCCGCTGATCGAAGAGCGAACCTCCATTCTGATCGCGCACCGGCTGTCCACCATTCTGGCCGCGGACGAGATTCTGGTGGTCCGGGACGGCGCCATCGTGGAGCGGGGAACACACCGGGATCTGGTGCACGCGGGCGGGACCTATCAGGAGCTGTATGAGACACAGTTCAGCAAGGCGCTGGATGACAATGGTGCTGCAGACCGGTAAGGGCCGTACCGCCGCTTCTGCGGAAAATGAAGGAGGGATCTTGCATTCCCCCCTAAAACCGTAGTAAAATAGCGCGATACTACGTGAAAGTAGTATCCAGTATACAGTTTGTGAGGAATGAATATGGAACAAATGTTTCGTCTGCTGATCATCAACCCCGGATCGACCTCCACCAAGATCAGCGTTTTCGAAAATGAAAAGTCCGTCTTTGAGCAGAGCCGGTTCCATGACGCGCCGCTGCTGCTGCAGTACCCGCATGTCAACGATCAGGTTCCCTTCCGCTACAGCGTCATGCTGGAGATGCTGAAGGAAGGCGGGATTGATCCTGCGACAATCGACGTGGCGGTCGGCCGCGGCGGAAGCGCGCATACGCAGCTCAGCGGCGTGACGGTGATTGATCAGAAGCTTTACGATGATACGCTGGCCGCGGTGGGCGGCAGTGAGCATGCCGCGAAGCTGGGGGTCCTGCTGGCCTGGAAGTTCGCGCTCGAATATCGGAAGCCCGCCTATACCCTGAATCCCACCAATGTGGATGAATACTGCGATTATGCCCGGCTGACGGGGATCCGCGGCATCTACCGCTTCGGCCACTCCCATGTGCTGAATCAGAAAGCGGTGGCGGAGGCCCACGCCGAGGCCATGGGCCGTCGGTATGAGGACTGCCGTTTTATCGTGGCGCATATTGACGGCGGCGTAACGGTCGGCGCGCATGAGTACGGCCGTATGGTGGACGGCAATATGGGCGCGGACGGGGAAGGCGCCTTCTCCCCGACCCGCATCGGCTATGTGCCAGTGCTGGAGCTGCTGGATTATCTTGAGGAACATCCCATGGATGAAGTCAGGCGCATGTGCTCCAGAGCGGGTGGATTCGTCAGCCTGTTTGGCACCTCCAACTCCGATACCATCCACGCCCTGGTGGATCAGGGAGACCGGAAGGCAACACTGGTCTGGAACACGATGATTTACCAGATCTGCAAGAATATTGGCGAGATGAGCGCCGTGCTCTGCGGAAAAGTGGATGCCATTCTGCTGACCGGCGGCCTGATGCGGTTTGATGACATCACCGCGGGGATCCGGGAGCGCTGCGGCTGGATCGCGCCGATCCATGTCTATCCGGGAGAGCTGGAGCAGGAAGCGCTGGCGCTGTCCACGCTGAAGGTGCTGCGGGGCCAGACGGAAGCCAGGATCTACAGTGGAAAGCCGGTCTGGCAGGGCTTTGAGGGCATTACATTCTGACGGAAAGGAATGAAAAAAGATGAGCATGATTGAGCGGGTATGGGCGAAAGCCCGTCAGAACCAAAAGACCATTGTGCTGCCGGAAGGGGAGGAACCCCGCACCATACGGGCCGCGGCCAGGACGCGGGATGAGGGGATCGCGAATCCCATCCTGCTGGGTGCCCCTGAAAAAATCCGCGCTGTGGCGGAAGCATCCGGAACGGATCTGAAGGGCATCACACTGATCGATCCCGCTCACAGCCCCAAAGCCGACGCCTACGCGGAGACGCTGTATGAACTGCGCAAGGCAAAAGGACTGAGCCGGGAGGAAGCTGTACGCCTGACGGCGGATCCCATGTATTTCGGCATGCTGATGGTCAAACTGGGAGACGCGGACGGCCTGGTTTCCGGGGCGGTCCATTCCACAGGGGACATGCTGCGGCCGGCGCTGCAGATCATCCGGACCCGGCCCGGCATTCAGATTGTCTCATCCAGCTTCCTGATGAACTGTCCCAATCCCGCCCTGGGCGAGAACGGGCTGCTGGTCTACGCCGACTGCGTGGTTGTACCATGCCCAAGTGCGGAGGAACTGGCGCAGATCGCCATTTCCGCGGCGGATACGGCCCGCGTCCTGTGCGGGATCGAGGAACCCAGGGTCGCGATGCTGTCCTTTTCGACCAAGGGAAGCGCGAAGCATGAGCTGGTGGACAAGGTGCGCCGGGCAACGGAGATCGCGCATGAGCTGGCGCCGGAGCTGCTGCTGGACGGCGAAATGCAATTGGACGCGGCGCTGATCCCGGAGGTCGGACAGCTGAAAGCACTCGAAAGCAAGGTGGCGGGCCGTGCCAATGTCCTGATCTTCCCCGATCTGCAGTCCGGCAACATTGGTTATAAGATTACCCAGCGCATTGGCGGCGCGGAGTGCTACGCGGTGCTTCAGGGCCTCGCGAAGCCCTGCAATGATCTGTCCCGCGGATGCAGCGTGGAGGACATTGTCAACACCATCGCGCTGACCGCGGTGCAGGCCGGGTCTGTACAGATGGCTCGGTAACGGACTCGCCCTGATGGACGGAAATAACCGCCTCGGCTGATCAGAAAAGGCTGATCAGCCAGCGGCGTTTTTTCATGCTCTGCAGCTTGAAAGGAGCTGGCTTTCCAGACGCTGAGGCTGGACAAGCAAAAGTCTGTGCGGTACAATGTCGGGGACAGAAGGGGGTATCATATTATGAAAACGCGGGACTTTGGGTTTCCGTCGGAAACCGGGACTGGAGAAATCTTTGGCAGGATTTATTCTCCGGAGCAGGAGATCAGGGCGGTGCTGGTGATTCATCATGGCATGGCGGAACATCAGCAGCGGTACCTGCCGTTTTTGACATATATGACCGAGAACGGCGTTTGCTGCTATATGCATGACATGGCCAACCATGGCGCGTCAAACCGCGATCCGGAGGAGACCGGGTGGTTCGGGGCAAAGGACGGATGGCAGGCGCTGGTCCGGGATTTTCAGACGGTGATCCGGCGCGCGCAGACGGACAACCCGGGGCGTCCGCTTTTTGTCATGGGCCATTCCATGGGTTCCTTTATCTGCCGCGCTTACTGCGCGTCCGACCCGAAGGAGCAGATCGCGGGGGCGGTTTTCATGGGTACGGGCGGCCCCAACCCCGCGGCGGGGGCCGGCAAGCTTATGGCGAGCCAGATCGGCCTTGTGAAGGGGAAAAAGCATAAGAGCAAAATACTGGACCGGATGGCGTTTGGAAGCTACAATAAGCGCTTTGAGGGCCGGACAGGCTTTGACTGGCTGACACGGGATCAGCAGATTGTGGATCAGTACATCGCGGATCCGTACTGCGGGTTCCTGTTCACGGTGCAGGGAATGCATGACCTGATCAGCGTCAACGAGACGGTGAACCAGCAGGCCTGGTACGGAAAGATTCCGCAGGCACTCCCCATCCTGCTGACCAGCGGCGAGGAGGATCCTGTCGGGGATTACGGCAAGGGCGTGCGGACGGTGGCGGAGAAGCTGAAAGAGACCGGGCACAGCAAGGTGACTCTGCAGCTGTACCCGGGATGCCGCCATGAAATCCTGAACGAAACCAACCGGGCCCAGGTGATGAAGGATCTGCTGGTGTGGATGCAGGCTCAGCAGAATTGATACAGGGGGAAAAACGGAATGATTGATCCGCATCTGATCGCGCGGACCGCACCGGTGGCAGCGCCTCAGAACCAGGTCATATGGAAGCATCTTCGAATTACGGTTTTAGGGGAAAGGCTGTTCCGTCTGGAGGCCCTCCGGGAGACAGGAGAACAGGGGGAGAAGCAGGGCTTCTGCGATGAGGCGACACAGACCGTGTGGTTTCGGAATATGCCGCCGGTTCCCTTTCAACACGCGGAGACGGAAGCAATGTGCGTGGTGGAAACCGCGAAGGCGCGGATGGAAGTAATCCCGGAACTGTGGGAGAGCCGCGTTCAGCTGAAGCGTCCGGACGGTTCCCTGGAGGATCCGGTCAGGCTGGCGGATGACGCGCGGCTCCCGGGGACCTACCGCACGCTGGACAATTTCAACGGGCGGATCAAGATTCCCTATGGCGGGGATCTGACCAGGGCTTTCGAGATCGTTCTGGACAAGGGCGTTACCTCCCGGAACGGCGTCGCGGTGCTGGATGACAGCGGAACGCTGATTCTCGGGCCGGACGGAATGCCCTGCTCGCGGACAGGGGCGGAAACAGATCTGTATGTTTTCGCGTATGGCCATGATTACCGGGCAGCGGTACAGGCCCTGTTCATGCTGTGTCAGGCGCCTCCGGTGATTCCGCGTTTTGCGCTGGGAAACTGGTGGAGCCGCTACCACGCCTATACACAGAAGGAATATCTGGATCTGATGGACTCCTTCGCGGACCGGGGCATTCCCTTTACGGTGGCCACGGTTGACATGGACTGGCATCCGTCCCATGACCTTCCGGGCGGCGCGGACGGCTGGACCGGATACAGCTGGAACCGCTCCCTGTTTCCGGACTACAGGGGCTTTCTGCGTTCACTGCACGAGCGGAATCTGCGTGTCACCCTGAACCTGCATCCGGCGCTGGGGGTCAGGAGCTTTGAGGACCCGTATCCGGAGATGGCGGCCCGCATGGGGATTGATCCGGAAAGCGGAAAAACGATCGCCTTTGACCTGACGAATGAAAAGTTTATTAATGCGTACTTTGACGTGCTGCATAAACCCTACGAGCATGAGGGTGTTGATTTCTGGTGGATCGACTGGCAGCAGGGGGAAGCGTCCGCGCTGGCCGGTCTGGATCCGCTATGGGCACTGAATCATTATCACTGGCTGGATATGGCCAGGGAACGGGAAGGACTGATCCTTTCCCGGTACGCCGGGGTGGGCTCCCACCGTTACCCCATCGGGTTTTCCGGCGATACCCATATGACCTGGGACACGCTGCGCTTCCTGCCGGAGTTTACGGCCTGCGCGACCAACGTGGGGTATACCTGGTGGAGCCATGACATTGGCGGGCATATGCTGGGCTACAAGGATGATGAGCTGTATGTGCGGTTTATTCAGTTCGGCGTGTTCAGCCCGATCAACCGCATTCACAGCAGCGACAACCCCATGCTGGTCAAGGATCCGGCATATTATCCCGGCGGAGCGGGGCTGATTGCCCGGGAGTTCCTGAGGATGCGCCATGCCATGCTGCCCTTCCTCTATACCGCCTCGAGGCGTACCGCGGAGGAAGGCCTGGCACTGATCGAACCCATGTACTATGGCTGGCCGGAGGAACCGGACGCGTATGCCTGCCCGGGACAGTATCTGTTTGGACAGCAGATGATCGCGGCGCCCATCACGGAGAAAACCGCGCCGTGCGGAACAGCGGTGAAGGATGTCTGGCTGCCGGAAGGCAGCTGGGTGGATGTTTTCACGGGCAGCCGGTACCGGGGCGGCGGATGGCGGCGGATGGTGCGGGGGCTGGATCGTTTTCCGCTGCTGCTGAAGGAAGGCGGCTTCCTGGTGCTGGACGGTGCGCCGGAAGGGAACAGCATCCTGCTCCCGAAACGGCTGCGGGTTCTGCTGGCCGGCGGGGACGGGGAGTATACTCTGGAAGAGGAAGAGAACGGGAACATCCTTCGGACCTTTTTCCGGATGAAGCGGGCTGACGCGGACACGCTTCAGGTCCGCATCCGGACCGGGCGCGCAATGTCCCTGGACCTGGAAAGCAGAACCACGCTGGAAGGAGAGGCATCGCTGACGGTGAACGGGCAGTCGATGCCATGCGCTGTCCGCAGGAGAATGGATTATACGGTCGTCCAACTTGGGGAGATTCCGGCCATGGCCGAGGTTGAGATCGTGATTCGGGAAACCGCGGATGGGACGGAACAGAAAAAAGCGGCAGCGGAACGGGCGCTGCTGCCGATTCAGTGCGACAATGGCGTCAAGGCTGATCTGTACGCCAGGATGCTGGAGGTCAAAACCCGGATGGAATATCGGGCGCTGGTCAGCGTCAGCGGGCTTTCGGAGCATGACTGCCTCCGGATGCTGGAAGAAGAGGACGCTTTTTCAGAATGAGCCCGTGAAAGGCGTTTCCGGCTGGGATGCCTTCCAGGGAAGACCGAGACGGTACCCCCAGCAACCAATCATCAGTACAAAACAGAAGAGCCAGACGACGGGATAACGCATGCTCCTTCGGGTAAGACACAATCCAGTGGCATGGCTGGGAGAGCATCGACGGCGGTTTTCTTGACAAAAGGAAAATGCCGGTTGTACAATAAAACGCCTGAGGGAAGCAAGATAAGAAAGGAAGGATTCAAGCGATGGAAGGAATCGAAAAAGTCTGTAAATTCCTGGATGATGCGAAGACCTACTACCTGGCGACCGTTGAGGACGATCAGCCCCGGGTCCGCCCCTTCGGCACCGCGCTGGTGTATGAGGGGAAACTGTATATCCAGACCGGCAAGGTAAAGGATGTGTCCAGACAGCTGGCGGCCAACCCGAAGGCGGAGATCTGCGCTTTCAATGGCGGGCAGTGGCTGCGGGTGGCCGGCGAGCTGATCAACGATGACCGGATCGGGCCAAAGGAAGCCATGCTGGAAAAGCATCCCAGCCTGAAGAGCATGTACAGGGCGGATGATGACAATACCCAGGTGCTGTATTTCCAGAACGCGACAGCGACGTTCAGTTCCTTTACCGCCGCGCCGGAAACCTTCCAGTTCTGATTGAACATATAATCACATTGCCCGGGAACGAGGGGATGGAACGAACAGGACCGTCCCCTCGTTTCAGTACCTGCGGACCGGGCTCCAGCAGCATAAAGACAAGGACAAAGCCTGCAGCGGGCATCTGCGGATGTCCCGCGAAGACGTGAAAGACGACAACAAAAGACGGAGGAAAGATCATGCGGCATGAAATCATTACCCTGCCGGAAACCGGCCTGGAGCTGGAAACCTATCTGACGGACAACCGGGCGGTAGAACCGGAAAGAAGAAAACCGCTGGCCCTGATTTTTCCCGGCGGAGCCTATGCCTGGCGGAGCGACCGGGAGGCGGAGCCTGTGGCGCTGCGCCTTCAGTCCCTGGGGATCCAGGCTGTCGTGGTCCGGTACTCCGTCGCGCCGGCCCGGTATCCAAAGGCCCTGAAGGAAGCCGCGGAAGCGGTGGCCTACGCGAGGGCGCACGCGGAAGAATGGCTCTGCGATCCGCACAAAATCGCGGTGGTCGGTTTTTCCGCCGGCGGGCATGCTGCGGCCCATATCGGCACGAAGTGGCACCTGATGCCGCAGGGGAAAAGCTGTCGTCCGGACGCCATGATCCTCGCGTATCCGGTGATTACCTCCGGAGAATACGCGCATCAGGGATCCATCGAAAACCTTCTGGGCGAAGATTACGCGAAGCTGAAGGAAGAAATGTCCCTGGAGAAATTTGTGACGAAGGATACGCCGCCCACCTTCCTGTGGCATACGCGGGAGGACGGGGCGGTTCCCCCGGAAAACAGCCTGCTGTTCGCGTCAGCACTGTGCCGGGAGGGCGTCGCCTTTGAGCTGCATATCTGGCAGCACGGCGGCCACGGTATGTCCCTGGGCAATGACCAGGTTTATCCGCCTCAGGATGAAAACATCCATCTGGAGTGCCAGGAATGGATTGAGATGGCGGCCCGCTGGCTGCGGGAACTGGCGGCCGGGAAAAACACGGAAAAGGAAAGCGTGTGACGGATGGCCATCACGAAAACGGATTTTATGCGCGGCATGCAGTGCCGCAAAATGCTTTGGCTGGACAAGCATAAACCCGGCCTGCGGGTCATTCCGCCGGAGGTGCAGGCCCGGCTGGACGCCGGGAACGACTTCGGTGACCAGGCCATGGGCATGTTCGGCCCTTATGAGGAGATGACGGTTTATCTGCCCGGAAAGCGGATCCCGGATAAAAAAGCGATGCTGGCCAACACACAGGACGCGCTGGCCCGCGGCGTGGAGGTGATCTGCGAGGCGGCTTTCAGCAATTACAACAATTACTGCGCGGTGGACATTCTTCGAAAAACAGAGAAGGGGCATGACTTCTATGAGGTTAAGAACGCGCCGGAAGTTCATGAGCAGTTTATCCGGGACGCCGGATTCCAGTACTATATCATCACCCGAAGCGGGCTGAAGATCGATCGGATCTTCATCGTGATTCACGGGCAGGAGGAGGAGAATCCTTTCGTACCGGTCGATGTGACAACGCAGGCCAAGGGATATTATCACTGGATCAATGATCATATCTGGGACCTGAACCGGATGCAGAAGGAAGCGGATGAGGTGCAGGCGGAACCCGGTGAACAGTGCAGCAATCCGTATGAATGCTGGTATTATGGCTACTGTCACGGAGAAAAAAACAGGGATGACACGGAACAGCTCAGCTGCGTGCCGCTGGACGGAACGGCCTCAGAGACGGGAAAGGGGACAGCATGAAAAAGACAGGAACACAGCGGCTGGAGACACACAGGCTGATTTTGCGGCCCTTCCGGCTGGAAGACGCGGAGGATATGTACGCCAACTGGGCATCGGATCCGGAGGTAACCCGCTTCCTGACCTGGCCGGTGCATCCCTCTGTGGAGGTAACCCGGACGGTGCTGAAGGAATGGGTCTCCCATTATACGGACGGCGGATTCTTCAACTGGGCCATTGAATGGCGGGAGAGCGGACGGGTGATCGGCGGCATCTCCGTGGTTCGGCTGGAGGAAGCGATCGGGGAAGCGGAGATCGGGTACTGTCTGGGAAGCGCCTTCTGGGGTATGGGCATCATGCCGGAAGCGCTGCGGGCCGTGGCGGACTATCTGTTCGACGCGGCGGAAATGAACCGGATCACCGCCGGGCACGATGTGAAAAATCCCAAATCTGGCCGGGTGATGGAAAAAGCGGGCATGAAAAAGGAAGGCGTCCGCCGGCAGGGAGGCCTGAACAATCAGGGAATCTGTGATGTGGTCTGCTACAGCCTGCTTCGGGATGACCGGACCCCCGCGCCGCGGCGGGAAAAGCTCTCCGCCATTACGGTCCGGCTGGCGCGGGAGGAGGACCTGGAAAGCATCAACGAACTGCGCAGACAGGTGAACGCGCTGCATGTGGCCGGAAAGCCGGAGGTGTTTAAGCCCGGCTTCTGCGATGCCCTGCGGGATCATATATACACCATCTGGAAGGATCCCAGGCAGCGGATCGCCGTGGCGGAGCAGGCGGGTAACATCGTGGGCTTCGCCGTGCTGAACCACATTAACCGGCCGGAAAATCCCTGTATGTTTGAGCGGGATTTTCTGGACGTGGATGAGTTCTGCGTGGATGAAACGTTCCGGAGACAGGGCGCGGGCAGCGCGATGATTGATTTTATCCGGCATTACGCGAAAGAAAAGGGCTTCCGCCGGATTGAACTGAACATGTGGGAGTTCAACCGGGGAGCCCTGGCGTTCTATGAGACCGCAGGCTTTACAACCTACAGAAGGTATATGGAGATCAGAATCTGAGTGCCGTACCGGAAGTACCGGAGTCAATGGATCAGAACCGGACCGGGTGAAGCACGCCGGGATCCATGTGCTTCAGATCCGGTGTGCCGGTGCGGGCCATGATTCCCCGGAGTTCCAGGGCCATCCGGCGAAGGAATTCGGCAACGCCCCGGCTGCCCTCCTTCATGCAGGGCTCCATCAACGGCCTGCCCACGCAGACCAGATCCGCCCCCAGGGCCCGTGTATGAAAAATATTGATGCATCGGCTTCAGAGGCATAATATGGAAACCACGCGGCAGAGAAAATGCTGCCGCAGCGCCAATGTATAAAGCGAATGACCTGAAAAGGGGAGTAAGCTTGGAAAAGAGAAGCGTAACCATTCAGATTGGCGGACAGCCGTGCCGCTTTTTTTCCGATGATTCCGAGGAGTACCTTTCCGCCCTGGAGGAAAGGGCGAACGCGGTGATGAGAGAAACCGCCCGGTTTTCAGGACCGTCAAACCGCGCGAACGCGATTCTCGCGGTGCTTTCCCTGACCGATACGCTGCTCCGGACGGAGCAGAAAGCGGCGGAAACAGCTTCGGAACCGGAAAAGACGGAAGGCAGGCGGCCTCCCGCCCGGAAAACCCCGGAGAGAAACACGGCGACGGAGAAAGGCCAGCTTTCCGTGTGGGATCTGCTGGAGGGAAAGCCCGGAAAGCCTGAAACAGATACATGAGCGTGGAAGAAAAGATGCAATCTGAGCAGCCCGGACGGGCATGCCGTGGGGATCCGGAAACCCGAGAACGGAAAGGAAGCAATCACGTGAACGCTGGGAAAAAGCGGTTTTATGGCTGGATCGTCGTGCTGGGCGGAGCGGTTGTGCTGGGCGTGAGCCATGGGGTGGTCAGCAACTGCTTCAGCCTGTACATCATTCCGGTGTCCACGGCGCTGGGGATCAACCGGGATACGTTCAGCGTCTGCAGTATGATTATTAACGGGCTGTATGCCGTGACGTCCTTCCTGGCCGGCGCAATTTACCGCAGGCTGCAGCTGCGGAACACGATCCGCGTGGCCGCGGTGGCGCTGCCGGCCAGCTATTTCTGCTATTCCCTGTGCAGAACGCCGGCGGCACTGTACGCGGTTTCGGTGGCAGTGGGACTCAGCCTTTCGTTCATTTCCTTTGTACCCTTTACGACCATTATTGGAAACTGGTTTGAGGAGAAACGTGGGACGGCCATGGGCCTTTGCTTCATGGGCAGCGGACTGGGCGGTATGATCATGAATTCGCTGACCGCGGTGCTGCTGGAACGCTGCGGATGGGAGCGAACCTATCAGATTACCGCGGGGATCATGCTGGTGACGCTGGTGAGCATGATCTTTCTGGTGGTTCGAGTGAGCCCGCGGGAAATGGGACTCAGCCCGCTGGGCTTAAAGCGCGGAGAGCAGGAGCGGATTTACGGCCCGGAAGCAAAGCGGGCCATCCGGTCCGGTTCCTTTGCCGCGCTGATGATGGTGGCGCTGGTCGTGGGACTGAACAGCAGCGTGATCTCCGTCCTGATCGCGCCGCATATGATGGATCTTGGATACGATGCCCTGTTCGCGGCGGGGGTTACGTCGGCATATCTGGGCTGCCTGGCGCTGGCCAAGGTGCTGCTGGGCCGCGTCTTTGACCGGGTTGGCGCGGTCCGGGGCACCGCGCTGTCCATGCTGGGATTTCTGGGCGGCTTTCTGGGCTTGTACCTGTGCAGGGCACGCTGGGCGATCCCGCTGATCATGCTGACCGCCCTGGGTACCGCGGCCAGCAATGTCTCCTATCCCGTGACCACCCGATACGCCTTCGGAACCCGGGCCTATACGACGCTGTACGGATATATGATGGGTATCAATTTTGTGCTCAGTTCCTTTGGCGCGGTTATTGCCAACGGAATCTTTACCTCCACCGGATCCTATAATCCCATGATCCTGATCTGCATGGGCGCCAGCGTGATTGGCCTGCTGAGCCTGCGATTCATGCGTCCGGTGGAGAATGATTGAACTCACAGCGAACGGACAAAAGCAGAGAAAAGGGAAACGAGGAGGAACCCGCAATGAACTACAGACGGCTTGGAAAAACGGGACTGATGGTGAGCGAGATCGGCTTTGGCGGAGAATGGCTGGAGCGACATGACGAGGCGCATTCCGTCGCGCTGGTGAAATATGCCCACAGCATGGGCATCAATATCATCGACTGCTGGATGCCGGATCCGAAATCCCGTGATATCATTGGCGAAGCCATCGCGGAGGACCGGGAAGGATGGTATGTGCAGGGGCATATCGGTTCCACCTATCAGAACGGACAGTATACGAGAACCAGGGATGTTGAACAATGCAGGATCGCCTTCGAGGATCTGTTGAAAAGGCTGAAGACCTCCTATATTGATCTGGGGATGATCCATTACGTGGATCTGGAAAGCGACTGGGAGCTGGTGTCCCATCCGGGCCCTTATCAGGACTATGTATTTGAGCTGAAGGAGAAAGGCGTCATCCGGCATATCGGGCTTTCCACCCATAACCCTGTGATCGCGAAAAAGGCCGCGGAGAGCGGCCTTGTCGAGATGATTCTTTTCAGCGTAAACCCCGCTTTCGATCTGATGCCGCCGACGGATAATCTGGAGCATTACTTTGCTGAGGAATACGCGGAGGGACTGAACGGGGTGGATCCCTCCCGGGTGGAGATGTATAAGGTATGCGAGCAGAACGATGTGGGCATCACCTGCATGAAGCCCTTCGCGGGGGGCAGGCTGTTCGACGCCGGGAGATCGCCCTTTGGGGTGGCGCTGACACCGGTGCAGTGCATCCACTACGCGCTGACCAAGCCGGGCGTCGCTTCCGTGCTGTGCGGATACGACACGGCGGAGCAGGTGGACGCGGCCCTTGCGTACGAAACCGCGGCGGAAGCGGAGAAGGATTATGCCACCATTCTGGCCAGCGCGCCGCAGCATACCTTCGCTGGCGGCGCGTGCACATACTGCGGCCACTGCAAGCCCTGCCCGGTGAACATTGATATTGCCATGGTGAACAAGCTGTATGACCTGGCCGTGATGCAGCCGGAGGTACCGGCTTCCCTGAAGGCGCATTACCTGTCGCTGGAGCATCAGGCTGGCGAATGCGTCGGATGCCGGGGCTGCGAAAGCCGCTGCCCCTTCGGCGTGAAAGTCGCCTCCCGGATGATCCGGACCGCGGAGCTGTTCGGCAGATAAACGGCGGAGCAACTCCGCCCGCGGCTCAGAGCAGGGCCATCAAAAAAAGCCGCTGACGGACAGCGGCCGGGTATACGCTCTCTGACGGGCGGGAAAAACTACCGGATGGAAATCAGATCCAGATTGGACGCGGCCAGGGGCAGTTCCCCCCGCTCCTCCCGGTGGATGATCTCCACAATCTGGTCATTGATGGGGGTCGGGACACGCAGCTTTTTCCCCCACGCGCAGATGACCCCGTTGATGGCTTCCACCTCGCAGGGCTTATGTTTTTTCAGATCCTGCAGCATGGAAGGCTCGATCAGCCGGTGCTTTTTCATGGCAATCGGCAGCAGGCATTCCCCGAAAAAGCGCTTCACCGGCGTATGCCAGTCAAAGAGCGCCGTAATATTCTTTCCCTGCACAGGCGCGAAGGTGACGCCGGCCGCCCGGCCTGTATCGATACATTCCTTCATGCAGCGAATCGCGATCTTCCGGGCTTTCGGCGTTTCCGAAACATCGCCGAATAGACCGCCCATGACGGTGCCCAGGCCTGAAAAGGTCGCGTTAATCAACAGTTTGGACCATCTGGCGCCCATCAGGTTATCCTCGACAATGACGGGGCACATTTTTTCCAGAAGCGCGCGCACCTCGGCGAATATTTCGTCCCGGACTCCCTCCATCCGGCCCATATGAAAACTCAGCCCCGCGGGATCACTGGTCAGCTGGCAGCAGCCGGGCGCGGTCATCGTGGCGCCCCATTCCACCACGCAGCCGATGGTCCGATCCTGCCCAATGATTTCGGCAATCTCCGGCTCCGGCAGTCCATTCTGCAGGGTGACCAGCACGCCGTCCGGCGCCAGAAGTGGCTTCAGGAAGGAAACGGTTTCCCGGTTGCTCAGCTGCTTGGTCATCAAAAGAATGATCCTGTAGGGCCCCCGCATTTCCTCAGGGTACAGGGCTTTTACCGGAATGGTCTTCTGAACAGTGCCTGTAATGATCGCGCCGTTTTTCCGCAACGCTTCCACATGCGCGGCGTTCCGGTTTACCAGTTCGATTTCTTCACCGGCTTCCGACAGATAAGCGCCAAGGACTGTTCCCAGGGATCCGGCACCGTAAATGGCATACTTCATGACTTTGCTCACTCTTTCCGCTTAATTCGGAAAACAAACCGCGGCCCCAGGCCCCGGTTCTCTGTTTTCCAGCGTAAGATCATAATCAATTGCGCGAAAAAAATCAACCCAAATCCGGACCACTGGGTCTGGACGCGGCCTGGATTATTACGCCAGAAAAAGAAAAATAGACGGCAGTATCCTCCGGTTCTGATCCTTTTATTTGTGGAAGAACTGTCCTATAATGTTCCCGTGATCAGGAGGAAAGGAATTCCGGAGATGGTCACAGAGTTCAGAAAGGAGGACTCGTAAGATGTATATGAATTGGGGAATGGGTCCTCGCGGCCCGATGTATGGCGGATACGGCCCCATGAGGGGCCGGGGATTCGGCCCGATGGATCATCGCCCGAGGGGATGCTATCGCCGCCCGGTGGGCTTCTTCCCGATGGGCGGGCTGCTGATCCTTCCCGCGGTGATGTTCGGCGGCTGGATCGCGCTGGCGGTGCTGGGCGGCATCCTGGGACTGGTTGGCAGCATCATCGGCGGTATTTTTGAGGGCCTTGGCGCGCTGGCTTCCGGCGCCTTTTCCGGCGGTGGGCTGGCGGTCGGAATTGTGATCGGGCTGGCAGCCTACTATGTGATCCGGAACCGGAAAGCAAAGGATATGGAGGAGTAAAAGATGAGCAGGATCATGACCATTGCGATCGGTGTGGCGATCGGGTATTTCATTTATCAGTATTTCATGAGCAACGGCCAGGGAAGGACCAACGGCCGGATCCATAAGAGCGCCGGGGACAAGAAAATCTGCGGCGTATGCGGCGGCATCGCGGAATGGCTGGGCGTGGATCCGACTGTGATCCGAATCGCCTGGGCTGTACTGGCCTGCGGCTGGGGAACCGGCATTCTGCTGTACTTCATCTGTTCCTTTGTGCTGCCGGAGGAGTAAACAAAACGAAATCACAGGAGGAAATGAACATGGAAAACAAGAGCATTCTGGAAACCCTGGCGCAGTATCGTCTGAAGGTGGAAAAGGACGGAAAACCCATCGTGGATGTTCCCGGCCTTCTGGCCCTGCCGGGCCTGCTGATGGCGCCGAAGCTGAGCCTTACCGGACTGGTGGCCGCCCCGCTGCTGGGGTGCCAGGTTCATCTGGAAGGCGAGGATGGGAAGGCCGTGGACGTGGAAGGCAAAGTGCGGGACGCGGCGGAAGCAGTGGTGAATACCGCGGGCCGGGCGGCCAGAACCATCCGGGAAGAAGTGGAAAAGGCCTGGGAGGCCATGTCCGCGGATGATCCCGCGGAAGAACCGGACGCGGAGAAGGACGCGAAGAACACGCAGGAGGATGAAACCGTACAGGACATCGTGGAGGACCTGGAAAAACAGGCCAAGAGCGAGATCCCAACCATCCAGGTAAATCCGGACGATTCCACGCGGGCCTGAGCGAACAGCTGACACGCCGTAATAACGGAACCGGCGGGGTGCCTGAAATATACCCCGGGAGCGAAAACGCTTCCGGGGATTTTTGGATGGCTGCCGAGGCTGCCATCATAAACGGCGGTTTCTGTTGACATCCACCGGCAGGTGGAATAAACTGTGCCTGGAATCGGAAAGAACAGCCCCCATTTCTCCTGAACGAGAGGGGGCTTTGCTTCCTTGAAGAACGAAACACGCGCGCAGCGCATCTAAAGGAGTCCCCAAATGAAAACACCCCAGATTTTTGCTTTCGCCGATGAATCCGGCGCCATGATCGACCACCAGATCGAAGCCATGCTTCGCAACCATCTGCAGGGGCTGGAAATCCGGAACGTGGATGGGGAGAACATCTCCGCCATTTCCCTGGAAAAAGCCCGTGAGGTCCGCCGCAAGCTGGATGACGCCGGGCTGATCACCTGGTCCATCGGTTCCCCGCTGGGAAAGATCGACATTGAAAAGGATGATTTTGAAGCCCACCTGGACGCGCTTCGCCACACCCTGGAGCTGGCAGACATTCTCGGCGCGAAAAACATCCGGATGTTCTCCTTCTTCATTCCCGCCGGGAAGGATCCCGCCGCCTTCCGGAATGAGGTTCTGGATCGGCTGCACCGGATGGCGGAGGTCAGCGCGGGCTCCGGAATTGCCCTGTGCCACGAGAATGAAAAGGGCATTTACGGCGATACGGCGTCCCGCTGCCATGACCTGCTGACGGAGGTGCCGGAGCTGCGGGGCGTCTTTGACCCCGCGAACTTCGTCCAGTGCGGGCAGGACACCCTGGAGGCCTGGGATCTGCTGAAGGACCGGATCTATTACATGCATATCAAGGACGCCCTCTTCCGGGACAGCAGCGTGGTGCCGGCGGGCAAGGGGGACGGGCATGTGCGGGAGGTGCTCAGCGCCTTCCTGGCTCAGGGCGGGGCGCACCTGACCGTGGAGCCTCATCTGGCGGTTTTTGACGGCCTGAAGGGCCTGGAACGCAAGGGCGACCGCAGCATTGTCGGCGGAGGGGAATACGTCTTCGAGTCCAACGACGCCGCGTTCGATGCCGCCTGCGCCGCGCTGCGTGCGATGCTGTAAGGCATAAACGACCGTGTCAAAAGGAACGATTGTCGTTGCTTTTCAGCTGGTTTGATGTATAATGAGCTTAAATTCTGCGGAAAAACCGGCATGCCGGTTCCTGAACCCGGGGCCGGGAAAACCGGAACCGGCGGCGATCCATGCCGGGAAAACAGGAGGATTGGGAAAATGCCCGCACAGGTCAGACTGGGAATTATTGGAATCGGAAATCAGGGTTCCACTTACGCGCGCCGCCTGGTGAAGGAAAACTGGGTGCCGGAGATCCGGCTCACCGCCATCGCGGATATCAATCCGGAGCGGATCGCCTGGGCCCGGGAAGCCGTTTCCCCGGACATCACTTACTTTGACGACGCCATGGCCATGCTGGACAGCGGGCTGATTGATGCCTGCGTTGTCGCCATTCCCCACTATGATCACCCGAAATATGTCATCGCCTGCCTGCGCCGGGGGATCCACGTCCTCTGCGAAAAGCCCGCCGGGGTTTATACCGCCCAGGTCCGGGAGATGAACGAGGAAGCGGAAAAGCATCCGGATGTGGTGTACGCCATGATGTTCAATCAGCGCACGAACTGCGTCTACCGGAAGATGCGGGAGATGATCCGGAGCGGAAAATACGGCCGGGTCCGCCGGGCCAACTGGCTGATCACCAACTGGTACCGCAGCCAGTATTACTATGACAGCGGCGACTGGCGGGCCACCTGGTCCGGGGAGGGCGGCGGCGTCCTGCTGAATCAGTGCCCTCACCAGCTGGATCTCTGGCAGTGGATCCTGGGCATGCCGAAACGCGTCCACTCCTTCATGCATTACGGCCTGTGGCATGACGTGGAGGTGGAGGACGATGTGACCACCTACATGGAGTATGAGGACGGGCATACGGGGGTGTTCATTACTTCCACCGGCGATCCCCATGGCTCCAACCGCTTTGAGGTTCAGATGGACGGCGCCCAGCTGATCTGCGAGAACGATAAGCTCTTTGTCGCGGAGCTTTCCCAGCTGGAACAGGACTGGACAAAGACCAACAAACAGCCCTTTGGCTCCGTGCCCGCGCGGGAGATGGAAGTGGAAACCGACGGCCTGAACCCGCAGCATCAGGGCGTTTTCGAAGCCTTCGCCGGCGCGATTCTCCGGGGTGAGCCGCTGGTCGCCGGCGGTGAGGAAGGCATCCATGGCCTGACTCTTTCCAACGCCATGCATCTCTCGGCTTTCCTGGGCCAGCCTGTGGAAATTCCCTTCGATGAAAAACGATACTACGATGAGCTGATGAAGCGCGTCGCGCACTCCCACCGTAAGACGCCGGCCAAAGCTGTTTTCGCAAACACGGAAGGCACCTACTGATCCTGATCGGACTGAAAGGAAATATGAAAATCAGAAAATCAACCCCTCAGGATTTGGACCGGATGATGGCCATTTATGCCTTCGCCAGGGAATATATGGCCCGGCACGGCAACCCGGATCAGTGGGGCCCAACCCACTGGCCGCCGGAAACGCTGATCCGGAAGGATATCGCGGAGGGCAACAGCTATGTCTGCCTGAACGACGCGGAAAAGGTGATCGGCACGTTCTTCTTCGTTCAGGGGGACAACATTGAGCCGACGTACCGGGAGATTACGGACGGGGCCTGGCTGGATAACAGTCCTTACGGCGTTGTGCACCGGATCGCCTCGGATGGGTCCCAAAAAGGCGTCGGCACATTCTGCCTGAACTGGGCCTATGCGCAGTGCGGCCATTTGCGGATTGACACCCATGGGGACAATACGGTCATGCAGCATCTTGTGACCAGGCTGGGTTTTATCCACTGCGGTACGATCCATGTGGAAGAGGACAGCGCGCCAAGGCTGGCCTATGAGAAATCCGGGAAGACAACGTTGTAACGGAACGGGTGCGCCATCGATGGAATGGGGTATCTGCCTGCCGGGGCTGGGGAGGCTTCCGACGGATCCGGGCTGCCGTCCGTTTGGCGGATATCCAGTTGGTACGGTTCTTCGGCGTACGCCGATCCCCGTCAGGACAGAAAAGCCGGCCGCTTAGCGCGGCCGGCTTTTCTGTTCCAGGCTGGCGATATACAGGATCCGCTCGGCAGCATAATCAAAGAACATCTGAAAAGCGGCGCACAAACCGTTTTCCAGGTTTTCCGGCATACCTTCCCAGTCCCGGGGACAACCGCCCCTGCACAGCCTGAAATAACGGCAGGAAGCGCATTTTCGCGGCTTTCGGAGGCTTCGCTGCCGGAAACGCCGCATTGTTTCTCCGGTCAGGAGCGCCTTGAGGTCGTCCGCGACACTGCCCAGCCTCCATTCGTCCAGCACATAGAAATCGCAGGGATACAGGCTTCCATCCGCCTCGGCCACCAGGTATCCGCCGCACTGCCCGCTGGAGGCGCAGGTGCCGGGCGGCATCCCCATGGCCAGGTGTACCCAGTCATCAAACTGGCGAACGCTGACATACTGCCCACGTTCCCAATCCCTGTACCAGTCGTCAAACACACCGCACAGGAAGCGGCCGTACCCTTCCGCTGTCAGGGACCAGTCCATGGAACCCCGCGGCTTTCCCAGGGGATCCAGGCAGGGAATGAACTGCAGGTATCCCGTGCCCAGCGCCTTCAGCGCGCGATAAACCTTCTTGGGGCTTTGCGCTGTCTGGCCGTTTACCACGCACAGAATGTTGGTCTCCACCTTCTTCTCCAGCAGCAGCGCGACCTTTTCCGTCACCCGTTCCCAGGTGCCGTTTCCCGCCGCGTCCGGCCGAAAACGGTCATGCAGCGTCCGGTCGCCGTCCACGGAAATACCTACCATAAAACGGTGCGCGTGCAGCAGGTCCGCCCATTCCGCGTTCAGGTTCAGCCCGTTGGTCTGGATCGAGAAACGGACCGGCAGGCCCGAAGTATTCCGATCCGCGACCATCGCGGTAAAATCCCGGAAAAAATCCAGTCCCGCTATGGTCGGCTCACCGCCCTGAAAGGAAAAGCTTACCTCGCCCCGCTTTCCCGCCAGCGCGAACATGGCGTCTATGGTTTGCCGGGCTGTTTCCCGGGTCATGATGCCCATGCTTTTCAGCATCCGGTGCTCCGATTCATCCGCGTAGAAACAATAGCGGCATCGCATATTGCACAGGCTGGATGCCGGCTTGATCAGAATGTTCGCGTATCCCATCGATCTTTCCCTCCTGCCTCCATCTTACTCCGAAATGCCGGAATTGCAACAAAGCGGGCGGTATCCGCGTTTCTTTTTCAGCTGTTTTTTTCGTTGCCGGTATTCGCGGAATATGGTATGCTTTGGAGGAACAAGCTTTTCTGCATGGATGAGGAGGAAAGAATGACTTGTAAATACGCGCTGGTCGGTACAGGATGGCGGGCGGGCTTTTTCGCGGATCTGGCCCGGAGAATGCCGGAACGGTTTGAGATGACAGGTGTACTCTGCCACAGCGCCGCAGGCCGTGAGCGCGCGCTCAGCCTGTGGCAGGCCAGAATCTATGAAAGCCCGGAGGAAATCGTGGCGGATCAGCCGGATTTCGTGATCGCGTCCGTTCCCGGAAGCGCGGTACCGGAGCTGGCGCTGTTTTTCGCGGAGCGGGATCTTCCGGTTCTTTTCGAAACGTACTGCTCCCGGTCCGTGGAGGAGATGGAGAATCTGTACCGCAGGACGGGAGGGGCCCGGATTCAGCTGGCGGAGCAGTACCCATTCCAGCCGATGCACGCGGCGCGGATTGCCGTCGCGGCTTCCGGCGCGCTGGGACGCGTTTATCAGGCGAGGGCATCCTTTATCCAGAATTATCATACGCTGGCGGTGCTCCGGCGGCTGCTGGGAATCGGGATGGAGCTTCCGCTGGTCATGGCGTGGCAGGGGGAGAACCGGCGAGCTGCTCCTTCCACGCGGGCGGGAGATCCGGCACAGGACGTGCTGGAGACCGCAAAACAGGAGACCTTTCTGCTGGATTACGGAGATAAGACCGCTTTCGGCGATTATGAATCCATGCAGCAGCGATCCTGGATCCGTCATCCGATTGTTCAGGTCAGAGGAGAGCGGGGAGAAATCCTGAACGATCAGGTCACCTTCCTGGAGGATTACCTGACTCCCGTTTCCTACCGCCTGATCCGGTCCCAGACAGGGATTGAGGGCAATCTGGAAGGCTTCGATCTGAAGGGGATCCAGGGAAACGGAACATGGGTGTACCGAAACCCCTACCGCCATGTCCGGATGATGGATGATGAAATCGCCGTAGCGACATGTGTGGACCGCATGAGGGAATTCGCTTCCGGAGGCCGTGGCTTCTATCCGCTGGAGGAGGCTTTTCAGGATCACTATATCTGCCTGCTGATTCAGGAAGCCGCGAGGACGCGTCGCCCCGTGCGGGCGGAGAAACAGATCTGGCAGGTTTCCCGCGCTCCAGGTTTCTGCTGATTCCTGAACCGGAAAACAGAAACCCTGGAGCGGCGAAAAAGGGATACCGTTTTATGCGCAATCGCGAAAGGAAGGACAGGGCATGGAGCTGCACAGGTATCATGATGTAAACAGAAGAGGGACCGTCGAAAGGCTTTTCTGTGTCACGAAAGATGAAAACGGCACCTCGTTTTCCAGATACGCGAACATGTATCTTCCTTTGAAGTGAGGCACAGAAAGTGGACCGGATCATTATCCATGTGGATATGGATGCTTTCTACGCCTCTGTCGAAACCAGGGACAATCCCGCCCTGCGCGGAAAACCCCTGATCATCGGTTCCCTGCCGCAGGAACGCGGGGTGGTGGCTACCTGCAGCTATGAAGCAAGGAGATACGGCGTACACTCCGCGATGAATGTCAAGGAGGCATACCGGTTATGCCCGAATGGCATTTATATGCACCCCGATTTTGAAAAGTACAGGGCTGTGTCCAGCCAGCTGCATGAAATCTGGAACACCTACGCTACCGCCGCTGAGTATATCGCGCTGGACGAAGCCTATCTGGACGTGACGCGGAGCGCGGGCACGTGGGAGCGGGCCTGCGGGTTTGCCCGTGAAATCAAACGGCGCACGCGGGAGGAGCTGTCCCTGACCTGTTCGGTGGGCATCGCGTATTCCAAGACGGCGGCGAAAACCGCCAGTGAGGAGAAAAAGCCGGACGGGTATTTTGAGATCCCCACCCCGGCGGATTTTGTAAAGCTGATTATTGACCGGGATGTGCGCGTGCTGTACACTGTCGGGGCCAAGACGGCGGAAAAGCTGAACCGGGCGGGGATCCGCACGGTCCGGGATATTCAGCAGCGACAGGAGGAAGTGATCCGCTCCTTTGGCAAGCAGGGACAATGGATGGTCCAGATTGCCCACGGGATCGATGACAGGGCCGTCAGTCCCTATAATCCGGAGGACGCGAAATCCATCAGCCGGGAGATCACATTCCAGGAGGATGTGGATGATTACCGTTTCATCCGGGACGTGCTGCTGCTGTTGTCCATCAGCGTTGAACGCAGGGCGGAGCGGGTTGGACTGTACGGGGAAGGCGTCACGCTGAAGCTGACCTATTCGGACATGAAAAGCATTACCCGATCCCGCCTGATTCCGTCCTCAAGATCCGCCGCGGTCATCTACGCGGAAGCGGACAGGCTCCTGGACCAGGTGAATCAGAAAGCGGTTCGCCTGGTCGGCGTCGGGGTGTATCATCTGGTGGGAGAGTACGGAAGGCAGATGCGGATGGATGATTATCTGCCGGAGATCCAGACACGGCGGCAGGCGGAAATCGACACCGCGTTAGCTGCTCTTGGCCATCGCTACGGGCTTGATTTTGCGGGAAATCTGGACAGGATCTTTCATGGGGAAACGCTCTACAGGACGATTGAATATATGAGAAAGCACCGTTCAGGCGTACCGCCGCAGACCTCATTCACGTAGCTTTGCTGCCGACGCGAATTTCCTCCAGATACCGGGGAATCCGGACGGGAACCCGGCCGGCATACTTTGCCTCCAGATAATCCGCGAAGGCGGCCGGGTCGCCGGGATTGTCCCGGAACATGTCCCAGTGCCCCGGGATGACCAGCCCGGGAGACAGTTCGCCGGCCAGATCCGCCGCTTCCTGGAAGGTCATATTGCCGATGCAGTTCCGGCGG
Organism: Clostridia bacterium; assembly: GCA_017469265.1. Lineage (GTDB taxonomy): Bacteria > Bacillota > Clostridia > Christensenellales > Aristaeellaceae > Aristaeella. The sequence continues at coordinate 56,125 of JAFUGS010000007.1, forward strand.
TAGCGCCGGCCATCCCGTCCGTTGATGGGCAGAAGGGCGGCGTCCGGGGGACCGAAGGAAAGAAGGCGGGGCAGCATCCCCTCATATCGAAGGGTGTCGCCGGCGTGATAGATCCGGACGCCGTTGCCTTCGATGATATACTGCAGACAGGGATAGAAGCCGGTTTCAGGATCCGGATCCAGAAACTCGTGGGCCGCAGCGACCGCGTGTACCGTAACATCCCTGAACAGAACGCTTTTTCCATCCGTCAGGCCGAGACAACGATCCTGCGGAATGCCGTCCGCCAGAATGCCGGGCTCATGCAGCGCTGGAAAAACGAACTTCGCTTCGGGACAGGTGTGGGCCCAGATGCGCCAGGCGGCGTGATCAATGTGATCCAGATGATCATGGGTGCCGAGAATGAGATCGACACCGGACAACTCCTCCGCCGGAATCGGTGGGGGAACCTGCCGGTCTTGCCGCTCTGAGGCAAAATAATCCACGCACAGAACCGTATTTCCGATTTTCATCAGAAGACCCATCTGGCCCAGCCACCAGAGAAAGGCGGTTCCGTAAGGAACGGAGAGACGCAGTACGGATGAAAGGAAAGTGTTCATGATCATTCCTCCCGAAGATTGTTTTTGAGCGTCAGAATCCTCATCTCAGATATGAAGACTGCTGTGTATCAGACGAAATGCGGGTCGGTCAGGCGTCATCGTTTTCGTCCAGCAACCGTTTCAAAAACCCGTGCCGGTTCCGGAGAAACATCTCTGTGATCCTGTAGCTTTCTGTTTCCTCATATTCGATCGGATGAATGGTGCCGGAATCAAAGCTCAGAATCTCCGAATCCGGCATTCCCAGCAAAATCGGGGAATGCGTTACCACAATAAACTGAGCATTTTCTCTGGCGCAATGAACCATCTCCAGCATCAGTGTCAGCTGCCGCTGCGGCGACAGCGCCGCTTCCGGTTCGTCCAGCAGGTAGATTCCGTTTCCTTTAAAGTTATCCTGCACGACAGCCAGGAAGCTTTCACCATGGGATTTCCTGTGATACTCTCTGGAAACCTCCGCGTATTCCTCCTCGGCGGTTGCGACATTGTAAAAGCTTTCCGCCCGAAGGAAATAACCCCGCCTTGCCCTGGCCGGATTTCGGACCAGACGGATCGCGCCGCACAGTTCACTGTGCGTATCCTTTGTGGAAAAGTGATAGTTTCGTGTTCCGCCTTCCGGATTGAACCCATAGGTGATCGCGATGGCCTCCAGGAGCGTTGATTTTCCGCTGCCGTTTTCTCCTACAAAGAAAGTGATGGGCTTCCTGAACTGAAGCGCATCAAGATCGCGAATCGCCTCGATCTGACGCAGATAGCTGTCCCGGTCAATTTCCTGCCAGTCAATGGAAAACCCCCGAATATAAATTCCCATGCGTTACTCCTTTCCGGACAGTACCCGCGAAAGTACCTATTTCCAGATGCGGGCTCCACCGCAGCCGCCATTCCATCGAGAATGATGTCCATTGTTGACAGTATGGCATGCTGCGGCTCACTTGGCAAGGGGAAACTGCCACTTTGCTTTTTCTTCAGGGTTAAGAAAACGTTGATGAAAGCTCCCCCCGCGAAGCGGGGGAGCAGGAAAACCCTTTCAAATCAACAAAGTAAGCGGAATGCTTTTACGCTGATCTGAATCAATCAGCGTTTCCTTAAAGTGGATGAAACAGGTGCGGACAACCTGATTGGGCAGATTATCGTATGCTGACGCGCATGGCGATGGGTATGACAGTACCGACCATAGTTCAAAAAGCGTCTGCTTATTCGCTATAGAAAAAACTGCCAGGAGGGGAGAAAGCTTCGTATGAAGAAAGGGTGGGATGATGAAGCACCCTATAAGAAAGCCGAGGAGGAAATGAAAATGAGCAAAAAATGGATTTCTTTCGTACTCGCGATGCTGATGATGTTCACGGTGTCCCTGGCGATGGCGAAGACCGTGGAGCCGGAGGATCCGGAAACCGAGCGGCTGGCCGGGAAGACGGTATCCGCGACCGTTGGGGAATATGATGATATTTGGCGCGCCTTCCGGGTGAGCGTATATGAAAAGGACCGGTTTGACGAGGATGATATCGAAGCACTGGCCGCGGGAGATATCCTGCTGGCCAACGGACGGCCGTACACGGTAAAGGAAATGACGAAGGCTCCTTACGGGGAACTGATGGCCGTGACAGAGGACGGGAGCGAAATTGTGTTTGAGAAGGAAGACGATGAGTATATCGCCCGCTTCACGGATGACGACAGGCTGTGCATGCACGCGATCGCGGTGCTGCTTTTGCCGCCGGCGGCCGGCATCGTCTATGAGGACAACACCGACCCGGATCTGGACGCGCAGATGAAAGTGGTGGAGGGATTGGAAGCGATTCTGAAGGCCAAGGCGGAGAAAGAAGAGACCAGCATCGGCTTTGACTTCTATGCCACCACGGTTACGCTGAACGAAAAGCTGGAGATTGTCAGGATCCATCAGAATTTTGATGTGGCGCAGTAATGCGAAAGAATAGATACAAAAAAACTTTCACGGCGGGCAGGGAAGAACCTGTCCGCCGCCGTATTTACAGGATGGAATGGTATTGCGCATCCCTGCTTTTGCGATGATGACGGGGGAGAGGCGCCTTTGACGCGAAAGAGAAACATATGAATCATATTCCGCGGCGTGAGGGGAAGGGGGGAACAAAAGAAAATGGAAAAAACAACGACGGTTCAGATCGTCATGCCGCAGCACTGCAACGGCTATGCCATGCCCCGCCTGTTTGGCGGGCAGATCATGGCGTGGATTGACGTGGTGGGCGCGGTCGCGGCCCGCAGGTATACGCAGACGGGGGTCACGACAGTTTGCATCGATCATCTGACGTTTCTGAAGCCGGCGTATCTGAATGATACGGTGGTACAGGAAGCGGTTGTGACCTGGACGGGCAGGACTTCCCTGGAGGTCCGGGTGGACAGCATGGTGGAACGTCTGGACGGGAGCCGGGAGCTGATCAACCGGGCATATGCGGTGTTTGTTGCGCTGAACGAGGAGGATCGGCCGACGGCCGTGCCGCCCTTCACGCCGGAGACAGAGGAAGAAAAGGAAGAATACGCGAACGCGGAACGGCGGCGCAAAAACCGGATGGAAGGCCGGTGAGCGCCGGGAAAGAAAGAAAAGGGGGACATTATGAGACTTGGCGGCACAGTATGCTACGGGCATATCTCAGAGTTTGAAGCGAAACTGACCGCGTCCGGATTCAGGGCGATTACGGCTCCTTTTACCTGCGAAACACCCCGGGAGGAGATCGATCGCTATCTGGAGATTGCCCGTAAGCACGATGTCCGGATCGCCGAGGTCGGCGTATGGCGGAATCCCTTCGACCGCGAGAACGGAAGGGCCAACCTGGAGTATGCCGCGCGCCAGCTGAAGCTGGCGGATGAGCTGGAAATTCCCTGCTGCGTCAACATCGTGGGCACGGAAGGAAGCGCGGGATGGGACGCCGCGGATCCGGGCAATTTCACGGACGGGATGTATGAAAAGATTGTTTCCTCCATCCGGGAAATCATCGACGGGGTTCATCCACGGAGCGCATTCTACTGTATTGAGCCGATGCCCTGGATGATCCCGGACGGGCCGGATGAATACCTGCGGCTGATCAGGGATGTGGACCGGAAGCAGTTCGCCGTGCATATGGATTTCGTAAATATGATCAACTGCCCGCGGAGATTCCTGGCGGCGGAAAGCTTTATAGAGGAGTGCTTCCGAAAGCTGGGCCCCTGGATTAAAAGCACCCATATGAAGGACAGCCGGATGGATCCGAGACAGCTGACGACGATCCTGAACGAATGTGCCCCGGGAGAGGGATCCCTGGATTTTGTGAAGGTGCTCCGGATCCTGGACAGATATCTCGACGCGGACGCACCCGTACTGCTGGAGCATATGAGCACCTTCGAGGAGTACCGGAAGGCCTACGCCTATGTGGCGGCCAGGGCCGGAGAAGCGCATGTCCAAATCTGAGACAACGGTCATTTGTTCATGTGGAGGTTCCAATGATTATTGCGACGGTCACTTTACGACTACATGCCCCCTGGGTGCACAGCCTGAAGGAGAAGAGAATGGTTGTCAAAAGCCTTGTCGCCCAGCTGCAGAACCGGTTTCATGTTTCCGCAGCCGAAATTGATGAGCAGGACACGCACCAGATCATTGTACTCGGCGCTGCGGCCATCGTGCCGCATAACGCGATGGCGGATCGTCTTATGGAGGAGATATCCGCTTTCGTGGATGAAAACACCGAAGCCGAGATTCTGGACGAGCAGAGAGAAATAGTGTGAAAACATCGTTTGCCAGTCGAGCAGGCCCAGATCCCAAAGAAGGGTATAGAAAACAAGCCTCTACGAGGCAAGATTTTTGAAGGAGGTGCTAGCCTGCGAGCGACAAAGAATCCAGAGAAATCGACCCATCA
>JAFUGS010000052.1 GCA_017469265.1 Clostridia bacterium
CACTAATGTTTACGAAAAGGGGATCAAGGTATCTGATGAAGAATTGGAGGGTATCAATATATTGAGGAATGAGTTCTGTGGAAACTGGAATTACACAATATATCCGTCACAAAACGCATAATTAATTTATCGACAGTTCCTACGCTTTCCTGGCGCTGGAGCGCTTTCTGAAGCTGCGCTGCGCAAGGCGTCTGGGCCTCAGGGGGCTGAATGCCCGGCGGCCTTATTACCTGCAGTATACCATGGACGCGGATGAAGCCGCCTTCTACGCCGTGACCCGGGAGGAGGCCGCAAAGGAGTTTGACCCGCTGGAGCTGGTGTATCCCAGGGAGATCCCGGTCTTCGAGAAGTATGACGAGTATGTGCCGCCGGAGCTGGTGCGGAAGGGTTTCGCGTACGGGGTGCTGGACGCGGCCGGTATGAAGCGGCGGGTGCTTTCCTGGGAAAAGGCCGGAGGTGACCTGTATGACAAATGAGCCGAAAAGCTACATGACCTATGAGGAATATCTGGCGAACATCCGGCAGGGCATTGTCACGAAGGACGGCCACTGCCCGGTGACGCCCCTTCTGCTGATGCTGCAGGGGCGGTGGAAATCCCAGCTCATGTATGAGCTGTGCATCTATGACACCGTCCGCTTTGGTCAGCTGAAAAAGGATCTTCCCGGCATCACCAACACCATGCTGACCAAAGCCCTGCGGGAGCTGGAGGAGGACGGGCTGATCAGCCGGGAGCAGTTCAACGAGATCCCGCCCCATGTGGAATATTCCCTGACACAGATGGGCCGGGACCTGCTGCCCGTGTTCTACGCGATCATGAACTGGGGCTTTCAGTACGAGGACAGGCTGTACGCCCGCCCCGATTAAGGAAGCCCATCCGCCGCCTTGTCGGGGTCTTGCCGTTCATAAACCATTGCTGTCCCCGTCCTCCCGCACGATCGGATATACAAGCTCCGTGATGTGCGCCCTTGCGTATTCGAGCTCTTCCTCTGTTTCGAACGTAAAAATCATGATCGCGATGGGCCGGGCCGCGTCGATGATGTTTCTGACCCGGTCGCCTTCTTTTTGGCCGTGAAGGAACCTGGTCACCTGATGATGTTTGCGGATTCCTTCATCCATGTGGATTTTCACGAATATGCCGTCTTTTTCGCTGAAAACGGAATGATCCAGCAGATAACGCCATCGCCGTTCGCGTCCGCCGCCCTTCACCTCATTGTAGTAAGCGGTATCTCCGACAGCCGTCGTGACCAGGAGCTTCGTCAGATTGATTCCCGTGAAGAACTGCACCGTCTGGGGCGTATAATGTCCCCCGGGCCGGGGATTGATCTCGATGATGAAAAAGCGTTTTTCCTCCGTAAAGAATCCTTCCACGTTAAACGCTCCGAACCGGATCCCCGCCTGCCTGAGCACCGCGGATACGGAGCGTTTGTATTCGGCTTCCTCCTGATCGGTCAGGGTGACCGGATAAACGTCGTATACCGGGCGGAGAGGCGCCTGGGGAAGCCGGTAGCAATACCGGATTCCGTCCCAGAGCACGTTTTCTTCAAACACGAAAAGATCGCTTTCAATGACCCGGAGCAACGGATTCTCTATAAATTCTTCCACGCTGACCGCGCCGTTCCTTGAGGTTTCTGACGCCGCCCGAAAGGCCCGCTCAGCGTCCCGCGTGTCGTAAAGCGTTGTCATTCCGTGAGAGGAAGAGGAAAGCACCGGCTTGACAATGACGGGCAGCCTGAAATCCCTGCAGGCGTTTTTCATTTCCTCCGGGCCGGTCACGGTGGCATGCCTGGGGCAAAAAACGCCGGCCTGTTCCTGCAGCGTTCTGAAGGCGTTTTTCGAAAGCAGCTTTTCCACGGATGCCACGGGATTTCCGGGCAGTTTCAGGGCTTCCGCGATTTGGGCCGCGGGAATCACCGCCGGATCGCACAGCCCCAGAACGCCATCGATGTTTCCCGCCTTCGCCATCCGCAAAAGCTGATCCGTGTCGTCCCAGTCCGCCTGACGGGCGCTGTCCGCGGGAACCCCCTCCAGGGAATCTCCCCGCCGGCCGCAGAACAGCGTCTGATAGCCGGCCGCTTTCGCTTCCTTCAGGACCATTTCCAGCCGCTCATCGGGAACGGTGCTCAGGATCATCAGCCTTTTCATGTTGCCTCCTGCCCTCTGTGATTCGCGAAAAACAGCTCGTTCCGGTTATAGCCGGCGGTCACGATATAGGAGGTGTAAGCCGCTGCCGTCATCACGCTGTCCGCGATATATTTCAGAAAAGAGTATTGACCGGCCGTTTCGCCCGTGATATTCAGGCGCAGGCCATCGTCCCGGAAAACCATCCTTAAGCCGTTCTGTTCCGCGATGAGGGTGCATTCCACCAGGACCGGTTTTCCGTCGTTTTGCTGGCGGATCAGATTGATCAGCTCCTCCATGCAGACCCCGGGAAGCAGCCTGTCGGAGATGTTTTTTCCCCTGAGCAGCCGCAAAGCGGTTTCAGACGCCGCGGAGGACATGCCATCCTCTGTCAGAAAAGCGTAGATATAAATATCCCTGTCCCTCTCTCCCGAAAACAGCAGCGGGTATTTCCCCCGTCCGTATCTTCCAAGGATGACGCCGGATAAAACAAGGACGGAAAGGAAGCCGGATCCCGTCAGGCCGATCCAGATGCAAACAGGATCCCCGCCACTGATTTTCCATAATAAAAGCGCGGTGCCCACTGGCAGCAGCAGGTCGGATGTCAGGCTTACGGCGATGGCCAGCTTTGATTTGCCAATCAGATAATAGTAGACAAAAAACAGGGTGAGCTGGGCCGAAAAAACAATACCAAGGCTCATAATTCTGACAGCGGCGACGCCCTGGGCGATGACAGCGCCGTCCCTGATCCCGAACAGTTCGAGCGCCGCGGCGGGAAAAGCGAGGAACAGCAGCGTGCACACCGCGCCGATGATCCCCATATCCCGACTCAGGCGTTTTACCAGAATGCCCGCGGCTTTTGTGTTGCCTTCACTGAGCAGCGTGCCCATAAACGGCTGAAGGGTCATGGCAATGCCGAGGAAGAAAGCGGAAAGGCCGGTGATATTCTGGCAAACCGCCCAGATCTGGAAGGTGCGGCCGTCACATTCCGAAAGGATGAACAGGTTGATGATCCAGATCATGGCCGCCGTGATGATATATTTCGAAGCGCGCACGATTCCCTTCCCGATGATGCTGAAAAAATCCTCCCGTGAAAAATGAAAAACGAAGTGAACCGTATTCTTTTGACTGAAAAACCATGAGCAGATCAGTCCAAGATAGGCAATTTTGCTGATCAGCGTGGCCGCGGCAATGCCCATCACGCCGTAGGGGCCCGCCAGCGCCAGGGACAGCAGAATATTCAGCATGATACATGAGATATCCGAAACCGCGGACCGCTTCTCGCCTCCGTCGGCGATCACAATGTTGCTCAAAATACAGCTGACCGGAAAAAGGAAAAGATAAAACGAGGCCGCCGGATAATAGCGGTCCAGATAACCGGTGATTTTAGGAGAAGCGGATGCCGCCGACAGAATAATCGGCTTCACCAGAAGGGCGATCAGGGTGGAGAGCGCGCCAAGCAGCAGGGCCATCACAATGCCCTGGCTGAAGATTTCATCCGCTCTTCTTTTTTCGAACTGACCGATCTTCCGGTTATAATTGAACAATGTGCCCGAGTTGACGATGGAGGCCACAAAGGAGGAAGCGAAAGTCAAGGGGGCAAACAGACTGATGGCCGAAAAAGCCTCCGTTTCGATCAGATTGCCGGCAATGATGGAATCCGTCAGAGAAGCGGCATACACTACGGCCTCTACAGACAGGGAGGACAGCAGAATGGAACGGTATTTTTTCAGCAGGATAAGCGGTCCTGTCTCCTGTAAGATCATGGGTTCCCCTTTCTGCTTTCCCGGATGCAGGATCCCGCGGATCGGGTCATTCGCGTCACCATCCATTCTCAGACAGGTGATCGAAAAAGCGGCTCCAGGAAAAGCGACCTTCCTGTATTTCGAGAAACAGGGTTGAAATCCCTTTCCGAAATCAGCGCGGAAGGTGGCGCGCTGGACAGGAAGCGTCAACGGCATGATTATGAAGCCCCTTTTATGGCGTTTTCCCTTGCGGCTGTCCAGCCTGCAGCAGGCGCTCCACCTCCGCCCGCTTTTCGTGCAGCACGCAGCCGCCGGGATGGTCCTCCAGCAGTACGCCTTCCTCCTGCAGGGCCAGGAACAGCGGAGACTTCAGCGCTGCCCGCAGGGAGGTGTCCCGTACGTTGATATCGGAATACGGAGAGAAGGGACAGGGCTCGGCTCCGCCGTGGCTGTTAATGTGGAAGAAGCCTCGGCCAGCGGCCACGCATCCGCCAGAGGATTTTTCATCGCCGGGGAATGCGATGTACACCATTTCGGGATGCTCCTCCCGAAGGCGCAGGATCTCCTGACGCAGGTATTCCCGATCCGCGTCGCCCGGCGCCAGCTCCCGGCTTTCCTCCGTGACGGGCACAAATTCCACGAAAACCACCGCTTTGCAGCCGCGGTCAGACAGGCTTTGCAGAAAGCCGCGGGAGGAAACCTCCTTTGTGTTTTCGGTTGTCACGGTGACCGAAGCGCCGAAGATCAGCCCGCGCCGGCACAGTTCGTCCATGTTGGCCATCAGCCTGTCATAGATGCCTTTGCCGCGCCGGGCGTCCGTGATCTCCCGTTCGCCCTCGATGCTCATAATGGGCAAAAGGTTGCGGCTCCGGCCAAACAGCTCGAAATACTTCTCATCCATGAAGGTGCCGTTGGTAAAGATCGGAAACAGAATACCCGGCTTTTTGCCCGCCGCTTCAATGATATCCCGCCGCAGCAGAGGTTCTCCGCCGGCCAGCAGAATGAAGCTGACCCCCATTTCATCGGCTTCATCAAAGATGCGCAGCCATTCTTCGCCGGTCAGCTGCCGGACCGGTGCCGCGTCCACCGTGGCATGGTTGCACCTGGAATAGCAGCCCGCGCAATGCAGATTGCACTGGCTGGTGATGCTGGCAATGAGGAACGGAGGGATGTGCTCCCCCGCCGTCTCCGCCTTGCGGCGCTTTTTGCCCGCCGCTTTGCTTGCAGCGGCAAACCTCGCCATATAGACGCTTTCGCGGGGATTTTTCAGCGTCGCCCGGATGGCGTCCCGGACCACCCGTTCCACGCCGCGGGTCATGTATTCCTGAATATCAAACGCGCTTTCGCTCATGTATATCCCCTTATCAGACCAGAACCCCATTCGCGGTCCATTCTTCCCTTCCTGTTTCGGTTTCGCTGTGTCTTCACGTCATCGCCTTGCGAAGCGGTTTTCAGCGCCGGCTGCTCCAGCGGTTTTCTGTACGGACGCCGCGGAAACCACCCGGAACTGCCTCGCTCATAGCCGCGCGCGGCTACGATCAATATAATAAATCGTAACTGTTCAGTCGTGACTTAAAATCCTTGCAGCATCGCCAGTGCTGATCCTCGATGAAGCGACAGACAGGCATCAAAAGAAGAGATGCCGTGTCTGACAGCAGTGGAGATAAAACTCAGCACCCTGGCAAATTGTTCA
>JAFUGS010000053.1 GCA_017469265.1 Clostridia bacterium
CTCCTTTAGTGCGAATTTCACACTAATATTGTACCACGAAACATGCCGAATTGCAACCGGAAAATGAGGAATTTCAACGCTTTAAGCGATACTTTTCTCCTTTCTTTTGGGTTTAGTGCGAACTACACTACGAACTCACATGATATTTACCGTTGGCGTAATGCCCTCCACCTGCTCCAGTTGTGTCAGCGCTTCCAGGTCTTCCTTGCTCATACCGGTTTTCAGGTCGCTGCCGGAAACGGTCACGGTCAGGGTTCCGGCGCCCATGCTCAGAAAGCTTTCCGAAATGGATCCTGTAACCCCGTTGACCGTTGTGATCAGGGCAATCACAGCCATGACGCCGATCAGGATGCCCAGCACTGTCAGGAAGGAGCGAACCTTGGCGCCGCGGATGTTGCTCAGGCTCATCCGAAAGCATTCTCCGATCATGATGACCGTGCCCTTGAAGGTTTTAAGCATCCGCTGTACCACCTCCCTCGGTCAGCACGCCGTCTATGATATGCACAACTCTTTTGGCATTGGCCGCGATGTTCATGTCATGGGTAATCATGATGATGGTCCGGCCTTCCTCATTCAGTTCCCGAAACAGTTTCATGATCTGTTTGCCGGTTTTCTGATCCAGGGCACCCGTCGGCTCATCCGCCAGCAGGATGCCGGGATTGGTCACAAGCGCCCTGGCAATGGCCACACGCTGCTGCTGGCCGCCGGAAAGCTGGTTGGGATAATGATTCATCCGCCCCTCCAGGCCCACCCGCTCCAGCATTTCCTTTGCCCGCCGTGTCCGCTCCCGCTGGCTGCATCCGGCATAGATGAGCGGTAGCTCCACATTTCGCAGCGCGTCCAGCCTGGGAAGCAGCTGGCTGTTTTGGAAAACAAATCCTACATCCCTGCTTCGGATATCCGCCAGCTCGCTCTCCAGCATGTCCTCGATCAGATGATCCCGCAGAATATACTGTCCGGATGTTGGCACGTCCAGGCAGCCGATGATATTCATCAGGGTGCTTTTCCCGCTGCCGCTTGGGCCCAGGACGGACAGATACTCACCTTCCTGGATCTCCAGATTCACATCCTTCAGAACCTGCATGCTCTCCTCGCCCATCTGATAGAACTTGTTAATGTTCCTCATCTGGAAAAACACGCTGTCCATCTCAGTTTCCACCGCCGTTTCCACCTGGCGCGCCACCGCCGGATGGCGCCTGCTGTCGTGTTCCTCCATTATTGCCGTTATTCGTGTTTCGATCCCAGTTCCGCGTTCCGCTGCCGCCCTGGTTCTGCCGGTTGTTAAACTGCTGCTGGCCAAACATGCCAGCGAACAGCGAATTCAGCGAGTCTTCCTCGACCTTGCTGACCACATAGACCGTCTCATCGCTTTCCAGACCGGATTTGATCTCCACATAGTTTCCGTTGCTGACGCCCACTTCTACCTGAACCTCTTCCAGGGTCTCATCTTCTTTCATTTTGTAGACGAACGCCTGATTTTCAAGGGTAAAGCTCAGCGCGTCCGCCTTCAGGATCACCACGTCAACCGCTTCCTCCTGAGGGATGGTGACCGTCACCTGCATCCCTGGGTAAACATCTCCCTCGACGTCCACGTAGGCCGTAGCCGTATAGTAAGCCACATTGCCCGTGGAAGCGGAAATGTAGTTAATGGACTGCACCTCGGATTGAAAGACCTGTTCTGTTGCCGTCGCGGTCACCGTGCAGGCCACGCCGGTTTTGACCTCGCCGATGTCATATTCATCCACGCGGAAGGATACCTGCAGATGCTCAAAGTCCGCAATCTGAACCAGCGTGGCGCCTGCATTCACCTCATCACCGACCTCCACGCTGACCATGTTCACTTTTCCGTCAAAGTCAGCGGTACAGATGGATCCATTGCTCAGCCGAACCAGCCGTTCTCCCTTTTTCACGCTGTCGCCATTCTGAACATATACGTTCCGTACCGTAGCGTTTGAGCTGGCCGTATAAGTCGCGCTGTCCCGCAGGGCCAGGCTGCCGCTGAAGCTCATCGAATTGGAAATCGTTCCTCGGGTCGCTGTATAGGTATCATATGTTACGGTATATTTATCTCTCAACTTCGCCCAGGTAATCAGGCCCGCTGCGCCAAGAATCACCAGCACCGCGAAAATGCCTAGAATCCGCCGGAGAAGCCTTTTCTTCTTTTTCCCGGTTTTCTTGGTCGTCTCGCTCATCGGCATTCCACTCCTCTCCAAAATTCACGATGTTTATGCTATCACAGGATTATGAACAGGAATGTCCTTTCCTGTGAAGAATGCGTGAAAAGGCGCAAAAAAACCTTCTTCTCAGTCGGAAGAAGGTCATAGGGTTCCGGATATTCTTTCTATTTACCGCCTGATGTCTCTCTCCACACCCCGAAGCCGGAGCGCCAGCGCCACAGGAACTGCCAGCACGGCAGCAAAAGCCAGATAAATCAGAAGCTTGTTAAAGGTGGTACGGTCCAGCGCAAACTCCAATCCAATCACAATGCCGACCATCATCAGCAGGCTGATGACGGCGATCACACCCAGTCGCCGTTTTGCCTTTCCCGCCCGCAGCGCCAGGATCACAACGCCGGCGCCCAGGAACACGGCCGCAAGGATTTGCTCCAGGCCAACAAAGCTGACGCTGAGGAAGCGGTCATACCGCAGGCTTTCCAGAATCACCGTGCAGCTTCCGAATAGGAGCAGAAACAGCAGGGCTGTATCCCCATCTTCCCGGCTGCGGATGACATCCCAGATCAGGATAGGGAACAGAATCAGCATCACAATACCTGCCAGCTTCCATGTGGCCAGATAGGCGCCGTAATCATCGCTGAAAGCCAGAAATGAGTGCTTCAACAGGTCTGTGCTCAGTTCCCGGCTGTAATCAAATTCAGGGACGCAGCCCTCGCCAAAACGCTCAAGCGCCATAAAAAGCGGCAGTGCGCAGGCCACGATATCCAGCGTCTTTCCCGCTTTTTGTCCCGTTATGCGCGCGCACAGCAGCGCAGCCAGCATCACGCCAATGACCAGTCCAGCCATACTCCAGCCGCCGCCTGTAATCTGAAACCAGCTGGCCAGGGGCATCATGGCGCCAAGTTCCCGGTTCATCAGGCAGAAGCCCAGCCGGGAAAACAGGCCGCCCAGAAGGCAGCTCAGGAAGATCAGCAGCGGCGCCGTCCCCTTCCTGCAACGTTTGGCCCAGCAGAGAAAACCAATCACGCCGGCCGCGGCCAGCATCCCCAGCAGTACAAAAAAGCCGAATCGATAGCCTTCGACGCCGAGAATCGAGATCTTTTCCGCTTCATCATAAAGCTTCATGGTTCATCCTCCGGCACAGCGGTGGCAAAGTACAGGATGTCGCTTAAGCCCCGCTCATCCCCGCCGGGCATGCCCTTGAAAACCTGGTCGCCGAAAACCATCTCCGCGGAGTTTCCGCCATCGAGGTTGAAGGCCTGCTGACAGCCAAGCTCCGCCAGAAAGTGCGCCAGATTCTGCTGACTGACGCCGCTGGATTCCCCTCTGCCTTCGGCGATGGCCAGCACATAGCTCAGAGGGCCAATCTGTCCGATCGCGGCCCGGGGCTCCTTGCCATTGGGATTGTAACCGTATTCCTTGTTGATCTCCTGCTCTTCGCCATCAATGACCAGCGCGGGCCCAAAGGTATAGGCATTGACAATGGTATGCTCCGCGGCGATGGCTTCCAGCGCGGCGCTCTGCTCTTTCTTCGGAAGCGCCTTCACCAGATGAAAATCACCGTTTTCGTCAATGATCAGCATATCTTTGGTTTTATTGGTCTTGCTGCGGATCTTCTGGGTCATCCGGTATTCAAAGGTCGTTTTTTCCGGCTTGTCCACGAAATTGTCCCCATTGATGGCGACGACGGCATGGTTATTCCGCGCCATGGCACTGACAGAAGCGACCTTGCTGGATGTCAACTTTCCGGCCGTGGCGGTGCGGAGTTGCGTAGGGGAAGCGATCTGAACAAAAGCCAGATGCCAGATTACGCCGTCCACTTCCCGCTCTTCCAGCGTCACACGGATCGTCTCATCCGCGTATCCGGTTTCCGTGAAGTTCTCGGCTTTCGGCGCCGGAGGAACCGAAAAATCCAGCGGAAGGGTATAAACAGGCTCCCCAAAAGCGTCCACCGCGTCCCCTTCCAGAATTTCCTCAATCAGTTCGTCTTCCGCCATGGCGCTGGAGAAAAGCAGCTTCCCCAAATCCAGTTCTTCGCCATCTTCCTCATCCATCTGCTCCATCATGTCCCATTTCACTTCGGAAAGCATGGCCGGGGATGAAATCAGAAACGGCGCGGACAAAATCATTGCGACACAGAGCACCCACAGCAGGATCCTTACAGATTTAGTCATCTCCGCTTATTCCTCTTCCTCGTCCGCCGAAAGCTGTTCATTGGCAATGTTGATCAGCTTCTCAGCCATCTCTTCATCCTCCACAGGGACAAATTCCTCGTCTTCCTCTCCGTCTTCGCCGACAACGGATTCGATTTTGCAGACAATGCTGCCTTCATCCTTGACATTGTCGGTTTCGGTGTCATATTCCGTCAGCACGGCGTATTCTTCGCCGTTGTAGAAAAAATAGTCCTCAATCACAAAAGTGATCTCATTTCCATCCTCGTCCTCAAAAACGATCAGATCATCATCCATCTCCATATTTTCGCCGCCAAATTCTTTCTCATCCATGTTGAAAACTCCTTTCCATTCCTGAAGCACATGGCCTCCGCGGTTTATCGGAAACCGCGCCTATTATATCTGAACTGTACTGTCTTGACAAGTGCCCGGGTTCGTTCTATAGTGGCCCTGGAAAAGCGTTTTTCAGGTTTTCTTCTGCAGCTTGTGCCGCGTTCCGTCCGGGTTTTGTACCACCACGCTGTCCAGCAGCTCCTGCAGATTCGACCGGAATCCGGCGATATACTCCTTCCGAAGGCTGTCCTGCTCCGCCTGTTCCGCTTCCGTCAGACCCACGGTCTTTCTTTTCCGGGCCAGCTCGTTGATCCGCTCTATTTTTTCTTTTTCCATCGAATAATCATTCCTTTCCGAGGTGTATGCAGCAATGATTCAGGGAAAATGGTTTCCGCAGGGAAGCGATCTCTCCGAGGCGCTGTCCATCCGTCGGGCCGTCTTTGACCAGGGACGTGACGCACTGGATGATCTGGCCCAAAATGTCGTCGTTTATCAGGATGATCAGCCGGTCGCGGCCGGCCGGCTTCGCTGGGAGAATGGCGCATTCTGGCTGGACTGGATCGGCGTACTCCCCGCCTGCCGTGGGAAAAAGCTTGGGGATCTCGTGCTTCGTCTGCTTCTTTTCAAAGCTCAGAGTCATTTCGCCAGGGAGGTCCGTCTTCTCTGTCCCCGCGGGACGGAAGGGTTTTTCACCCGTCTTGGGCTGCGCGAGTCGGCCAGTCGGGGAAATTCCCTGGAGCTTTGGATTCCAGGAGAGGAAATTGACCTGGACACCTGCAAAGCCTGCAAAAAAGCCAACTGTCCGAATCGGGTCCCATAAGCTCAGCGGGTCACGCGCCCCATGCAAAGGACAGCCTTCAGTCCCAGCAGCGCGGCACAGCAGATCATGATCATATCCGCCACCGCGTTTCCTGTCCGGATAATCTGATTCCGCGTCAGCACCATCACGGCGACCGCCGCCAGAAGCACAGGCCAGCATGCCAGCATGTAGCCTGTTTTTTGATGCATCCGCATGGCTCTTCCGGACCACAGGATCAGGACAATCAGCATGATTCCGGCAAACAGCCACCCGGAAATCCGCGCATTTCCCATCAAAGGCAGCTGTTCCATCCGGAATCCGTCCGTCACCAGGCGCACGGCACACCACATTGCGCAGCTGATACCCATCAGATCCCCGTTCTCAGGCAGAGCGGATCGCCTGAGCATCAGCCAGATTACAAGGCATGCAAAAAGCGCCAGGGCCAGGACCAGCTCGATCCTGCAGGGCTGCCAGTTCCCCCCTTCAGTAATCCAGGGAATCTGCGCCAGCCCTTCCGGAACCGCGTTTCCACTGCCCAGAACAGTCATCTGCTCAAAGCATTTCCAGACAGCGAGCGACGGCAGCAGACCAAACCCAAGGCCGTCCCAGATGAGCCCCGCGCCACCGGCGCTTCCGTTCCGTTTCCGGACACCGATCCATCCGTTCGCGAAGGCCAGCAGCGAAATCAGGCTGAGCCCCGCGCCAATGCCCGTCACACTGATGTTCAGCGGCCCTACGGTGAAAATGCCATCGCGTTCCAGGGGGAAAAGCCATGTGCCCACAGCTGCCGCTGTCACCGCGGCTAGCAGGATTCCCATGAAAGCCTGCAGCGCTTTTCGCATTGCACTCATTCCTTACGTATCTCCGTTCTTCCGAAAAACCCATTTCTGCTGTACCCGGTAGCTGAGAAAATACAGCAGCAGATCCACGATCAGCTTGGCCGTGGTACTGCTGAGCCCCGTTTTCCCCAGCAGCCAGACACCGCACGCGCTCATCAGCATAATTCCCAGGCAAAGCACCACGTATCTCCACAGGGTACCGCCGGTCTTTCCTTTATAATGGAACACGAATTTCTTGTTCAGGAAGAAATTCAGCGTCGCGCTGGCAAGTCTCGCCAGGGCCGTGGATACCAGTATATACTTTCCGGCTTTTACGGCGCCATTCTGAAAAACAGCCAGATTCAGCAGATTGAACAATCCTTGATCAACCAGGAAGCAAAGGAGACTTGATCCCATGAATTTCACAAATCCGCTGATGATGACACGGAAGATACGCATGCTGTCCCGGAAGGGATGATAGTGGGTTCCCTTATTCTCGTTTTCGTATACCGTTTCAATCGTGATGGGGATCATCGGCAGATTGTCCCTGGCGCAGGCGATGAGCACGTTCATCTCGTACTCAAACCGTTCTCCCTCCACTTCGATCATGAAGGGAAGATCTTCCTTCCGGAAAGCCCGCAGCCCGGTTTGCGTGTCCTGCAGCCATTTTCCGTACAGCAGAAAAAAGATGCCGGATGTAAACCGGTTTCCGGCTCTGCTTTTGGGCGGCACATTGTCCAGGCTGAAATCCCGGCTGCCAAGATACAGCGCGCGTTTGCCGCTCTCCAGTTCCTGCGCCAGATGAACGCAGTCCGGCACGGTGTGCTGGCCGTCCGCGTCCGCGGTAATGACACCGCTGATGTCCGGCAGGTTTTCAAGAATCCAACGATAGCCGGTCTTCAGGGCGACACCCTTCCCGTGGTTGACGTCATGGTGCAGCACGCACACCCGTGGATCAATCGCCTCCACCTGGCGGAAAATGGCCTGATAGCTTTCGCTGGACCCGTCGTCCACCACCACCACATGGCCGAAGCCGCTGCCAACCAGTTTTTCAATATATGCCGGAAGCTTTTCATCCGGTTCCAGGGACGGAATCAGGATGACCGCGTCCGTCAGGGCTTTACCGACGCCCTGCTGAGTGTTTTCCATCTTTATCAAAACCTCCGTGCGGAAAAAGCTATCTCCTTCTTCCGACGGTTATTATACCTGATTTCCCTTCTCCCTGCAACATTGACGCGCCTTCGGCTTCTATTGTATAATGTGCCAGCGCTGCGTTTCAGGAAGAATGGGCGTATTGAATGAATGGAGGTTTGGTACCATGGCCACGGCATCCAGAAACCTGGAGGAGCAGAAACGTTCCCAAAGCGGTATCACCTATTTTGACAGGGGAACCCTGGAAGGCCGAAACGGCCGTCGTTATGACCGTTTTGCCATACAGACGCATTTTGTTGAAGTCGGTGAAAATCAGGCCGATCTGGTTCGGAAATACGTTCTTCCCCTGTATCAGGAGGGGGATGTCCTGGCATTCGGTGCCAAAGTGATGGCCATGTGCACCGGAAACGTCCGCACCAAAGAGCAGGAAAAGCCTGGCTTCTGGGCCCGCCTTCTGTCACCCCACGCGTCGGAAACAACCGCCGGCATCGGCATGCATGACCCCTACAAGCTGCAGCTCGCCATCGATATGGTCGGCGCGCCCAAGGTCGTGTTTGCCGCCATCGCCTCCGCGCTGACCAAGCCCTTCGGAAAAAAAGGGGTCTTCTATGAAATCGTTGGCCCCGGTGTCGCCGGTATCGATGGGTTTTACTACCGCTCCTCCTTTGAACGATATCACGACCTGGCGCTGATCAACAATACCAACGCCCGGGAGCTTTGCGATGATCTGGAAAGAAAAACCGGTATCCCCGTGGTGCTGATGGACGCCAATGACATTGACCAGAATCAGCTTGGCAAAGGTACGGATTTCCCGCTCACGGATGAGGAAATCCAGGATGCGCTGCGGGATAATCCATCCGGCCAGGGCGATGAGCTGACGCCCCTGATCCTGATCCGCCCCCTGAAGGGATAAGGGTTCGATCATGACTTCACAGCTAAAACCCGCGCCACATGGATCACGGCATATTCCATCCGCCGCAACCAGCGATCTTTCCATTTTGACTTTTGCGGACGCGCTGCAGCCCACAAACACGGATTATGATCGAAATGCATGGCTCTATGTGCCGGATCACTATTCCGAGTACCGGTATATCCTGGGTACCCGTGGAACCCGGCCCCTGATCTGTATCGGTGTAAACCCTTCCACGGCCGCTCCAGGCGCGCTGGACAACACCCTGAAAAGCGCGGAACGCATCGCGCTTTTTAACGGCTTTGATTCCTTCATCATGTTCAATGTCTATGCCCAGCGCGCAACCATTCCGGAGGATATGGACCGGGATATGAATCCACTGCTTCACGCGGAAAACATGCGTGCTTTCCGTTATGTGTTGGAAAGAAGTGAAAACGATCCTGCGATCTGGGCCGCCTGGGGTAGTATCATCGAGAAGCGTCCCTGGCTCCCCCACTGTGTGCAGGACATGGCGGCCATTGGCCTCGAGTACCACGCGCAATGGTTCACCGCCGGTCCCCGAAGCAAGGCAGGGCATCCCCATCACCCGCTGTATCTGCGCAAGGATTCTCCGCTGGAGCCCTTCTCGGATCTGTCGGATTATCTCGCGAAGCTCTCCTGACCCGGATTCACGTTCCCCGCATTTCAAAAGCCCGCAGACAAACGCCGCGGGCTTTTTCTTACAGATCCATGGTGACAGTCACCGGGCAGTGATCCGATCCGTAGATCTCCGTTTCAATCGTAGCCTCCTGAATCCGGTCCTGGATTCTCCGGGAGCAGAGGAAGTAGTCAATCCGCCATCCCGCGTTGTTTTCCCTGGCATGGAACATGTAGCTCCACCAGGAGTAAATATCCCTGCGGTCCGGATACAGGTATCGGAAGGTGTCTACGAATCCGGCATCGAGCAGCGCGCTCATCTTTTCCCTTTCCTGTGGGGTGAATCCGGCGTTCTGGGTATTGCTCTTTGGATTTTTCAGGTCGATTTCCTGATGCGCCACATTCATGTCTCCGCAAACAAGAACGGGCTTTACCGCGTCCAGACCCTTCAGATAATTCCGGAAAGCGTCTTCCCAGCGCATTCGGTAATCAAGCCGCGTCAGCCCGCGCTGGCTGTTGGGCGTGTATACGGTTGTCAGGAAAAAGTCCGGATATTCCAGCGTAATGACCCGTCCCTCATGGTCATGCTCCTCCTCGCCGATTCCCATGGATACACGCAAAGGCTCCGTTTTCGCGAAAATGGCGGTGCCGCTGTACCCCTTTTTCTCCGCTGCATTCATAAAAAGATGGTACCCATCGGTGGGGATTTCCGCCTGACCGGGCTGCATTTTTGTCTCCTGCAGGCAGAAAAAGTCCGCGTCCGCCCGCCGGAAATAATCCAAAAAACCTTTTCCCATACAAGCCCTTAATCCGTTTACGTTCCAGGATATCAGCTTCATTTTCGTTCCCTCCGGTGCCTTCTTCTTTCCCTTTCCATTAACAAAGGAAAGATTTATCGATCCACGCGTTCAAGCCAGAACTGCTGCGCCTTATAGTCATTCCATGGAGCATCCACCGGGATCCCGTACTGCATCAGGGCGTCCCCGCCATACGTCTTTCCGCTGATCTCCTCCCGATAATCCGCCGCCGGATCCAGGCCGGTCAGCTTCAACAGGTCGGAGCGGGCATTTGGCTGGCTCTGGGCGAACACATGGGTGACGACGGCGCGTTTTCCATCCTGGCTGACGCTCATCCAGGCACTTTCATTGCCCTGATATGGAGATTGGAGCCGATAGAAGGATCCGTACAGCAGCACATCCTGCCAGGCATGCACGCGCTGATTCAGTTTTTCGATTTCCTGTAATTCCTCCTCCGGCAGCTTCCGGATATCCAGCTCATACCCATAGGTTCCACCCATGGCCACCGCTGCCCGGGTCGCCAGCGGGGTGCTTCGCCCTGTCTGGTGGTTCGGCACGGCGGAAACATGCGCCCCCATGCAGCAGGGTGGAAACACGAGGCTCGTTGCGTACTGAATCCGGCAACGCATCCACGCGTCTGTATCGTCGCTGGTCCAGGCCTGCGGCATCAGACACATCATGCCCAGATCAAAGCGTCCGCCGCCTCCCGCACAGCTTTCAAACAGCACCCGCGGAAACCTTTCCGTAATCGCGCGCATCACTTCATATACGCCAAGAATATACCGATGATGGAATTCCTTCATCCGGTCCGCCGGAAGCAGGGCCGAGCCAACCATGTTGATGTTTCGGTTCATATCCCACTTGACGTAATCCACCTGACCGCGCTCCAGAGCCTGACTGATGCTCTCTGTCACATATTGCCGCACATCCGCCCTGGTCATATCCAGCACCAGCTGGTGACGGCATTCAATCCGGGTTCGGTCTCCCGCGTGGATACACCAGTCCGGATGGGCGCGATAGAGCTCGCTGTCCGGAGAGATCATTTCCGGTTCTACCCACAGGCCGAATTTCATGCCTGACCCATGTATTTTCTCAGACAGCCCGCGCAGCCCTCCAGGAAGTTTCCGCATATCGTCCTTCCAGTCTCCCAGAGAACTGTTATCCTGATCACGGTGTCCAAACCACCCGTCGTCCAGGACGAAAAGGTCAATCCCCCGCTTTCTGGCGCAGTCCGCGATATCTACAAGCTTGTCTTCATTGAAATCGAAATACGTCGCTTCCCAGTTGTTGATCAGAATCGGCCTGTGGGTTTTTGCGTAAGGACCGGAAACGATATGCTCCCGAACCAGCTGATGGAATTGCTGGCTCATGCCGTTCAATCCCTGGTCACTCCAGGTCAGATAAGCTTCCGGTGTCTGGAAATCCGTTCCGGGATCAATCCGCCAGGAAAAGTCAAAGGGTTGAATGCCCATCATCATCCGGGCCGCCCGGAACTGGTCCACCTGCACAATGCCCTGAAAGCTGCCGGAATAGCAAAGCGCCATCGCGTAAACCTGTCCCCTGTTCTCATCCGTCCCGGGAGAAAGCAGCGCCATGAACGGGCTCGTCTGCACGCTGGAGGCCCCGCGTACCGTAGATGTACCCTGATCGCCCTGTACCAGTGGGCGCAGCTCCATCGCCCGTTCCCTGGCCCATCCGCCGCTCAGCGTCAGCAGGTGATAATCCGCTTCCGTAAAGTCTACACAGACGCTGAGCGCCTTTTCCAGCGTCACAGCCTCTTTTCCTTCGTTGTAAATTCTGGCGCTCCGCGCGATGGTGTCCGTATCCTCCCAGATCGTATACAGCAAATCAACGCGTATCCCATTCTCTGGATCTTTCAGCGTCAGAATCAGAGTTTCAGCCATTTCTCCGCGCGCGGAAGGAAGCCCCGGCAACACCGGCTTTCCCTTCATGACTTCATGGGATACAAACTGTAAATCCAGCGCGGTCGTACCATCCTCCTGCCGGATGTGCAGCATCCCTTCCCGCATGTCCCCCATGCCAAAGGTCGGGCATTCCTGCGGAAGCCTGTCCAATGGCGTTTCATGCAGGTTGAAATCGTTCGCGTCACGCCCCGCCAGCCGCATAGTCAGATCATCCTCGACCCGTCTCAGTTTCTTTCCCCAATACAGATGCAGCGGGTACTTTCCTCCCGCCAGGGATATCATATAGCTTACACGCCCGTTGGTCAGATGAAATACCCCGTTTTCAAACCGAATGGACATAAAAACCTCCCACGCCCGCCAAGGCTGTTTTCTCGACCGGAAGTATAGCATATAACGCGGAAAAAGTCATCCTTGCAGCCGTGAACGGAGAACGGCTCAGAAAAAGCCCTGCAGAAAGCCTGAAAGTCAGGCCTGCAGGGCAAGATCAGCAGTATCCGTTATGATTTTTTTCTCCGGCTGTTACCAGATGCGCCGGATCAGATCAAATTCAGACAGCCCGTTAAGCACCATCGCCGCGCCGGCCAGAAAAACCACCGTGTTGATCACGCTGCCCGGGTGAAAGAGAATAACTGCCCCAAGCACAATGGTCAGTACCGGACCCAGCCAGGAAGACTTTGGAAATCCCTGGCTGCGGGCGCCTGTCAGGTTACCTATACCAGCGATCATTAACGCGATCCCCAGCAGGACGGGAAAGAGATGCAGAATTGCCGGGGCCAGCCACTGTACCAGTAACCCGGCCACCGCGGCGCTGCAGGCATATCCAAGCTTCACCCGATCCCGGTCCCCACGCACAAAATAGAGCACCAGGTATGCCGCCGCCATCAGCAGCAGCGCGTATCCGATCATTCGGAAAAGCTGAGTGGTCACGCCGCCCCTGACGATCATCAGATAAATCCCCGTGATAATACTGACAAGCGCCATCACCGTCTTATTGCGAATCAGTTGTTGCATCATGATTACATATCTCCTTTCATTTTTCACCGCTTATTTTCAGATTGCCGCTGATCGTATTGGCTTCAATCTGGATCGGCGCTTCCTCCACCAGATCAATTCCGTGAGTGCGGATCTCCCCTGAAACAGTCTTCAACTTGGCCTGAACCTCGCTTCCCGCCATCCGGACATGAATATCTCCGGATACGGTATCCGCCTTGATCTCCGCGGTCTGATCGTCTTCCAGCTCCAGGTCCAGATCCCCGCTGGTGGTTTTCAGGCTGGCCATCCGGATCCGTCCTTTCACTTCCGTGTCTCCGCTGGTGCTGTTCATCTCGAGCACTCCCGCGTCCCCGTCCCAGGATATGTCGCCGCTCACCGTGGCCACCCGAACCGTCTCCGCGCTCATATGAAGTTCCGCGTCCCCGCTTGTGGAAGAGATTTCCACCTCATTCACCAGCGTGTCCCGGTCTATCTGCACCGTCATATCCCCACTGGTGGTTCCCAGTATAAACCGGCTGCCAGGAACAGGCCCGATCCAGCGGATGTCCCCTCCCATCGTGCGGATGCTGACTTCAGGGTGAAAGCTTTCCGGCAGCCGCATCGTCAGCCGGGCCTCCTGTGTGCCGCTGATTTCCCCGATTTTTCCGGAAATCAGCTGGGAAACATTCTGGGCCAGCCGGTTCATCGCGTCCCCGAAGTGTTCAAAACTGGAAATGCTCTCTTCCCAGGAAATACCTTTAAACACATTTGCGGCGACTCGTTCCTGCCAGATACGCAGGGTTCCATCCGTTTCCATTCCATAATGCACAGCCCCCTGTTTCTCCAGGAGCACTTCATTCCCGCCGGTGGTCACCTCAAGATCGCATCCCGTCAGCTGAACATGAATTGCCTTCACGTTCTCGGGCTGGAATACAGCGTTCTCCGGCTGCTCCGATTGCGCCTCAGGAATAGGCGTCTCCTTCCGTACATCCTTTTCCGGAGAAGCCGCTTCCTTTCGAGGATAATCTTTCAGTACATCCTCCATCCCCTTCAGGCTTTCCATCACCGCCGCCAATGCCTCTTCCTCGCGAAGTCCGCCTCTGATCAGATCTTCAAAGCGGTCCTGACAGTTGTTCAGTACTTCCTCCCGCAGGGCCTGTACTTCATCTGATTCCTGAACATCCCTGAACAGCAGCTCGATCATCTGTGTCACTTTCGTATTCATTCGCTCAATCCTCCACTCGAATTACTGGTATTTCATCACCGTGCCGGAGCCGTAGCGTTTCGCTGGAGGATTCCGCCAGCAGTGTGTTCAGCACGCCACGGGTCTCTTTCCATGCGTAAAGATCCTCCGCAAGCCGGTTCCGTCCCTCCGGGGTAATGGAGTAATATCTTCTCCTGGCTCCGGACCCTTCATCCCCCCAATAGCTGATGATGAATCCACCGTTTTCCATCCTGCGGAACGCGGTATACAGGGTTGCCTCTTTCAGCTCCAGCGCGCCCTGGGACTCTTTTGAGATGCGTCTGGCGATCTCATAGCCATAACTGTCCGCATCCCGGAGCTGGTTCAGAATAATCGTATCCGTATACCCCCGCAGCAGGTCTGCCGATAATGCCATCTTTCGGCCTCCTTTCGTCTGAGTGAGTATATAATAACGCATGTTACTTCGCCTGTCAAGGTATATCGCAAAAAAATATATTTTCATCTTGAAAATAACGCTGTTTGCCGATGTCACCATACAAATTTCGCTCATCACGCGCTTTAAGGTGTGCGTGGTAAGGTGATTTTGCCATCACTCGGTAAAGACTTCTTTACATCGTTCGGTAGGCAGTTTTTTACCTGGCTCGGTAAGGAAAACTTTACATCGTTCGGTAAGCAGATCTTTACATCAGTGGTGAGTAAAATCATAGGAGGCGTCAGCCTTTTCTTCTTGTATACTGAGGTATCAGCGTACAAGGAGGAGAGAGAGCATGCTGACAAAAACCACGATGCAGGAGATTCAGAATCTGAAACTGCAGGGACTCACCCAGGCACAAATCATTGCCCACTACAAGAATCTTGGACTCAAGCCGCCCAGCCGACCGACCATTGCAAAATACTACGCAATGGATGTTATTCCAGAGAATCCGGGTGAGAAACTGGCGAAGGACAAAGCATTCGACGTAGAGCCATTCCGGAGCGCCATCCTCAGGATTCTTGAGCTCAATGAAGGAAAGGACTATTGCATGTCCTCCGTTTACGATGTGCTGGCGGAACAGTTCATTGAAAACGGTAATTATGACAAGCTTCCAGGCAACGAACAGACCTTACGGAACTATATTCACCATCTCGAAGAGACCGGGCAGATCACGCGGGATCCGAATCGAAAACGCGTTTACAACCATGTGTTTGACACACCACCCGGAGACCAGATGCTCATTGATTTCGGTGTATATACGCTCAGCAAGAATCAGGCCATCCATTTTATTTGCCTTCTGTTACGCTACAGCCGCTTTCTGCTGGTATACGCTCAAGACCACAAGTACAGCGCTGAAGATGCCTGTGCGGCCATCTATATGGCCTTCTGTCGTCTTGGCGGCAGGGTCAGGCAGCTTGTCATTGACCAGGACGCTGTATTCATCTCCAGTGAGACTTACGGCGAAGTGATTAAAACCCGTGTATTCGAAGATTTCTGTACCGAACAGAATTTACGCCTGTTTGTTTGTAGGAAAGCCGACCCGGAAAGCAAGGGTCCCATTGAGAATTCTGTTGGGTTCGTTAAGAAGAATTTCTTCAGTGCCAGGAAAATAACCTGTATTGACGATGTATAGCGCTCCCTGCCAGGCTGGCTGGAACGGAAAAACAAACGGATTCACCAGGCAACCTATTGCGTTCCCACCGCCGTTTTTGATACGGCAGAAAAGCAGGCACTTTCGCCGTTGCTGCCGTCAGTATACGACAAGACCGGCGGGAGTCTCACTGATTACGAGATTAAGTCCATGCCGTATCTGACCTACAAGGCCAGTAAGTATTCGGTTCCTCAGCGCTTCGCCTACAGTACTGTTAAATACATGGTAACCGGCGGAAAAATCCATATCTTTGACGAGAACAGGAAGTTTATCTGCAGTCACAATCTGAGCGAAATCAAGGGCAGTTTCAATCAGCTGGAGGAACACAAGAAGACTGAAGGCGGCAGCTATATCGAAGTCATGGAGAGCTTGCGAAAAAAATGGAATTGCTATGACTTCCAGCACTTCATGAACGGCGTGAAGAAGGAGAATCCCCGCTACGTGGCCGACCAGCTTCGTGCCATTGACAGGTATCTTGATGAGCAGGCGCCTGCTAGGGATTTTGTCGCTATGGTTATGAAGGAATGTTGTGCGCATTACCGTTACCAGTTTAGTCAGTTCCGTTCAGTATTCGAACTGATGAAATCCGAATCAGCCGCCAAGGGCGAGGAAAGCACGGATTATCCGCACACCGGTGTTGAGTACAAAGGAATGGATGTTTACACCAAAGCATTTCAGGACCGTGTTGTGAAAGCTGAGGTGGAACCGGCATGAATCGTGAAGTATTGAAAGCCATTGACACAAACGTGATTCCGATTTCGCGCCTGTCCGCTCTCTTTGATACCTTTGGCCTGCGACATTCCTCCAAGGTGCTGCCGGACATCCTGGAGGCCGCGGAGCAGGGAAACGCCTCCTACAAACAGTTATTGCTGTCCATCTTTGAGACTGAGGTCAAGGGACGGAACGCACGCCGCCGGAAGAGAAATTACGCTGCAGCACATTTCCCGCCAAATATTCAGCCGCTGGAAATGTTTAATCCGCTGGAACTGAAATCCGGCATTACGCAGGCTCAGCTGAATCGCCTCAAGGAGTTGAACTGGCTGGACAACAAGGGGAACCTTGTTTTTGCCGGGCCTCCCGGTCTCGGAAAGACCATGGTTGCCTGTGGCCTCGGCCTTGAAGCTATTAACTGTGGATACACCGTTTGCTTCGAGAAGATGGTAAATCTGATTAAGCTCCTGGATAACTGTGAGACGGATCGGGCTGCAGGCTTCCGGGTGAAGAACCTGAAGAAGGCTCAGTTGATTATTGTCGATGAGATTGGGTATACTCCGATCTCCCGAGCTCAGGCTAACCGGTTCTTTACCTTTGTCAGCGATACCTACGAGACATCCTCCCTGATCTTTACGACCAACAAGGAGATTGCTGACTGGGCAGAAATGATGGGAGATCCGGTCCTCACTACTGCATTGCTGGACAGGATTCTGCAACATGCCAGTTGTTTCTCTTTCGTGGGGGATTCCTACCGTCTGAAGCATCCACATCTGTTCCCGGCTCCGCTGACAGAGAAGGAAGAAACTGGAAGCTCCGGGCGCAAGAAAAGCTGATTCCCGCGATGGCAGTATGCTGTACCCTACTGCGGACAGCCTGCAATGCTCTCTCTCCTGCAACGCTGTCCCGGGAGGGCGCTCTCTAGGGGGAAGGACTTTCCCTCCTTCCCCCTATGCCGCGGGGCACACCCCCATCCTCCCGTCTCCGAGAAGAAGTTTTCCTCCACAACCGTTTACCTTACCCTTGCGGCTTTGCCGCACCGACTATCTGCCATGTAAAGTACTGCTTACCAGGCTATGTAAAAAACTCGACCTGTGCGGTTGAAACAGCAGACTGAAACATACGGGGCTCAGGGGCTGATTTAAGCAGTAGCCATTCCATCTCCGTATTTTTCATACATCTCGTATGACAAGGCATGAGATTCATGCCATCTTTCAGCCTCATTGTTCATATACAGCGCGGTTAATGCAGCCAATCCGATGCTCCCATGTCTGGACCAACTCATGCTTTTCTTTTTCTGCCGTCGTGCCACAGTCAGATCATTGGCTTTTTCGAC
>JAFUGS010000054.1 GCA_017469265.1 Clostridia bacterium
GTAGATCCAAACTACTATGAACCAGGAACAAAGATCACGGAGGAACAGAAAGAAGCATTGAACATCGAGTTCGTAGGGCCGAATCAAAAGTGGAACTACATCATTCGACCAAATGATCTTTCAGTTTCGTGACAGTTCCTTGGGGTAAAAAACCGGTTTTCTACATGATCTGGATTCATGTTCAGACGAAGTCGGCAAATTTCCTACCTAAATTCCGTGGAAGTTGTGTTGTAAATAGTTACATACTTAACCTTTGTAATTCCACTTACCGGTTGCTACAATGGAAACAAATCAATTGGGAGGTGTGTTATGAAAACAAAGGATCATTTTTTCAAAGCAGTATGCACCCTGGCAATTCCTGTGGCATTGCAATCCATGCTGCAATCTTCTTTTAGCATGGTAGATCAAATCATGATCGGGCAATTGGGTGAAATCAATGTGGCCGGTGTGGGCTTGGCAGGAAAATTTGCATCGATTTATTCTGTAGTGATTTCCGCCATTGGCGCTGTTGCCGGAATTATGATTGCTCAGTATCTGGGGCAGAAAAACCGACGCGAAGTCCGCCGGAGTTTCTTTACAAACTTGCTGCTGGGAGCAGGCATTGCCGGAATGTTTATGGTAATATGCACCCTGTTTCCGAATCAGATCATGGGAGCTTATACCAGGGATGTGCAGACCCGTCAGGCGGCAGCAGAATATTTGATGTTGATTTCCGGAACTTTTGTTCCTATGGCTGGAGCAACCCTTCTTTCCACATTGTTCCGTTGTTTGGAAAAGCCCCGGCTTCCCCTATATGCCAGCATTCTGTCAGCGTTGTTGAATACCGGCTTGAATTACATTATGATTTTCGGCAAGCTGGGAATCTCACCCATGGGTGTGCATGGTGCGGCATTTGCTACAGTAATTTCCCAATGTGCCAATTTTCTGCTGATGCTCCTAATGCTTTCCAAAAACGGTTTCCTTTTGAAATCCAACGAAAGAGAACCCACTGCAACACTCCGAATGAATTGGGGGCAGTATTGGTCTATGCTGCTGCCTTTGCTGGTATGCGAGGTGGTGTGGAGTCTGGGGGAAAATGTCTATGCCGCCATCTACGGGCACATGAGTACCGATGCCAGTGCTGCTATGACTTTGACAAATCCCATCCAGGGATTGGTGATCGGTGCGTTGTGCGGATTGTCTCAAGCGGCAAGTGTGATCATCGGAAAACACCTGGGCAGTGGTGAAAACGAGGAGGCCTATTGGTCAGCGAAAAAGCTGATGCTCTACGGTGCTATTGGCTCAGCACTTCTATCTGTCATTGTAATGATTGCCAGCAAAGCTTATGTGGGAATCTATCAGGTAGATAATGCTGTAAAGACTATGACAATGCAGATTCTCTTTGCCTATGCCATTGTAGTTCCGTTTAAGGTTCTCAATATGATTTTGGGCGGCGGAATTATCCGAAGTGGTGGACGAACAAAATATGTCATGTTCATTGATATGGTCGGTACATGGTGTTTTGGTGTTCCTTTGGGGCTTTTAAGTGCATTCGTCTGGAAGTTGTCCATTCCTTATGTATATTTTCTACTGTCACTTGAGGAGTGTATTCGCTTTGGCATTTCGTTGATCGTATTTCGCAGACGAAAATGGATGAACCAGTTGGAAGCGTCATGAAGTAATGGAGGATTATCATATGGAAAAAGCTTCCTGGCTCAGCAAACTTTTACAGCGAATATGTTTGATTGCTTCAGCAAAGCTCATTATGTACCTCCATAGCAAGATTATAGCGTTATTATAGCACTTTGAAAAAGCCAGTGCAATATAATGGCAAATATTTACTGCACTGGTAACCTGCAGAAAATAAAAGCGGCTGCCATCCGAACAAAGACAGCAACCGCTATATTCATATTCAGAACTGATTCGCCCAATCAGCAAGCTCCTGACGGGTGGCGTTCATGCTGAACACCTTGCCAGTTTTGACCATGGCGCCGGGGCAGCTGGGTTCCAGCTTCTCGTTTGTTTTGCCCATACCGCTGCCGCCGGACGTAGCAAACGGAATGATCGTCTTGCCGGCTAGATCATAGCTTTCAAGGAATGTGTTGATGATCGTGGGTGCCACATACCACCAGATGGGAAAGCCAACGTAGATCGTATCGTAGTCAGCTACGTTGTCACGGAGAGACTCGATCTCAGGACGGGATGCCGGATTGTTCATCTCAATTGTGCTGCGCGAGGTCTTGTCGCGCCAATCCAGATCAGCCTTTGTATATCTGACCTTTGGAACGATCTCAAACAGATCTGCACCAAGGGCATCAGATAGGTTCTCTGCGACCTTCGCCGTCACGCCGCTTGCAGAGAAATATGCTACCAGCTTTCTGCTCATTTTCTTCACCTCAAAACAAATAACTATTAGTCCAGCACGCCGATTTCTACCAGTTTGTCAAAATCCGCATCCTCATCCACGCAGTGCAGGAAGCCAAAGTCCACATAATCCGTGCCCAGCGTTTCCAGTTCCCACAGGAAGGTTTTCTTGATCGTCTCAAAATCGCGGCACCAGCCGTACTCACCGTTTTCGTCATATATCGCACCGAAATGGCACTGCAAAAAGACCTGCTCGGGTAGCTTCCAATAAGACAGTATGAAAACTACTGACATAGGGTAGCTGCCAAACAGGGTGCAACAACAAAAGAATGCGTGATACTTCAGTCCCATGGGCTGGGTATCACGCATTTTTTATTTTAGATCGCGAAGAAGTATTTGCAGATTCTGTGCTCCTCACCCTGATAGGGGCCGATGCCTTCAAATTCCTTGATAAAGCCGCAGCGCTCCATAACCTTGACGGAAGCCTTATTATCCGCAAGGCAAATACCGGCGATTTTGGAGAGTCCCAGCTTGGGCATGATGACAGGTAGGAATGCCTTGACCGCCTCAGTTGCATAGCCCTTCTTGGTGTAGTTTGCGCCGATGTGGTAGCCCACCTCCCAGGTGCCGTCGTCGAAGGGAACGGCTTGGACATAGCCGATGTAGGTGCCATCCTTCAGTAGCACCGGGTACACCAGCGGGCCGTCGCCATTTTCATAGACACCCATCAGGAATCCCACGGTATCTGCCGCTTCTTCCACGGTTTCAAACACTTCATCGGGGACGAATCGGCGGTTGTCCTCGTCCAGAGAATTCAGATGGACAGCTTCCGCCATATCCATGGTGAACTCGGTAATAATCAATCTTTCGGTTTCGATTTTCATGATTAGCTATCCTTTTGATATTCCAGAATGTCTCCCGCTTCGCAGTCCAACGCCTCGCAGATCGCCGCGAGCGTGGTGAACCGGACTGCGGTAACTTTGTTGTTTTTGATCTTGGACAGGTTTACATTGGAAATGCCTACCCGCTCAGCAAGCTCGTTAAGGGACATTTTCCGCTCCACCATCATCCGATCCAGTCGAAGAACGATTTTTCCCATGGCGGCCTCCTTACAGAAGTCCGTCTACATCTTTTTCAAGCTCTATGCCTTGAGCAAAGAATTGAGTGATGCAAAGAACCACAATACCGATGACAAAGCCCTCAAAGCCGTTGTATATCTCAGCGTTCTCAACACCGATCAATCACGCTCATAACAAAGCCAACAACGGGGACAGCGATGGAAAAGATGCCGATCTCACGGAACATACGCACATTGTCATGCTGGAAAGGAGTCGTTCCTTCGGATTTTTTGATGATCAGGTGGAGATTTCTAAAAATCATAGCCATCAGCCCAAGGATCAGCGTTGCGCCGATGCCGAACAGGAAAAGCGCCGTCATATCAACCTGACCGTTTGTAACAGCCGCCTGAATTTCAAAGCCGTACACAGACAGTTTGGCCCCGCAGCTCTCACAAGCATCAAAGCCGATGAAATAGCCGATCCAATCGGGATTGACCAATGCACAGACCGTTGCCGCCAGCATCAGGCCCGCTCCGACCCACTGGAACACCTCCACGATTTTTGTGATGATCTTTGCCATATTCGCAATGAATTTGCTGAAGTTTTTCATTTCACATACCTCCAAAGGTTTTCTGATGATGAAAGCATAACACTAATTTTAATGTTTGTCAATCCCTTTTTAATGAGCGGCATTAAATACGATGCGTTTGACATTAAAAATATTACGCGTTATAATAATGGAAACGAAAATGGAGGGTTAGCCATGAATGAAATGGAGTATCAAATGATCTTCAAACGAAAGTCCTTTCATTTATTCAAGGACATCGGGCATCTATCGGATATGGAACTGACTCAGATTGAAGAAGCCTTTCATTCCTGCCGACCGTTGATTCCAGAGATTAAAGTAGGAATGAAGATTGTTTCGGCGGATCAGACCACCTGCAAGCGGGGGCAGGAATACTGCATCCTGCTCTACAGCGAAAAGAAGGAGGGGTATCTCTCCAATATCGGATACATTGGCGAACAGTTGGATCTGTATCTCGCCTCCCTGAACATCGGCGCTTTGTGGTTCGGGATTGGCAAAACAGAGGAACGATCATATAACGGTCTGGATTTCGTTATCATGATCGCTATTGCGAAAATGCCCCAGGACAAGTTCCGAAAAGATATGTTCAAAAGCAAGCGCAAACCTCCGAATGAGGTATGGCATGGCGTGCATTACACCAATATCGGTAATATTGCCCGGTTCGCTCCCAGCGCCTGCAATACGCAGCCATGGATCGTGGAAGCAAAACAGACAGGTCTGTCTGTTTACAGATACAAGAAGCCCGGAAAGCGGGGTATCATGCCTGTCGCCATGGTGACGCATTACAACCGCATCGATATCGGCATCTTCCTGCTGTTCCTGGAATTGTGCCTGGAGCATGAGGGAATCGGCTTTGAACGGACGCTGTTGCCCGATACCGGCGATGAAGAAAAGACCTTGATTGCAGTGTATCAACTCCATGATCCTAGATGTTAATTTCCGTTGCGGAATTGCAAAGTGAAATCGGTAGACTTTATGATCGCTCCCCGCTAAAATGATGTCATTCCAAGCCAAGGAGGAAGCACAATGGAATTTGGAAACAGACTGTATGAACTGAGAAAGCAAAAGGGACTTTCTCAGGAGGAACTGGCGAATCGGTTGGATGTGACCCGACAGACCGTTTCAAAATGGGAGTTGGGCGATTCTACCCCGGATATGGATAAGCTGGTTGCTCTGGGGGAGCTGTTTGAAATCTCTCTGGATGAGCTGGTATTGGGAAAAGTGCCTGTCACAACAAAACTGGATGAATGGGGGGCAAAGGTTATGACTACCGAAAACAAGCAGAAAGCAAAGAAGGGACTGAAGATCGTGGGCATCATCGCCGGGGCGGTTCTGGCAATCGACGCAGTTTCCATGATCGCCTATTTTCTGATCTGAGGCTTTCCCAAATAGAGCGTGAGCCGGGAGAAATCCCGGCTCATTTCTTTGGCAGCTGAGTAATGCAACGCACGTATTCTTGTTGTGGGTTATGCGATTAACCTTTGACCTTCCTGCCGGATGGATATATACTAATCTCAGATTCAGCTGACAGGAGGCATCTCAAATGGAGGACCAGAGGGTTAGAATCAGTGATATTGCGCAGGAGCTGGGGCTTAGTACGGCCACGGTTTCCAATGTGATTCACGGAAAAACAAAGAAGATTTCTGAGGAAACCCAGAAGAGGGTCATGGCGCTGTTGGAAGAAAAGCAATACATTCCCAGCATGGCTGGTATTTTGCTGGCCCGGAACTCTTCCAGAATTATCGGCGTGTTCGTAAATGACCATGAAAAATACGAAGGGCACACGCTGGATGATTTCTTTATCTCCTCTTCGTTGAATTATCTGTCCACCGAAATCGAAGCCAACGGGCAATTTATGATGGTGAAGAAAGCAAAAAGTGCAGAACAAATCATTCAGTTTGCATCCATGTGGAATCTGGACGGAATCGTGGTGATCGGCTTCTGCGATCAGGATTATGTGTATCTTCGAAATCATATGCGGATTCCTTTTGTGGTCTATGACGGTTATTGTAAAAACCCGGAAAGGATCGTGAATATCACCATCGATAACTATGACGGCGGCCATCAGGCAGGCTGTTATCTCCGGGAGAATGGTCACGAACGGGCTTTATGTATTGCCGACAATGACATCTGTGTGGATATGGAGCGGGTACAGGGCTTCCAGACAGGTTTTGCTCCCGGCTTTGCGGATTATCTACCGGTTCCCATGCATCGGCAGCAGCGTTGGCAATTCTACAGAGAACATCTGAACAGGATTCTGAATACAACTGCGGTTTTTGCAGTTTCAGATTACTATGCGGTTGACTTCATCGGCTTTCTGAATGAGCAGGGAATCCGGGTTCCGGAGGAAATTGCTGTTGTAGGTTTTGATGACACACCTCTCTGCCAGATGGTATCTCCATCTCTTACCACAGTCAGGCAGGATGGCGCACTTCGGGCAAGGATTGCCATAGAGAAACTCCGGGAATTAAAGGAAGGCAGACAGACCGAAACACAAATCCGGCTTCCGGTGCAGCTTGTGGTCAGGAGAAGCAGCAGGACATAACTTATATGCGGCATTTGTGCAGAGAACATAAATGCCGCAATTTCTTTTTGTGCAGGGTTACGGTGTTAACCTTTGCAATTTGCTTTTATCTGCGATAAAATGAAAACATAAAAATCAGGAGGTTATTCCCATGACACCAACAGAACTGGTCATCCGCTTTTTTGAAGAAGGCTATACGAACCGAAATTATGGTTTTGTGATGGACTGTATGACAGAGGATTATATTGACAACAGTCCTGCTGCCGCAAGGAGCAATGCGGATGCGGTGGGCATTCTGAAAATCGTTGCCGGGCAGTATGCTTATCTGAATGCAACTGTAATTGATGCTTTCGCAGAAGGGGGAATGGTTGCCACCAGAGTGCGTTTTGATGGACTTCACAATGAATCCGGCAAACGGGTCAGCTTCGAAGCGCTGGAAAATTTCAAGGTTATGAACGGTAAGATCGTAGAATCCTGGGGCTACTGGCCGGACAAGGAAATCGAAGAGAAGCTGAAAGCGTAAATGTAGTTTGTCGAGGTTTTGTAAATGGAGAGAAAAATCGTATTAAAGCAGGACATTTTGACTGCGCTAAAGAAGATTGGTATTACCGCAGGTCAGACGATTATGGTTCATACCTCGCTGAGCAGTATGGGATTTGTTTGCGGTGGCGCACAGATTGTCATTGAAGCCTTGCTGGAAAGTGTAGGCGCAGACGGAACCATTTTGATGCCAACCCAATCATGGAAGAATCTTGATCCCACCGCTGGCGTTCACTGGGAAGAACCGGAGGAATGGTGGCAGATCATCCGGGACAATTGGCCTGCGTACAACAAGGATATCACACCCACAAATACCATGGGGGCTGTTGCAGAAATGTTCCGCAGGTGGCCCGGTACGCTGCGTAGCGATCATCCCGCCCGTTCAGTGGCTGCGAACGGAAAATATGCTGCGTATCTTACACAAGATCATGACCTTTCTAATATCTTTGGGGAGGGTTCACCCATCGGGAAACTGTATGAACTGGATGGGTATGTACTGCTGATCGGCGTTGGTTACGATAAGAACACTTCATTGCATTTGGCAGATGTGAGAGCAGACTACCCCGGAAAGCACAACAGCACGGAATACAGTGCCGTTATGGAAAACGGTCAGCGGGTCTGGAAATCCTATGATACTCTTTTTGTGGACGGTGAGGATTTTGAGGAAATCGGAGAGGCCTTTGAGAACCGTCATTCCGTTCAAAAGGTCACATTGGGCAATGCAACCATAACGCTTATGAAGCAGAGAGAGCTTGTGGACTTTGCTGTGCAATGGATTGAACAGAACAGGAAGTAATTCTAGCAGACAAGCATGGGCCGGGAGCAATCCCGGCTCTTTCATATCTTTCATTGACAAGTAACTGTATGACGGTCTGCAACTGTGAATTCCGAAAGACCAACTATGAAAAGTCAACCCCTTCGAAGGGGTTTTACCACCAATATTTCTATTGTGGACGATAACAAGGCTATTGTGGACGATTGCAGTAAACGTCCACAATAGGGAGGGATTTTAGGAAAAAAGTTTGATTTTTGCAGAAAAAGGTCCCCCGAAAAAGAGAAAAAAGGCCGGACAGGGACAATCCCTATCCAGCCAAATGACGCCGTACACTCGATTTCTTGCGCCACGAGGGGCGCTTTTGTCGTTATAACCCTATATTTTGACGCTTTATCAGTCTATAAGTGCAAAAATAATCACCCATGCTTTGTATCAAAACATGGGTGATTTGCTGGCGGAGCGGGTGGGATTCGAACCCACGTGGCGTTGCCGCCAAACTGATTTCGAGTCAGCCCCGTTATGACCGCTTCGATACCGCTCCATGGCACGAGCCGCATTATATCACAAGGGGTTTTGGTTTTCAATAAGTTTGTACCTTTTTGAAGAAAAATCTTTCGTACGCTGAAGTGAAAAGTGTGCTTCCAATATGAAAAACAGAAAAGAAGGACAGCGTTAATTCGATTGGCGATCGGGCATTTGATGAAACATCTATTGAACGAGTGCATTGCAGCGAAAGCAGTTATGCGTGGAAGTGGTTTATGCAGAATGGTTTTGCTGAAAAACTGAAAAGGAAGGCTACAGAGGAAGAAGTCAGAAACGCTCCAACATTTGCCATTACGGATCTGTGAAATTATTTCTGTAAATCCCGGATCATCCACGATAAAACCAAGTTAATGGTAGTCAGACAGCAGCGTGCTATCCGTCTTCTTAGCTGCAACATTACCAGATTGCACGCGAGAAGAAGTTCTCCTCCACAACCGTGAATCGGTTTCAGCCTTTTTCCTGCAAATAGTTTTGAAGCGATCCAGCACCGTTTTAATCTTTTCTGTCAGGCGGTTTTCTCCCTCAGCCGCAATCTCCTCCGGTACGCCATAGAAAGCCTCTGCAATGCTTCCGGCGATGCAGGTCAGTGTGTCGCAATCGCCACCCAGGGAGACCGCTGTCCGGATCACATCCTCAAAATCCGTCCCTTCCAGGAATGCAGTCATCGCCTCTGGTACAGTTTCCTGGCAGGATTCTACGTGATGGTAAGTCGGCCGGATCTCATCGCAGGTGCGGGTCAGGTTGTAGCCAAATTCAGAAGTCACATACTCTCTGATCTCCGCTTTACTGTGACCCGTCCTCGCCAGAAAGATAGCGCTGGCTGTCGCTTCCGCTCCTTTGATTCCTTCGGGATGATTATGCGTTACCTCCGCAGTCAGCCGGGCTACATGCCGCGTTTCCTCCATCGTATCGTACAGCCAGCCTGCGGAAGAAACCCGCATGGCGCTGCCGTTGCCATAGCTGTTATATGGAGTCGGATTCTTTGTGTTCAGCCAATTCCAGAACATTGTTCCATAACCTGCGTAAGGGTATTCATGCCCCCAGTACTGCATGGAATTGAATAAAGCATACCTGATCGCGTCATCGGACCAGCCTATTGTGTTCATCAAAGCTTCCGCCACAGCGATGGTCATCACCGTGTCATCCGTAAAACGGGATCGTTGACTGAACAACGGAAAATTCTTTGTCTTATCCCCCATGTCAAACTCATACGGTGCACCAATCATGTCCCCCAGAATTGCTCCGATCATTATAGACACTCCTTCGCAAACACGCTTTATTGATTCTTCCTTTGCGAAAATGCCCATGGGTACCCAGGTGCCAAGGGCACTTCTTCCTTGCTCTCGTAACCGTATTCGGTTAATACTTCATCTGGCTTGCTGATGGGCAGCATGATAAAACCCAAGTCAGATCCTTTCCTGGAGGGCCTTCTTCCATTACCCGATAAAGAGACTTCCATGAACTGATCATCAACAATAAACAGATAGCTTATCCGATTCTTCTTTTCAACCGGCGCATTGCTGTGGTGTTCCTCCATCCATTGGACAGCAGTCTCGTAAGCCTCTTTCTGCTCTCCGCGGGAATCGTAATATACTGTATAATGACGGCCCACTACCAGATAGGGTTCGGTATCGCTGAAATACATAATATTTTTTTATCACTAAACTAGACACGGATTATTTGACCGTTATTACTCATGATGGCTTTATCCAATTGAAAACACCTCCCCGGGAGTATGGATTCTTTCTGGTCCATCCTACTCAGGAAAGCTGCAAATGTCAAGCCTTTTTACCAGGAGGGGCCTGGATCCGTTTTTCCGTTCCACGGAACAAGGATATTGTCATTGGATCGTCGAATGTAGCTATCATTATCTCTCCCGAAAGGCAATCCTAAGGTATGGTTCTTTACCGGGACGAAACGAAGCATGGCAGATCCAAACGTGGCACAGAAGATAACCGAAGTATTTGACAGAGAAACTCAAGGGAAGAGAAGCGAAAGCTGATCAACAGGAGCCGAAATCCTTCATTGGGATTGCATTGAAGAATGATTATGACAAGGAAGAGGGTGCGCCAAAATGACAAGAAAATTCATGGTGCTGTTTTTGACCGCGGCCATGCTGACGGTGCTGCTCTTTGCGGCCGCGGACGCGGCGGGCTACGGGTACAACGCGCCGCTGAAGATGGCGCTTTCCACCAGAAGCGGACCCGGCACCTGGTATGATGCCACCGGAACCTTCTTCAGCTCTAACTTCAGGGAAAAAACGGTTCGGGTTTTGAGCAAGGCCTGGGATGACCGTAACAGTATCTGGTGGCTTCAGGTTGAGTTCTACAGAAATTCCATGCTTTATCGCGCTTATACCGGTTTAAAACGTGTGGACATCGATATCAATGATGTGCCGGAGGAAAGGGTCCTGGGGACGGCTGTAACCAGAAGATCCGCCGCCGGATACTGGGGCCCGGGAACGGATTACGCGGCTTCAAAATATGATATTTCTTCCGGGATTTCGGTAACGGTACTAGATATTGAAAACAATTATGCGCAGATTGAG
This sequence comes from Clostridia bacterium, assembly GCA_017469265.1. Taxonomy (GTDB): domain Bacteria; phylum Bacillota; class Clostridia; order Christensenellales; family Aristaeellaceae; genus Aristaeella. The sequence goes on from JAFUGS010000054.1 coordinate 10,918, forward strand.
TTCTATGACAGCCGGACAGCGGACCGCAGCTACGCCAGAAGGAGAGCCTGGATCAGCACGGATTATCTGAACGGGAGCTGGAATACCGCGCAAAGTAATGAAACCTGGAGAACGGCTTACAGAAACTTTATCGCGACAGGAGCGTACATAAAGTATCTGAGAGCGGAAAACCCTGAATACGCGGATATGTTCAGCGGAAGAAGCACGGAGTGGGATGCTTTTTCTGTCTACGATCTGGATCGGGACGGGGTGCCGGAACTGTTGATCAAAACGGATTATTCGATCGAACAGATTGATGTTTTCGCCTACAGAAACGATAGCGTGCGCTGGAAAGGCACCATGGGCGGAGACAATTTCTTTCAGACAGTTGTGAGCTATGACGGAGCCGGAATTCAGGGAAAACTGTACACGTTTTCCGGAGGCCCGGTCATGGAGATCAGCGAGTATCAGCTTATCCGGGATGAATTGATCAAGACCCCTGTCGGACGCAGCCAGGTTGACAGCAGCGGTGACGAAACAATTGGCGTTTCCATGTATGTTTCAGATTACAGCCTGGAACAGCTGATACGAGGGACACTGTATATCAACGGAAATGATCGGGGCGAATGCCTCCGCTGGTTTGTTGGCAGCAGCCTGAGAAATGAATCCGGCTGGAATGAGCTGTTCAGCGCCTCCCGTGGATATGGCTCATGGAACTGAATCGGGCATCGATCTCCCGCGCGGACGCTGTCGCGATGCCCTTCCGGAGACATTTTGCCCACGATCTACCGACAGTTTACATACCAGACTGGCGCTTGACAATTCTGGTGGGAGGGGGTATAAACTACCTGACGGCGCCACGTGGAAACCATGGGGAGCCATGAAAAACCCGGGAGACGCCTTCGGGGCGGGACCGTGGGATAATGAGGTGAAGAAACAGTGAAATGGATGATTGTGGCGGATTCCAGCTGTGATCTGAAAACGCTGGACACGGAATCACCAGAAATCGGATATGATACAGTGCCCTTCGTCATGGATGTGGACGGAAGGGAATTTGTGGATGATGAAAACATCAGCGTTCCGGAGATGGTGGACGCCATGGAGAAGGCGGAAAAAAGCCACAGCGCCTGCCCCTCCCCGGAGGCCTGGCGGGCCCTTTTCGAGAAGGCGGATCACATCATTGCCCTGACGATTTCGGGCCGCCTGTCCGGCAGCTACAACAGCGCCATGGTAGGGAAAAGCATGACGCTGGAGGACCATCCGGACAAGAAGATCGAGGTGATTGACTCCCTGTCCACGGGGCCCAAGCTGGTGATGCTGGCCCAGAGCGCGCTGAAGCAGATCCAGGAACAGATTCCCTTCGAGACCATCGTGGCCTCCTGCCGGGAGCGGGCGCAGAATGCCCGCACCATCTTTACCCTGTCCAATTTCCACAATCTGGTGCAGAACGGCCGGGTGAGCAAGATCGCGGGCTTTATCGCCGGCCGCCTGGGCATCCGGGTCATCGGCGTGGGCAGCCCGGAGGGGGAGATCCAGCTGAAAGAACTGATGCGCGGGGAAAACCGGACGCTGAAGCGCATTATCAAGGACATGGAGGAGAATGACTACCAGGGCACGCCCATGACGGTCTGCCACTGCATGAACGAGCCCATGGCCCAGAGCCTGAAGGAAATGATCGTGGCCCGGTGGCAGAGCGCGAAGGTCCAGCTGCTGCCCACCCGGGGGCTGGACAGCTACTACGCGGAGCGCAGCGGCCTGATCATCACCTATGACCGCGGTCCCGTGATGGCGTAAGACAGGAACCGATGAAAACGCCCCCTGTCGGGACGGACAGACTCCCTTTCCGGAGGATGGAGAAAAACCATTCTCCCGGGAAGGGAGCTTTTTCATGCCTGAGAAAAGGGCGGCACAGCAAAGGCCGCAAAAAAGCGCCGCGGGCATCAGCCCACGGCGCGTCGGTTCCAGGAAACGGGATCAGTCTTCCTTCGCCAGGAAGCCGTAGATCACGGCTGCCAGGATGCCGCCCACCAGCGGCGCCAGGATGAAGACCCACAGGCCGTCCCAGCTACCGGCGATGAGGGCCGGGCCAAAGCTGCGGGCGGGGTTCACGGAGGTGCCGGTGAAGTTGATGCCCAGCAGGTGCACCAGGGTCAGCGCGCCGCCGATGACCAGACCGGCCACATTGCCGTATTCCTTCTTGGAGGTGACGCCCAGGATCGCCAGGACGAAAATGCAGGTCAGAACCGCCTCGATGATGAAGCTGGCCATGGCGTTGCCGTTGTACAGCGCGTTGGTGCCCAGCTTGGTGCTGTCACCCACCACCGCCATCAGCACGGCCGCGCCGGCGATGGCGCCCAGGAACTGGGCCACGACATAGCCGATGAAATCCTTCAGGGACATTTTCTTCGCGCAGAGCATGGCGATGGATACGGCCGGGTTGATATGGCAGCCGGACACATTGCCGATGGAATACGCCATGGCGACGATGACCAGACCAAAGGCCACGCTGGTCACGCCCAGGGAGCCGCCGGTCTGCCCGGCCACGCCGCAGGCCACGAACACCAGCACGAAGGTGCCGATGAACTCAGCCAGATACTTTTTCATTTCCTTCATGAAGATTCTCCTCCTTCATTTCTGCAAAACATTCTGGAACCGGGAGCATTATACCGCAAGATATGGACATTGACAAGCGGGGAGGACACAAGAATCGCAAGAAACGCGTAAAAAAGGGGGAGAATTGTAACAAGTCTGTCATACGGTTGCAAAAAAAGAGGGAATTTGGTAAACTGAGACCCGGAAGGCGGGGAAGCCTTCCATGAAGGAGGTAAATTGTCGCATGAAGAAAGGACTGACCCTGCTGCTGGCGCTTTGCCTGGCTTTGACGATGTTTGCCGCCGCAACGGCGGAGGAGACCCCGGCCGCGGCTCCCCTGCTGGGCGGCTGGCAGCCCACGGCGGACGCGACCGTGACGGAGGAAACAAAAACCCTGCTGGCCAAAGCCTTTGACGGCATTGGCACCGACGCTATTGAGCCCATCGCGGTGCTGGGCACCCAGGTGGTGTCCGGAACGAACACCTGCATTCTCTGCCGGATTACGCCCGGGGGAGAGGACGCGGCGCCGTACTACGCGCTGATTTACGTGAACCAGGACCTGGAGGGAAATGCCTCCCTGATGCAGATTGTGGAAATGAACCTGGCGGAGCTGGCCTCGGATTTTAACGGCTGAGCGGCCGGGAAACCCACGCCGGAGACGGGGAACCGTCCCCGGCTTTTTTCGGCCGTTTTTTAAGGAAAAGCTGATTGATTCCAATCAGCGTGAAAGCGTTCCGCTTCCTTTGTTGATTAAAAAGGGGGAGTCTTACTCCCCCGCTTTGCGGGGGGAGCTTGAATCAGCGTTTCCTTAACAGAAGCGTGTTTTTTCCGGAGAGAAGGAAACCGGCCGATTTCATCGGAGTGAATTGACATTTCCCGGGCGGAGGCATAGAATAAAATTCAGGAAACAGAAAGGAGCGGAGCGGAAATGAAACTGGCGATCGGCAATGATCATGTGGCAGTGGAAATGAAGAAGGAAATCAAGGCGTATCTGGAGGACAAGGGATACGAAATCATCGATGTGGGGACGAATCAGACGGATCGGTTTGATTATCCCATCAGCGGATATAAGGTCGGAAAAATGGTGGCCGGCGGCGAGGCGGATCTGGGCATCTGCATCTGCGGCACGGGGGTGGGCATCTCCCTGGCGGCCAACAAGGTGAAGGGCATCCGCGCCTGCGTCTGCTCCGAGCCCTATACGGCGAAGCTGTCCCGGCAGCATAACGACAGCAACATTCTCTGCTTCGGGGCCCGGGTGGTCGGCGTGGAGCTGGCGAAGATGATCGTGGACGCCTGGCTGGAGGCTTCCTTCCTGGGCGAGCGGCACCAGCGCCGGGTGGATATGATTATGGAAATTGAGCGGACCCAGCATCTGGCCGCGGCGGAGGAATGAACAGCATGACAGGCAATCCTTACCTGGACGTAAAACCGGAAGTGGCGGAGGCGCTGGCGGCGGGAAAGCCCGTCGTGGCCCTGGAGTCCACGATTATCTCCCACGGCATGCCCTATCCCCAGAATGTGGAAACCGCGCTGAATGTGGAAAACATTATTCGTGAATGCGGCGCGGTGCCCGCGACCATCGCCATCATCGGCGGGCGGCTGAAGGCGGGGCTCACGGCGGAGGAGATTGCGTACTTCGGCAAAAAGGGCCGGGCCATCGCCAAGGCCAGCCGGCGGGATATCGCCGCGATCTGCGCCAGGGGCGAGGACGGGGCTACCACCGTGACCACCACCATGATGATCGCCCATATGGCGGGCATCAGCTTCTTTGCCACCGGCGGCATCGGCGGCGTACACCGGGGAGCGGAAACGACGATGGACATCTCCGCGGACCTGGAGGAGCTGGCCAACACACCGGTGACGGTGGTCTGCGCCGGGGCGAAGGCGATCCTGGATCTGAAGCTGACGCTGGAGTATCTGGAAACCCATGGCGTACCGGTCATCGGGTACGGCACGGAGGAGCTTCCCGCCTTCTATTCCCGGCATTCCGGGCTGAAGGTGGACTACCGGATGGACACGCCGGCGGAAATTGCCGCTGCCTTCCGGGCGCAGCGGCAGATGGGACTGAAGGGCGGCATGCTGGTGACCAACCCGATCCCGGAGCAGTACGCCATGGACGACGCGGTCATCAACGGCGCCATCGACCAGGCGGTGCGGGAGTCCGTGGAGCAGGGCGTCAAGGGCAAGGAGATTACCCCCTTCCTGCTGGCCCGGGTGGCGGAGCTGACGGGGGGAGACAGCCTGGACTCCAACATCCAGCTGGTGTACAACAACGCGCGCCTGGCCTCCGCCATCGCGAAGGCCTACGCGGAAACGCGCTGAGCGGAAACGGAAAAGCGGCCTGCGGGCCGCTTTTTTCAACGCGTTCCGCGGGCGGTCCGCCCCAAAGGGATCCGCCTTGACAAAGCAGGGGGATTTTGTTACCTTTTTTCAAACACACGCAATGAACGCGGGAGGCTATTTTGGACGCACAGGACATGGATCGGCAGGTGGAGGAAGCCTACCGCCGGGAGCTGCTGAAGGAGCGGGAAGGGGAGATCCGGGAGCGGACGCTGAAAAAGGTCCAGGTGATCACCCGCAGCATGCGGCCGGAGGAGGAAGCGGAGTACCTCCGGAGCAAGGCCTTCCAGAACGCGCTGAATCAGACCCGGAAAAAGGCCCACACCTACCAGGCCATCCGCGGGGAGGCGCTGCCGGAGGAATGGCAGGCGGAATTCCAGCGGCTGCGGCCGCTGATTCAGGCGGAGCTGCGGGCCGGGCATAAGGTGGAGCTGCCCTTTCTCCGGTCCGTGGCCCGGTCCCGGCGGCCCCTGCGGGAGGCGCGTCAGGCGCGGAAGTGGCTGGAGGAAGAAAAACCCAGGCTTTTCCTGTCCCAGCAGGCCGGGCGCGTCGCCGGAGACCTGGACCGGGAGATTATGGCCTGGCTGTCCCGGGGGGATCTGTCCTCCCTGATCATCCCGGAGGAAACCCACGGCTCCGTGGCGGAAAGCCTGATGAAGCGCGTCTTCCGGGACGGGATTCCCCGGCAGGCCCTGGACGAGGCCGTGCCGGAGGGCAGCCTGGAGAAAAACCTGGAGAAGCGGGTTTTCCGCCAGTATCCCGCCCTGGGGCACTGCAAATCCCTCTCCCTCTCGCCTGGCGGCACGGTGGGGGACAGTACGCGGCGCCAGATCCGGGAAGCGGAGCCGGAGGTGCTGCTGCGCGTCCGGGCCCATTTTCCCCAGGGACGCATCCGCAAGCATCTGAAACAGAATCCGCATATCAAGGCCTGGCAGAAGGAGCGGGACCGGAACCGCAGCGACCGGAAAAACCTGCGGGAGGCGCTGCTGAAGGCGATCCCGGAGGAAATGAAGGACCTGTATCCCCTGGCCCGGGGAATGCGCCGCCGCTTTATCCTGCATCTGGGGCCCACCAATTCCGGTAAGACCTGGGAGAGCATCCAGCGGCTGCAGACAGCCCGGCACGGCATTTACCTGGGCCCCCTGCGGCTGCTGGCTTTTGAGCAGTTCGAGGGGATGAACCTGGCGGACGTGCCCTGCTCCCTGGTGACGGGGGAGGAGCAGATCCTCGTGCCGGACAGCCGGATTCAGTCCTCCACCATTGAGATAGCGGACATGGAGGCGGAATATGACATCGCCGTCATTGACGAATGCCAGATGATCTCCGACCGGGACCGGGGCGGCGCCTGGAGCGCCGCGGTGCTGGGCCTGTGCGCGGAGGAAATCCATATCTGCGCCTCCCCGGACGCGGAGCGGCTGCTGGCCGCCATGATCGCGGACTGCGGGGATGAGATGACCGTGGTGCGCCACGAACGGATGGCGCCGCTGGCGGTGGAGGAGGGAGGCTTCCATTTTCCCTCCGGGGTGCGCAAGGGGGACGCGCTGATCGTCTTCTCCAAGGCGCGGGTGCACGCGCTGGCGGCGGAGCTGAAGCAGATGGGCTACGCGGTGTCCCTGATTTACGGCGCGCTGCCGCCGGACGTCCGGCGGAATCAGGCCGAGCGGTTCCGGCGGGGGGAAACGGACGTGGTGGTTTCCACGGACGCCATCGCCATGGGGATGAATCTGCCCATTGCCCGGGTTGTGTTCATGGAGAGCGAAAAATTCGACGGGGACATCACCCGCCAGCTGACGGATTCCGAAATCCGCCAGATTGCCGGCCGGGCGGGCCGGTACGGCCAGTACGATATCGGGTATGTCAACGCCTTTGGCTTCAAACCCATGGTGGCGGCGGCCCTGAGCCGGCCGGCCGTGCCGCTGACCACGGCGGTGATCCGTTTTCCGGAATCCCTGCTTGGCCTGCCGCTGCCCCTGACGGAAATCCTGAACCAGTGGATCGGCATGAAGGATAAATCCTATTTTTCCAAGGCTTCCACCATGCGGATGATGAGCCTGGCGGCCCGGATGGAAACGCCGCGGACGGATAAGCGCCTGCTGTATGATTTTCTCTGCATTCCCTTTGACGAGGAGGATCCCCGGCTGCTGGAGGAATGGAAGAACATGTACCACGCGGAAAGCGGCGGCCGGCATTTTGACGTGGAGGCGATCCTGCCGGCGTTCCGGGACCCCGAGGCCTGCACCGTGGCCATGCTGGACCGGCTGGAGGGGGACTACCGGCTGTGCGACCTGTGCTACAATTACGCCCGGCGCTTTCTGGAAAACCCGGAATCCCTGCTGCGGGAAATCCAGCAGCGGAAGGACCTGATCTCCTCCGGAATCATCCATGTGCTGTCCACCCAGAAGCTGCCGGGCCGGCGCTGCCGGACCTGCGGCCGGTCCCTGTCCTGGAACTGGCCCTACGCCATCTGCGATCACTGCTACGCCCAGGGCCAGCCTCAGACCCACGGCGGCCGCCGGGGCGGGCGGCGCCGGTGAGCAGGCTTCCTTCCCGGATAAAGAAACAGTGACCACTGAAAAAACGCCCGGCGCGGCCTGAATGGCCATGTCCGGGCGTTTTCGCGTGGAAATGATTCCGGCGAAGCGTGAAACGGCGCTTTTTTACTTCAGCCAGAAATAAAGGCCCGTAGCGGCGGCGCTGATCAGGGTCAGCCCCACCAGCAGCAGGATGTTCTTCCTGTCCAGCTTCAGGCCGTCCACTTTGGAGCGGATAAAGCCCAGCCGGCTGAGAGGCGGCACGGCATAGCGCAGGAACAGCACCAGCAGCACGGCCTCGAAGGGGAAAAGCACCAGATTTTTCGCGATGCGGGGCAGGTTGAACCAGGTATAGCTCTTGCCCAGCATCATCTGGTAATACATCGCCATGATGGGCGTCTGAAGCACGATGTTGACGAAGAAATTGACGCAGAAGCGGCTGAGCGTCACCCGGCGGACCGTGATCCGCGCCCGGTACAGAAAGAGGGCGAAGATCAGGGAACCGGCGATCTCCGTGAATATAAAGGGAAAAAAGTAAGGCCCGCTGGGAAAAAGCAGGGCGCCCAGCGTGTCCGACACGGCGGCGGCCAGGATGGCGACCACGGGGCCGAAAACCATGGACCCCAGCGCGTTGACAAAAAGCTGGGAATTGATGTCCAGCGACGGCCCGATGGGAATGCGCACGGATTTGAGGGCCAGGCGCAGGGCGATGATGAGGGCGGCGAAAATCAGGACGCGAACATCCTTCATTTCCGCCGCGGCGTCCCGCCAGTAGGCGCGGGAAAAGGGATGCGGATACAGGGCGGGGGATGACTTTGGCTTTACGGACATGAAAAAACCTCCTTTCAGAGCAAACACGTGCTGCATAAGGAGGTGAAAAAATTCCTCTTTATGGAAATCAGCGGGTGCGGGCCCTCAACCGCGGCATTGGCCTTCGTTCTCCTGACAACTCCCCATTCCGGAGACACTTAACGAAGCGAGCCCTACTCTGACCCGACCATTATAAAAGAGATATCCGGGAAATGCAAGCGCCTTTGTGAAAAGTGCGCCGGGCGGATTGACCGGGGGCGCGGGCCCATGCTATAATGCCCCTGTTTCAAAGGGTTTGTGATGCGGCGCGGGCATCCAGGGGGTGCCGGAGAAGCGCGCCGGGGAGGTTTACCATGGAGATAACCAATGTCGTTCTGCTCCTGGGGGGCGTGGCGCTCTTCCTCTTTGGGATGTCGCTCATGGGGGACGGGCTGAAGCAGGTGGCCGGCAACCAGCTGGAGCTGGTGCTGTACCGGCTTTCCTCCACCCCGCTCAGGGGCATTTTGCTTGGGACCGGCGTCACGGCGGTGATTCAGTCTTCCTCCGCCACCAGCGCCATGGTGGTCGGCTTTGTGAACTCCGGCATGATGAAGCTGCGGCAGGCGATCGCGGTCATCATGGGCGCGGTAATCGGTACCAGTGTAACCGGCTGGGTCATCTGCCTTTCCAGCGTCGGGGAGGCCGGGACCTCCGCAGCCCTGCGGCTGCTGAGCACGGAAAACCTCAGCGCGATGGTGGCCGTGGCCGGCGTGATCCTGCGGATGTTTGCCAAGAAGAAAGCGCTGCGGCATGTCGGGGATATCCTGATGGGCTTTGCCGTGCTGATGTTCGGCATGAAGACCATGAGTGGCGCGGTGGAAGGTCTTCGGCAGAATCAGACGTTCCTTTCTCTGCTGACGAACGCCTCCAACCCGGTGCTGGGCATCCTGATTGGCATTCTGTTTACCGCGGTGCTGCAAAGCGCCTCCGCCTCGGTGGGTATCCTGCAGGCGCTGAGCAGCACGGGCCTGCTGGATTTTAATGATGTCCTTCCCCTGATCCTGGGCATCGCCATCGGCGCGTCCGTCCCGGTGCTGCTCTCGGGCCTGGGTTCTTCCACGGAAGGGGAGCGGGCGGCCTTCAGCTACCTGGTGCTGGAGGTGTGCCGCGTGATCCTGTTTGCCGCGGTGTACTACGGGCTGAACAGTGTGTTCCACTTCGGGCTGGAAAACCAGACGATGAACATGTTCTCCATCGCGCTGCTGAACACCCTCTTCCGGGTGTCCACGGTGCTGGTGCTGGCGCCGGCGATTCCACTGCTGGAAAAGCTGATCTGCCTCATGATCCGCGGCAATCCGGAGGACACGGAGCGCACGAGGGACATGGACCGGCTGGAGGAGCGCTTCCTGAAGTACCCGACCCTGGCGGTGGAGCAGACCCGCCTGACCATGAACCGCATGGCGGAGCTGACCCGGCAGTCCATGGAGAATGCCATCGCGCTGCTGGATCAGTTTGACGAGAAAAAGATGCAGGAGGTCCGGGAGCTGGAGGAAATCGTGGACCGCTACGAGGATAAGATCGGCAGCTATCTGATGCAGCTGACCGGGCGGGAAATGACGGACACCCAGAGCAAGGCCGTCAGCCAGTACCTGCGCGCCATCACCGATCTGGAGCGCATCAGCGACCACGCGCTGCAGATCGCGGAGCACGCGGAGGAAATCTACGAAAAGAAGCTGCGCTTCTCGGAAAAAGGAACCCGGGAGATGGCCAACCTGGCCGCCGCCATTACCCGCATTCTGACCATTACGGTCAACTCCTTCCTGGATGACGACGCGGAGACCGCCTGCCAGGTGGAGCCGCTGGAGCAGGTCATCGACCAGATCTGCCGGAAGATGCGCCAGAAGCATACGGCCCGGCTGCAGAAGGGAAAATGCACCATCGCCAACGGGTATGTTTTCAATGACCTGATCGCCGATTTCCAGCGGGTGTCCGATCACTGCTCGAACATCGCCATCGTGATTGTGGAGCTGCTGGACAACGCGCTGGACGTGCATGAGCGCTCTGAAACCATCAAGCAGGAGCATCCGAATCACTTTGAGGAATACTATGAAAGCTATGCGGCGGAGTATCTGAACTGAGAACGCGTCAGGAGGCAGAACCATGTTTCGAAAAATGCGCCGGGCTCCGCGTTCCAGGCCGGAAAGGGAAGACCGCGGGCCGCTGTCCCGGCGGCGCCGGCCGGGGATCTATGTGCTCGCGGCGATTGGCGCCCTGACGGTGGCCTTTCTGCTGATCCGGTACCTGATCATCCCTCTGCTGGTTATGATCGGATAAGAGGAGGCGCGGATGAGACATGTGAGAGGGGACAGGCCCCCGCGGCGCAGGCTGCCCGGGCCGCTGCGGTTCCTGCTCCGGACCCTGTCCACGGCGCTGGTGCTGACCCTGATGATCGTCATGCTGCCCCGGATCGCGCGGCTGGTGGGCCGGATCTGGCCGGACCCGGCCAGGACGGAAAGGGTCAGCGAGATCCTGCGCCACGAGCTGCGGGATTCCGCCCGGCTGGAAACGCTGACGGTGGATGACCAGGGCGTGCTGACCGCCACGGTGCAGGCGGCGCTGATCGGCGAGGTGCAGCGGGTGACCATCGATTACGATTACCATGCCAGCATCGGGGTGGATCTGACCCGGGTGCGGGTCGCGGCGGAGAACGGTGTGCTGACGCTGACGCTCCCGCCCTTTGAAATGCTGAGTGATTCCCTGACGCCCACCCGGATCGACCGGCAGGACTTCTGGTATCCGCTGACGGAAAAGCGGCGGGCGAAGCTGCTGGAGGAGGAGCGCCAGAAACGGGCGGAGAATGCCCTGACCGAAGCCAACGGTGATCCGGCCATCTGGCAGCGAACGGAGGATACCCTGCGCAGCCTGATCGATTCCTGGCTGGGAACGGACGGCTGGCTGACCACGGTGGAAATCAAAAAAGAGAACCCCGAAACGAGTCAGGGTTCTCTTTTTTTAATGCCGCTTACAGCTTCACGCCGTAGAGCGCGCTGTATTTTTCCTTCAGATAGCCCGTATAGACCTTCGGATCCAGCGGGCCGCCCATGGCATTCTGCAGCAGCTCCTGCGGCTTCTTCAGTTTCCCGTACTGATGCACTTTCTGGCCGAGCCAGGCGGTGACCGGCGCCAGATCGCCCTTTGCCACGGCGCCCCACACATCCAGGTCCTTCTCCATCTGCCGCAGCATCTGGACACCGTAGGCGCTGCCCAGGGCGTAGCTGGGGAAGTAACCGAACATGCCGCCGCTCCAATGGCTGTCCTGCAGCACGCCGCGCCGGTCATCCGGCACCTCCAGCCCCAGATACTTCCGGTACAGGTCGTTCCAGATCCCGGGCAGCTCGCCCACCTTCAGGTCCCCGGCGATCAGGGCCTTCTCGATCTCATAGCGGATCATGACATGCAGCGGATAGGTCAGCTCATCCGCCTCCGTCCGGATCAGGCTGGGCTGAGACCGGTTGATGCCGGCGTACAGCGCGTCCTCGGTCAGCCCTTCCGTCTGCTCCGGGAAGCAGGCCTTCATCACCTTCAGCAGCGGGGCGCAGAAAGCCCGGCTGCGGGTGATCAGGTTTTCATAAAATCGGCTCTGGCTTTCGTGAATGCCCATGGTGGAACCGCCGGCCAGGCTGGTGAACTGGAGATCGTCCGCCACGCCCAGCTCGTACAGCGCGTGCCCGCCCTCGTGGAAGACGCTGTACATGCTGTAGGACGCGTCCTCCTCGTGATAATGGGTCGTGATGCGCACATCCCATTTGTTCATGCCGTCGGTGAAGGGATGCTCCGTCTCCCCCAGGGTGCAGTTGGCGGGATCCAGCCCTTCCAGCGCCATGATTTTCTCCGAGAAAGCCCGCTGCTGGTCAACGGGCCAGCGATGCCGCTGGAAATCAAAGCCGATCTGCGGCTTCTTCGCGATTTCCAGAATCAGGGGCGTCAGCTCCTCCCGGATGGTCCGGAAGAAGGGATCCAGCGCGGCCATGCTGGCCCCTTTTTCATAGGTATCCAGCAGCACGTCATAGACGGCCTTTTCCCCCTTGCCCTTCAGGGTGGCGAATCGCCGATGATAGGCGACCAGCTTCTCAAGCACCGGGGCGAAGGAGGCGAAATCACTGTTGTTCTTCGCCTCATGCCAGACGGCATCCGACTCATTCAGCAGCTGCGTGTAGGCGACATATTCCTCCATGGGAATGATGTGCATGTCGTCATAATCTTCCTTCAGCACCTCGGCCTGGCGGTACACCTTTTCCGAAACCTGATCCCGGTTGGCCAGAATGGTCTCCAGCGTTTCGCCGGTCTCGGGGTTCACCATGGCCTCGTAGCTCAGGGCGCTGAGATACCCCAGGGCTTCCCCCCGCCCGCGCCAGGAGTTCTTCGGCGCGGCGGTGCTGCCATCCACGTACAGCACGCTGGACGCGTGCCGCAGGGCGTAATTGGTTTTCTCCAGCTGATTCAGTTTTTCCAGGGCCAGTTTCAGTTCCATACGGTTCCTTCCTCTCCGGGATCCCGCGGGGCGGGATCATTCTCCGTAATATTGTACCCTACAGCGATTTTTTTGTAAATCGCAAAAAAAGTGCTTTACAAACCGCCGGAATTGTGTTATAGTATCCCTTGTTCGCGGGGCATTAGCGCAGCTGGTAGCGCACCACACTGGCAGTGTGGGGGTCAGCGGTTCGAATCCGCTAAGCTCCACGCAAAGAAAAACCACCCTTCAGGGGTGGTTTTTCTTTGCGTAAAACAGAAAGATCTTGATCCCCAGCCCCCACACGCGCATCCAGTCCTGGCAGTGCGGGGGGAACGGAATCCGCCGCCGCCAGTGGCGGAAAAAGGCGGATGGAGTTCCAATGAGCAAGGAAGTCCGGCCGCGCTTGCGAGGCCGGACGACCATTGCGAATTGTGACCAGCGGTTCGGAATCCGCCGCCGCCAGTGGCGGAAAAAGGCGGATGGAGTTCCAATGAGCAAGGGAGTCCGGCCGCGCCCGCGCGGCCGGATGACCATTGCGAATTGTGACCAGCGGATGTAGTTCCAATGCCTACCCCTTCATTCAGTCCTAAGATTATTCTTGCTGTTCAGAAATGTTTTTGCTATCATTTTACTGTTTCATTTTGGCGGTTATGATGCAGAAAATGATCGTTGAGGGAGAAAAGGGGAGGCAGGGGACGGATAATTGGCTGAAGGCCGGACGGAAGCCCCTGCCGGCATTTTGAGTCTTTTGAGGAACGGCACATGACAAAGATCAGAAAACACATCGTCTTCTCCGGGCATGTCCAGGGAGTCGGATTCCGCTGGCGTGCCGCCAGGGCTGCCGGGATGTACGGCTGCACCGGTTGGGTGCGAAACGACGGGACCGGAACCGTATCCATGGAAATCCAGGGAACGGAAGCGCAGATCGATCAGGTCATGCAGGCCATTGAAAAAGGCCGGTTTATCCGGATTGAAAACATGGACAGCCGAATCATTCCCACCGATCCGGATGAAAGAAGCTTTCGCGAGGAATACGACTGAAGGAGAAAGAGAAGTTTGAAAAGATGAAAACAGCTTTGATCATGGAAGGCGGAGCCATGCGCGGAGACAGGGGACGGTTCTCTGTCGCCCGGTGAAATCATGTGGTTTCGCGGCGGATCAGGGATACGGGCACGATCCAGTGCGGCCGCCGGCAGGGCTCGCCCTCCATCATGCGGGTCAGCTCTTCCACCGCCAGGCGGCTCATCTCGTCCGTGTCCTGCCGAATCGTTGTGATCGGCAGCGCGCTGTAGGACGCGACGCGTACGTCGTCGAACCCGACGACCCGTACCTGCCCCGGCACGCGCAGGTGCGCGTTCTCCAGCGCCTTCAGGGCGCCCAGCGCCAGCCAGTCCGTCATGCAGAACAGCCCGTCGAAGGTGACGCCGCTCCGCAGCGCGAAGGAAACCGCGTCGTAGGCGTTCTTTTCATCCACCTTCGCCACGGAAAAAATCCGGCTCTCCTCCGGGACCAGCCCGGCGTCGTTCAGGGCATGCTGAAAGCCGTTCCTGCGGCTCAGGGCGGTGGAGAGGCTCCGCTCGTCCCCCAGCAGGGCGATCTCCCGGCATCCTCGGCGCAGCAGCTCCGTCGCCGCCATCCACCCGCCACTCAGGTTGTCCGATTCGATGATGGTGGACCGGGGCGCGGGGCGGATCGGATTCCGGTCGATATATACCGTCGGCACGTTCGGCCAGGCCTCGTCCGTCATGTCGCTGCCGGATATGCAGACCAGGCCGCTGATCTGCATCCCCTGCAGCGTGGCCAGATAGGTCTGCTCGTTCTCCGCCGATTCGTCCGTGTTGCAGATAAAGACGGAATATCCCCTGGCGGCCAGCGCCAGCTGTACCCGCAGCACAATCCGGGAGAAGAACTCGTTGATAATATCCGGCACGATGATCCCCACCAGCGGTACGGACCGGGTGCGCAGGCCCCGGGCCATGGCGTTGGGCACGTAGTCCAGCTCCTGAACCGCCTTCTGCACCCGCTCATAGGTTTCCCGGGTGAAGCCGCCCTTCTTGTTGATCACCCGGGAGACTGTCGCGGTGGACAGCCCGGTTTTCTCCGCGATGGTTTTGATGGATACCTGGTCTTTTCTGGGCATCTTCCGTTCCTCCCGGACCGCGCTGTGAAAAGGCGGAACCGCCGCCGGCGTTCCATTTTCTGCCGTTCTCTGAATTGAAAAACAGGAGCCGCATTGCTGCGGCTCCATTTTAACAGTTTTCCCTCTGCTTCGTCAAACCGATTATTTCGTCATCTCGGCCGCGTTCTCGGCGGTCACCAGGATGGCGGCAACGGGGGTCTTCTCGGGTTCGGCGGAAGCCGGATAGGAAGCGGGATCAGCCACGGCCGCCACGACGCCCTTCAGGCCGGTAATGCCGATATTGGCGGAGTCCTGGGCCACGGTGCCGGTCAGCTCGCCGGCCGCCACGGAAGCGATGGCGTCCGCGTCGCCGTCAGTGCCGCACACGTAGATCTGACCCACCTTGCCGGCAGTGATCACAGCCTGGATCGCGCCCATGGCCATGCCGTCGTTGCAGCAGTAGATCGCCTTCAGGTTCGGGAACTGATCAATCCAGGTCATGGCCGTGTCCATGGCGGTCTGCCGGTCCCAGTCGCAGGACTTGGCGGCCACAATGTTCATGCCGGCTTCCGTGAAGGCAGCCTTGGCGCCGCTGGCCCGGTCCTCAGAGGACTGGTTGCCCGCCAGACCTTCGATCACGCCAACTTCCGCGCCGCTCTCCAGCAGGGAGGCCAGGAACTCGCCGCCCATGTGGCCGATCTGCACGTTATCGGAGGAGTCGAAGCCGACGCACACCGCGCCCTGATTGGCCATCTCCGCCGCGTCGAATTTCTCGTCGATGTTCCAGATGGTGATGCCCTTCTCGTTCGCCTGCTTCACGCCCGCGATCAGGTTCACGCCATTGCAGGGAGCGATGGCAATGCCCGCGTACTCGCCGGAGTTGATGCAGTTCTCCAGGATGGCCAGCTGGCCTTCATAGTCGATGTCGCTCTGCGCGGCGAACATGTCCACATCCAGGCCGTTCTCCTTCGCGTAGGCTTCCGTTCCGTCATACATGGTGCGCCAGAAGTCGGAGTTGGTGGTCTTCAGGATCACGGCGTACTTTTCCGCCATGCCGACAGACGCCGCTGTCAGCAGCATGCACAGAGCCAGAACCAGGGTCAGAACCTTCTTCATGGGGATACCTCCTTAAAAAATGATATATTTCCGGTCCGTCCACGGGGACGGTCAGGAACGAAAGGGAATGCCCTTTTTCACATAGGGCATCACGGAAATGGCGCCGCCCAGGACGCCGGCTGTCTGGGAATCCTCCGCCACCACAAAGTGCAGATCCTCCGCGGGCAGCGGATGACGGCTGCGCCGCCTCACTTCATTCATCAGCTTTTCCATGGGGAAATCCTTCATGGCGAATACACCGCTGCCCAGAATCACGCAGTCCGGATCCAGCAGGGTCACCTCCGTAGCGATGGGGAGGGCGGTGTCCCGGATAAACTGATCAATCTCCTCCGAATCGCCGTGCCTCGTGAACACGTCCCTGATATGGCAGTCCGGGAAACGCGCGGCGGTCAGCTTTTGCAGGTACCGTCCCCCGATCCGCGTTTCCACGCAGCCCACCTGCCCGCAGGGGCAGAGATCCGTCACGCCGTAGAGGGGAATATGCCCCAGCTCTCCGGCTACGCCATGGCTGCCGCGATGAATGTTCCCGTTGATGTACAGGGAGTTGCCGAATCCGGTTCCCAGATAGCATCCCAGGATGGTGCGGTTTCCTTCGGGATCCAGGTCGTATTTTTGAATATCATGCACCAGAATGAAATTCACGTCCCGGTCCACATAGACCGGCAAGTCAAGCCGCTTCTCCAGCTCCACGCCCAGGTCGATCCCATCCAGACCGGGGATGTTGGGGGTCGAGTAGACATAGCTGTGGTTCCGGTGCACCACGGAGGGCATTCCCAGGGCCACGGCGGAAACCGGGCCTTCCGGGCCATGGGCCGCCAGGTGCTCCCGCACCCTGTCCGCCAGGGAATCCAGCAGGTTTCCGCCGCCCAGGGTTTCCGCGGTGGGGTACCGCTCGAAACCCCGCAGACTGAAATCCTCGTCCACGAAGCCCATCCGCAGGTTGGTTCCGCCGATGTCGATCCCCAGGATGATCTTCTTATCCAACAGAATCACCCACTCCCCTCCGGAAATCTTCCATCAGGATGTCGTAGGCTTTCTCCAGATCCGGGTCATTGTTGAACAGGCCAGAGGTGCCGACGATGAAGGATTCAATCCCGGCCTCGGCCAGCAGTCCGAAGGTCCTTTTGTTGCAGGATCCGTCGATCTCGATGATGAAGTGATACTTCTCCGGGTCGGCCGCCTTCAGCGCCCGGGCTTCCCGCACCTTGTCCAGCATCTCCGGAATGAACGCCTGCCCGGCGAAGCCGGGGTCCACGCTCATGAAGGTCACCTTGTCCAGCCGGTGCAGGTAAGCCGTGATCTCCGCCAGGGGCGTTTCCGGATTGATGGCCACGCCGGGCCGGAAGCCCGCCCGGCGGATCTCGTCGATCATCCGGAAGCCCTTTCCGTTGATGACCTCGGCATGGGGGCTGAAGAAGCTTTGAATTCCTCTTTGCGTCAGCGGCTCCACTGCCTTCCGCAGGGGCTCCAGGAACATCTGCGGATCCGTCACCATCAGATGAAAATCCAGGGGCAGCGCGCTGATGGGCGCGATGGCCTTCGCGAAGTCGGGGGACAGCGTAATGTTCGGCACATAGTGCCCGTCCATGATATCGAAGTGATACAGATCCGCCCGGCTGTTCAGCACCTCAATCTGGCGGCGAATGTCCAGAAAATCCATGCACATCAGGGAAGGATTGATAATCGGTTTCATGCTCTGCTTCTCCTTCTTACTTGCTGGAGGATTTGGAAACGAAGTGATCCAGCGTTACGGCGATGATGATCAGGGCGCCCATGACCACCTTCTGCATGGAGGCGTCGATCATCAGCACGGTCATGCCGTAGTTGATGATGCCGATGATCAGGCCGCCGGCCACCACGCCGGGAATCTTGCCGACGCCGCCGAAGAAACTCGTGCCGCCGATGATGGTCGCGGCGATGGCATAGGTCTCATATCCGGTGCCGGCGGTGGGAGCCGCTGCGTTCAGACGTCCGGTCAGCACGATGCCGGCCAGGCCCGCGCAGGTGCCGGAGATCATGTAGACCAGCATCTGGTGCCGGTGCACGTTAATGCCCGAGTACCAGGCCGCCTCCCGGTTGCCGCCCAGGGCGTACAGATTCCGACCGGCCTTGGTCTTCGTTGTAAAGAACCACAGGATGCCCGCCGCGATCAGCGCGATGATCGCGCCAACCGGCAGGAAGCCGAACAGGTTCCCGTTCATGAATCCGGAGAAGCCGGCCGGGAAGCCGTATACGCTGGCGGAGCTGGAGATCACCAGCATCAGCCCGAAGTAAATGGTCTGCATGCCCAGGGTAATGATGAAAGGATGCAGCCCGGTTTTGTTGATCAGGAAGCCGTTGCAGGCGCCGATCAGCGTGCCGCACAGCACCCCGGCGACGCAGGCCAGCACCCAGGGACATCCGCCGCGCATCAGCAGGGCGGCCACCATGCCCGTCAGGCCGCAGGCCGCGGAAACGGACAGGTCAATGTATCCCAGCAGAATCGCGAAGAATTCGCCCAGGGCCAGCAGGATGTTCACCGCCGACTGACGCAGAATCTGCGGAATCGACGTGGCGGAAAAAACGGATGTGGGTTTGGCCACGGCCAGCACCACCAGGAGCAGCAGGAGGATACTGATGGTACCGAAACGCTGCCAGTAGGTTGCAAAGGTGAAGGGTTTCCGGGCTTCCACTTTCTTTTCGCTCATGACTGCGGCCTCCTTTTATTCGCCGGTCGAGATCTTCACGATCTCTTCCTCTGTCGCTGTTTTTCCCTCCAGAATGTCTTTCAGCTCGCCGTCCCGGAAGACCGCGATCCGGTCGCATACGGACAGCAGCTCGGTCTGCTCCGAGGACACCATCAGCACGCCCTTGCCCTGCTGGGCCAGCCTGCGCATCAGGATGTAGATTTCGCTCTTGGATCCCACGTCAATGCCCTTGGTGGGCTCGTCGAAGATCAGCACCTCGCTCTCCGCCGCCATCCATTTTCCCAGAATCACCTTCTGCTGGTTGCCGCCGGAAAGGTTCACCGTCATCTGATCCGGGCTGGTACACTTGATGCTCAGCGCGGCTACCTGCTCGTCCGCCCATTTCTGCTCGCTGGCGGGATCCAGCATGCCGCCCAGCCCGCCCATGGTGGAGGTTTTGATAAAGGGCGCCAGGCTGATATTCTGCTTGCAGCTGAAGTTTTTCGCGAAGCCCAGCTTGCGCCGGTCCTCGGTCAGCATGCCGATGCCCTGCTTGATCGCGGCGTAGGGCTCGTGGATGGTCAGCTCCTTTCCCTTCAGGAAGACCTGCCCGCTCTGCCGCGGCACGGCGCCGAAGATCGCTTCCATGGTTTCCGTGCGCCCGGCTCCGACCAGCCCGGCGAAGCCGAGAATCTCGCCCTCGTGCAGCTGGAAGGAAACGTGACGGCAGGTTCCGTCCGCCCGGGTGATGTCCTTTGCCTCGAAGATCACGGGATGGGTCATCAGTTCCTCCGCAGATTCCTCCGCGAAGTAGGTTCCGCTGATTTCCCGCCCGACCATCAGCCGGATCAGGTCGTCCAGGGTAACCTCGCTGGCCGGATAGGTTCCGACATACGTCCCGTCCTTCAGCACCGTGATCCGGTCGCCGATCTGATGCAGTTCCTTCATCTTATGAGAGATATAGACGATGCCGCAGCCCTGCTTCTTCAGCTCCCGGATCAGCCCGTGCAGCCGCTCCACCTCGGAGGTGGTCAGCGACGTGGTCGGCTCGTCCAGTACGATTACCTTCGCGCCGGAAACCAGCGCCTTGGCAATCTCGCACAGCTGCTTGTCCGGAATTGCGAGATCCCCTACCAGGGTGGAGGGGTCGTGCTTCAGCCCAACCTGATCCAGCACCGTCCGCGCCTTTTCCAGCATGCCCTTGTAATCCACAACGGGAAGCCCAAAACGCTTCTTTGTCATCAGCTTGCCGACGAACAGATTCTCCAGGATGGACAGCTCGTTGATGACGCTCAGCTCCTGGTACACGATGGCGATCCCCTCGTCCTGGGATGTCTTGGTGGTCAGCTCGCTGTATTCGTGGCCGTTGCAGATGATTTTCCCGGAGGTGGGCTGATACACGCCGGAGAGGATCTTCATCAGCGTGGACTTGCCCGCGCCGTTTTCGCCGATCAGCATGTGCACCTCCCCGGGCAGGATATCGAAGCTGATGTTGTCCAGCGCCTTGACTCCGGGGAAGGTCTTGGTGATGCCGACCATCCGAATCAAAGGTTCCATGCTGCTTTCACTTCCTTTTCGTCGAGATGTAAACGTTTACGTAACCCTGGAAAGAAAATCCCCATACCAGCAGGGGAAGCTGAAGGGGACTCCTGTCACTTTCAAGGGGATTATACGCCAATAAGGAAATCCGTGTCAACCCCGTTTTGCACTTTTTGGAAAGAAATTTTCCATTTTTTCGTTTTTATCGTAAACGTTTACATACGCAGCAGGCCAGGACGCGGAAAATGAAGAAGAAAAGGACGGTCCTTCCGCTTGGACTGCCCGCGCAGGAGGAGGCCGATCGCGTCCGCCCGCGATCCCAACTGCCGCCGGACAAAGCTCCGAAAAGAACTGACCGGGGGGCGGAAAGCTGGATCAAAAAAATACGCCGGTGACGGCCGAACGGCGGCAGTCACCGGCGTGTATTACATTTTGCGGACCGTTCCTTCGGTTACGCCGTTTTCGTTGAAGGCATCGATGGCGTACCAGTAGGGGACGCCGGCGTTGAGGGTGGTGAGGTACGCTTCCTCCTGCCCGTAGACCTGGAAGCTGCTGTACAGCTTCTCCGGCGCGACGCCGAAGCGCACGTTGTACCCCATGGCGCCATCGGCCCTGTCCCAGGTCAGGCGGCAGGTCATGGGATCCTCCATCACGCTTTTTCCTTCCGTTACTTTCGCGGGCTTTTCGCCATCCCCCAGGCCGAACACCCGCAGGCCGGAGACGCTGATCGGGCTGTTGTAGGGCGTTTCCGCGCAGGTGAGGCGGATATAGCGCAGGGACTGGTCCTGCTCCAGCACATGATAGGGATGCGTGCGGTCCGTGTCCGCCGTGCGCAGGTCCGCGATCGGGATCCAGCTCTGTCCGTCGGCGCTGCCCTCCAGCAGGTAGCGGGTGCGCAGCGTATGGCCGCTGTCCACGTACCGGCCCCCCACCGGGCCGGGCAGGCCGCATTCCTCGGGGGGCATGCGCAGCACGGGGATCCCTTCCTCAGCAAAGTTGATCTGCACCCCGTGGACCGGACAGGGCCTGCCCAGATCCACCTGCAGCCACTCACCGCGGTTTCCCCTGGCCGTCCACCAGGTGCGGATGCTTTCATCCACGGCCAGTTCCGGCGGATGGTCTTCCAGCGACGAGGAGGCGGTCACGGCCTTGCGGTAGGAAAGGAGCATATGCTTCGGCCTGACGCTCCAGGGGTCAAATCTGCCTGCCGGAATCTCCATGGGATAATCGGCAAAGTTCTGGTTGCAGAAGAGCAGGCCTTCTTTGTCCACCCCCGCCGGGAACAGGCCGACGCGGCGCTCAAAATCGGCATTGACGCTGATGCCCATGCTGGCCACATGCCACAGGTTGCCGTACCTGTCCTCAATGGTGCTGCCGTGGCCCGCGGCGGTGATGAAGCCGGACAGACGGGAGCTGAAAGGGGAGTTGATCCCGAAGGTGAAGGGCCCCAGCGGGCTGTCCCCCACGGCGTAGCCGTCGCTGTATATGGCTTCCTCGGTGGCGGGGGCGGCGTACTGCAGGTAGTATTTCCCGTTCACCTTGGTCATGAAGGGCCCTTCCAGAAACGGGTTTCCCGCGCCGAAAAACAGTCGGTAGATCTCCCCCTCGAGGCCAGGGCGCTCCTTTTCCTTTTTGCCGGGAAAGTTGAAGCGCTCAAAGCCGTGATGGTCCTTGTCGCCGTAGATCAGGGACTTGCGCTCGCCGATGGGCGTCAGGGTTTCCCGGTCCAGCTCCCAGCCGTAGATGGGGCAGTCGTTGGAGGAGCCCCAATAGAGATACACCCGCCCATCGTCATCGCGGAAGATGGCCGGATCCCAGAAATCAAAGGGCGCGCTGACCTTTTCAAACTGATCGGACAGCGGATCCTTCGTCCGCCAGATGGTGCTGGATTCGCCCTTGCTGGACGCGGTGAACACCATGTAATCGCTGATCTGCCGGACGTCCGGGGCGTAATTGTACATGTCAAGCCGCCGGTTTTCGTGCCACTTCCAGCTGGCCAGATCGTCGGAATAATAAAAACCCGCGCACATGCTGGGAAACAGGTAGTAAGTGCCTTTGAAGAGAATCAGCGTGGGATCGGCGGCCTCCCGATGGGCGGCCCTGCCGTAATGCTGAAATTTGTAGTCCAGATTCAGCGGATTGCAGTATTCCATGGCTATCATCCTTTCCGAAAAAGAGGAGGCCGCACGGGTTCCCCCGTGCGGCCTGCCCGCGGGCTGTGGATTAATCGGCGGCACGGGCGGTGTAGCGGTCATACGCGGCCTGGCGCAGGGACAGGTACTCGTCCAGGCCCAGGTCATGCAGCTTCTGCTGATACGCCTTGAAAGCGTCCTCGGTCAGCTCCGTGCGGCCCATGATGAAGTTGACGATCATGGGATGAGCGTAGTCCTGCATGTTGGTGTTGATGCGGTTGATCGTTTCCTGCTCCTCGGCGGTGTAGGAAATGGTGTAGGGGAACACGCCCTCCCGGCCGCAGCTGGTCCAAACCTCGTCGCCCCACACATTGGGATCGACGCCCTGCTCGTTCAGCTCACAGGTGCGGGTCTTGTAATCCACCACGATGCCGGGCAGACGGTTCTGCCCAAATTCATAGGTGCCAAGATCCTTGGCGGCATCCATTTCATCCGTCCACTCAATGGTCCCGTTCTTGCGGGCGCCATGGGTGATGCCCTTGTCGGTGTACTCGGCCAGCTCGGCGGCGCCCTGCTCCTCGCTCAGCCCCATGCTGCGGGTGGCGGCGCCTTCGGCGGTGTACAGCCAGTCGATGGCCGTCAGGATGCGGATCAGCTTTTCCTCGTCGCAGGCGGTGGAAATGGCCCAGCCGGCGTTGTTGGAGCCGCGGTTGGCGGCCAGATAAACGGGAGCGGGGGCTTCGATGCCGTGATCGGTATCAATGGGAGCGACCAGGGGTTCCACTTCCATCATCAGGCCGTATTCCGGCAGGGACATGGTGTCGCCCAGCTGCTGCACCAGCCCGAACCAGATGCCTGCGGCGCCGCCATAGGTCAGAGCCGTGTTGGGCAGATAGAACAGATCCTGGCTGCGGCTGGCGAAATCGCCGTAGATGTAGCCCTTCTCATACCATTCCTTCATTTTGACCAGGTAATTGTAGAAGTTGTCCTCCGCGATGCCGTAGGCCACCTGGCCCTCAGCGTTGACAAAATCCGCGCCGCCGATGCCAAAGCCGCTGATCAGCTCGCCCGTGGAGAAATAGCCGATGGCGGGAATGATCAGGCCGGCGTAGTCATTCATGCCGGCGGCCTTGAAATACTGGGTCATCAGATCCAGCATGTACTCCCAGTCCGCGATGGTGGTGGGCTCGGCGTTTCTGCTGGGGAAGGCCACATTGCCGCCGGTCATGGTTTCCAGGATATCCCGGCGGTACACCAGGCCGCCCCACTGCTTGGGATGCTCCTGAATGGAGCCGGCCAGATAGATGCGGCCGCTGTCATCAAACAGGGCGGATTTCACATCGGGATTGGCGTCCAGCCAGGCGCTGTAGTTGGGCATGTATTCATCCAGATAGGGGGTCAGGTCCCAGATGGTGCCGTCGTCGCACAGGGTGCCCAGGTTCTCGGTGTTGAAGCCCATATCCATGATGTCGGTGTAGTCGCCGGTGCCCAGCATCAGGTTCATCTGCTCGGATTCGCTGCCCTGGGGCGGAATCTGCCAGTCCAGCTCGATGTTGAACATGTCCTGCCAGTAATGGATCATGGCGCTGTTGCGGTACTGGTTCTCGGGGTCGGGCACGTCGTCGCCCTGCTGGAACACGGTGTAGGTCAGCTTCTTGTCGTACTCGGCCAGCGCCGCGGTCTGGAGCGTGCCCAGCAGCAGGATGACGGCCAGGAAAACGGAAATAATCTTCTTCATGTTGTCCTCCTTCATGATGTCTGGCTTTCGCCGTATTTGCAGTCCAAAGTGGACTTGAAACCTGAAACGATCAACCCTTCACACCGCCCAGGGTAATTCCGGTCACAAAGTACCGCTGGGCGAAGGGATAGGCAATGAGGATGGGCAGAGTGCCCACCACGGTGACGCAGTACTTGACCAGGTTGCCGGTCATATTGATCACGTGGTTGGCGTCGCCGGAAGAGGTGGTGAGCAGCTTGGACACGTCGTTCTGGATCAGCAGCGACCGCATGATCAGCTGCAGAGGCCACTTTTCGCGCGCCCGGGGCAGGTAAATGGAGGCGGGATACCAGCTGTTCCACTGCCCGATCACCGCGAACATGAAGACCACCACCACCGTGGGCTTGATCAGGGGCAGCAGGATCTGGAACAGGATGCGGGCGGAACCCGCGCCGTCCAGCTTGGCGGACTCCTCGTAGGCTGCGGGCAGCTGCTCAAAGGCTGATTTCATCACGATCACGTAGTAGGCGTTCATCAGGGCGGGCACGATGATGGCCCAGCGGGTGTTGATGAAGCCCAGGCCCCGGATCACCATGTAGGTGGGAATCAGACCGCCGTTGAAAATCATGGTGAACATGATAAAGGCGGTGAGGGGTTTCGCCAGCCGGAAGTTTTTGCGGCTTACCAGAAAACCGGCGATGGCCGTCAGAAGCGTGCCCGCCGCGGCATTGGCCACTACATACAGCAGGGTGTTGCCATAACCCAGCAGAACGGCGGAGTTGCTCAGCACGATCCCATAGCCGTCCAGGGTCGCCCGGCCCAGCGGAGCGAAGATGATTCCGGCGGATCCCATCAGCAGCCGGGGGTCGCTGACGGAGGCCATCAGCACATGCCACAGCGGGATCACGCACAGGAAGCCGAAGACAATCAGCAGGCCGTAATTGAAGACGCAAAAGACAACACGGGATTTTGTCGTACGTTCGATCATCTTTTCTTCCTCCCTTGCAGCACCGCTGTGTCGGTGTACTTCCTGCTGAAATGGTTGGCCGTGATCAGCAGGATGGTGTTGATGACGGAGTTGAACAGGCCCACGGCGGTGGAGTAGCCGTACTGGGCTTTTTCGATGCCCAGACGCTGCACATGGGTGCTGATGACATCGGCAGTGGAATAGGTGCTGGGGCTGTAGAGCAGCAGGATCTTCTCAAAGCCGACGCTCAGCAGCGAGCCGCAGCGCAGAATCAGCATGGTGACGATGGTGGGCATGATGGAGGGAATGGTGATGCTCCACACCCGGCGCAGGCGGGTCGCCCCGTCGATGGCCGCCGCCTCGTGCAGCTCCGCGCTGACGGAGGTGATGGCCGCCACAAAGATGATGGAGGAGTAGCCCAGGTTCTGCCACAGGTCGGAGAGCAGGTTGATGGCCCAGAAATAGTTCGGGTTGGTCAGCAGGTTTTCTGCCGGCTTTCCGGTAATCGCGCAGAAGATGCCGGTTACCACGCCGTTGGAGGCGCAGAACTCCGTCACCAGGCCGCAGATGACCACCAGAGAGATGAAGTATGGCATGTAGCTGACGGTCTGAATCGTCTTCTTGAAGGGCTTCCAGTTGATTTCGTTCAGCTGCAGGGCGAACACGATGGACATGGGGAAGGCGATGACCAGGCCCAGCAGGCTGATCACCAGGGTGTTGCGCAGGATGGTCCAGAAGCTGGGATTGGTGAAGAAATCCACAAAGTTCTTCACCCCCACCCAGTTGCTGCCCAGGATGCCGCGCTGGGGTTTGAAATCCTGGAAGGCGATCAGCAGGCCGCCCATGGGGGCATAATTGAAAACCAGGAAAAACGCGATGATGGGGATGGCCAGCAGATACAGCCCCTTGTTCATGGCCAGGTCATGGCGGAGGCTGGTATCGCAGGTTTTTTTGGGGGAGGGGAATGCTTTTGCCTGCATTGTCTTCATCCTCTCTGGAAGCAGGTCGTGCGTGGGTTTAAAGCGTCCGCGATTTCTGTCTATAATCTATCCCGTTTTCTCCGTTCGCGATATTAGAATCAACGGGTATTTATCACTTTTATCATGTGTTTCGGATTTTCAGCCAGCCTTTGGTCACGCAGCGGCAGGCGTCGTCGCAGTCCGCGTCGGTCCCTTCGGCCAGAATCTTCCACCCCCAGTAGAACCAGCCCATGGTTCCGCTGAAGGCGTCCTGGAAGCTTTCCGCGACGCCGCCGTACAGGGCGTCTTTTTGCGCCCCGGTCATTGCTGCCAGGCCGTCGGCGGCGTTCTGGGCGTTCCATTCTCCCACGATCAGGGGAACGCGTTTCCCTGCCGCAGTCAGCTTTTCCCCCAGGCTTCGCAGATAACGCCGGTAAACCTCCGCGTTCCTTTCCCGGAAAAGCATCCGGTCCGGGGTCATCAGGTAGGCGTGGGTGTCCAGGCAGACGCCTTCCATGCCCTCCCGCAGCAGAAAATCATCCCAGATGTCCAGCTCGAAGGCGTCATGGAACACCACATACTTGTCCGGCCCCATGTGCCTGCGCATCCGGGCGTACGCTTCCCGATAAAACCGCTTCAGAAAATCCAGCGTGTAATTCTCGTTGCCCTCGGCCAGTTCCGGGTCCGCGGGCGTGTAGAACTTGATGAACTCCTGAATATTCAGATACCGGCCGCTGGGCGTATCGCCGCACATGGGCTCATTCAGCGCTTCAATGCCCCACAGCGCCTTGCGGCCGCCATAGCGGACCGGCCAGCTTTTCCAGCACGTTCAGGGTGTAATCCACACAGTCCTGCCGCGTGCTCCACAGGCAGATGCCCATGATGCCGCTGTTGTCGGTGCCGTTGTGGCCCCCGGGAACGGTGTGCAGGTCGATCAGGATCCGGAGGCCCGTTTCCTCCGCCCAGCCAAAGGCCTTGTCCAGGTACTCGCAGCAATGCACATAGGGCCCGATATCCTCAAACAGGAAAAACGGCACCGGAATGCGCACCGCGTTGAAGCCTTTATCGGCAATCTCGGCAAAATCCCGCCGGGTGATAAAGGTATCCCGGAAGGTCTTGAGCCGCTCCCTGGCCCGGTCCACGCCCAGTTCCTGGCAGAAATAGGTCTCGTCCTGCGCTGACCCCCGCAAACAGCGTGGGAGTCATCCATTTTTCCAGCACCAGCCAGCCGCCCAGATTCACACCTTGCAGCATCTTTCCGCCTCCTTCGCGCCGGATTCATCGGCCGCCCGATTTCCTCCTCATCCTATCCCCAAAGCCGGGAAAAGCATATTCTGTCCTTCAGGTTTTTGTCATTTTCTTCGGCTTTTTTATCCGGCCACGCCATGCGTCCGCTTGAAAGGGGCGGGTTTTCATGGTAAGATGATGCGCGGAAGGGGGCTTCAGCCATGGTGGAGCATAATCACTTTGTTTTTATCGCGGAGGGGCTGCGCACCTGCCTGTACGCGTTTTTTCAGGATGGCTCCGTCCTGGAAACGGTCAACCGCGCCATGATGGAAGAGGCGCCCGCGCTCCCGGAGGAACTGAAATCCACATTGATGAGCCTTTTGCCTTGCGAAGGGATCCGTACGGTGCTCGTCAACGGAAAGTATACTTATTCCCTCTTTCAGACCCCGGACCGCGTCCTGATCGTCGGCCCCAATCTGGTGATCAATCATCAGCCCTACCGCTATACCGTGAATGTGGAATGTCCCCTGGTTTTCCAGGAGGACGCCGTCTACGAGCTGTCCATCGATACCTATCAGCTGGTGCTGCTGCCATCCCGCAACCTGTATTACGAAAAGAGGCTTTCAGAAGCGGAATATCTGAACGACAACTTTCTGCACCCTTCCGAGGAAAACGTGCAGAAGGATTACCAGGAGCTGCTGTTCACTGCCCAGGAGGAGCAGTTTTCCCATAACCCCTACAGCCTGGAGAAACGAATGCTCTCCGCCATCGAGCAGGGGGATCTGGTGCTTCTGGAAGAATGCCGCAGGCAGGAAATCATCGACACAAACGGAAGCAAGCGCTTCGGCACCCTGTCCGACAACGCGGAGCGCAGCTACCGCAACCTGGCCATCTGCGCGATTACCCTGGCCAGCCGCGCCGCCATCCGGGGCGGAGTCAATTACGAGCTGGCCTTCTCCCTTTGCGACTCGTATATTCTGGAAGTGGAACGCCTCAAAAACCTCTACGGCCTGCAGCCGTTGACGGAAAAGGCCAAAACCAATTTCTGCACCATGGTGAAGGAGATCAGGGAGCGGCAGAAGCGGAGCGAGGCCGCGCCCATCCGGAATCCCCTGGTGGAGAAAGCCAAGGATTACGTTTTCGCCAACCTGCACCGCAAGGTTACCCTGAGCCAGACAGCGGAAAAGCTGCACGTGAATCAGAATTATCTGTCCGAGCTGTTCAGGAAAACCGAGGGCGTGCCCTTTTCCAGTTTCATCATGACCGAAAAGCTGAAACTGGCCAGGCGGATGCTGATGTATTCCTCCTATTCCTACATCGACATCGCCAATTACCTGGGCTTTTCCTCCCAGAGCCACTTTGGCAAGCTGTTCAAGGAGCGTTTCGGCGTGACGCCCCGGGAGTACCGCAACCAGTACAGCGCCACCGAATATCAGGAATAAAGCGGGGAGGCGGGCCGGAGGGCCCGCCTCCTCCTGCTGTCAGGGAAATATAAAGCGCCTTTTCAATCAATAAGGCAGGCGGAATGTTTTACGCTGATTCATCAGCGTTTCCCCGGGTGACCGTTCTGAGCAGGTAGGACACATTTTCCCGCAGCCGCCGGAGATCCAGGCGGCCTTCTTCAGCGGCCCGCTCCAGGGGGGCGGTAAAGGTGTCGTCGCCTGAGCAGGGGGTGATCCAGGAAATGCCGCTGTTGATCATTTGCGCGGTATCCGCCGTCAGATAGCTGCCCCAGTTGGTCATCACAAAACCCCGGAACCCCCATTCCTGCCGCAGCACGCCCAGCACCAGCTCGGGATCATTGCTGGTCCAGCAGCCGTTCAGCAGGTTGTAGGAGGTCATCACCGACGCCGGCTCATAGGCGCGCAGGGCGATCTCAAAAGCCCGCAGATACAGATTGCGCAGGGTGCTTTCATCCATCACGCTGTCATTCCGCTTCCGGGAGGCTTCCGCGTTGTTGGCCGCCAGATGCTTGTAGCAGCCCTGGACGCCGGAGCTTTCCAGCCCCCTGGCGAAAGCCGCGGCCAGGGTCCCCGCCAGGAAGGGGTCTTCCGAGAAGTATTCCGGATTGCGCCCGCACAGGGGATTCCTCTGCAGGTTGAAGCCCGGGCCCAGAATCATGGAAATGCCCAGCTCCCGGGCTTCCTCGCCGATCACCCGGCCGATCCTGGAAAGCAGATCCGGGTTGAAGCTGGCCGCGTAGGTGCCGCCGGAGGGCATGCCGATGTTTTTCTGCTTCATGTTCACGCCGCTGTTGCCGTCGGCCACCACAAAGTCGGGCAGATCGATACTGCCGACTTTTGCGATCCGCCCCGCCTCGCCGGTGCCCTCCATGCCCCAGCCGTCGCCCGCGCACACGGACAGGCGGATCAGATCCCTGACGGACATTTTTTCCACGCCGGGGAACAGCGGCCCACAGCTGTAACCGGGCGTGGTGCGCTGGCCGGTCATGTGTACTTGCGCTTTCCGGGTGACGATGGTTTCCCGTATTTCAAAGGAGCCGATTGCCCGTACCCGCTCCGCGTTATCGCCCAGGTACAGCGTATAGGTTCCGGCTTCGATCAGATAGGCTTGATCCTGTTCGCTGAAGGTGTCCAGATTCCTCTCCTCAGCAGAGAGCGTCAGCAGTTCGCTTTCGCCGGGGACCAGGAGTTTTGTTTTGCCGAAGGCCATCAGCTCCCGCAGGGGCTTTTCTACGCCAGTTTGCGGTTTGCTCACGTACAACTGCGCCACATGCTTGCCAGATATGCCGCCGGTGTTTCTGACCCGCAGAACGACCCGCGCGCCCTTACCGGTCCGGTATTCCACCGCCTGCACTTTTTCCTCAAAGGTCGTGTAGCTCAGGCCGTGTCCGAAGGGATAAAAGGATTTCTTTCCCCTGCTGGTGAAGTACCGGTAGCCCATGTACACCCCTTCGTCATAGCGGGTGGTCAGGCTGGGGCCGTTATCGGCGGTGTAGCGCTGCATATCATTTTGATAACAGTCATAGAAATTTCCAGCGCTGGGCAGATCGTCATAGGTTCGAGCCCAGGTACTGGTGAGATGACCGGAAGGATTGGTGCGCCCGGACAGAACATTTAATAGCGCCTGACCCGCCAGCATGCCGCCGAAGCCGCAATACACGATGGCATCAACGGCATATTCCTCGGTGAAATCCATGGCGATGGGATAGCCCGCGTTCAGGACCAGCACCAGCTTTTTGAAGTGCCGGTTCAGGGCGGCCAGCAGGGCTTTTTCGCCCGCGGCCAGCTGATATTCGCCGGGAGCCGTGCTGTTGTCCATGTTCTCCCCGGAGGCACGCACCAGAATCATGACGGCGGTATCGTTCTTTTCCGCCGCCCGGCGCAGCGTGTCTTCATCCGGCACGCCGTCGGGCCGCGCGCGGAAGAAATCCGCCAATTCCTCATTCAGGGAATATTCTTCATCCGCCAGCACCGCCTGCCGGAAATCCATCTGATACCGGGCGTTGATCTTTCCCGCGCCGACCGCGCAGGTCAGAAAGCCATACACGCCCTCGCCCACCACGTTCAGGCGGGAATTGATCAGCGGCAGCGCCTGGTTTTCATTCTTCAGCAGCACAATGCCTTCTTCCGCCGCCTGGAGGGCCACCGCTTCGTGACCGGCGTATCGGGGCAGGGGCCTGGCCTGCTCTTCCGTAAACACGGTCAGGGTCACGGGGGCCATCACATTGCCGTTCAGATCGGTGAAGCCGCTGATGGAAAGCGCGGCTTCCACGCCGTAATCCACCAGCAGCCCCGCAAGCCGGATGCCCAGCATCCAGGTACGGATATCGCCCATGATCCGGATCAGCCTGACCACAAAGGGGACGGGCTGGCCGTCCAGCAGCACCCGGCCGCTTTCAGGGATGATTTCCTTGGAGAAGGGCAGCGTCAGGCATCCCTTGAAATCGTGATCCAGCATATACATGCCGCCCAGCTTGTCCGTGGGATCATAGGCCATACGCTCCTGGCCGGGCGTCAGGAAAAGGAACGGCGAGTCCTTCGGGCCGTTCGGAATCTGATAATCCATGCTCAGATAACCTCCAGATCCACGCGGGCTGCCTCCCGCCCGTCCATGAAGAACCGCAGCGCGGCGTGCCCCGCGTTTTCGCCGCTGCGCACGGCCGCCATCACCCGGCCGTCAAAGGTTTTCCAGACGGAATCGGAATAGCTGCCCTCGCAGCTCGGGTCGGCGGAGCCAAAGCCGGCCAGCACGGCGCTGCCTTCCAGCCTGACTTCGATGTCTTTCGCTTCAAACCGGTTGGGCAGGCCGCCGGCGTCCACCAGGTCGGCGGTAATGAAGCACACGTCCCGGCCGCCCTTTTCCAGGGTGGTTTTGGAGCATTCCATCCGAAGGCCCGCGGGAGCGCCGGCGGTCACCAGCGTGTCCTCACCGCTGGCGGTCCGCGCGGTCAGCGTGCCCGGTTCGTACGGGACTTCAAAGACCGCTGTCAGGCCCTCCTGCCCGCCCACTTTTTTCTTCCCCAGGGATACGCCGTTCAAAAACAGCTCCGCTTCGGGATCCGCGGTCAACACATAGGCCAGGGTCTTCGTGCCCTCAAAGCCGGGGAAGGTCCAGCTGTGGATGCCGTCATGGTACTTCCAACGGTTTTTGTCGTGGCGCTGGCCCGCTCTGTCCACGCGGCGCACAAACAGATACGGCTTTTTCCGCAGGCCGTAGGCAATCTCCCGCAGATAGCTCACCGGGCGGCGGTACCCATTCAGGTTGATGTCGCCGCAGTAAGCAACCCGGTCCGGGAACCAGCCCTGATATCCCGAATCCAGCCGCTCCGGATCATAGTGGAAAATGCCAATGCCCGCTTCCCCCAGATAATCATAACCTGTCCATGTGAAATCGCCAATCACATGGGGATTGTTTTCTACGATGGGCCACAGATCCGCGATCTCGGTGGGATAGGTTTCACTGCCCACCACCACCCATTCGGGGTGCTCTTCGTGCACATATTCATGCCGGGCGGTCAGGTAGTTGTAGCCCGCTACGTCGCAGGCTTCCTCCACCGGACCGATGCACGCGTTCAGCAGGGGGCTGACGGAAAACTGATCCATCATTTTTTTCTCAATTTCGCCGGCCATGGCGTTCAGCTGCTCGGAGCCCTGCATCTCCATCTTTGCCTTTTCCCGCTCATACTGGCTTTGCTGCTCCGCGCGCTGCTCCTTCATGTGATCGGCGACGGCCAGGAAGCCGCTGATGGCGTTGGTGACGGGCCGGGTGGGATCCAGGCGGTGCAGCTCGTCCACCAGCATCTTGTTCATCTCATGACCGGAAGCGCGGCCAATCTCGGGAATTTCGTTGCCGGTGGAGTACAGCACCACGCAGGCGTGATTGTAATCCTTGCGCACCAGCCGCCTTACCTCATCCTGCCACACATCGGGGAAACACAGGGCGAAGTCGTACATATTCTTTTGCTCCCGCCAGATATCGGTCAGCTCGTCCATCACCAGAATGCCCACATGGTCGCAGGCGGCCAGCAGCGCCTTGGACGCGGGATTATGCGCGCTGCGGATGCTGTTAAACCCGGTCTCCTTCATCTTCCGCATCTTGAATTCCTCAGCGGCGTACAGATCCGTCGCGCCGAGGATGCCGTGGTCATGATGAACGCAGCCGCCGCGCAGCTTCACCGTTTCACCGTTGACGCACAGGCCCTTTTCCGCGCTGACGCTCAGATGGCGAATGCCCACCGTTTCCTCGTACGTATCCAGAACGAGGCCATCCTCGCCGGCCATGGAAAGGCGTACCGTGTGCAGGCAGGGATCGTCGGGCGACCAGAGACGCACGCCCTTCAGGGCCAGCTCCACGCGGCCGGCTTCGCTTCCCTTCAGCAGGTGATGAGCGGAGGCGGCGGCGATCACCTTTTCCCCGTCCAGAATTTCCAGCGTAACCGCGACGGGCTGATCCGCTTCTTCCGCGCTGACCATTTCATATTCCACGGTTACGGAAGCCTGGTTTCCCCGGGCGGCGGTGGTGGTCAGGCGAAGGCCCTCCGGCGCGAAGTACGTTTTCCCTCCCTGCCACAGATTCACGTCCCTGTAAATGCCGCTGCCGGGATACCAGCGGGAGGCCAGTTCCTGATTGACGGCCACCACCTTGAGGGCGTTCCGGCCGGGACGCAGGTGTTTTTTCAGATCCACAAAGAAGCCGCTGTACCCATAGGAATGGCTGGCGATGTATTCATTGTTCAGATACACCATGGCCCTGGCCATGACGCCCTCAAATTCCACGATGCTGGTCTTTTCCGCCCAGTCATCCGTCACCTCGAATTCCTTGGTATAGGTATAGGTTTTCGCAGGATAATAGCCCGCCTGGTTCTGGCCGGGACACTGGGGGTCGCGGGGCTCCAGGATCATGGCGTCCTGGGGCAGCGTGACGGGTTCCCCCAGGGGAACGCCGCCCATGAACACGGCGTCAAAGGGCTGCGCGATTCCGCTTTTTACGTGCCAGTCCGTATTGAATAGCGTTTTTTTCATCTTTTGATCCCTCCGCTCTTATTCGTTGATCGCTTTGACAATTTGCTCTACCAGTTCATAGGGGAACGCGCCCGCGGTCATATCCGCCACCTTGATCAGGGGCATGTATACGCTCATGGCGGTCAGATCCATGGCCACCTCCCGCATGTCATCCTCATCCTCCAGGTAGGCTTCCTTTTCCGCCTCGGTCATGGCGGGGGCCGGCGTGGCGGAGGTGTTCATGGCGGACAGGAAGGGCCGCGCTCCCGGCAGCCGCGCCAGCTCGCCCATGGTGACGTATTCGTTGTACTTCTTTTGGGGCTGTACGGAGCCGCGCATGGTCACGGAAGCGCGCAGCCGGATATCGTCACTGGCCGCCCCCACCAGAATCTCGTATTCGCCGTCCTCGGCGTACCAGTCCCCCAGACCCACATGGTAATAGGCAAAGGCGCGCTTCCCCAGCTTCATCTCAATGTGCCGGGTTTCACCGGGCCGCAGGGAGACCTTGACGAAGTTCCGCAGCTCCTTCACGGGCCGGGGCACGCCGCTTTCCACATCCCGCACATACAGCTGCGCGATTTCCCGGCCCGGAAGGGTCCCGGTGTTGGTCACGTCGAAGGAAACGGTCAGGGTATCCTGATCGGTCATTTCGCCCCGGTCTAGCTTCAGATTCGCATACGCGAACGTGGTATAGCTCAGCCCGTGACCGAAGGCGTACCGCACCGGCAGACGCTTTTTCTCATAGTACCGATAGCCCACAAACACGCCCTCGCTGTATACCGCCTCCTCGTGCTGCGGGTAGGTCAGGGCGCAGGGCGCGTGCTCACCCAGCAGGGGATAGGTTTCGGCCAGCTTTCCGCAGGGATTCGCGTCCCCCAGCAGCAGCCGTACCGCGGCTTCGGCCACCGCCTGGCCGCCGGTGTACATGCACAGGATGGAAGGCACCCTGTCGGCCCAGTCCATTTCCACCGGGGATCCGGCAAACAGCACCACGGTCATGGGTTTGTTGAGCTTGATCAGGGTTTCGATCAGATCGTTCTGATTGTCCGGCAGGCGCATATCCCGGCGGTCAAAACCCTCGGATTCCAGCCCGTCCGGCAGACCGGCAAACACCACGACGCGGTCGGCCTGGGCGGCGGTGACCACGGCTTCCGCCTTGTATTCCTCATCGATCCGATCCCGCTTGAGCCGGTAGCCCCGGGTGTAGGAATACTTCACGTCGGGATAATCCTCGTCCAGCACCTGCAGCACGCTGCGGTGCTTCGTGGCCACCACGTGGCTGCTGCCGCCGCCCTGATAGCGGACGTACTTGGCGAAGGCGCCCACGATGGCGATCTTTTCCCGCTTCCCGGCGGGCAGCACATGCTGATCGTTTTTCAGCAGCACCGCGCTTTCTTCCGCTGCCTGACGGGCCAGCAGATGATGCGCTTCCATGTCGCAGGCGGCGTCCTCCCGGCGGTTTTTCGCGCCCTCCAGGATCAGGGAAAGCAGGCGGCGCACCGTTTCATCCAGCTTTTCCTCCGGCAGCCGGCCATCCTTTACGGCCTGGATGATCCGCTCCTTCATGGCCTCGCCGGAATAGGGCATGCGCAGGTCGAAGCCTTCCCGGATGCCTTTGGCCTGGTCGTTGGCGGCGCCCCAGTCAGAAACCACCACGCCTTCATAGCCCCATTCCCCGCGCAGGATTTCATGAATCAGATGATGGTTTTCGGAGCAGAATTCCCCGTTCACCCGGTTATACGCGCTCATGATGGTCCAGGGCCTGGCTTCCTTTACGGCCGCCTCAAAGCTGGCCAGGTAGATTTCCCGCAGGGTGCGCTCATCCACGATCTCGTTCACCGACATGCGGCAGGTTTCCTGATTGTTCACCGCGAAATGCTTGAGGCTGGTGCCCACCCCTTTGCTCTGCACGCCCAGAATATGATGCTTGGCCATCTGGGAGGAGAGATAAGGATCCTCAGAAAAATACTCGAAGTTGCGGCCGCACAGGGGGCTGCGCTTGATGTTGGCTCCGGGCCCCAGCAGGATGGATACCCCCTCCCGCAGGCATTCCTCCCCCAAAGCTTCGCCAACGCGCTGAATCAGCTCCCGGTCCCAGCTGCAGGCCATGGCCGCGGCGGAGGGAAAACAGGTGGCGGGAACGCTTTTGTTCACCCCCAGATGATCGGTTTCGCCCGTCTGCTTACGCAGCCCATGGGGGCCGTCCGTCATCATGATTTCGGGCACGTCCTTTTCGGGAATGGCCTTTGTGGTCCAGAAGGTATCCCCCTGGCACAGGCTGGCCTTCTCCTCCAGCGTCAGGGTACGCAGGATTTCCTCCGCGGTTTTCATGGTGCTTCCTCCTTTTTTCAGCGGCGCGCGCCATCCCGGCCTTCCGGCGCGGCGCGCGGATGCGCGCGAGGGAAGGGCAGGGGCAGGGATTCTCGTCTCATCCATCCGGCTTCGCCCTTGGATGCTGACCGAAATATAGCGGAAAAAGGAAGCCGCTTATACTAAATCATTCTGATTTTTATCACGATTTTCAGATGAAAAACAAACGGCGCGGCGGCTGGCGCTTCTTCCCGCAATGCCGCCGGGAAAACACGGGTTTTCACCGGTAAAAACCCATCCTTTCTCCTTGACGCAGGGAGGAATGTGTGCTATAAATACACCCGGTATCGGGGAGGCCTCCGCGCCGCGGCGCAAAAGGCTCCGCCGGTATGGGCCTTGTTTCCGGGATTTTGCTTGAAGCAGCAAGACCGTTGCCACATCGTTTGCGGTGGTAGGGGTCTCTTTTTATGTTTAAGCCCGGACGGGGCATCCCGCCCGCGGGCCGGCCCCGGGATGGTCTGCGGGGCTGAAAAAGAAAGCGGAATATATAGATGAAAAAAGTCATGCTGGTTTTCGGGACCAGGCCCGAAGCCGTCAAGATGTGTCCCCTGGTCAATGAGCTGAAAAGCCGGAATGGTATTCAGACCGTCGTCTGCGTCACCGGGCAGCACCGGAACATGCTGGACAGCGTCCTGGACGCGTTTCATGTGGTCCCGGATTACGATCTGTCCATCATGAAGGAAAACCAGACGCTGTTTGACATTATGTCCGGCGTCCTGTCCGCCATCCGCCCCGTGCTGGAAGCCGAGCGGCCGGACGTGGTCCTGGTTCACGGGGACACCTCCACCGCCTTCGCCGCCGCGCTGGCCTGCTTCTACCTGCGGATTCCCGTGGGCCATGTGGAAGCCGGGCTCCGCACCTACAACATCGATTCTCCCTACCCGGAGGAGTTCAACCGCCAGGCGGTGGGCATCCTCGGCCGTTTCCATTTCGCGCCCACCGCCGAGGCGGCGGCGCATCTGATCCGGGAAGGCCGGGATCCGGAAAGCGTCTTCGTGACCGGAAACACGGTGATCGACGCCATGAAGTATACGGTGCGGGAGGACTACACGCATCCGGAGCTGGCGTGGGCAGAAAACCACCGGCTGATTTTCATCACGGCGCACCGACGCGAAAACCTGGGGGTGCCCATGCGCCACATGTTCCGGGCGATCCGCCGGGTGCTGGAGGAGCACCCGGACTGCCGGGCCGTCTATCCCATCCACATGAATCCCCAGGTGCGGGCGGCGGCGGAAGAGGAGCTGGCCGGCTGTGAAAACATGCACCTGATCGAGCCGGTCAGCGTGGTGGACTGCCATAATTTTGAGGCGCGCTGCTTCCTCTGCCTGACGGATTCCGGCGGCATTCAGGAGGAATGTCCCAGCTTCGGCAGGCCGGTCCTGGTGATGCGCGACACGACGGAGCGCCCGGAGGGCGTCAGCGCCGGTGTCCTCCGCCTGGTGGGAACGGAGGAGGAGACCATTTATCGGAATTTTAAGGAGCTGCTGGAGGATCCGTCCGCCTATGAGGCCATGGCCCGGGCCTGCAGCCCCTTTGGGGACGGGCATGCCTGCGAGCGCATCGCGGATATCCTTGAAACGGGGCATTACGAGCCCTGGGCGGGGAAAAAAGGGGAGGAGCGATGCGCCTTTTGGCGGCAGGAACTGCCGACTCAGGAGGAGGAAGGAAAATGAATGTTGTCAGAATCCTGCTGGAGCTGATCTCGACCGTGTGCGGATGCTTTCTGATCTTCAGCATGCTGTATCAGCTCGCGGTCGGCCTGTTCGGCTTCAGAAAGAGCGAAAAGGAATACGCGGATCATGACCCGCAATCCCGTTTCCTGGTGCTGGTTCCCGCGCATAACGAGGAAAAGGTGATCGGGGATATCATTCAGAACCTGGAGCACATGGATTATCCCCGGGAACTGTATGATTTCTATATTATCGCGGACAACTGTACCGACGGCACCGCCGAAAAGGTCCGGAGCCTGGGCGCGAAGGTGATCGAGACCCGGAAGGAATCGCCGGACGCTCCCACCGGCAAGCCCATCGCCCTGCGGAAAGCGCTGGAGCGGATCAATTACCGGGACGACTACGACCTGCTCATGGTCTTTGACGCGGACAACCTGATCGACGCCAACATGTTCCGGGAGGTCAACAGCCAGTATCTGGACAAGGGAAAGCCGGAGTTTATCCAGTGCTACCTGGGAGTCAAAAACAAAAAAGGCATCGTCCCCTGGTTCTACTATACCGGCTACACGACGAGCAACCGGTTTTTCGACCTGGCCAAGCACCGCCTGGGACTGAACGTCGTCATCGGGGGCACGGGCTTCGCCATGCGCACCGACTATCTGTATCAGCGGGGCGGATGGTCCACCATGAGCCTGACGGAGGATTTCGAGCTTCAGGTGGAAGCGACGCTGGAGGGCCGGCGCATCCTCTGGAACCATTACACGCGGGTCTATGACGAGAAGCCCACCCTCCTCTCCGCCGCAATCCGGCAGCGGGTCCGGTGGGGTCAGGGCCACTGGTACGTGACGCTGCACAACACCGGCGCGCTGTTCCGTGCCTTTCACGCGGGCCGGATCAGCCCGGGAGAGTTTCTGAGCCTGGGAACCTACATGTACAGCGTGGCGGCCACCCCGGCCGCCCTGCTGCAGCTGCTTTGCAGGTTCATCCTCTGCCTGGCCTTCACGAACAGGCCGCTCTTCGACCTGACGCTGACCGGCGCCGCGGCCAGCGTGCTGGTCGTATCCTACAGCTATTTTCTCCTTTTTTACCTGGCGGACTGGATGGATAACGGCATCCGCTTCAGCCCCTGGACCGTGCCGATGATGATCGGCGGCTTTTTCGCCAACGCGGTGGTGGGCTTCTTCCATCATGTTGTCGGCCTGATCCGCTACAGGGATCAGCAGCACTGGGCCAAGACGGAGCACGGCATCAGGGCGGAGACCGTGCGGGGCGTCAAGGCCAGAGCGGCCTGACGGAACACACGGCCCTGAAACAGCATAAGCTCCCTTCGAGGATCCGGAAACAACGGACCCTCCGAAGGGAGCTTTTTGCGTGAAAAAGAAAAATGGCCTGAAAAGGCCATCAAAGGTTCAAGTCCTGTTTCCCGCACCAGACAGCCCTGAAATCCTTGTGATTTCAGGGTTTTTCGTTGTTTGGGTACGGTTTGGGTACAGCCTGCGAACATGTTTTTCTCCCCTGTAATTCACATGATTTTACGATAGATTGGTAAGCGCTTTATCCAGACACGGGTAAAGCGCCTACAAAAGCTCTGTGGAATTCACACCAAAGAGCAAAATAAAAAAAAAAGAGGCATCGGGCATGAATGTGGGTGCCCGAGCGCCTGATCCTGCATGATTCATAACGTCTGAACCACCTCCGGACGATTTGGTAATGGGATCCGCAAATTCGAACAGCACAGGAATACCAGATCAAACATGTTCTCCAGA
>JAFUGS010000055.1 GCA_017469265.1 Clostridia bacterium
CAACATACACAATCTGCTTTGCCAACAATAAGGGCGGCAGCGGAAAATCCACAACCTGCGCCAACCTGGGCAGCGCGCGTGCGGCCATGGGCCGGAAGGTGCTGCTGGTGGCGGAGCATGACCTGAAGGCGTCCCGGATGGCGGACGACGCGCGCCAGTGGACGGGGATGGACTGCCCCTTCCTGCCCGGGGGCGAAGTGGATCTGACCCGGGCCGCCGGCAGCCAGGAGAGCAGCTGGCGGCGGCTGGAGGCCCTGACGGCCGT
This sequence comes from Clostridia bacterium, assembly GCA_017469265.1. GTDB lineage: Bacteria > Bacillota > Clostridia > Christensenellales > Aristaeellaceae > Aristaeella. Next base: position 266 of record JAFUGS010000055.1, read on the forward strand.
CGGCGGCGGAGCCCGGCTGCTGGTCACCAGCGCGGAAGCCCTGGCGCAGCGGATGGGGCGCCCGGAGCCCTTTGCCCAGGCGTGCTTTACCCTGCGGCCCGGGGACCGGATGCCCCTGTCCACCCTGACCGCCCGGCTGACCCGGATGGGCTTTGAGCGGGTCAGCATGGTGGAGGGCAAGGGCCAGTTCGCCCTGCGCGGCGCGATCCTGGACCTGTATCCGCCGGCGGGAGCGGCGGGGGTCCGGATTGAGTTTTTTGACGACGAGGTGGATTCCCTCCGCACCTTTGACTGCATCAGCCAGCGCAGCCAGGACCGGCTGGAGGAAATCCGGGTGACGCCGGCCTGCGAGGCGCTGCTTTCCCCGGAGGAAAGCGAAGCCGCGGCGGAGCGGATGCGGGCGGCCCTGCGGGACGCGCCGGCGGCCCCGTCCCAGCCGGAATCCCTGCTGGCGGATCTGCCCCCCCTGCCGGAGGACGAGGATGAGGAACAGCTCTTCGACACCGCGGTGGCGCCGAAGGCCCGGGAGCGGGCCTGGCAGGAGCGGGAGGAGAGCGAGATCGCCCGGCGGCGGGCCCGGCTGCTCTCCGACGCGGACCGGGTGGCGGCGGGCCAGCCCTTTCGCCGGATGCGGAGCTGGATGCCGGTGCTGACGGAGCGTACGGCGGATTTGCTGGACTGGTTCCGGCCGGATGTCATCCTCCTGTGGGAGCCGGACCGGCTCCGCACCCGCACGGAGGAGCGGCTCCAGGGCTTCGCGGAGGATCTGCAAAGCGCCGTCAGCCGCGGCGAGGCGGTGCCGGCCCAGGAGGGGCTGCTGCGGGGCTGGGAGGAAACCCTGGAAAAAATGGGGGCCTTCGCCCTGATGCCAGTGACGGAGATGCTGCTGGGCCTGGGAGGCATCCGGGCGGCGGACTCCCTGGACCTGGGGGCCGTGAGCCTGGCCGGGTATCAGGGGCAGATCCGCCAGCTGAAGAGCGACCTGGCCGCCTGGCGGGAAAAGGGCATCCGGGCGCTGCTGCTCAGCGGCGGCGAGGCCCGGGGCCGCCGCCTGGGGGAAACCCTGGCGGAGATGGCGGAAAAGACAACCTTCCTGGAGAACCCCCAGCAGGTCTCCGTCCGACAGGCCGGGGAAAACACGGTGATCCTGCCCCTGACGCTGAGCCGGGGCTTCCTCATGCGGGAGGCGAACCTGGCCCTGGTCAGCGACGCGGACATCTGGGGCGAGGGATACCGGAAGAGCCGGAGCCGGAAGCGGACCGGCGAAAGAATCTCCACCTTCACGGAGCTGAAGGTGGGGGATTTTGTCGTGCATGAGGATCACGGCGTCGGCATCTACAAGGGCATCACCCGGCTGCAGAGCGAGGGCACCTGGCGGGATTACCTGCTGATTCAGTACAACGGCAGCGACCGGCTGTATGTGCCGGTGGAGCAGCTGGAGCGGGTGCAGCGGTATATCGGCAATCCCAACCAGCCGCCGAAGCTGAACAGCCTGGGCGGCGGGGAGTGGGCCCGCCAGAAGGGCAAGGTCAAGGAGAGCCTGAAGACCCTGGCCTTCGACCTGAAGAAGCTTTACGCGGAGCGCAGCCAGCGCACCGGCTTCGCCTTCAGCCCCGGCGGCCTCTGGCAGCGGGAGTTCGAGGACGAGTTCCCCTGGGAGCTGACCCCGGACCAGAAGGAGAGCGTCCGGGAGATCGAGGCGGACATGGAAAGCGACCGGACCATGGACCGGCTGCTCTGCGGGGACGTGGGCTACGGCAAAACGGAGGTGAGCCTGCGGGCCGCCTTCAAGGCGGTGGCGGACGGGAAGCAGGTGGCCCTGCTGGCCCCCACCACCATCCTGGTGCAGCAGCATTACAACACGGTGCTGAAGCGCTTTCACAACACCGGCGCCCGGGTGGACTTCCTGAGCCGCTTCCGCACGGCGAAGGAGCAGAAACAGGTGCTGGCGGATCTGGCGGAAGGGAAAATCGACATCCTGATCGGCACCCACCGGCTGCTGGCCAGGGACGTGAAATTCAAGGACCTGGGCCTCCTGATCGTGGACGAGGAGCAGCGCTTCGGCGTGGCTCATAAGGAGGCCATCAAGAACCTGAAGCGCCAGGTGGACGTGCTGACCCTCAGCGCCACGCCCATCCCCCGGACGCTGCACATGTCCATGACGGGCATCCGGGACATGAGCGTGCTGGAGACGCCGCCGGAGGAGCGGATCCCGGTGCAGACCATGGTGCTGGAGTATTCCGACGCGGTCATCCGGGACGCGGTCCTGCGGGAGCTGGGCCGGGGCGGGCAGGTGTATTTCCTGTACAACCGGGTGAAGAGCATCGAGGCCTTCTATACCCGGCTGCGGGCCCTGGTGCCCGAGGCCCGGATCGGGGTGGCCCACGGGCAGATGAAGGAGCACGCCCTGGAGGACGTGATGATGGACTTCTACGCCGGCAGCTATGACGTGCTGCTGTGCACCACCATCATCGAGAGCGGCCTGGACGTGCCCAGCGCCAACACGCTCATCGTCTACGACGCGGAGCGCTTCGGCCTCAGCCAGCTGTACCAGCTGCGGGGCCGGGTGGGCCGCAGCAACCGGCAGGCCTACGCCTATTTCACCGTCCGGACGGACCGGATCCTCAGCGAGACGGCCCAGCAGCGCCTGGAGGCCATCCGGGAGTTTACGGAATTCGGCGCGGGCTTCCGCATCGCCATGCGGGATCTGGAAATCCGCGGCGCCGGCAACATCCTGGGCCCGGAGCAGCACGGCCATCTGGCCACCGTGGGCTACGACATGTACTGCAAGCTCATGGAGGAAACCCTGGCCGAGGTGGGCCAGGGCGCCCCGAAAAGGGAGCTGGAGACCCGGGTGGACCTGCGGGTGGACGCCTTCCTTCCCGGGGATTATGTGGCGGACGAAAAGCAGCGGATGGAAATGTACAAGCGCATCGCCTCCATCCTCACGGACGAGGACCGGGCGGAGGTGCTGGACGAGATGATCGACCGCTACGGCGATGTGCCGGCGGTGGTGGAGACCCTGCTGGACGTGAGCCAGCTGCGGGCCATGAGCAACCGCCTGGGGGTCACCCAGGTGAGCCGGGTGAAGGGGGGCGCGGCCCTGCGCCTGGACGAGAAGGCCATGCCCGATCCGGCGGAGCTGATGCGGGCCATGGTGGCGGTGAGCCCGAATCTGAACTTCGCGCCGGGGGGCCGTCCCTGCGTCCTGTACCGGACGCAGCAGACCTCGGACCGGGAGCTGCTGAATACCCTGCTGAAGATCGTCCGGCAGCTGACCGACCGGCTGCAGCCGGCGGACGCGGCGCCGGCAAAGGAAGCGGAACAGGCCGCGGCGGTATCGCCGCGGTGATCTGAAAAACGAAAAAGACGCGGCGGCGCCGCGGAAAACGAAAAAGCGGCGGCGCCGCGAAGACCGGGACGGAGAACGGGGGGCGGAGCGTGAAGACGGGCGGACGCATCGGAAGGATCCGGGAGATCCTTCGGCAGATCCTGTATCCCGAGGGCGCCATCTGCCTGCGCTGCGGCGCCGTCTCGGGCGGGGAATGCCTCTGTCCCGCCTGCCGGCGGGACCTGCGCCAGGGGGATGTGCTGGAATCCTGGGAAACCCGGGAGGTGGCGGGCGTCCTGGCCTGGAGCATCCGGCCCCACCGGGGCGTGGCCCGGGATCTGGTCCTGGCCCTGAAGCACCGGGCGGAAGCCCGGGCCGCCGGGGAGCTGGCGGCCCTGCTGCGGCAGCGGCCGGCGGCCTTTCCGGCCCTTTCCCCGGACACGGTGGTCACCTGGGTCCCCATGCCCCCGGGCCGGAAACGGGAGCGCTGCATCGACCACGGGCAGGTGCTGGCGGACCGGGTGGCGGCGGAGCTGGGGCTTTCCAGTCGGGCCCTGCTGATCCGGCGGGGAAACAGCGCCCCCCAGGCGCGGCTGAACCGGGCCGGGCGGGAGCGGAACCTGCGGAACGCCTATGTTCCCGGGGAGCCCATTGACTTTCCCGTCCTGCTGGTGGACGATGTGCTGACCACCGGCACCACGGCCCGTCGCTGCGTCGAGGCCCTTCGGGCCGGCGGGGCGGCGGAGATCACGGTGCTGACCATGACCCGGGCGGCGGGATAAGCCCGCTCCGGCCCGGCCCGCCGTTCCGGCAGACCCTTGACAGCGGGCGGGCCCGGCGGTAGAATAGTCGGGTATGACTTGGATGGGAGGACTGTCTTCGTGCTTGAATGTATCGTCACCAAATTCGGCGGCAGCAGCCTGGCGAATGATGAGCAGTTCCGGAAGGTTCGCAGCATCCTGGAGCTGGAGCCGACCCGGCTGTACCTGGTTCCCAGCGCTCCGGGCAAGCGCTATCCGACGGATGAAAAGGTGACGGATCTGCTTTATACCTGCTATGACCTGGCGGCTTCCGGCCGCTCTTTTGACGATCAGTTTGTCAAGATCCGGGAGCGGTATCTGTCCATCGCCCAGCATCTGCACCTGAAGGTGGATGCGGAGGGCGCCCTGGAGGAGGTCAGCCGCGGCATCGCCGCCGGCCGCAGCCGGGATTGGTGCGCCAGCCGGGGGGAATACCTCTGCGGCCTGCTGATGGCGGATTATCTGGGCTGGCGCTTTGTGGACGCGGCGGAGGGCATCCGCTTCCGGGAGGACGGCTCCCTGGATGACGAGAAGACCCAGGAGCTGCTTTCCGCCCTGCTGAAGGACAAGGGCCCCGCGGTGGTGCCCGGCTTTTACGGCGCCCGGGCGGACGGGGAAGTGGTCACCTTCTCCCGGGGCGGCAGCGACATCACCGGCGCCCTGGTGGCCCGGGCGGTGGGCGCGGATGTCTATGAGAACTGGACGGACGTTTCCGGCTTCCTCATGGCGGATCCGCGGATCATTGACGGCCCGGCGGAAATTTCCTCCATCACCTACAAGGAGCTGCGGGAGCTGAGCCACATGGGGGCCTCCGTCCTGCATGAGGACGCCATGTTCCCCGTGCACCGGGCCGGCATCCCCACGAATATCCGGAACACGAACAAGCCCTATCACCCCGGCACCCTGATCAGCAAGAACCCGCCCAACGAGGTTTCCGTGCCCACCATCACCGGCATCGCCGGCCACCAGGGCTACAGCGTCATCTATGTGGAAAAGAACATGATGAACAGCGAGGTCGGCTTCGGCCGGAAGGTGCTGAGCGTCCTGGAGGAATACGGGATTTCCTTCGAGCATATGCCCACGGGCATCGACTCCATGTGCGTGGTGGTCAAGAGCGAGCTGCTGGATTCCCACCGGGCGGACATCCTCCCCCGGCTGGAGCAGCTGGTGGGGGACAGCGGTTCCGTCACCATCAGCGACCATCTTTCCATCATCGCCACGGTGGGCCGGGGCATGGTGCACAACTGCGGCACGGCCGCGCGCCTCTTTTCCGCCATGAGCCGGGCCCGGATCAATGTCCGCATGATCGACCAGGGCTCCAGCGAGCTGAGCATCATCGTGGGCGTCAATGACAGCGATTTTGAGGCCACGATTCACGCGATCTATCACGAGTTTGTCGGATAAAAGGGCGAACCTCCCGCGAAGCGGGGGAAAACGAAGCAGAACCGGAGGTTCCACATGAAGGTACTGGTTACAGGCGCAAAGGGCCAGCTGGGCTGGGACGTGCTGCGGGTGCTGGCCGCCCGGGGCATCGACGGCCGCGGCGTGGACGTGGAGGATTTTGACCTGGCGGACGGGGCCGCCGTCAAGGCGTACGTGGAGGCCTACGGGCCGGACGTCATCGTGCACTGCGCCGCCTATACGGCGGTGGACCGGGCGGAAAGCGAGCCCGAGGTCTGCGCCCGGGTGAACGGGGACGGGACCATGAACGTGGTCCGGGCCGCCCTGGCCGTGGGGGCCAAGCTGGTCTTTATCTCCACGGACTACGTCTTCTCCGGCGACGGGCAGGAGCCCTGGACGGAGGACGCCCCCTACAACCCCCGCAATGTCTACGGCCTGAGCAAGGTCCAGGGGGAAATCGCGGTCCGCAGCCTCATGAAGCGCTATTTCCTGATCCGCACCTCCTGGGTGTACGGCATCCACGGGAAGAATTTCGTCCGTACCATGCTGCGCCTCGGGCAGGAGAAGCCGGAGATCCGGGTGGTGGACGATCAGATCGGTTCCCCCACCTATTCCCTGGATCTGGCGCGGATCATCTGCGACATGATTCCCACGGAGAAGTACGGCATCTATCATGTCTGCAACGAGGGGTTCATGTCCTGGGCGCAGTTCGCCCGGCTGATCCTGGCGGGGCAGAGCGCCTGGTGCCAGGTGGTGCCGGTTCCCACCAGCGAATATGAAACCCCCGCCCGCCGGCCCCTGAATTCCCGCATGAGCACGCGGAAAATGAAGGAGGCGGGCTTCGGGCCCATGCCCACGGTGGAGGACGCCCTGGGCCGCTATCTGCAGGAGCTGACCCTGGAAAGGATGCAGCTCTGACCGGGACTGTTTTCAGGAGCCGAAAGGCTCCTTTTTTGAAAGAATGAATTTATTGGAAAACGGGGGACGGGCGGAGTGCGGAAGGACGGCTGGATAGCCCTGCTGGTTTTCCTGGCGGACCGGGGTGCGAAGACGCTGGCCCGGGGGCTGCCCCCCGGGGGGCGGGTGCTGATTCCCGGCGTGCTGGCCCTGCGGCCGGCGCGCAACACGGGCATGGCCTTTTCCCTGCTCAGCGGCCATCCCGCGCTGCTGGCGGCGCTGAGCGCCGTCATTATCGCCGGCGCTGCCTGGCTCCTGCGGGGAAAAACCCTGCGGCGCGTCACGCGGGTGGGGCTGATGATGATGCTGGGCGGCGCCCTGGGCAACCTGACGGACCGGGTGCTCACCGGCGCGGTGCCGGACATGATCGAGCCGCTCTTCGTGCGCTTCGCGGTCTTTAATGTGGCGGATGCCTGCCTGGTCGCCGGCTGCGGGCTGGTGATGCTGGGCATCCTCCGGGAAAAATGAGAAAAACGCCGCTGCGGCGGAACGGGGATACGGAGCGATGGAGGAAACAATCTTTCAGGCCGTGGGGGACGGCCGCCGGGCGGATGTGCTGCTGAGCGAGGCTTCGGGCCTGAGCCGCAGCCGGATCGCCGCCCTGATGGCGGAGGGCTGCTGCCTGGCGGAGGGGGAACCCTGCCGGAAGGCGGGCACGAAAACCCGCCCCGGGCAGACCCTGATCCTGCGGGTGCCCGCGCCCAGGCCGGCCCAGCCCCAGGCGGAGGATCTGCCCCTGGAAATCCTGTATCAGGACGAGGACCTGGCCGTCATCGTCAAGCCCCGGGGCATGGTGGTGCATCCGGCCCCGGGCCACGAGCAGGGGACGCTGGTGAACGCCCTCCTGCACCACCTGGACGCCCTGGGCGGCATCGGGGGCGAGCTGCGCCCCGGCATCGTGCACCGGCTGGACAAGGACACCTCCGGGGTCATGCTGGTGGCCCGGAACGACGCGGCCCAGACGGCCCTGAGCGAAATGCTGGCGGCGCGCCGGATGGAAAAGCATTACCGGGCCCTGGTGGAGGGCGCCATGAAGGAGCCCGCCGGGCGGGTGGAGCTGCCCATCGCCCGCAGCAAAAAGGACCGGAAAAAGATGGCGGTGGACCCGGAGGGCCGGGAGGCGGTGACGGAGTGGCGCGTCCTGGCGGAGGGGCGGGGCTGCGCCCTGCTGGATGTGCATATCCTCACCGGGCGCACCCATCAGATCCGGGTGCATATGCGCCACCTGGGCCACCCGGTCTGCGGGGATCCCATCTATGGCTGGGAGCGGGGCGTCCGGGTGCCCTGCCTGATGCTCCACGCCTTTTCCCTGGCCTTCGACCATCCCCGCACCGGGGAGCGGATGACCTTCCGCGCCCCCCTGCCGGCGGATTTTCAGGAGGGGCTGCGCAAAAACGGCATCGATCCGGCCCTGGCTTCCGGGGAAGCCGGGGAACGGGAAGAAAAGCAGGAATCATGACGCGCGCCGGCGGGCGGCTGGAGGAATGGATGGAAAAACTGGAAGCGAGCGTCGTCGGCACCATTTTCCGCAATCCGGAGAACGGCTATTCGGTGCTGACGGTCCGGGCCGGGCGCGGGGAGCAGACGGTCATCGGCGCCCTGCCGGAGCTGAACCCCGGGGAGCAGGCTGTCTTTACCGGGGAATGGGTGGAGCACAAGTCCTACGGCCGCCAGTTCCGCTGCGTTTCCTGTGAGATTCAGATGCCCACCACCCTGCTGGGCATCGAGCGGTACCTGGCCAGCGGCGCCATCCGGGGGGTGGGCCCTTCCACCGCCCGGCAGATCGTTTCCTCCTTCGGGGAGGAAACCATGGAGGTGCTGGCCGACCATCCGGAGCGGCTGACGGAGCTGAGCGGTATCGGCCCCAAGCGGGCCGCCATGATCGCGGAAAGCTTCGCGGAGCAGCAGGGCGCCCGGCAGGCCATCATCTTCCTCCAGTCCTACGGCGTGCCCGCGGCCCTGGCCATCCGGATCAGCCAGCGCTACGGGGACCGGACGAAGGCCGTGGTCCAGGAGGATCCCTACCGCCTCTGCGACGAGCTGGAGGGCGTGGGCTTCCGCACGGCGGACCGGATCGGCCTGGCCATCGGCGTGGCGGCGGACGGGGAGAACCGGATCCGCTGCGCCCTGAAGTACCTGCTCCGGGAGGCGGAGGCCGGCAGCGGCCACTGCTACCTGCCGGAGGATCTGCTGATCCGCCAGGCGGCGGGCCTGCTGCAGGTGCCGGAGGAGCGCTGCGCCCAGGGGCTGACCCGGCTGCTGCTGGACCGGGAGCTGACGGCGGAGCTGCCGGAAACCGGGGACATCCGGCGGATCTATCTCCCCGCCCTGTACCGGGCGGAGCGGGAGGTGGCCCGCCGCCTGTGGGAGCTGATGGAGGCCGTGCGGCCGGGCGCCTGGCCCATGGCGGACCGGTCCATCGCCCGCTTCGAGCGGGAGCGGGGCATCGCCTTCTCCCCCCGCCAGCGGGAAACCATCGTCCAGGCCCTGGAAAACGGGGTGCTGGTCATTACCGGCGGCCCCGGCACCGGCAAAACCACCATCATTACCTGCATCCTCTCCCTCCTGGGGGAGGAGAACGACATCCTCCTCTGCGCCCCCACCGGCCGGGCGGCCAAGCGCATGACGGAGGCCACCGGGGCGGAGGCGAAAACCATCCACCGCCTGCTGGAGTACAGCGGCGAGGAAGGCGCCTTTGCCCGCAACGCGGAGAACCCCCTGGAGGCGGGCTGCGTCATCGCGGACGAGGCCTCCATGATCGACCTGAACCTGATGAAGGCCCTGCTCCGGGCCATCGAGCCCGGCACCCGCCTGATCCTCGTGGGGGACGCGGACCAGCTGCCCTCCGTGGGGGCGGGCAATGTGCTGGGGGACATCCTGGAAAGCCGCCAGGTGCCCTGCGCCCGGCTGACGGACATCTACCGCCAGAGCGAGCAAAGCCGCATCGTGCTGAACGCCCACCTGATCAACCGCGGGGAGATGCCCCTGCTGAACGAGAAGGGCACGGACTTCTTCTTTGAGCGGAAGCTCTCCCTCTCCGACGCGGCGGACACCATCGTCCGCCTCATGCGGGACCGGCTGCCGAAGTATCTTCGGTATCCGGAAAAGGAGGCGGGGGCCCTGGCCGTGCGGAACATCCAGGTCCTGGCCCCGGGCCGGAAGGGCCCCTGCGGGGTGGAAAACCTGAACCGCCTCCTGCAGCAGGCGCTGAATCCCCCGTCTCCCGCCGCCCCCCAGCTGACCTGGGGCGAGAACATCTTCCGCCTGGGGGACAAGGTGATCCAGACCCGGAACAACTACGAGCTGGTCTGGCACCGGAAAACCGGCCGCTCCTGGGAGGACGGTGCCGGCATCTTCAACGGAGACATCGGCTTCATCCTGGAGGCGGATCCCGGGGAGCATACCCTGCTGGTCCGCTTCGACGAGGACCGGGACGTCCTCTACGAAAGCGCGGACCTGGAGGATCTGTCCCTGGCCTACTGCCTGTCGGTCCACAAAAGCCAGGGCAGCGAGTTCCCCGTGGTGGTGATGCCGGTCACCCCCGGCCCGCCCATGCTGCTGACCCGCAACCTTTTCTATACCGCCCTGACCCGGGCGAAGTCCATGGTGGTGCTGGTGGGCACGGAGGAAACCATCGCCGCCATGGTCCGCAATGATCACGTGGCCCGCCGCTACACCACCCTGGCCGACCGCCTGCGGGATGGCGCGGGGGCGGACTGACCGCCCCGGGAAAGAAAGGAGAAAACACGATGCAAAGAAAGAATGGCCTGCCGCGAAGGATGGTTGTCCCTGTTCTCTGCGCCCTGCTGGTTTTCTCTTTTGTCATGAACGCCGCGGCGGAAAAAGCGGTATCCGTTTTCGCGGCGACCGACCGCCACGCGGCGTATGAAACAGCCGCCGCGGAAAAGGAAGAAAACGAGGGCGCGGAGCCGCCGGAAGCGCCTCCGGAAAAGCCGCCGGAAGCGCCGCCGGCGGGATCCGAAAAAGCGCCGCCGAAAACGCCGAAAAAAGCCCCCGTGTTTGATGCCTCCGGCGCCCTCATCTGGCATAACAATCTGACCGACGTGCTGACCCTGGTCCGCCAGGACGGGGAGGCCGCGCAGCCGGGCATCATTCTGCTGGGCGGGGATAACGTGGGAGAAGGCTCGGATAACGACAAGGACGCGACCGGATACCCCATGGGCGCGCCGCCCTTTTCCATGAAAGCGGTGGACGCGCAGATCGCCCACGTCTTCGGCGACGCCGCGCGGGGCCTTTATACCTATGGCTCCCACGACAAAAATGAGACGGGCAGCTATGAGGACGTGTTCTTTTCCGGCCCCGTTCAGGGCGACGGCTTTTACCTCTATGGCATCAGTTTCGCGCAGATGATCTATGACAGCGACAGCCAGGCCGGCACGGAAGACGAAAAAGGCAGAACCTACAGCGGCAAGGACCTGGCCGATCCCAACGGCGTTTCGGCCCAGACGGCGAGCCACCTGTTTCTGTCGTGGGTCAGCAGCCTGGAGGATCACTGGCCCATTATCGTGATGTCCCATGTGCCGCTGTACGCGTCGCGCGGCGACAACAGCGGCGCCTGGACCTGGACGCGGGCCTTGAATGAAGCCGCGGAAAACCATGACGTGGTTTTCCTCTGGGGCCACAATCACACGCTGGAAAGGGACGAGGAGGAAACAGCCGCCGAGCGGGCCCGCTATCTGCTGCGCCCCGGGGAGGAAATCACCGTCCAGAGCTGGGCGCTGAACGAGGACGGAAACATGATCCTCAGAAGAGCGCTTGCTCCCGCCCCCGATGAAACCGGCGACGGCGGGTCAAAGCCGAAAACCGAACTGATCACGCAGAAGGAAACGCTGCGGTTTACATACATGAACGCGGGGTATCTCATCAACGGCGTCGGCAGCCTGCTTACCTTCACCGACGCGGAAGAGGACGGCGAATGGGACCGCCTGACGGTCACGCGCTATTCGCTGAACAGCGAAGAGAAGGAAATCTGGGATCTGCCCCTGCGGAAGTGGACCCCGCAGTCATAAGGAAACGCTGACGAAAGCGCCCCCGCGAAGCGGGGGAGCAAGAAGAAATCACCTTATCCTTGACAGAAAGCATCGGCAAAGGGAATCTGCATGAAAGTACTGAACGTTGTTGCCGCAATCATCCACCACGAAGGGGAAATCTTCGCGACCCAGCGGGGATACGGCGAATTCAAAGACGGCTGGGAATTCCCCGGCGGAAAAGTACAGGAAAACGAAACGCCGGAGGAAGCCCTGAAGCGCGAAATCCAGGAAGAGCTGGACACCGAAATATCCGTCGACGCGTTCATCGGCCAGGTTGAATGCGATTATCCGGCTTTCCACCTGTCCATGAAGTGCTACTGGTGCGCGGTGGTGGCCGGAGACCTGACCCTGAAGGAACACGAGGCCGCAAAGTGGCTCAGCCCGGAAGAACTTGAATCCGTGGACTGGCTCCCCGCCGACTTACAGATCCTGCCCCTGATCAAAAAGAAGCTTGCTTCTCTTTCATAGCTCCGTATATTTCGCGGCGGACCACCTGGCCTTTTCGACCGGATACTTCGCTTCGTTTTTCGTCATCTTTGAGTTTACGATCTCATCAACATCCAGCCCCAGACAGTCCAGCATATTCTGGCAGTAAACAATCACATCCGCCAGTTCTTCTTTCACATGTTCCAGATTCGCTTCATCGCTCCACTGATAGCATTCCAGCAGTTCCGCGGCTTCGATGCAAATCGATTTCGCGATGTTCGGGGCGGTGTGATACTGTCCCCAGTCCCGGTCAGATGAAAACCTCCGGATTCTTTCAATCGTTTCTACTTTCATTGGAATGCTCCTTTGATATTATCAATCGTTGATACCCTTCTTTAGACCATTCATAGTCTGATTTGTTATAAGTGATTATGCTTGATTCATCATTGCTCCAGGTATCGTACTGCTTTTCCGGCAGATTCTGCATACTCTATCTCTGACCTTGTGCTGCTTCCAATGTATCCGCCGACATTGATGACAAAGATCTCGTCCGCCATATCGATCTTCCGCTTGTGCATGTCATCCAGCATCTCTTTGGTGCCTTCCGTCCAGACTTCATCGTCTCCGGAGTGACCGAAAAGCCCCACGCTGATGACGATATTGCCTTCAAGCGTCAGCCGCTTCTGTGTTTCCATAAATGCATCCTTGAATCTGGTGCTGCCGCAAAGGGTAACGACTTTATACTTTCCAACCATGATGATCGGTTCTCCCATCCTGTCCCACATAGGCATATTTACAGCCTGGTTCTCCCGGCCGTATTCAGGACAAAAATCTTATTCTCCCGAAACGCTTCTGAGAAAGGCCAACTGGATTGTCAGAAGCATTCAAAGACAGCATAACTGCGCTGCATAGGGAGAAATGAATTCGTGATCACAGAATAACCAATACTGCCGATTGATGATATCCGGAAATGTGCCGCTTGTCAATGGAAGGATTGCGGCTCACAACGATGCATAAGACACGAAAGCGGTTCTGAACGTGCTGGAAGGGCCAGCAGTTTTTTTCTTCATCGCATCATCGATAACGGGTGTATTTATATGCTAAGATCGATTGTATGAATATCGTGGCAATAATATTTTCATTGCTTTTGTGAATTTAAGCATTACAAATATGTGAATTCACATTTTTTGTTGCATGTTGGAATAATATGCGATATACTTGTTCTTGATTTCGAACTGCCAAATAATCTGAGTGAGGAAAACACGATGGAGATTAGCTACAAGCGGCTCTGGAAAATGCTGATAGACAAGGATCTGAAAAAGAAAGATCTCTCGACCGTTGCCGGAATCAGTCAGTCCTCCGTCGCAAAAATGAGTCGCGGCGAGCCGGTAAACATGGAAATCATTCTTAAAATCTGCACGGCGCTGAATTGCGATATCGGCGACGTTTGTGAGGCCGTGCCGGCCAAAACTGTTGACTGAAAGACGAGCACAGGAGGACTCCAGCCATGGCTGAATTTGCTCCCGGCATGCGCGTACTCATCCGTGATGAGGAATGGATGATCCGCAAGTGCGATCCCAATAGTTTTCATACCTACACGCTGCAATGTGTCGGTATATCTCCTCTGGTGCGGGATAAGACCGCCTATTTCCTGAGCGATCTGGAAAAGATCACGGTGATCGACCCCGCGAAAACGACGCTGGTGCCGGACAGCTCTGCCCGGTTTACCCGGTCACGCCTGTTTCTGGAAAGCCTCTGGCGGCAGAAGATCCCAACAGACGCGAAGCTGCACATCGGCCATCACGCGGTGATGGACGTGATGCCCTACCAGCTGGAGCCTGCGGCCATGAGCCTTTCCCGTCCCCGTCAGCGTATCCTGATGGCGGATGGTGTCGGTCTTGGTAAAACGCTGGAAGCCGGTATCCTGATCAGTGAGCTGCTCGCCCGTGGAAAGGGCCGTCGCATCCTCGTTGTGACCGTCAAGAGTATGATGGCCCAGTTCCAGAAGGAAATGTGGGAGCGCTTTTCCATTCCGCTGATCAGCCTTGATTCAGCAAAGATCCAGCGCATCCGCCGGGATCTTCCCAGCAACCATAATCCATTCCATTACTATGACAAGACCATCGTTTCCATCGACACGATCAAGCGGGACAGCGAATACCGCGTCCATCTGGAGAATGCCCGGTGGGATATTATCGTCATCGATGAGGCACATAATGTGGCCCGGCGCGGCAAATCAAGCTCTCAGCGTGCCCGCCTGGCGGATTTGCTTTCCAGCCGGAGTGACACGCTGATCATGCTGTCCGCCACCCCTCACGACGGCAGCGCCCGTTCCTTTGCCAGCCTGATGAACATGCTGGATCCGACCGCTATCCCTGACCCGGATAACTACACCGAGCAGGACATTAAGGATAACGGGGACGACATCAAAGGTCTGTTTGTCCGCCGTTTCAAGAAAGATATTCAGGATCAGGCGAAGGGTGGCTTTAAAGAACGGCATATCGGCGAGGTTCCCTGCACTGCCACTGCAAAAGAAGAAGCGGCGCTTGAGGCATTCATCACCTATGAATCCATGCTGCCGAAGACGGAGAATGGCCGTCTTCGCGATATGACCTTCAAAAAAGCGATGTTCTCCAGTCCTGCCGCCTGCCTGAAATCTGTTCAGGGCCGCATGAGCCGTCTCGAAAAGGAAGGCTCTGAGGATGCGATGAAGGAGCGCCGTGCGCTATCCGTACTGGAGGCTGCACTCAAGGAAATAGGTCCGCAGGACTTTTCCCGCTATCAGGAACTGCTGAAGCTGCTGCGTGACCCGGCCTATGCGTGGAACGACCGCGCTGCTGATGACAGGCTGGTCATCTTTACCGAGCGCATCGAAACCATGCGCTGGCTGGCGGAGCATCTCCAACAGGATTTGCGTCTTCCTGCCAACGCCATTCAGACGCTGCACGGCGGCATGAGCGATATCGATCAGCAGAAGATCGTCGAGGAATTCGGCCGGGACGAAGCGCCTGTCCGGATTCTTGTCGCCAGCGACGTAGCTTCCGAAGGTATCAATCTGCATTACCTCAGCCACCGGATGATCCACTTTGATATTCCGTGGTCCCTGATGGTTTTCCAGCAGCGGAATGGCCGCGTGGACCGCTATGGTCAGAAAGCTTCGCCGGATATCCGCTATATGGTCACCCGCTCTACCAATGAGGAGATCCGGGGAGATATGCGCATCCTGCAGGTGCTGATCCGCAAAGAGGCGGAAGCCAATAAGAACATCGGCGATGTCGGCGCACTGATGAACCTGTACGATCAGGACGCGGAGGAACAGCTGACCTACCACGCCATGGAGGAAAGCAGCGCTGAGGAATTCGAAGAAGAACTGACCATCACGGAAGATGCTTCCCTCGAAGACTTGTTTGCCGACCTGTGGGATGACAGCCCTGCGGAGCCCTCTGCGCCTGCCCCAGCAAAGGCTTCTGCTCCGGAAACAGTAGAGGATCGTACCCTGATGTCCGACAAAGACTTCCTGGAAGGCACGGTTCGCCTGCTTGCGGAAACACATCCATACAAAGTCATGCCGCTGCATGACGCGGAGGGACTGGAGATCCGCTGGACACAGGACATGCAGCGCCGGTTCCGCAATGTGCTTCCGCCGGAAGCAGCGCCTAGCATCGACGAATGGCTTTATGTTTCTCCTGATAAAAACTTCGTGGCGAAGGAAAACCGCAAGAGCCTGCAAAACGCGCTGGAAGAGGACAGCTGGCCCAAGGTGCATTACCTGTGGCGGCAGCATCCCATCATGCAGTGGGCCGGTGACAAGGCCAGCCAGTTCTTCGGGCGGCAGGAAGCGCCGCTTGTCGGTATCCCTACGTTTGAAAAGGGCGAGGTTGTTTTCTGCATGGCGGGTTCCATCCCCAACAGGCGGTCCGCGCCATTTGTGGATGAATGGTTTGGACTGCGCTTTGTGAACGGACGTTTTGACAGGCGGCTCAGCATGGATGAACTTCTTTCCAGGACACAGTTTGACCGCAGCGATCGTCCAAATGCCGGAACCCTGACAGAAGAGGACGCGCAGACAGTATCCGCGCTGCGTCCGGAAGCTGTAGCGCAGGCAAAGCGCGTGATGGCGGAAGCCGCGCAGGCCTATACGAAAGGGCCGTATGAAAAGATCTATCCCGAATTGGATAAGCTGGAAAAGCTGAAGGCACGGCATGAAGCCCACCTGGAAGAGAAGTATGAACAGCTTACTTTCTTCGGCAAACAAAAACAGAAGGACGCTGAGCAGAGACACATTGAAAAGATCTTCGACGATTTCTTTGCTTGGGTCAAGGACAGCATGGACATTGAGGCTGACCATCCCTACATCCGCATCGCGGCCGTCTTCATGGGGGTGAACGCATGAGCATGGATCTGACCGGCATCAGGAACCGGAACGAATACTATACCAACCACTACTTTGCCTCCATCTTTGAGGAGAACGCGGCGGATACCATCCGCGCATGGCGTGAGGCAGCACAGGGCACTGATCAGCGGACGCCCTGGGCTTTGCTGCGCGATGCAGGCAAGCGCTATTTCCTGACTCGTGGAAGGCAGGAGCGGCGGCGCGGCGAAACCGCCTATGCCGAGGCTGTTTCGGAAATCGCCCGGGACCTGCTGACTGCGCTGGGATATGATGCGGCCTCTGCCAAACCGGAGCTGGAAGAGATCCCGAATGTCGGCAGGGTGCCCGTCACGCTGGAGATCAGCAAGGAAAATGGTGCGCCGTTGCTCTGGACAATCCTCACCACACCGATGGAGAGCGCTGATCTGGTCATCGCCAACGACGATGAAACCGATGTCTCCGATATCCTGGGCTACGTGCCGATGGCTGCCGACCTGCGGCCTGGCCAGGAGACGCCCTTTAAAGATGAACAGCTTCTCCGACAGCCGATGGAAGAGCTGCTTGGACGTTTGCTCTATGATCTGGACGAAAGTCCCCGCTGGATTATTCTCATCAGTGAGAACCAGATCGCTCTGATTGACCGGAACAAGTGGAATGAGAAGCGTTTCCTCGTTTTCGATCTGGACGACATCTTTGGCCGCAACGAAGAGAGCACACTGCAGGCCATGGCTGTGCTGCTGCATCGGGATTCCCTCTGCCCAAAGGACGGCGGGAGCCTGCTGGACGTGCTGGATGATAACAGCCACAAGCACGCCTCCGGTGTGTCCCGGGATCTGAAGTATGCCCTGCGGCAGTGCATCGAGATTCTCGGCAACGAAGTGGTCTATGATATGAAGGAACGCCAGCATGTGGCCGTTTTCGGTCGTGCGCTGGCGGAGGACCTGACCTTGCAGTGCCTGCGGTACATGTACCGCATCCTGTTCATGCTTTTCATCGAGGCCAAGCCGGAACTGGGCTACGCGCCCATGAAGGCACAGACCTACGAATCCGGCTATTCCTTTGAGAGCCTGCGGGAGATCTGCGAACAGGCCCAGGGGGATGGGGAGATTAACGAGGACGGCAACTTCCTGAAGGAAAGCCTGGATAAGCTGTTCGGCCTCGTCTACTACGGCTTCCCGACCAAGGTTGAATCCCCTGCGGACAGCGAGTCTCTGCAGGGTGTGTTTGCCATTGAACCGCTGAAGGCTCATATCTTCGATCCGGAGCGCACGGCGCTGATCGAAAAGGCGCACCTGCGCAACGGCAAGCTCCTGCAGATCATCAACCTGATGAGCCTCTCCCGAGGCGGCAAGGGTCAGCGCCGGGGCCGCATCAGTTATTCGAACCTGGGAGTAAACCAGCTGGGCGCAGTGTACGAGGCGCTGCTCAGCTATCGCGGCTTTTTCGCGGAGGAAGACCTGTATGAGGTCAAGCGCGCCGGAGACAAGGTGGATGAGCTGGACGTCGGCTACTTTATCCCGCTGCGGGATCTGGATCAGTACACCGAGGATGAACGCGTCCGCAATGACGACGGCACCCTTCGTGTCCATCCCAAGGGTGAATTCATCTATCGTCTGGCGGGCCGGGAGCGGGAGAAGTCTGCCTCCTACTACACGCCGGAGGTGTTGACTCGCTGTCTGGTGAAGTATGCGCTGAAGGAGCTGCTGGAGGACAAGAGCGCCGACGACATTCTGGAGCTGACCATCTGCGAGCCCGCCATGGGCAGCGCGGCCTTCCTGAACGAAGCCGTGTCCCAGCTCGCTGAAGCCTATCTGGAGCGCAAGCAGAAGGAGACGGGTGTCAGCATCCCTCATGAGCAGCGCCAGCAGGAGCTGCAGAAGGTGAAGATGCTGATTGCCGACCGCAACGTATACGGCATCGACTTGAACCCCACCGCCGTGGAGCTGGCGGAGGTCTCCCTGTGGCTGAACACCATCTATCAGGGCGGCTATGTGCCGTGGTTCCGGACGCAGATCGTGAACGGCAACAGCCTGATCGGCGCCCGGAGGCAGTGCTATACCCTGAGTCAGGCGCAGGCGGAGGGAGCCGGTGCCTGGTACAACAGCGCCCCTGAGCGAGTGCTGAACAAACAGTGGACGATGGACGGCGAGGAGCCGAAAGTCTCAAGGTATAAGCGGAGCCTTGCGAAGCAGCAGATTTATCATTTCCTGCTGGGGGATCCCGGCATGTGCGCCTACACTGATAAGGTGATCAAAGGCCTGGAGCCGGAGAAGATTGCCGCCATCACCAAGTGGCGCAAGTCCTTCACCAAACCCCTCAGTGACAGCGAGGCGGAAGATGTGCTGCGCCTGTGCAACCAGATCGATGCCCTGTGGGATGCGCACACCCAGCTGCGCGGTGAGATCAAGGAAAAGACCACCGATCCCCTGTCCGTGTGGGGGCAGGCTCAGGACGAGGAGCATCAGCCCACCACTATCCGGGACAAGGACCGCATCTATGACAGCCTGTACAAGTCCAAGGGCGACAGCAACGCCAGCCCTTATGCCCGCCTCAAGGCGGTCATGGATTACTGGTGCGCGCTGTGGTTCTGGCCGATTGACAAGGCTGATGAGCTACCCAGCCGGATGGAGTTCCTTTTCGATGTCCAGATGCTGCTGGGGCTGGATGTGGTCAGCATCAAGGGTGACAAGAAAAACGCCGGTCAGATTTCCTTCTTTGATGACCTCGATCTGGATCCCTACGCCCGGGAGCTTTCCGACCGCTACGGCAAATACGGCGCGGTGAACCTGGATCAGCTCCGGTCGGATTTCCCGCGCCTGCGCATCGCCAACGAGGTGGCGGAGCAGCAGAAGTTCTTCCACTGGGAGCTGGAGTTTTCTGATGTGTTTGAGAGCCGGGGCGGGTTTGATCTGGTGGTGGG
This sequence comes from Clostridia bacterium, assembly GCA_017469265.1. Lineage (GTDB taxonomy): Bacteria > Bacillota > Clostridia > Christensenellales > Aristaeellaceae > Aristaeella. The sequence goes on from JAFUGS010000055.1 coordinate 19,524, forward strand.
AAATCCGCCGTGGATCAAGCTGGAGTGGAATGAGGAAGCGGTGCTGGGCGATCGACAGCCGCTGCTGGCAGTAAAAAAGTTTACTGCAACGCAGACTACAAAGATTCGGGAAGAACTGTTGAAAGATGCGACAACTCATGAGCTGTATTTCACGGAATATGAGAGTATGACTGGGCAGCAGGCTTTCCTGAATGCAGTTATGAATTATCCTTTGCTAAAAGGTCAGCAAACAAATCTTTTCAAGTGTTTTCTCCCGCAGGCTTGGGACTTTGGTGGCAAAGCCGGTACAAGCGCTTTCGTACATCCTGATGGTGTTTATGATGATCCTAAGGGTGGGCTACTGCGTACTGCTCTATATCCAAAGCTGCGTAGACACTATCAATTCACAAATGAACTGAAACTGTTTGAAGGAGTTCATCACAATACAGTCTTTAGCCTGAATGTATACAACAATGCAAGCAATAGAACCTTTGAAACAGTTGGCAACCTGTTTGCAGTTGAGACGATAGAGCAGTGTTATGACAAAGGTATCAAAGGCGTTGCTCCGCGTATAAAAGACGAAAATGGCAACTGGAATGTCCACGGCCATCCTGACCGTGTGATTCGTGTTGGAGAACGGGAATTGCGGCTTTTTGCCAAGTTGTTTGATGGTAGCGAAGAATGGAAAACGGCACGCTTGCCAGTGCTACATGCTAAGCAACTGGTAGAGGTATTGGAAAAACTTGCTGATTATGGGGAAACGATAGGTGCCTTAGGAAATCAAATCTCAACGAACGAAATGTGGCATGAGGTCAATAGACAAAAAGATGGGACAATACGAAGGGAAGTTCACTTCCCGGATAGTATTTTAGACTATGTGTTTTCCGGACCTCATATCAGTAACGCAAATCCTCTTTTCAAGTGTTCGAGAAGCAACTGTGTTCTTAATAGTGATTACGATAATATAGACTTGACAAATATACCAAGCGATTACCTCCAAAGGTGCAATTTTCGACCGAATGTTGATCAACCCGAGTATTTTCATCGTGCACCAGAAGGAATCAATGGAGAAAAAGCATTGAATGGTTACCGTGTTGTTTGGAGAAGCATGCTCAACCAAAGCGGTGAACGAACCATGTTGCCTGTTATTACTCCTCCTAAAACTGGACATGTGGATCTTGTTTTTGAGTTTGCCAGCAATGATGAGGTCAATTGTGTTGTAGCAAGTACCTTTGCTTCACTACCGTTTGATTTCTACATAAAAGCAACAGGTAAGGCGCATGCTCGTCTTGATGTTATCCAAAACATGCCATACCTCGGAGAAACAGGAAATAAAAAACAGATCATTCTCCGTGGATTACTGCTCAATTGTTTGACTACTTATTATTCCACGCTATGGCATGAAAGCTTCACCGAAGCTTTCATGCATGATAATTGGTCTAAACAAGATCCTCGTCTTCGTCTCACTCGCTTTACCACATTGACCCCCACCTGGACCTGGGACACCCCCCTGCGCACCGACTACGAACGCCGCCAGGCGCTGGTAGAGATCGACGTGCTCACCGCCATGGCCTGGGGCATGACCCGGGCTCAGCTGAAAACCATCTACCGCATCCAGTTCCCAGTGCTCCAGCAGTACGAGGCCGACACCTGGTACGACGCCAACGGCCGTATCGTCTTCACCAACAACCGCGGCCTCACCGGCGTGGGTTTTGACCGCAAGGAATGGGA
>JAFUGS010000056.1 GCA_017469265.1 Clostridia bacterium
ACCGCTGCGTAAGTGAACGGGGTGCGATCCGACCGTCGCCCCTGTGGGGCGTCCGCCGTCAGGCGGAAGGAAGGTGAGCACCTCAACCGAAACAAGCGCAGCCGCCGCCCCAAGGCGGCTGTGCGCCGATTGAGGTTGCGGGAGCCTAGAGGCGTCCCCCGGACTGGAATTCCTCAGAGAGCGGAGCGACGGAAGAGATACTCGGATTTGATGCCGGGAAAGGAGCAGAACATGCCTCAGTGGACAGCGGATCAGCGGCGGGTCATCGAGTCGGAAGCCCGGGAGCTGATCTGTGGCGCAGCGGCAGGCAGCGGGAAAACCGCGGTGCTGGTGGAACGGATTGTCCGCTTTCTGAAAACGGGAATGGAGCCGGAATCCTTTCTGATCATCACCTTTACCAACGCCGCCGCCTCGGAGATGCGGGAGAAGATCCGCCAGCGCCTGCTGCAGGAGCGGGAGGAACCCCTGATCCGCGCGGCGCTGGACCGGATGGATCTGATGCAGATTTCCACCATCCATTCCTTCTGTCAGCAGCTGCTTCGCGGTCAGTTTCAGTTTCTTGACCTGGATCCCCTGTTTACCATCTGCGACGCTTCACAGGGACAGAAGCTGTTTCATGAAGCCTTTCTGGAAGCCTGCGATCAGATGGAGTCGGACGAACCCGATCTTTTTGTACCGCTGAAGCAGCGCTATGACGGACCGCGGACGGAAAAAATCATTCAGAAGCTGCAGTCCTTTCTCATGAGCCTGCCGGAACCCATGGCGTGGCTGGAGGACGCGGTGAAACGCGTCCCGGACAGAATGGATCCGGCGCATCCCTGGTTTTCATCGGTTCAGCGGATGGTACAGGAAAAGTATCAGCTGGCGGAAATGTACCTTGGCCGGATGGAAAAAATGCTTCAGGACGCGGAGGCGCTGGAAAACTATCAGAAATCCTGGCAGGTCGATCAGGCATTGTTTCACGTGAAACAATCGGAGCTCCATCAGGAAAATCCAGTGTTTTCGGCCTGTGTTTTCGCCCGGCTGAGCACCCCCAGAGGACTCACGCCCCAGGAAATGGACTGGAAGGATCGGTATCAGAAGCTGCGGGATTCCTTTAAAAAGCAGATGGGGGAAGCGGATTCCCTGCTGATGCTCCGGCCGGAGGAGACCCTGGAGGAATGGGAAAATCTTTCCTTATCATTAAAGGCGCTGGCGGCGCTGACGGAGAAAACCCAGACCCTGTTCCAGGAGAAAAAGAAACGCAGAGCCCTGGTGGATTTTCAGGATCTGGAGCAGTACGCGGTAACCCTGCTGTCCGATCCGGCGATACAGGCGGAAACCCGGAGCGTCTGGCGGAATATTTTTGTGGATGAGTGTCAGGATGTGTCCGCCGTGCAGGACCGGCTGATCAGCCTGCTGCAGAGTCCGGAAAACAGGCTCTTCATGGTGGGGGATGTGAAGCAGAGCATCTATCGCTTTCGGCTGGCGGATCCCCTGCTTTTCCTGGGCCGGATCGATGAGATGCGGCAGGGAAAAAAGCCGGGTGGGGAATGCGTCTTTCTCCAGGCGAATTTTCGCTCCAGGCCGGAGATTCTGGAAACGACGAATCTGGTTTTTCGTTCCGTCATGAAAAAGACGGCGACGGAAATGGATTACGCCCCGGAGGATGAACTGGTTCCGGGCCGGCGGACGGAGGGATCCGTCCCCGTACGGGTGGATATGCTGGCGGAAGGGGACGGGGATCTGTCGGAGCTGGAACGCACCGCCGCCCATGTGGCGGAGGAAATCCGGGAGCTGCTGCGGACGCCCTATCCGGGAAAAGAACGGAATTATCAGTATCGGGACTGCGTTATTCTGATGCCCGGCGTGGCGTCCCACGGCCCGAAGCTGGCGGAAATGCTTTCCAGAAGATCCATCCCGGTATTTTTTGACGGCATGGGGGATTACTATCAGCAGCAGGAAATCCTGGTGATGAAAAACCTGCTGGAATGGATTGAGAATCCGCTGCAGGACCTGCCCCTGATTTCCGTGCTGACCCATCCCCCCTTCTCCCTGTCCGAGGAACAGCTCAGCCTGATCCGGCTGCATCATCCGGATGCGAAGGCCTCCTTTCATGAAGCCTTTGACCGGGAATGCGGGGAGAATTCCCAGCTGGGAGAGGCCTGCAGGGCCGTCCGCTCCCGGCAGAAAAAATGGCAGGAGCTGTCCGAAAGCATGCGCCTGAGCGATTTTCTGTGGCAGCTGCTGCAGGAAAGCGGGCTGTACTGGGTGTACGCGCTGGAGCCCGGCGGCGCGGCCCGGCAGGCCAATCTGCGGATGCTGGTGGAAGAGGCGGCCCGAGGAGAGGCGAATGGCATGCTGACCCTGCGCCAGTTCCTGACTTACCTTCGGGATCAGCAGCGGTATGGCGATCAGCAGAGCGCTACCCTGCTGGGGGATCAGGATGATCTGGTCCGGATCATGACGATTCATAAAAGCAAGGGGCTGCAGTTTCCCGTGGTGTTCTGCTGCGGCATGGATCAGGAGCTGACCCGGGCGGAGGAGGGCGGCATCCAGTGCCACGCGCGCCTCGGCCTGTGCGTGGATTACAAGGATCCGGCCCACCGGATCGCCCGTCCCACCCTGGCGACCCGGATCTTTGCCTGGCAGAAGCGGCGGGAGGAGCTGGCGGAAAAGGTCCGGCTGCTTTATGTGGCCATGACCCGGGCACAGGAAAGGCTGTATCTCATCACCTGTCAGGAAACCAATCCCCTGTGGTCCATGCCGGAAAATGAAGGCAGAATTCTGTCCGCTAGGACGTATACCGACCTGTGGATGCCGGTGCTGCTGCGGAAGGATGGCTCAAATTTGTCCACAGGATGTACACAGCCTGAAAAGCCTTATGAAATAAAGGTTTTCGAGCAAAACCCACAGGAAACTGTGGAAAAGAGAAAAAATATCCACAACCTGGAAGCCTGGCTTGAATCCTTGCTTTCCGCGCCGGTTGTGGATGAATTGTGGAAAGAATCGCCGGAGGAAACCTCCCCGACGCTGGTCAAGCGGTCGGTGACATCCCTGATCCGCGCCGCCCGTCTGGAAACGGAGGATCTGGAAGAGGAAAGCCCGGAGATCAAGCGGATGCCGGAGGCCATCGCCCGCCGGCTGACCAGATACGAACTGGAAGAATTGCCGCGCTTTCTTCAGGAAAGTCCGAAAACAACGGCCAGCTGGCGCGGCACCCTGACCCACCGGGTTTTATCCGGCATCAGCCTGACGGACATGCGAAACGGCATATCCCCCGCCCAGGCGGTGACAGCGGAAAAGGAACGCATGCTGCGGGAACATATCCTGACGCCGGAGGAAGCGCGTCAGATTCGGGATGCCCAGATCATTTCCTTTTTCCAGTCCTCCATGGGTCAGCGGATGATCCGGGCTCGGGAGGTACACCGGGAATGGAATTTCAATCTGCGGATTCAGCGGGACCGGGAGATGATTCTGCAGGGGGTCATCGACTGCGCCTTCCTGGAGGAGGACGGATGGGTAATCCTGGATTACAAGACGGACCGCGTCCCCGATCCGGAAGCTTTTGTCGCGGAATATACCCCGCAGCTGCGCTGGTATACCCGGGCCGTGGGGGAGCTGACGGGGCAGCGGGTGAAGGAGGCGGCGCTGTATTCCCTGACGCTGGACCAGGTTTTCCCTGTTTTTCTGGGATAAAAAGAAACCAGAAACTTATCCACAGGCTGAAAGGCCTGTAAAATCGCGGTTTTAGCGGAATTAAAAACCGGAAGCCCTGAAAAATCAAGGCTTCCGGTTTTTTCACAAGGGATGTGGAAAAGCATTTTCCCCCTGTGTATAATCTGTGGAAAAAGGTGGAAAACCCGTAGCGATTCAGTCCAGCAAGCGAAGCGATGGAATAGATACAACCCTTTTATTCCTCGGTGGCGCCGTCCTCCGCCAGCTGCGCCAGGGGCAGGTCGGACTCGGAAAAAGGATTGTCCGCGGCGATGCTGTCCAGGGTTTCCGCTTCCTCCGACGAAGCGGATTCCTCCGGCCGGGGGAAGGAGATGTTCATGTAGCCATGCTCATCAAAATCCACCAGGATGCTGTCCCGGATGCCGGGCATGGCCAGCACCTCCGTGGAGCGGCAGCTGGCGGTCCGGGCGTATTCCTTGATGATTTCCGTCCGATGGAAGTAGTGCATGGGAATCAGGAGCCGGGGCTTCACCGCCAGAATGAAGTAATTGGCGCCGGCCTCAAACATGCTTCCCTGCCGGGGATCCACCGGGAAAAAGGCCACGTCCACCTTCTCTTTTTCCAGCGGCTTCACCGCGTCCTGAAATTCCTTCTCCGCTTCCTCTATTTCCCGCAGGGTGGATTCCTCCCGCCAGTGCCAGAAATTCAAATCCCCCGCGTGAAAAATCCGGATGCCGTGCCAGTCCAGCAGAAAGGAAACCCCCAGATCGGTGGAATCAAAAGCCGTGACGGAAACCCCTTCCTCCAGCCTCTGGGTATCCCCCGGCGCCATGCGTTTCCCCCGGGTGCCCACGGGCATGTCGGAGGAAACAAAATAGGAAACCGGCGCGTAGTCCTTCCAGGAGAAAACCACCGGATCCAGATGGTCCACATGCTCATGGGAGATAAAAACATAAACCGCCCGGTATTTTTTCAGCTCTTCCGGAAGCAGCTGAAGCTGGTCATGCAGTTCGTTCTTTTCCCCCCGCCAGTAATCGAACACGAAAAGCAAATCATCCGCTTCCACGGAAAAACCGCTATGGTAAAAATGTGTAATCCTGATTTGCCGATTCACTGTTTTTTTCGCACCTCCGCAGCGCGGAATCCTTTCCCTTTGAAAAGACCCGGACAGAAATCCCAGTCATCCTTCCATCTATATGAAAGCCACCCGGAGCGAAGGCGGCGAAAATATCCTTCGGTGCTTACTGTAGCACACGTTCCCACTTTTGTCAAATTTTACCCACATAATCACCACATGAATGCCTGAAAACAAGGAAAAATAAAAAAGAAACGGAGGGTAAAACCCACCGTTTCGAAAAAAGCCCGGTTTTCAGATTCCCGCGGCCCTGGTTTCGCACCAGGCGCAGCGGTACTCTTTTGTCCCCGCGTCGGTGAGCAGAAACACCTGGGGCAGTTCCTGCTCCGTGGTGGAGATGCAGCGGGGATTCTTGCAGCGCAGCACGTTTTCCAGCCGGGTGGGCATGGGAACGCGCTTTTTTTCCTTCAGCCGGCCGTCCTGAATGATGTTGACCGTGGCGTCGGGATCCACATAGCCGATGACGTCAAAATTCAGGGGCAGGTCGCCGTCAATTTTGATGATATCCTTCCGTCCCATCCGGTGAGAGGTCACGTTCATCATGATGGCGACGGAGGCCTCGGTGTGATCCAGCCCCAGCAGGTGGTACAGCTTCATCCCGCAGCCCGCGGCGATATGGTCGATCACAATGCCGTTATGAATGGAATCTACAGTCATAGGGTTCCCGCCTCCTTCAGCAGCATCAGTATCAGGGCTTCCCGCATAAACTTTCCGTACAGCACCTGGCGGAAGTAGCAGGCTCTGGGATCCTGGTCCACGGCCACGGAAATCTCATTGACCCGGGGCAGCGGATGCATGACGCACAGGTCCTTCTTCGCCTTTTTCAGCTTTTCCGGGGTCAGGATGTAGCTGTCCTTCAGCCGCAGGTAATCCTCCTCGTTGAAGAAGCGCTCCCGCTGTACCCGGGTCATGTAGAGGATGTCCAGATCCCCGATGACCCGCTCCAGGTCCGTCTCCTGGGTGTAGGGAATGTTTTTCTTTTTCAGGGCCTCGCTCTTGACATAGCTGGGCACCTTCAGCTCCTCCGGGCTGATCAGCACAAAGCGCATGTTTTCATACCGGCTCAGGGCGTTCAGCAGGGAGTGCACCGTGCGGCCGAACTTCAGGTCACCGCAGAGCCCCACCGTAAGGCCGGAGAAACCGCCCTTTTCCCGCCGGATGGTCAGCAGGTCGGCCAGGGTCTGGGTGGGATGCGCGTGGCCGCCGTCCCCGGCGTTGATGACCGGGATGGAGGCGTTCATGGAGGCCACCCGGGCCGCGCCTTCCTTGGGATGGCGCATGGCGATGATGTCCGCGTAGCAGCTGACGGTCTTGACCGTGTCGGCGATGCTCTCCCCCTTGGCCACGGAGCTGGCGTCCGCGCCGGCGACGCTGATCACCTGCCCCCCCAGCTCGTACATGGCCGCCTCAAAGCTCAGGCGCGTGCGGGTGCTGGGCTCGAAGAACAGGGTGGCCAGCTTTTTCCGGCGGCAGGCGTCCGCGTAATCGTCCGGGCGCGCGATGATGTCTTCCGCCCTGTCCATCAGGGCGTCCAGCTCGGCCAGGGAAAGATCCGGGATGTCAATGATGCTTCGCATGCTTTCGTATTCCTTTCAGTTACGCGTTCTGCCAGCTGCCGTCGGAGGGATTGTCGCGGAAGGCGATCAGCCGCCGGACATCCTCCGGCCGGATATAGCCTTCCCTGACGGCTTCCGCCGCGATGACGTCGAAATGGGTCAGGCTGATGTTCCGGACATTCGCGGCGGCCAGCCGGTCCAGCCCTTTCCGCATGCCGTAGGTGAAGATGCTGGCGATGCCCAGCACCTCCGCGCCGGCTTCCCGCAGCACGTCCACCACCTCCAGCACGCTGCCGCCGGTGGAAATCAGGTCCTCCACCACCACCACCTTCTGGCCTTTTTCCAGCCGGCCCTCAATCTGATTCTGCCGGCCGTGGTCCTTGGCGCCGGAGCGGACGTAACCCATGGGCAGCCCCAGAAGATGCCCGGTGATGGCGGCGTGGGCAATGCCCGCGGTGGAGGTGCCCATGAGCACCTCCGCTTCCGGATATTCCTGGCGGATGACCTCCGCCAGGGCTTCCTCCACATCCGTGCGGACCGCCACATCCGTCAGGGTGAGCCGGTTGTCACAGTAAACCGGGCTCTTGATGCCGCTGGCCCAGGTAAAGGGTTCCTCCGGCCGGAAGAACACCGCCCGGATCTTCAGCAGATCCCGCGCGATCTTTTCGTTGATTTCCCGCATGTCCATGTCTGTCATTCCTTTCTGTTTCAGGATATGTCCGGATTCCTCCGGCAGCGTTGAGGGCTTTAAAGCATCGTTTCTTATCCCACAAACTCCGCCACGCAGCGCCGCCAGGCCGCGACGGGATCCGCCGCCGCCGTAATGGGCCGGCCCACCACGATGTAGTCGCTGCCCACCCGCCGGGCCTCCGCCGGGGTCATGACCCGCTTCTGGTCATCGGCGGCCGCGTCGGCGAAGCGCACGCCGGGGGTGACGGTCAGGAAGCCCGCGCCGCAGGCCGCGTGGACCTTCTCCGCCTCCAGGGGGGAGCAGACCACCCCGTCCAGCCCGGCCTTCCGGGCGTTCTCCGCGTAGTGCAGCACCACCTGATCCAGGGGCTTTTCGATCCACAGATCCCGCTCCATGGCGCCCTGGTCCGTGCTGGTCAGCTGGGTCACGGCGATCAGCAGGGGCCGGGTGCCGTCCGGCCGGGTCAGGCCCTCCAGCGCGGCCTCCATCATGGGCACCGTGCCGGCGGCGTGCAGGTTTGTAATGTTCACATCCAGATCCCGCAGCACCGCCATGGCCTTTTTCACCGTGTTGGGAATGTCGTGCAGCTTCAGATCCAGAAACACCGGATGCTCCCGCCGCCGCAGCTCCCGCACGATGGACGGCCCCTCCGCGTAGAACAGCTCCATGCCGATTTTGACGAAGGGCTTCCGCCCCTCCCCCTCAAACCGGTCCAGAAAGGCCAGAGTCTGCTCCCGGCTGGCGAAATCGCAGGCAATGATGACGTCTTTTCCCATGCTTATCTTCCTCCCAGTTCCTTCAGATTCTGAATGCCATAGGTTTCCATGGCCCGGGGCAGATCGTCCAGGATCCGCCGGCAGGCCATGGGATCCACCAGATTGGCGGCGCCGATCTCCACCGCGGCGGCGCCGGCCATCATCATTTCCAGCACGTCCTCCGCCGTCCGGATGCCCCCCATCCCGATAACCGGGACGCGCACCGCCCGGCAGACCTGCCAGACCATCCGCAGCGCCACGGGGAAAACGCAGGGCCCGCTGACCCCGCCCATGGTGTTGGCCAGAATGGGCCTGCGGGTTTTCAGGTCGATCCGCATGCCCTGCAGGGTGTTGATCAGGCTGATGCCGTCCGCCCCGGCGTCCTCGCAGGCCCGGGCCATGGCGGCGATGTCCGTCACGTTGGGGCTCAGCTTCATGATGACCGGCTTGGTGGTGACCCGCTTCACCGCCGCCGTGACCTCCGCCGCGGAGGTGGGATCCGTGCCGAAGCTCATGCCGCCGCCATGGACGTTGGGGCAGGAGATGTTGACCTCCAGCCAGCCCACCTGGGGCTCCCTGTCGAGCAGGGCGCAGGTCTCCGCGTATTCCTGAACGCTGAAGCCGCTCACGTTGGCCATGACCGGTTTGTGAAACACCTGCTTCAGCTTCGGCAGCTCCTCGGAGATGACCTTTTCCACCCCCGGATTCTGCAGGCCCACCGCGTTGATCATGCCGGCGGGGCATTCCGCGATCCGGGGCGTGGGGTTGCCGAAGCGGGGCTGCCGGGTGGTTCCCTTGAAGGAGAAGGTTCCCAGGCAGTTGATGTCGTACCATTCGGCGAATTCGTATCCGAAGCCGAAGGTGCCGCTGGCGGGGATCAGCGGATTGTCCAGCGGGATGCCGCAGAGGCTGACATTCAGGCTTCCCATAGAATCTCCCCCTTCTCCAGCACCGGGCCCTCCCGGCAGATTCGCTTATATCCCGTGACGGTTTTTCGGCTGCAGCCCATGCAGGCGCCGAAGCCGCAGCCCATGCGCTCCTCAAAGCTGAACTGGCCCTCGGTCACTGTCCTGGCGAAAACCGCCCGCAGCATGGGCTCCGGGCCGCAGGTGTAAAAGTAGCTGTAGGCTTCGGGCAGCGCGTCGGTCACAAACCCCTTCCGGCCATAGCTCCCGTCCGCCGTGGTCACCACGGTTTCACAGCCCAGGGCCTGAAAATCCACCTCCCCGAACATGTCCGCCCCGGTGTTGAAGCCCAGCACGGCGGTAACCCGCTTTCCCTGCGCCCGCAGCTGCCGGGCCAGCCAGTACAGGGGCGGAACGCCCACGCCGCCGCCCAGCAGCAGGGGAGCGTCCCCGGCGGGCTCCAGGCGGTATCCGTTGCCCAGCCCCGTCAGCACGGAGAGGGAATCCCCTTCCCGCAGGCCGGTCATGGCCCCCGTTCCCTGCCCGACGGCCTTGTAGATCAGCTTCAGCGTGTCCCCCTCCCGGTCGAAGACGGAGATGGGCCGCCGGAGGAAGAATCCGTCCAGCTTCAGGTTTACGAACTGCCCCGGCCGCGTTACGCCGGAAACATCCCCCCGCAGGGTCATCCGGTACACGTCCCGGGCGATGGCCGTGTTTTCCGCCACCGTCAGCAGGCATTCCTTCATGCGCGCCAGGTCTCCTTTCCCCCGCAGACCGTCCGCAGGCATTTTCCGTACACCGTCCATCCGGCGAAGGGCGTGGCCTTTCCCATGGACAGGAAGTCCGCCGGATCGATTTCATAGCATGCTTCCAGGTCCCACTCGCAGGTGTCCTCCGCCCCCTGCGCCAGGCCGAAGCGCCGCCGGGGCGCCTCCGTCATTTTCGAGATCAGCAGCGGCAGGGGCACCTTCCCTGTCCGCACCAGCCCGGTGTACAGCACCGGGAAGGCGGTTTCCAGCCCCACGATCCCGAAGGCGCTGCCCGCCAGGCCCCGGCTCTTTTCCTCCGCGCTGTGGGGGGCGTGATCCGTGGCGATCATGTCGATAGTGCCGTCCAGCAGGCCCTCCAGCAGGGCTTCCTGATCCGCCTGTCCGCGGATGGGCGGATTCATGCGGAAGCGCCCCTCCTCCCGCAGGTCGTTCTCGTTCAGCAGCAGGTAATGGGGCGCGGTTTCGCAGGTCACGTCCACCCCCTCCGCCCTGGCCCGGCGGATGATGTCCACGCTCTCCCGGCAGCTGATGTGGCACACATGGTAGGCGCAGCCGGTTTCCTTCGCCAGCCGGACGTCCCGGGCGATGGGCCTCCATTCGCTTTCGGAGCAGATGCCCCGGTGCCCGTGGGCCCGGGCGTAGGCGCCGTCATGAATGTATCCGCCCCGCACCAGGCTGTTGTCCTCGCAGTGGGCGGTCACGATCTTCCCCAGCCGTTTCGCGGTTTCCATCAGGGAGCGCATCATGCTTTCGCTCTGCACGCCCCTTCCGTCGTCCGAGAAGGCCACCACCCGGCCGGCCAGGCCCGCCAGATCCGCCGGCGCCTCCCCTTTTTCCTCCACGGTCAGGGAGCCGTAGGGATGAATCCGGCAGATGCCCGCCGCCCCGGCGATCAGCCTTTCCTCCTCCGCCAGGTGGGCCGGGCTGTCCGGCACGGGGTTCAGGTTCGGCATGGCGCAGACGTCCGTGTACCCGCCCCGGGCCGCGGCCCGGGCGCCGGTGATCATGGTCTCCTTATAAGAAAAACCCGGCTCGCGAAAATGCACATGCACATCGCAAAAGCCGGGAAAAACAACGGTGTTCGTCCGCTTTTGATTCAAAGGTTCCATCATGGATACATCCTCCCGTCCTGCATCTTGCCGATCTCTCCGGGTCGGCTTCAAGATCCGTGGCGCCCCGCGCCGGGATCGGGTTTCCGGAGGCATTTATACCATATTCCCTCTTCCCTGTCAACCGATTTCATGGCATTCCGCGGCCAGGGCTTTTATACGCCGGTCCCGGACGCTTCCTCCGCGAAACAGGACCAAAGCAGCGCGAAAAGGTCCCGGCTCAGCAGGCAGATATGATCCTGCTTCGCGTTTACGTTGCATCCGTTGGTCAGCAGCGCGAAGACAAAGCGGCTTTCCGGCTCGAAGTAGAGGCTGCACAGCACCCCGTTGGACAGCCCCTGGTGCCCGTACACCATCCGCCCCGCCAGCAGATTGGTGACCCTTTCCACGTTCAGCCCGTAGGGGGAATCCACCCGGATGCCGCCCCGGCCCAGCTGGGAGGCGCGCATTTCCGCCACGGTTTCTTCCTTCAGGTACCGCGTTCCCTCCAGCACGCCCCCGTCGCACAGCAGCATGCCGATCCGGCACAGATCCTCCCCCTTCATCCACAGCCCGCCATAGGAATCGTAGTAATCCTTTTCGGGGTTGGGCTCCGCCGTGTAAGGCTGGCGCAGGCGGAAGGCCCGGGTAATGTCCGCGCCGCCGCTGACCCGGTAGGTGGTCACGATTTTCTCCGGTGCGGCCAGCAGGGTCGGCTCGTAGGCCGCGTCCATCCCCAGGGGATCGAACAGCAGGGCCCGGGCAGCCTCCGTCAGCCGCTTTCCGGTGATCTCCTCCAGCACGCAGCCCAGGATCCCCGCGCCGAAGTTGGAGTACAGATACGCCGTTCCCGGTTCCAGTTTCGAGAAGCCGGAATACTTTTTGTTCTCCGCCGGGTTCAGAATCAGGCTGAGCTTCCGCTTTTTCGTGAAGCCGCCCCCATTGTCCCTGATGCCCGCCGTATGGGTCATCAGGTGGCGGCAGGTAAGGGAAATCTCCGGAAAGTAGGGGCTGGCCGCCTCATAGGCGGGATGGCCCAGAATATGCCCCAGGTTTTCGTCCAGGTCCAGCTGCCCCGCCTCCACCAGCCGCATCACGGCCACCGCGGTGACCAGCTTGGACACGGAGGCCAGCTTGAAGTAGGTATCTTCCGTCACCTCTTCCTTCGCCCGCTTATCCGCGTATCCGTAGCAGGCCGAATAGACGATCCGGCCGTCCTTCGCGGCCAGCACCATGGCGCCGGAAGTTTTCCGCGCCCGGAAAATCCGGGAGACCTCCTCCTCCGACGGCGCGGCGGCGGACGCCGCGCCGGAAATAAGCGACAGCGCCGTCAGCAGCGCCAGAACGCGGGAAACGATCCCGACCCGGCTTTTCCGCACGCGGCTCAACCCCTTTCTGTGCTTGATGAAATGGAAGGCCTTCCGATGATCATGCTGTAGGAAAAGAACGGCAGAAAAAAGCGTATCCGCCCTGGCGGGACGGGACGCGCCGCCTGTAGGGTTATCTTAGCATGAAAACCGGGCGTACGCAAGGCGCGCGCCGGGGTAAACACGCGGGAAAAGGAAAGCGCCGGCCGTGTCCGGGCGGGGGACTTGCCAGGGGCCGTCGGCGGTGCTATAATACCTCCCGTCAAGCGCTGGGGGAGTCGCAAAGGCGGCTGAGAGGGCAGATGTCCGACCCTTGGAACCTGTGTAGGTCATCCTACCGTAGGGAAGCGAATCGAACAGAGTCCGATGCGTTTCCCGCGAGCAATCGCGGGTTTTTGTTTTGCGCTGAAGGAGGTTTTTGTCATGTGGAACCTTTTGTTTGCGGGCGCGCTGGCGGAGGAAGCGGTGGAAACCGCGGCCGCGGCGGCGGAGGAAACGGCGGAAGCGGTCGCGGAAACCGGGCCCACCTGGGCACAGGATCTGGTCAACAAGTTCGGGGAAACTCCCGGCACCCTGTGGATCGCGGTGCTGGTCATCGCCGCCCTGGCGGCCGCGCTGCTGGCGATTCAGCGGACCTCGAAACAGTGGACCGCCAGGACAGTCGCCTATGGCGCCCTGAGCATCGCCCTGAGCTTTGTGCTCTCCTGCATCCGTCTTTTCCGGATGCCCCAGGGCGGCTCCGTTACGCCGGGCAGCATGCTGCCGATCATGCTGTTCGCGGCCACCTTTGGCGTCGGCCCCGGTCTGCTGGCCGGGCTGACCTACGGCGTGCTGCAGTATTTCCAGGGCGGCTGGTTCGCCAATGTCTGGCAGTTCGCGCTGGATTATCTGCTGGCCTTCGCCGCGCTGGGCCTGGCCGGGCTGGCGAAGCATTTTCCGAAAAAATGGGGCCTCTATCTGGCCATCGTCATCGCCGCGGTCTGCCGCGCCCTTTCCGCTACGCTGGCGGGCATCATGTTCTGGGACACTGCGCCCTGGGCCAGTCTGGTGTATAACGGGACATATCTGATTCCGGACACCCTGATCTGCATTCTGCTGGCGCTGCTGGTGGGCAACCGGCTGATGAAGCTGATGAAGACGGGCCGGTAAGGAAGAATCCCGCCCGTTTTGCCGCCTTATGGCGCGGCGGTGTTCCTGGTTTCCTGAGCAAACGAAAACGCGCGTTCCCATTTTCGGGAACGCGTTTTCATTTCCGTGCCATGCTTTCGACGCGCCGGCTTCCTCACTCCGGGCGTGCCGGATCCGCGTTTCCGCCGGTCGCGCCGGAGGGAAAACGGATGGGGAGATCCTGGCCGCCAGAACCGGTCAGATCAGCTTGCGCAGCTGCACCATGTACCGGTTCTTTCTGGTTTCGTATTCGATACCGTCGTAGACGGCCTTGCCGTAGCCGCGGATGGAAAAGGTATCCCCTTCCTTCAGCCGGGCGCTGCGGTCCGTCGTCATCCGCCCGTTCACAAAGACCTTCTCCGCCGCGAACAGCCGGTCCGCCTGCCCCCGGGACAGGCCGGCGAAGGCGGCGGCCACCGCGTCCAGCCGCTCGGAGGCCACGTTGACCCGGAGCGGGGCGTACCGGGGCTGCAGCTCCGGAATATCCGCCGCCGAAAAAGCCACGGTCACGGCGGTGCGCCGCACCTGGGTCAGGGACACGGTCAGCAGCTCCGCGATGGCATCCAGGCAGAAGAACCAGGCCCGGTGGTCCCGGACCAGGATATCCCCGATCAGGCTCCGCTCAATGCCCAGGCCGAGAATCGCGCCGAGGTAATCCCGATGGGTCAGCTCCTCCGCGTATTTTTCCGATTTCGGCGCCACGGAGAGGACGCGGATGGGCGGCTCCGGCGGCCCCATTTCCGCCTCGTCCCCGGCGGCCAGGATTTTCCGTTCGGCCTGGTCGTATCCGCCGGTCAGAAAAAAGGAAAAGCCCGCGGCTTCCCGGTCTTGGAGCAGATCATCCTGTTCCGCGGGGCTCAGAAAGCCGGAATACTGCCAGTCCCGGACTTTTTCGCTCCGCCGGCAGAGATCCAGCAGATGCCGGAGGGTTACATCTTGGGTGGAGGTCATGCTTCGTACTTCCTCTTGATGATGGGGTGACGGGATCCGCTGGCGAAAGGATCCCGCGGAATAAAGGGATCGTACTACGGCGGATCAGGCCTGTCAAGCTTCCCCGATCGGTCTCCGCGGGCGGTTTTCCTCCGCCGCCCGCGGCAGAGCGGCCTTTCTCCGCCGTTTTCTGACGGCGGGACGGGGGCTCGCTCCGCCCGTCCGGTTTCAGCGGGCGCGGCGCTTCCCGCGCCTTGCGCGGGGCGGGCTTTCATGGTAAGATAACCGCAAAACAGGGAAGAAAGCATAGCGCGCGGAGGGATGAACATGGCGGACTTTTTCAATCCGGACGGCCTGGTTTTGAGTGACCATTACGCGGAAACCATGAACGGGACGGTGCTGCCCTTTCTGAAGGCACAGCGGAAGGCGCTTTCCGTTACAGGGACCGGCGGCTGGAAGCTGGCCTGCGACCGGTATGACGCGCTTTCGCCCCGGGGGACGGTGCTGGTGCTCCACGGCTTTACCGAATGCGCGGAAAAATTCAGCGAGATCATTTTCAGCCTGCTGCGGAATGGGTACAGCGTCGTGGCTTATGACCAGCGGGGTCACGGCCGGTCCGGCCGGGATCCCCGGATTACGGATCCCTCCCTGACCCATGTGGACCGCTTTCAGGACTATGTGGCGGATCTGGAAGCCGTCCAGGATCAGGTGCTGCGGCAGATGCCGAAGCCCTGGTACCTTTTCGCCCATTCCATGGGCGGGGCGGTGAGCCTCCTCTTTCTGGAGGCGCATCCGGAGGAATTCGCGAAGGCAGCCTTCTGCGCCCCCATGATCGCGCCCCAGCGGGGCGGGCTCCCCCTGGCGGTGGGCGAGGCCATGTGTATGGCCGCCAAATGCCTGGGCCAGGGGCGGAAGCGGATTCCCATGAGCCGGCCCTGGAGCGGTCCGGAGGAATTTGAAACCTCCTGTGCCACCGGGCGGGAGCGGTTTGACTGGTATGACGCGCTGCGGGTCGCCACCGAGGCGTATCACAACAATGGCCCCACCTATTCCTGGACCCTGGAGGGCTTCCGGGTGACGAAGCGGCTGCTGGCTCCCGGCCAGCCGGAGAAGGTAAGGCTCCCCGTCCGGATCTATACGGCGGCGGACGACAACCAGGTGATCCCCGAGGCGCAGGAGGCCATGACCCGCCGGCTGCCCATGGCGGAGCGCCGGGTGGTGGCCGGGGCGAAGCATGAAATCTACCGCTCCCCCGACGGGGTGCTTTTCCCCTGGTGGCGGGAGATTCTGGACTTTTTCGCGGAGGGATAAGGCATGCTGCCGGAGACAGGGGTTTCCTTTCATACGGAGGACGCTGTCCTGCAGGGCGTGTGGGACGCGGCGGAGGCAAAATGCCGCCTGAACCTGCGGGATTTCGGCGGGGACCGGGTGCTGGTGGAAGGCGGAGGGTATCAGAAAATCTGGCTGGAAACCCAGCCCATGGGCGGCGAGATGTACGCCCTGCGGGATCTGACGGCGGCGAAAAACAACTGCGGGCTCTTCCTGCGCCATCAGCGGGCGGACGGGCGGCTGCCCGGCTCCATCCAGTGCGTGGACGGCCGGGTGGAACCCCAGTTCAACAAGTACCAGGGCTTCTGTTTCCCCTGGCACGCGCTGAACCTTTACTACCTGCTGGGGGAGGACGGGGACTGGCTGGATGCCCTGGCGGAGGGGCTGCGCCGGTTCGACGGCTGCCTGTGGCGCACCCGGAATCTGGGGGAAAAAGGCCTGCTGTCCTCCTTCTGCGTCTATGATACGGGGGAGGATCTGGCCCTCCGCTACGGGGACGCGCCCTGCTGGTGGACGGAGGACACGCCGCCGGAGGGCTTCGCGGTGGTGCCCATGGCGTCCATGGACGTGACCAGCTGGAGCTATGCCTGCCGGGACACGCTGGCGGCCATCAGCCGCCTCCGGGGGGACGAAGGCCAGGCTGCCTGCTGGGCCCGGAAGGCGGCGGAGGTGGCGGAAAGCCTGCGGAAGGGCCTGTGGGATGAGGCCCGGGGCGCCTGCTACGACCGGGACAAAAACGGAAAAACCGTGGAGATCCTCTGCCACAACACCCTGCGCTGCATGTACTGGGGCTCCCTGTCCCCGGCCATGGCGGACCGCTTCGTGCGGGATCACCTGCTGAATCCCCGGGAATTCTGGACGCCCATGCCCCTGCCCAGCGTGGCGGCGGACGATCCCGCCTTCCGGAACGCGCCGGAGAACAACTGGAGCGGGCAGCCGGAGGGCCTGACCTTCCAGCGAGCCATCCTGGCGCTGGAAAACTATGGGTATTTCCCCCTGGTGACCGCCCTGGGGGACCGGCTGCTCCGGGCCATCGCGGAGGGGGGAAACCGGTTCACCCAGCAGTTTGATCCCTTCACCGGCGCGCCCAGCCTGGTGCACGCCCGGACCCATCAGCCCCTGGCCCCGGACAGCAGGGAGCCGGCGCAGGACGCCTACGGCCCCACCATGCTGGCCGCGCTGGAGTATACGGCTCACCGCTACGGGATCCACCCCCATCTGGGGCGGGTCTGGTTCAGCCTGGGGAAAGGGCCGGCCTGTGAATATGATGCGGCCTTCTACGGCCACCGGTACGCCATCCGGGCCTCCGGGGACCGGGCGGAGATCTCCGTGGACGGCCGCCCGCCGAAGGTTTTCCCCCGGGGCCAGCGCGTCGTGACGGACGCGGAGGGCCGGGTGCTGGACACGGTCCGGATCGACCCGGAGCCCGGGGAATTCCCGGATGCTGGGTCTTTGCCGCCTGGAAAGGCGGCAACAAGAAAACCCCGGCATTCGCCGGGGCGCCAGCAGGGTACGGATTAACAGCGGTTTGATGGGCCTGCTTCCGCCTGGTTATGATTCGGAATTCCCGGAGAGCACACTTCATGATACAGGCTCTGCAGCTCCGTGCGGTTTTTGCAGCCCACCTTCTGAAGGATGTTCCGCACGTGATACTTAACGGTGTTTCCCGAAATAAACAGCTTTTCGGCGATCGACGCATTGGTGTTGTTCTCCAGGAGCATCCGGAAAATCTCCTTCTCCCTTGCGGAGAAATCATGGTTTTCACAGAAAACATCGAATCGTTCTTTTTCCCGCCGGGCCTGTTCAACCTCCGGTTCATAGACCCGCCGATGCACCAGAAAAAGCAGGAACACAGAGGGGATAAATAGCACGCCGGTCAGCGCGATCAGCGCAATTTTATGCTCCGCCAGCAGAAGATGCACCGCGGTGCCCGCCGCGTCACCGATCCGGCCCGCCAGCAGGCCCAGCGGCGCCAGCTCCCAGCGCCCGGCGCGCTTCGCCAGGTCCAGAAACAGCACCGCCCGGTACACGGAGAAGAAGGCAAAGAAAACATAGTCCAGGCCCCAGAACACGGCGCTGGAAACCGGCTCGCCGATCAGGCCCAGCATCAGGAACGGCAGCACCAGCGCCGAAAGCGTACACAGCATCCCGTTTCGCCGGTTTCGATCCTGAATCAGTCCCGCGGCGATCAGGCCGGCAGCGTAGGGCAGACGGGACAATTCCGGAACCAAGCCCCCCGCGATGTCCGCGGACGGAAAACCATATCCCAGGTTCTTTGTGAAACTGATCAGCGTCACCACCGCGCAGGCCAAAGAAATGGTTTGGCTTTCCGGCGCGGCTTTTTTTTGCGCCGGTACGGCCGGCTCCGCCGCGCCTGCGGACAGGAGGCTGCTTCGGAACGTGAACAGCCCCAGCCCGGCGGACAGGAACACATAGAGCATCAGCGCGTACGAACCGTGAAGGAAACGCCCGTTTCCAACCAGAACCAGCAGACCGACCAGGATCGCCGCGACAGCGTACCCTCCGCTGAAGACGAAGCTTTTGCGGTTTTCCGGCGCGTGGCGTCCGATGGCGTACAGATAGAACCCCGCCATGACACCGCACAGGCCGTTCATCAGCAGGCCGAAGGCGATCACCCCCGCCGCCGAATCCGCGATCAGCGTGGGAATCGTAACGGTGATGAACAGCGCCAGCAGGGACAGGAAGGCCCTGCGATGGTTTCCTTCAGGCTGCCCGCGCAGCCAGCAGGCCGTCACCCCGATGCCCACCGCCTGAAACAGGTATCCCGCCACCATGCTGCCCCAGTCCGCCGCGTCCGCTCCCGCCAGGGAAACCAGCCGGTCCAGCCAGGAGAGATAGACCGCCGAGGAAAGGCCGAAGCAAAGGGCGACGAAGAGCAGGCAGCGAAGGCCGTTTTTTTCGAGCCGGTAAAGAACGCGATTCATCCTTCTGTCCTGTTTCTCAGTTTCCATTTATCTGGCCTTCCTTGCCTTTGCGGGTCCGATACGTAGTTGTGTCCGGCCCCGGCCACGCGAACCGGATATCGCACTCGTAGAAGGTATCACTGGAGGAACTGGTATACACGTAATCCAGGATCTCATCCGGAATGGAGCAGACCGGCATATCCATAGAATTATAATCCGGCTGCGTTTTATAATAGCTCGCGCAGCGGTAAAACACATTTTCCTCCAGATAGTGCAGGGAATCGGGAAGCTGGATCTCACACAGGCGGGTGCAGCCGTAGAACGCGTTCCGCGCCAGGGTTGTTACGCCCTCCGGAATGGTCACCCTGGTGATTCCCGTCTGATTGTAGAAGCAGTTATAATCAAGCAGCTCCAGCCCGGGCACGCCTTCCGCCTGCGCGGGGATGACCACTTCCGGCCCGCTGCCCGTGTATTTGATCAGCCTGAGGGATCTGCTTCCGTTTTCGCCATCGGCTTTGTGGTAAAGATACCGAAAATCCTCCTGTCCCGCAAAGGTAAACCAGTAATACGGCCAGGCAGCTTCCGGGTTCGGCGGGTTATTGGCCTGGTAATAGTCCGAGCACAGATAAGCGGTATCCGAGCCGGGGGTAACAACCCGAACCGCGTTGCAGGAGGCAAAGGAATCGACGGAGCTGTTCGACATGACAATGGAGGTCAGATGATCCGGCAGCCGGAAACAGAAGGTGCCGGATGCGCCGGAGCCGCAGTTTGAGAACGCGCGGCTTTCAATGGTTCTCAGGGAATCCGGGAAGGAGACATCGGTCAGGTTTGTGCAGCCGCTGAAAGCGTTCGCGCCAAGCGCCGTGACGCCTTCCGGAATGACCACCTTTGTGATGGCCGTCTTATCTTTGAAACAGTTGAATTCCAGCCGGCTCAGCACAGGCAGCCCGCTGCCCTGGGACGGAATAACGACCTGGGTCCCGTTCCCGACATATTTGATCAGCTTCAGGATCCGGCTGTCCGCGGCGGCAGGATCCGTCTCTTCGTACAGATAACGGAAGTCGGTCTGTCCCTCGAAGGTAAACCAGTAATACGGCCAGGCCGCTTCCGGATTGGGGGGATTTTGCGTCTGATAATAATCGGAACAGAGACAGGCGGTGGCGGAACCGGGCGTCACCACGCGCACCGCGTTGCAGTTGTAGAAGGAATCCCTGGTGCTGTTCGACATGACAATGGAGGTCAGATGATCCGGCAGCCGGAAACAGAAGGCGCCGGGCGCGCTCGAGCCGCAGTTGGTGAACGCGTTGCTTCCGATGGTTCTCAGCGAGTCGGGGAGGGAGATGTCCGTCAGGCCCGTGCAGCCGCTGAAAGCGCCCGTACCCAGTGTCTCAACGCCCTCGGGCAGGACGACCTGTGTCAAAGAAGTCTTGTTTAAGAAGGCCTCGTCGTGGATGACCTCCGGAACCACGCCGGAAAGAGAAGGAACGCTGGCGCTGGTCCCCTGCGCCATGTATTTCATCAGATGCAGCCGGGACGTGGTTTCGTCCGTCCCGGTCATATACAGATAGCGGTAGTCTTCGCAGCCCGCGAAGGTGAACCATTGCATCTGATATACATTGTTATTGATGTTCGAAAAGTGGGACAGATCGGAAAGGGTATACGCGGTTTCAGACCCGGGAGAAACGACCTTGATGGCCTTGCAGCCGTTGAAAGAATCCGCGCTGCTGCCCGTGGCGGTAAGGGAGGTGATATGATCCGGCAGCCGGTAGCTGAACGATTCGGCCACATCCCTTCCGCAGCCCGCGAACGCGCCCGGTCCGAGCTGGCTCAGGGCGGAAGGGAACAGAACCTCCTTCAGGCTGGAGCAGCCGCTGAAGGCGTTGTTTCCGATAACGGATACCCCTTCCGGTATTTGCACGCTCGTCAGGCTTCCCTTGTTTGCGAAAGCGCTGGCGCCGATTTCGGTAACGGTCCGGCCCTCGATGACCGCGGGAATCGAAACCTTCGCCTCGGAGAGTTTGTACTTTGTGATCACCATGCCCGCCGTGACCGGCGAAATCTCGTAGTCGTAGATTTCATGCCAGTCCGCGTTCAGAGAAACAAACCGGGAATCCGTGCTGTTCCCTAGCGCCGCTGTCTCCCGTTCCATCAGGCTGTCCGGCACATAGACGGTCAGGCCGCTGTTTCCTCCGAAGGCGTTTTCCCCGATGGACGTGACCCCTTCCGGCAGGATGACGGTATCCGCGTGGATCCCGTAGAAGGCCTCCGCTTCGATGATCTCCGTATCGGCGGGGAGAACGAGGGTATCCGCCACGGCCACGTTCAGGATCAGGGCAAGCAAAACGGTGAACAGGAATACGACTCGTCTCATCTGTCATTATCCTCCTTCTATTTGTAAGGAAAATGTATCCTACCAGCGCAAAAAAAGCAAGAAAAAAGGCCCGAATGAGGAGGGTAGTTTTAAGGATGGGAGACAATCCGGCAAACAGTCGTCCCATCTCATACATTTTACCGCGACAAAGCACCCCGAAGCCCCTGAACAATTTCCACGGTGACGCCGGGCCGGCCGCCGCCGGTCACAGGAAAACGGCCGGCCTTCCGGCCTGCCGCCTGCGCGGCTTTTTCGCGCGCGGAGGGTCGAAAAACGGGGCAGGCAAAAAATCTGCGGATCGGAAATGGGCCCGGATGCCCTGAAAAATCGGGGAATGCGCAAAATTTTCGCCTCTTTACCGGAAAGAAAAAAGCCGGGTATAATCTGGCTGAATGAGAACCGAAAAGGACAGCTTTTTTCACGCCGCGGGGCGTGGCGGAAGCGGTCGGCGAAAAGAAAGCGGAAAGGAAGGGCGGTTCATGAGCCAAAGCGTGACGACGGGCAGGCGCGGGGGAACCCTGGGGCGCCGCGCGGGGCTGGCGCTCCGGCGGGACTGGCAGCTCTGGGTGCTGATGCTGCCGGCGCTGGCCTTCTTCGTGGTGTTCTGCTACTTTCCCATGTACGGCGTGCAGATCGCCTTCCGGGATTACAAGGCGGCCTTCGGCATTACGGGCAGCCAGTGGGTGGGACTGAAATATTTTGAGAAATTCTTCAGCAGCTATTACTGCGGGCGGATGTTCGCCAACACCTTTCTGCTGAACCTGTACGGGCTGATCTTCGGCTTCCCCATCCCGATCCTGCTGGCGATCCTGCTGAACCAGCTGAATCACCGGCGCTTCAAGGGCTTCGCCCAGACGGCCATCTACGTGCCCCATTTTATCAGCACCGTGGTGCTGGCGGGCATGATCTACCTGTTCTTCTCCCCCACCAACGGGATCATCAACCACCTGATCACCGCCGGCGGCGGAAAAAGCATCTACTTCATCATGGAGCCGGGATGGTTCCGTCCCCTGTTCATCGGGTCCGAAATCTGGCAGAACGCGGGCTGGAACACGATCCTGTACATCGCCACCCTGACCAGCATCGATCCCCAGCTGTACGAGGCGGCCACCATCGACGGCGCCACCCGCTGGAACAAGATCGTGCACATTGACATTCCCCACCTGATTCCCATCGCAGTGATGATGCTGATCCTGAACTGCGGCTCCCTCCTCTCCTCCAACACGGACAAGGCGCTGCTGCTGCAGACCAGCGGCAACATGGCGAAGTCCGATATCCTGGGGGTCTATGTCTACAACGTGGGCATCGCGGCCAGCAAGGCGCAGTACTCCTACGCCTCGGCCATCGGCCTGTGCCTGAACGTGATCAACTTCGTCATCATCATGCTGGTGAACGCGGTCAGCCGGAGGATGAGCGAGATCAGCCTGTTCTGATCCGCGGAAAGGAGAACGCCATGAGCGTCGCGGTAAAAAAGCGCACCCGCATCCGGGAAACCCGGAAGGACCGGGTGTTTAACGCCCTCAACCTGATCTTCTGGCTGGCGGTGCTGTTCATCGTGCTGTATCCCCTGTGGCTGATCCTGATCGCGTCCGTGTCGGATCCGGACGCGGTGCTGCAGGCGAAGGTGCTGCTCTGGCCGGTGGACTTCTCCCTCATGGGCTATGAGGCGGTGTTCCAGTACCAGGAGCTGTGGGGCAGCTATCTGAACTCCATTTTCTACACCGTGGTGGGCTCCGCCCTCAGCGTGGTGGTGAGCCTGGCCGCGGCCTACGCCCTGAGCCGGCGCTTCGCGGGAAAGAAGCTGGTGAACCTGGCGATCACCTTCACCATGTTCTTCAGCGGCGGCCTGATCCCGATTTTCCTGAACGTGCGGGATCTGGGGCTGTACAACACCCGGACCATCATGATCCTGATGAATCTGGTCTCCGTCTGGAATCTGATGGTGGCCCGGACCTATATCCAGACCAGTATCCCCAACGAGCTGTACGAGGCGGCGGTCATGGACGGGGCGGACCATTTCACCTACTTCTTCCGCTGCGTGCTGCCCCTGAGCGGCACCATCGTGGCGGTGCTCTCCGTGTACTACGGCGTGGCCCGGTGGAACGATTACTTCACCGGCCTGGTCATGCTGCGGGACCGGAAGCTGTATCCCCTGCAGCTGGTGCTGCGGGAGATCCTGACGGCGCTGACCTCCACCGGCTCCTCGGACACCTTCTTCGCCGCCTACGCGGACAACCTGGGGGGGCTGCAGGAGGCCCTGCGGAAGGCGGAGGTGGCCAAGTACTGCTGCATCGTGGTGTCCACGGTGCCGGCGGTGCTGCTGTACGTGTTCATGCAGAAGTACTTTGTCAAGGGCGTCATGATCGGCTCCCTGAAGGGTTAAGGGAATCCTGGGCGCGGCCCATCAAAAATACTCTATTTTAAAAGGAGGTTTCCCCATGAAAAAACTGCTCTCTCTCCTGCTGGCGCTCTGCGTGCTGCTGAGCGCGGGCGCGGCGCTGGCCGAGGACAAGGTCGAGCTGACCGCCTTCCAGTACGCGCTGGAAAACCAGAACACGGACTTCAACAACCTGTGGTTCTTCGACGAGCTGGAAGCCAAAACCAACACCCACGTGACCTTCGACATGGTGAAGGACGCGGACTGGGCCACCAACGTGAACCTGATGTTCGCCGTGCCGGACCAGATGCCGGACATGATCCTGCGCAACCCCGTGGACGTGGAGGAGTACGGCGTGAGCCAGGGCCTCCTGCTGCCGCTGGATGAGTATCTGACGGAAGAGATCATGCCCAACTACGTCAGCCGCCTGAACATCAACCACGCGGGGGACAGCATTCCCGCCAGCGACGGCAAGACCTATTACATCGGCTACCTGATGGCCCAGAACGTGAACCACACGGGCACCTGGTACGTCAATCAGGCGGAGATGGACAAGCTGGGGCTGGAAGTGCCCACCACCATCGAGGGCGTGACCGAGATGCTGCGGGCCATGAAGGCGGACGGCATTGAGTATCCCTTCTCCGCCAGCTATACCCAGTTCGGCCCCGAGACCATCTGGAATCAGTTCGCCAGCTTCGGCGTGCCGGAGAACACCTACTACTATTACATCGACGAAAACGAGAAGGTCCAGTTCACCGGCGCCCAGGACGGCTACCGGGCGTGCCTGGAGTGGCTGCACCTGCTGTATGACGAGGGCCTCATGGATCCGGAATCCCTGACCCAGGACAGCAACCTCTGGGCCAACAAGGTCAACGCGGGCCAGGTGGGCTACTTCTGCTACCTGCGGCTGATCAACACCGCCATCAGCGCGGAAAACGTGCCGAACTTCAAGAGCATCCTGCCCCCCGTGGCGGACGGCTACAAGGCGGCCGTGTCCCAGATTCTGGAAGTGCCCACCGCCGGCGCCTACCTGACCAGCAACTGCAAGGACCCCGTGGCGGCCCTGAAGTGGATCGACGCCCAGCTGGAAACCGAGACCATGATGGTCGCCCTGAACGGCAGGGTGGGCGAGCAGATCGTGCTGAACGACGAGGGCAAGTATGAGGTCATCGACATCCCGGAGAACAACGGCCTGTACGACTTCGTGCCCGTGACCATGGGCCAGTTCTTCGCCCCCGGCGATTATTACACCTCCATCTATCAGATGGCACCGCACCGCGTGGAGCGCTATGAGGACAGCAAGGCCTACGCGGAAGCCGGCGTGCTGGAGTACAAGAGCTTCCAGTACCTGCGGGATCTGAGCAAGATGAGCAACGAGGACGCCACCGAGGCGGCGGACATCTACACCGAGCTGCAGAAGCTGATGGAAGAAAGCTTCGCCAACTTCGTCCGCAACGGCGTGACGGACGACAGCTGGAATGACTTCCAGGCCCAGGCGAAGGGCATCGGCGTGGAGCGGTACATCGAGCTGTACCAGAACGCCTACGACGCCTACCTGGCGAAGTAAAAAACTGGTATCAATTCAGTCGCTCCGCTCTCTGAGGAATTCCATTCCGGGGGACGCCTCTCGGCTCCGTTCACTTACGCAGCGGTTCTAAGCTCTGCCTGCGCCTTCGGCTTGTCAATCGCTAAGAACCGGCGAGAATCAAGGCCCCCGGAGATGGAACACCTCAGCGCTCCGCTTGCTGGACTGAATCGTTACAAAAACTTGAAGCAAAGAGGCAATCATGCTACAATGAACGCATGAATTGCCGCGGACGCCGCCGACTGGGGATCCAGCGGCGGCGTCCGTTTTCTTTTTTTCAGGGAAAGGAGCCCATCATGCGCGGAAAAATCATTTGCCTGCTGCTGGCCTGCGCGGCGGCGCTGAGCGGCTGCGCGGCCCGGCCGGCGGTGGAAGAGGCCCCGGCGCCGGCGGTGACCCTCTCCGCCCTGCAGTACGAGCTGGAGAACATCGCCATCGATTTCAACCACCTCTGGTTTTTTCAGCGGGTGGAGGAGCAGACCGGCGTGCATGTGGACTTTGACGAGGTCAAGGACTCGGAGTGGAGCAGCAGCGTCAGCCTGGCCTTCGCCCGGGGCCGGATGCCGGACCTGATCCTGCGGGGCAGCCTGGACGTGGAGGAATACGGCGTGCGCCGGGGGCTGCTGGTGCCGCTGGACGCGTACATCGACGGCGGGGCCATGCCGAATTACGCGGCCCGCCTGGCGGAAAGTGGCCTGCGGGAGCAGCTCACCGCCTCCGATGGGCACATGTATCAGCTGGGCTTCCTGATCAGCCAGGGGGTCAACACCAACGGGCATTTTTTCATCAACCGCGCCTGGCTGGAGGCCCTGGGCCTGCCCGTGCCGGAAACGGTGGAGGCGCTGACGGAGACCCTGCGGCGCTTCCGGGATTCGGATCCCGACGGGGACGGCCAGCGGAACGAGATTCCCCTGGCTTTCACCCTGGACGATAACAACACGGGGGTTTACAACCTGTTCTCCTTCTTCGGCCTGCCCCTGAACGAGGAATATGTTTACATTGACGAGGCGGGCAGGGTGCGCTTCGCGCCGGAGGAGGACAGCTTCCTGGCCTGCGCCGCCTGGCTGCGCCAGCTGGTGGCGGAGGGGCTGCTGGACGTGGATTTCATCAGCCAGGGCAGCAACATCTGGGCGGAAAAGGTAAACCAGGGCCACGTGGGCATGTTCAGCTACTGGCGGCTGCAGAACACGGCCCTGACCCCGGAGGTGGCGGCGGCCTATCAGCTGATGCTGCCGGTGCGGGCGGCGGACGCAAAGGCCTGTCTGCCCCGGAACATGGATATCATCGAGTTCGGCGCCGCCCTGACCCGGGACAATCCGGACATCGCCGCCAGCCTGCGGTGGCTGGACGCCCAGTTTGAGACGGAGAACATGCTGGTGTCCCAGAACGGGGAGGTGGGGGACACCCTGACCCGCCGGGCGGACGGGCGGTATGAGGTGGCCTATGTGCCGGCGGAGAACGCCCTGTACCAGCGGGTGCCGGTGATCTGCGGCCAGTTTTTCGCCCCCCAGGCCTATTACGACGCGGTGTACGTCCCTGCGGCCCACCGGGAGGAAAAGAAAGCCTACTGCCAGCGGTATGAGGAGGCGGGCGTCCTGGAGGAAACCTCCTTCAAGTATCTGACCGCCGTGGCGCCGAAAACCGCGGAGGAAAACGCCCGGCTCACCCGCCTGAAGGCCCGGCTGAAGGCCGTGGTGGACGCGGAGATCGTGACCCTGGCCACCCAGGGCGGGGACGAGGCGGAGGCGGAAGCCTTCCGGGCCCGGCTGCGGGAAGCCGGCAGCGAGGAGTATGTGGCGATTTATCAGCAGGTGTATGACCGCTGGAAGGGCGGCCAGCCCTGAGAAACGGGCCGGCGCGGACAGGTCCTTCGGGAAAAGGAAAAGGGCCCTGCACCGGGGAAAGAGCCCGCCCTTTGGGGCGGAGGCATCAGCGAAAAGCGGGGAGGGAAAGCGCATGGGGGAAAAGCGGGGACGGCGGGGATCCATTACCCTGCGGTACGCCCTGTCCTATACCGCGGTGGTGCTGCTGATCTTCGCGGCGCTGGTGGCGTATCTGTACACCCTGTCCGACCGGGAGGCCCGGGAGAGCATCATCACGGCCCAGATCAACCGGTTGACCCGGATGGCCAATCAGCACGAAAGCTACCTCTCCGCCATGCTGAACACGGCGGAGGAGATGGGCCTGAACCCCCACATCGAGCCCTTCCGGTACGATGAGGAGCCCTGGAAGGCCTATGACCTCCAGCTGCAGATGGTTCCCTACACCTCCACCAGCACCTTCTGCGACCAGGTGTACCTCCACTTTACCGGGGAGGACCGGCTGTATTCCTCCAGCGCCAGCATGACCCTGGAGATGTTCTGCCGCCTGATGCGCTACGAGCGGCTCACGCCGGAGGAGACCCGGGCCCTGATTCAGGAAAACGACCGGCTGACCATCCTGCCGGCCCAGCGGGTGGAAAGCAGCCTGGTGGACGGGAATCAGCTCCGGCTGGTGACCTTCATCGTGCCCCTGGGGGCGAACCCGGGCACCAGCAAGGGGAGCCTGATTTTTCTGGTCAAGGACAGCGTGTATCAGGCCCTCTTCTCCGACGCCATCGACGGGGAGCTGAACACCTACATCCTGCAGGACGGGGAGGTCATCGCCAGCGCGGAGGAGCTGCCGGTGGACCGGGCGGAGGCGCTCCGCCCGTCGGAGGAAGGGGAATCCCGGGTCTTCCGCGCCGGGGGGGAGGACTGGATCGCCGTAAGCCTGGGGGAAAGAAGCTGGGGCCTGCGCTACGCCACGGTGCTCCGCAGCGCGGACGTGAACCGGGCGGTGCGGGGCCGGGTCCAGCGGACCTTCGCGCTGCTGCCCCTGCTGGCGGTGCTGGCCTTCGGGCTGGCCCTGTGGCTGGCCCGGCGCCAGGCGGAGCCCATCCGGGCGATCCACAGCCTGCTGACGCCGGAGGCGGACGCGCCCCGGCGGGACGAGCTGCAGCAGATTTCCACCGGCATCCAGCGGCTGACTAACCGGAATCAGGAGCTGAGCAGCCGCCTGGAGCGGGCCATGCCCATGCAGCGGCATGACTTCGTCTTCCGCTTCATGAAGGGGCGTTACGCCACCCGGGAGGAAGCGGTGGCGGCGGCCCGGGCCGTGGGGCTGGAGATCGACCGGCCCTGGTTCGCGGTGATCCTGTGCAACGGCCCCGAGGGCTGGGACCGGCCCTTCGAGCTGAATCAGCCCCCCTTTGACCGGCTGCCGGGCATCACCGGCGCCGGGGTGGAGCTGGTGGCCCTGAAGGCCATCCTGTACCTGGCCTTCGCGGAGGAAAAGGAGGCCCTCTCCGCCCTGGCGGAGGCGGTCCGGCGGGAAAGCGAGGGGGACGGAAGCCCCTGCGTCACGGCCATGAGTGCGGCCCATCAGGCTTTCGAGGAGGCGCCCGCGGCCTATCTGGAGGCGGCGGCCGCCTTTGACAACCGCTTTGTCATGGGGCAGCAGGCGGTGCTCAGCTACGACGCGGTGTCCGCGGACGTGGCGGAAATCCTGCCCCGGGCCGCCAAGCTCACCACCTCCATCAGCCAGGCCCTGGCCCTGGGAAACCGGAGCATGCTGGATGAGCGGATCGACGAGCTGCTGCGCTTCCTGAAGCGCACCCACATGTCCCCCTTCACCTTCCGGATGATCTATAATCACGTGATCGACACCCTGATCCACGCCCACGGGGCGGCCCTGGCCAGCGGCACCACCGCCCGGGAGTATTTTGACATCTTCTCTCTCAGCTCCTGCCAGTCCATTGACGACCTGGACGCGCTGCTGCGGCGCCTCTGCGATTCCCTGATGGCCGGGGAATCACCGGCGGAGGCCGCGGAGGGTCTCCGGGAGGCGGATGAGATCGATCAGGTAATGCGGTACATGGAAGGGCATTTCAGCGATCCGGAGCTGTCCATGGCGGCCATCGCGGAATCCTTTGACCTGTCCACCTCCCGCCTGAGCCTCAGCTTCAAGGAGCGGGCGGGCATGACGCCCCTGGAGTACCTGACGCTCCTGCGGACGGAGCGGGCCAAGGTCCTGCTGACGGAGACGGAGCGCCCCATCCGGGAGATCAGCGAGGAAGTGGGCTACTATGACGCGGGAAGCTTTATCCGCCGCTTCAAGCAGCTGACCGGCGAGACCCCCCTGCAGTACCGGAAGCTGCACGGGGAAAAGGAATGAGGGGTGGCCGGGAAAAAGATCAGAACCGGTAACGATTCAGCTCCGCAAGCGGAGCGCGGAGCGGCTGAAGTGAGACCAGAAAAGGAATAACCGGAAGGAGCGGAATGAAGATGCGCGGAAGAGGATGGGCGGTTCTGCTGGCGGTATGCCTGCTGCTGGGAGCGATCCCGGCCCGGGGGGAAACGCTCCCCGGCTATCAGGCGGAAACCGGCTACACCTATGTGACCTTCGGGCAGTATCCCCAGTGGATCGACGGGGGGGATCCGGAGGAAATGGCCTGGACCTGGTCCCACCATAAGCTGCTGGACAATCCGCCGGAGGTGGCCCCCTCCCCGATCCTGTGGCGGGTGCTGGTCAGCGATGACGAGCAGGCCTTCCTGCTGAGCGAGTATGTGCTCTTCGCCATGGCCATGCACCCCAGCATGAAGGAATATAAGGAGATGCAGGGCTATTTTCCGGACACCCAGCTGGGCCAGTACCTGAACGGCACCTTCCGGGAGGAGGCCTTCTCTGAGGCGGAGCAGGCGCTGCTGATTCCCCAGGAGGATGGCACCCGGGTCACCCTCCTGACGACGGACGAGATGAACAACCGGGCTTACGGCCTGGGGAAAAACAAAAAGAACACCGCCCGGAAGGCCTGGGCCACGGAGTACGCCATCCGGGTGACGGACGTGTTTGTGTACCGGATCGCCGTGGGGATGCACACCTGCTACTGGCTGAAGGACCCGGCGAAGAATCAGAAGGATCATACCCGCTGCATCAAGCAGACCGGGGATATCGGTCATATCGCCTGCATCACCCTGAACGAGGGCGCCCGCCCCGCGGTGCACCTGGATCTGAGCCAAATGGAAATCAGCGGCGGCTCCGGCACCAAGGCGGATCCCTACCAGCTCGTCCCCCGGTCCAAAGACGCTGACAAATAGCCGATGACCGGCCGTGGTGGAAAAGAAAACCGCCCGGCGCGTACCGGGCGGTAGGTCAAATCAGTTTGGAATTGTTAACCATCTTCATCGTGAAACAGGATATCCGTGATCTGCCAATGATTTCTGCCTTATCAGATTTAAACTCGGAATAGCATCTCGATAAAAACAGGTTCCTGTCTTGTTTCGACAGGAACCTGATGATTGTCTTCCAACCAATGCCGGATCAGGCAATACCGAACTCTTTGTAGAGCTTGTTCCGGTACTCCACATTGCTGGTCATCTCTTCGATGTCCTTGTATCTGTTCTTTCCGATCAGGGCCATCAGAAGCTGATTCAGCTTGTCTTCACCTTCTGCGCGGCCTTCTGCGAGGCCTTCCGCGCGGCCTTCCGCCAGACCGGCCTCTCTGGCCTGCTTTTCATATTTTTCCATTACAGCGCACACAGCGTTCTGACCTCCTTCCGTCGTCTTCAAATTCGAAACCCGTTCCGATACGAGCGGGAACCGGGGATTGTTGACCATCTTCCTTGTGAAACAGGACATCAGGGATGCGATGGGGGTTCCATCGTCGATCTCTGTGTTCACAAACACCCGGT
>JAFUGS010000008.1 GCA_017469265.1 Clostridia bacterium
GAATATGAAGCAAGACAGATCATGGATGCCTACAGGAAGAGCGGAAAAACATTCGAAGAATTGATGACGTTCCTAAACGTCTGATGGGTGTCGACGGCTGGCCGAAACCGTATTAGTGCGAAATCCGTGAAAAATTGACATATCAATAATGCCCGCATCAGCCGGGGCGGAAGCTATGAAAGCAGAATCAGCGTAGGAGGGAAAAACGCCTATTACTTTCTGACCAATCCGGAGGTCGTGCTTCGGGGCAGAATGCTGAATTTCATTGATGAGAACAACATGAGCTATGTCTGCCTCATCGACAGCGAAATGATCGAAAGCTTCTTTTACGGTGTGGATCCGGTGGATCAGCATCTGTATATCAACGGTATTCCCTTTCTGGTCGTCGGAACTTTTTCCACAGAGAACACGGAAAGCATCGCTTCCATTTTTTCCGGATCGCCGAGCATTCTGATCCCGTATACAACGGCCATGAAAATGAACAATGTCAACGAAGTAACCAGTTTCACCGTCTATATGGCAGATGACGCAACCAGCGCGGAAACATCCGCCGCAGTGGAAGAGGCAATGGACGCGATGTTCTCCTATGAGGAAGATTGTTTCACCATCACGACCATGGACGCGATCGAAGACACGATGGAAACCATGATGGGTATGATGACAACGCTGCTGGCCGGCATTGCTTCCATCGCGCTGCTGGTTGGCGGAATCGGCATTATGAACATGATGCTGACCACCGTAACGGAGCGGACCGTGGAAATCGGACTGAAAAAGGCCCTCGGCGCAAGACAGTGGCAGATTCAGCTTCAGTTTCTGATTGAAAGCTTCCTGCTGAGTCTGATTGGCGGTATCGCGGGGATTCTGCTTGGCCTCGGGCTCAGCCTGATTCTGAGCAATGTGATGGGCACGGCCTTCCGGATCAGTACGGATGCCATTGTGCTTGGCTTTGGATTCTCCGCGCTGATCGGTATCGTTTTCGGGTGGGCGCCAGCCAGAAAGGCCAGCAAACTGAATCCCATTGACGCCTTGCGATCCATGTAAACATGAGGAGGAAAACAGCGATGAAAAAATACGCAGCATTGATTCTGATCGCCTGCCTGCTGGCATCGGCCAGCCTGGCGGATACCATCTCCTTCAGCGGAACCGTGGAGGCCAGCACCACAAAGGAAATCTATGCTCCGGTGGGCGGCACGGTGGAGGAGGTTCCTGTGAAAGCGGGGCAGGAAGTGACCGCCGAGACGGTGATCGCGCGGATTAAGACCACCAAGGTGTACGCCTCGGAGGACGGAACGATTACCTCGGTTTTCGGTCAGGTCGGAGATGACGCGGAAAACGTGACCTCGCAGTACGGCGGGGTCATGTACCTGGAAGGCAATGCGGTTTATACCATCTCCGCCAGCACAAGCAAAGCCTACGAAGACAAGGAAAACTACCTGGTTCATTCCGGGGAAACCGTATATATCGCCAGCAGGAACCATACCCTGAACCAGGGAACAGGCCTGGTAACCTCGGTGGACTCCAGCAGCTTTACGGTGCAGATTTCCTCCGGCGCCTATTATGTTGGGGACAGCTTTGATATTTTCCGCAGTGCGGATTACACAAACGCCAGCCGGATCGGACGGGGGACCATTGCCCGCGTGGCGCCTGTCGCGATTACAGGCTCCGGCAGCATCGTATCCTTCGCGGTCAGCGCCGGCGATCAGGTAAAACGGGGACAGCTGCTGTTTGAAACGGTGGACGGAACCTTTGACGGCCTGGAAATGACAGGGACGGAAATACCCGCGGGCGTGGACGGAACCATTGCCACGCTGAACGTGACGCAGGGAAGCACGGTCAGCAAAAACAGCGTAGTCGCCGTGATTTATCCTAAGGACGCGGTGTGGGTAACCGCAAGTGTCGCGGAGACGGATCTGAAGGATCTGCAGGTAGGGCAAAACGTCCTGGTGGAGCTGGACTGGAACCAGGACCAGGGAGCGACCTACACGGGAAGGGTAGAGATGATTTCTTTCCTGGGAACGACAGGAGGGGAAAGCACCACTTTTCCGGTTTATGTGTCCTTCCTGCCGGATCAGAATACCCGGTATGGCATGACAGCGCTGGTTTCCACCCTGGAAGATGAGCATACAGCCCCCACGGAAGAGAAAGAAGAAGCTGCCGACACGGAAAAGGACGCGTCTGAGGCGCGGAAAGAGGAAGCTCCTGAGATGGAACAGACAGAAAAAAACCGTCCATCACGGGAAGGAAAAGAAAGAACGGACGAACCTTCGGGGGAAAGGCCCGAGCGGACAGGGGAAAGTGAAGCGGACCGCCCTCCGGAAAACGATTGAGCATACTCCAGACAGAAAGCTGCTTCCTGAACCGGAAACCGGACGGTTCAGGTTTTTTAATGGCCTGAAAGCTCTTTTTGAGAAGTTCCTCAATTGAACACCGAACGGGATTGTGTTATACTGACCGTGGCTGCTGTGAATACATGACGCGAAAATGAAAACAGCCTGTTTTTATCCCGGCTGTCTGAGGAGTACAACCATGAAAAAAATACGCTGCCTGTTTCTGGCCCTGCTGTTGCTGCTGCAAATGGGAACCGCGATGGGGGAAGGGGTTATTCCGGATTTGTGGGGGCTGCCGACCGTAACCCCGCAGCCGGCAGCCTTTTTCTTCCGCGGCGGGATTCAATGGAACATGAGCCGGGAGCAGGTTCGCGGTCTGGAACCCATTGAGCTGACGGAGCGGAACAACGCAAGCTGGAGTGTTCTGATTCCATTAAAGCCGGTGGAAGTCAGCCGATACACGGCGGATCTGGTCTATATGTTTTATGAGGATCAGCTGAAAATGATCCAGTATGACTTTGGAACAAACGGATCAGAAGCGGATTTTCTGTACCTGACCGGGGCACTGGACACGGTTTACGGTGAGCACGATGAACCAGCCGCGTCCGAAATTGTCCGTTGGATGGATCAGATTTATCCAACCTATTACAAAGAAGAAACGATTCTGAACCGGCGGAGATGGACGGCCGGGGACGGAACGGAAGTTTATCTGTTCTACTACGCGGTCAACGCCTATACCATCCTGTATACCGCGCCTGCCGCAAATGGGGCACAGGGAAATTACATCACGACCGGTCTATAAATCTGAAACGCTCCCGAGCTCTGGTCTCCGGAGCGTTTTATCAGGTTCCATACATGTTTCGTCTTTCGTCCGCACCATGGCGGAAAAGCATTTACGAGCTTCCTAAGGGACTGGGCCACAGGCTTGAATCGTTCCTGTATTTCTTCTTTTCATTCTCAGGGAAATGTGATAGAATAGCTGCCGGTTTCCGGAAGGAAACGTTCTCCGTTCAGGGGAACGGAGAAGAAAGGAAAGGAAGCGTTTTTTTATGCAATCCCTGCTGCTTATCGCGACAGCGCTCTTCGCAGGCCTGCTGATGACCCGGCTTTTTGTAAAACTGCATCTGCCTGACGTGACGGCCTACCTGGTGACAGGCGTACTGATCGGCCCCTGCTGCCTGGGGCTGCTGGGAATCAAAGGGCTCGGTTTTACCAGCTTTGAAGAAGTGGATTCCCTGGGAGTGATCAACGACGTGGCACTGGGCTTCATCGCTTTTGCCATCGGGCATGAATTCAGGCTTTCCGCCCTGAGGCAGACAGGAAAACAGGCAACCATTATTGGCATTCTCCAGGCCGTGATTACCACGATTTTTGTGGACTGCGCGCTGGTGCTATTTCATTTCCTGCGGCCGGATCTGCTGAGCCTGGGCGCGGCCATTACGCTGGGGGCTATCGCGGCAGCCACCGCCCCCGCAGCCACCCTGATGGTCGTACGCCAGTACAAGGCGAAGGGACCTGTGACGGACGTGCTGCTGCCTGTGGTTGCGCTGGATGACGCGGTTGGTCTGGTGATCTTCGCGATATCCTTTGGCGCGGCTCAGGCGATGGAAGCAGGAACAACCAACGTACTGGCCTTGATTGTGGAACCCATAGGAGAAGTGGTGCTGAGCCTGCTGCTGGGCGGTGTTACCGGCTTGCTGCTGACCATCGCTGAACGGTACTTTCACTCCCATCGGAACCGAAATGCGCTGATTGTGGGCAGTGTGATTCTTACGGTCGCGCTGAGCCAGCTCACCTTCCAGGTCGGCATGTTTCGCTTTGGTTTTTCCTCCCTGCTGGTTTGTATGATGCTGGGAACCGTCTTCTGCAACTACTGTCCCCTGAGTGAGGAACTGATGCTGGCGGCGGACCGCTGGAGTGGTCCGGCGGTGACGCTTTTCTTTGTCCTCAGCGGTGCCGCGCTGCAGTTCCAGGTATTCTCCAGCTTTTCCGTGGTGCTGATTGGTGTAATCTATATTATCGCTCGTTCGCTGGGCAAGTACTTTGGCGCCAGGATCAGCTCCAACATGGCACATAGTCCCGAAGTCGTGCGGAAGTATCTGGGAATCACGCTGCTGCCGCAGGCGGGCGTCGCGCTGGGCATGTGCACCACCGCGGCCCGCGTTCTGCAGGCGGACGGTACGCTGATCCGTAATATTATTCTTTTCAGTGTGATGATCTATGAGCTGATTGGTCCCAGCCTGACGAAGATGGCGCTGACAAAGGCAGGAGATATCCAGTCCAAACCCAGGGAAGTCAGTGAACGGCGGCAGAAGAAGCTGCAGCAGGTGAGCAAACCCACTCCCGGCAGTATCCGTGAGAAGCGGTAAACGACCCTGAAAGTGAAAAAAGTCCTTGCATTTGATGGCGTAATGTGGTAATATACTTTTTGCGGTTTAGCCGCCATTGCATACGCGAAAGAGGTGAAACAGCAATGAAGGAAGGAATCCATCCCAAGTACGGTAAGTGTGTCGTTCGCTGCGTATGCGGTGAGACCTTCGAGACCGGCTCCACGAAGAAGGAAATGAAGGTGGATATCTGCTCCAAGTGCCATCCTTTCTATACCGGCAAGCAGAAGCTGGTAGATACCGGTGGCCGTGTGGATCGCTTCAAGAAGCGCTTCGGGCTCGAGTAAGACCGGAAAATGCAGGGTTCGCACCGATGGGTGCGGCCCTGTTTTTTTGCGCAAAAAGAAGAAAGGCCCCCATGGGGGAGCCTTTCCCTTGTTAGGCCAATGGCTCTTTACTTGCTCTTGACATAGGGCTTGCCGTTGGCGGCGGGTACTCTGGACCGGCCCACGAAAAGCATCAGAACAAGGATGGTAATGACGTACGGAATCATGGAAATCAGGTGCATGCTGACCAGGGAAGACCCCCCAAGGACCACCTTCAATCCGGAGCAGAAGCCAAACAGGAGACATCCGATCAAGGCGCCCTGAGGACGGAATTTGCCGAAGATGACGGCTGCAATGGCGATGAAGCCCTGGCCAACAATGGAGATGGGCCGGAACTGGGTGGAGATGGTCATGGTCACACAGGCACCGCCCAACCCGGCCAGGAAGCCGGAAATAACCACACAGAGGAAGCGCATGCCGATAACGTTGATTCCCAGCGTTTCACAGGCCTGGGGATGCTCACCGCACGCCCGGAGCCGAAGGCCGAACCGGGTCTTATAGAATACGAACCAGACAACGATGACAGCAATAAACACAAGGTAAGTCGAAACATAGTTCGCAAACACATTATCGAAAAACCTGCCCCAGACGGTGGTTGTATCAAACATACCGCTGAAGAGTTTCGGAATTTTCTGGGTGGCATCGAGCGGAATGGTGTCGGTGGAATTGAAAAGCACCTTGGCCAGCATGATCACAATTCCCGGCCCCAGCATGTTGATGGCTGTACCGGCGATGGTCTGATCCGCGCCAAGCTTGACCGTGGCCAGCGCATGCAGCGCACCGAACAGCGCGCCGGCCAGGCCACCGCAGATGAAGCCGATCCAAGGGTTTCCTGTGAAGTAGGCAACCACTGTGCCGGTAAAAGCGCCAGCGGTCATCATGCCTTCAATACCGATGTTCACAACACCGGAAACCTCGGAAAAACATGAACCCAACGCGGCGTAAAGCAGCGGTGTCGCATAGATCAGGGTCGCATACAGCACAATGCCCAGACTGTTGATAAAATCTGTCATGCTTTCGCCCCCTCCTTTCCGGATTTTGCTTTTGCAGGATCACGTTTCAGATATCTTACATACCGGAAGATTGTGGAAATGGAGATGAAGAAGACCACCGTACCCACAATAACATTGATCAGCTGCGTTGGCGCGCCCACCAGGTTCAGCTTGCTTCCACCATAAATCAGCGCGCCATAGAACAGACCGGCAACGAAGACGCCGAAGGGGTTGGAGCAGCCGATCAGGGCGACCACGATCCCCGCGAATCCGTAACCCTCCTGAGAAGAGAAGATGCTGATGCGCTGTCCCATGCCCATAACCAGGAGTGCACCGGCCAGTCCGGCCATCGCGCCGGAAATGCCCAGAGCAGTCATGATGGACCGATTAACATTGATTCCGCCATATTCCGCGGCATACTTGTTTGCACCAACCGCCTTGAGCTCATAGCCAAGGGTGGTTTTCTCGATTATCATCCAGACAAGCAGCGTGATCAGTATGGCGATGATGAATCCCCAATTGAAGGTGGGAGCGACTCCGGCGCTTTTGATATAATCCTTGGAGAAAAGGAGACTGGCATTCTCCGCGATGTTCTTTGTCGCTTCCGCGGAGCCTTCATTCTTGATTCCGGGCAGGCCAGCGATGTAGTTGGAAAGATAAAACGCAATCCAGTTGAACATGATCATGCTCAGCACTTCGTTGATGCCTCGTTTGGTTTTCAGAAGCGCCACGAGGATTCCCCAGAACGCGCCAACCGCCATGGCGGCAAGAAAGCACAGCGGAACCAGCAGGAACTTGGGCAGGGAAGGAAGAAGCAGGGAGGTAACAACGGCCCCCATGGCGCCGACCACGAACTGGCCTTCCGCACCGATATTAAAGACGCCGGTTTTAAAGGAGAAAGCGACCGAAAGGCCCGCTACAATATAAGGAACACCGTAGACCACCACATAGGTAAAGCCCTTCAGCGACGTCACGCTGTTGATCAGCCTTCCATACGCGGCGCCGACGGACAATCCCATGATGGCGAGAAAAACGGCGCCAACCAGGAAGCCGAGAAGAATGGACAGCAGGATGTGAATGAAGGTATTTTCGGAAATAAAGGTCAAAAAGGACTTCTTTTCTTTCATTTCGTTTTCCCTCCTGCCATCAGCAGGCCAAGCTCGTTTTCATCCGCCTGGCCACCGGGAATGCTGCTGACGATTTTTCCATCAAATATAACATCAATGGTGTCGGAAAGGCTCATGATCTCATCCAGCTCGAAGGAAACCAGCAGAACGGCTTTCATTTTATTGCGCTGTTCGACAATGTACCTGTGTACATACTCAATGGCTCCGACATCAAGACCGCGTGTGGGATTGACCGCGATCAGCAGATCTTTGTCGTTCTGCACTTCCCGGGCGATTATGACCTTTTGCTGATTGCCGCCGGACAGGGTTCCGGCAGGACGCTTTTCACTCAGGCGGGGACGAATGTCATAATCCTCGATGGATTTAGAGGCGTGGTCAAAAATGGCGTCCCGCTGCAGTATTCCTTTTTTTGCAAACGGATTCTTGCCATAATTCTGCAGAATCATATTGTCTTCGATGGAAAAATCAAGCACGAGACCATGTTTCTGCCTGTCCGCTGGAATGCTGGAAACGCCATGTTGAAAACCGAAGCTTGGAGATTTGTTGTAGACACTGACCTGGTTGACGGTAGCATCTCCGCCGGTGCCCTTACGGAGTCCTGTGAGGATTTCGACCAGCTCCGTCTGTCCATTTCCGTCAATCCCGGCGATACCAACAATTTCACCGGCGTGTACTTGCAGATTCAGGCCTTTCAGAATCTCCACGCCGCGATAGTCCACCCCGTGCAGATCCTTCACGTCCAGTACCACAGGGCCGAA
This sequence comes from Clostridia bacterium, assembly GCA_017469265.1. GTDB lineage: Bacteria > Bacillota > Clostridia > Christensenellales > Aristaeellaceae > Aristaeella. The sequence goes on from JAFUGS010000008.1 coordinate 7,918, forward strand.
ATCATGGACCGGCTTGTCCACCTTGAAGGTAACCTTCCGGCCGACCATCATGCTGGCCAGGTCATTTTCATCCACGGTGTCCACATCCACCGTACCGATGTATTTTCCCATGCGGATGATGGTGCAGAAATCCGCAGCTTCCTTGATTTCCTTCAGTTTATGCGTGATCAGAATGATGCTTTTGCCATCATGGGTCAGGTTGTGCATGATCTGAATCAGCTCGAAGATTTCCTGCGGGGTCAGGGAGGATGTGGGTTCATCCAGAATCAGGATATCCGCGCCGCGGTAAAGGGCTTTCAGAATCTCCACGCGTTGCTGCATGCCGACGGAAATGTCTTCAATCTTGGCATCCGGATCGATGGCGAGCCCGTAGCGTTCTGAAAGTTCCACCACATTTTTGCGAGCGCTGGCCATATCCAGCTTTACGCCTTTGACAGGTTCCGAACCCAGCACGATGTTCTCAGTAACCGTAAAGGGCTGGACCAGCATAAAATGCTGATGAACCATGCCGATGCCCGCGTCAATCGCGTCCCGGGGATTGTTCATTTCAATCTTTTTTCCGTTTACGAGAATATCACCGGAAGTTGGCTTCAGCAGGCCGTAGAGCTGATTCATGAGGGTAGATTTTCCAGCGCCGTTTTCCCCAAGAATGGCGTGTATTTCACCTTTGTGGACTGTGAGATTAATGCCATCGTTCGCGACAAAATCGCCGAATTTCTTCACGATATTCCGCATTTCGATGGTTGGGGTACTCATGTCCACGTATTCCTTCGACAAAGAACGCGCCCCCTTATGTTCGATTTGGATTTCCAAAGGCACTCATGCCGGCCCCGGAATACCTTCTATTATTCTACGATTTTTTTGCACCCTGGTCAACCTGTTTTTCGTTGACATGAAAAAGAAAAACCGATACAATAAAAACAGTTTCCGGAGGAGGAAAGAAGAATGTCAGAAGCCTTACGCATTATTCAGGATCCAACGCTGACGTATCGGCAGGAGCTTGTCGGTCTGGCCCGGCTGGGAGAAAGCACTGACGACAGCCTTCGCTACTCTGACGCGTATTACGCCGCCAAGGAAAAAGGCGCCCTGTGTGACCTGAACGAAGGGAAAATGCCCTTCCGGCCGCGCTATATCTGCCCGGATTATGATCTGCTTTTTGAAAAAGGCTGCGATTTCCTGCAGCTGGATCCGCCGAAAGATCTGCTGGAAGCGGTAAACGTTCTGGAGATTTTTTACTGCCATGTGCCTTCCATTACCACTTACCCGGTCTATCTGGGAGACCTGGACAGGCTGCTGGAGCCTTTTGTAATCCGGGAAAACCGCGCATACGCCAAAAAGGTGCTGAGCCTTTTTCTTCGGAATATTGACCGCGTACAGACGGATAGCTTTGTGCACGCAGATATCGGCCCGGAGGACAGCGTGACCGGGCGGCTGCTGCTGGAACTGACAGAGGAAATGCAGCTGGCCATTCCGAATCTGACCCTTCGTTATGATCCGGAGAAAACCAGCGATGATTTCGCGTTGGCCTGCGTGCGGTGCATGCTGAAAACAGCGAAGCCTTCTTTCGCGAACCATCGGATGTTTGTGGAAGAATGGGGCAGCCGGTACGCGATCGCGTCCTGCTATAACGGGCTATCCATTGGCGGCGGCGGATATACGCTTCCCCGGATGCGTTTATATGAATGCGCTCTGGACGCAAAAGATCCGGAGGATTTCATCGCGAACGTGCTTCCCACATACATTGACCTGCAGCTGGAGTACATGGACAAACGGGTGCGGTTTATCGTGGAAGAAAGCTCTTTCTTCAAAACAAATTTTCTGGTGACGGAGGGCTTTGTGAAGCGGGAGAACTTCATCGGGATGTTCGGCGTGGTCGGACTGGCGGAATGCTGCAATCATCTTCTTGGCATTGATGATGTGAAAAAAGGATTCGGGCTGAATCCAGAAGCGACCGCCCTGGGTCGGAAGATCATGGACGCGATTGAAAAACGTGTCAGTGCGCATGTGGCGCCGTACTGTGACGCTTTTGATCATCATTACCGCCTGCATGCTCAGGTCGGGATTGACACCGACGGAATGGACGATTCTCCTGGAACCCGCATTCCCATCGGCGCGGAGCCCTGCATGCTGGATCAGCTGGAAGTGAATGAGCAGTTCCATCCTTATTTTCCAACTGGGACGGGCGATATCTTCAAGTTTGAGGAAACCTACGTGAAAACGCCGGAAGCGGTTCTGCCGATTATCAAGGCATCCTTGGGCAGAGGCCTGCGCTATTTCTCGGGTTATCTGGAGAATAATGATGTGGTCCGCGTAACCGGCTATCTGGTGAAAAAGAGTGAAATTGAAAAACTGCGACAGAAGAAGCAGAGCCTGAATCAGGTGACGCTGTACGGTATGGGCGCCCAGGATGGCGGACACGCCCTGGATAGAAGGGTTCAGCATCATGAAGAAAGCGCCGGTAAATAGGATTATTCCTTTTTCAAATGTGGACGGACCGGGCAACCGGACGTCCATCTTTTTTCAGGGGTGCACATTTCACTGCCTGTTCTGTCATAATCCGGAGACCATGACCTGCTGCAGATCCTGCGGGATTTGTTTATCCTATTGTCCAGTAAAAGCGCTCCGGAAAAAAGACGGAAAAATCGTCTGGGACAGTGAAGCATGTGTACAGTGTGACACCTGCCTGAAGGTCTGTCCGCATTTTTCCTCTCCGCGGGTTACCTGGATGACCGTGGAGGATGTGCTGAATCAGATTCGGCGGGCGATGCCCTATATCGATGGAATTACCACATCGGGTGGGGACTGCACGCTTTATCCGTCATTCCTGGCGGAATTGTTTACGGCCGTAAAACAGCAGGGGAAAACATGCCTGATTGACGCCAATGGCGCGTATGATTTCGCGTCGGATCCCGCGCTGATGGATGTATGCGACGGGGTCATGCTGGATGTGAAGGCCGTGGAGCCATCCTGGCACAGGGAACTGGTATCCTTCGACGTGGAGCCGGTGCTGCGCAATCTGGATTATCTGCTGTCAGTGGGAAAACTGCAGGAGGTTCGAACCGTCATTCTGCCAAACCGGGATCGGGAAAACAGTGAAACAGTTCAATTTGTGTCGCAGCGGATCGGTGGACGCTGTCCGTATAAAATCATCCGGTATCGCCCCTTCGGTGTGCGCCCGGAGTACAGACGGATCATGGGCGAAGAGGAGACCGATCCGGTATATGCGGAATCCTTCGTCCTGCTGGCCAGGGAAAAAGGCGCCAGCGAGGCGTTCATGGTATAAAAAAAACAGACTGCCCGAAATGAGCAGTCTGCTTTTTTTTAAGCCTTATTCCGCCAGGGTGAAATCGGGGCATTCCGCCACGGTGGTGGGAACGATCTTTTCACCGTTGATGATCGCGGCCTTCGCAGCCTCGACCTTTTCCAGCACATCCGCGGGGATGTGATCACCGGTGGTGGCGAATCCAACAGCGCCATCAGCCAGCGTGTAGTGATGCACGCCGCCTTCGAACTCACCGCTCTTCACGGCCTTGGCGATATCCACAGCGCCGGCGCCAGCATCCTTGAGGGCGGAGCTCAGCACGTAGTTCAGACCAAGCACGGCAGCCTGGTCGGCATCCACGCCGATGCCCCAGACCTTTTCTTCCTCACAGGTGTTCAGCACGCCGATGCCAGTGCCGCCCGCCGCGTGATAGATGACATCCGCGCCCTTGGTGATCATGTCCTTCGCAGCGGTGGCGCCACCGGCGATGTCACCAAAGTTGTTGGCGTTGTACTGCAGGATGACCGCGTCGGGGCAGGCTTCCTTGACGCCGGTGATGTAGCCGATGCCAAAGAGGTTCATGGTGTCAGAAACCATACCCTGGACGTAACCAACAGTCTTGGTCTGGGTCATGGAACCGGCAATCAGGCCGACCAGGTAGGAGCACTGCTCCTGCGCGAAGGTCAGGCAGGCCACGTTGTCCAGCTCGATGGAAGCGTCATCAATGATGGCGAACTTCACATCGGGGTTGCTTTCAGCGGCTTCCTTGGTGGCATCCGCCAGCATATAGCCAACGCAGACGATCAGGTCATAGTCCTCATCAATGAAGGTGTTGATATTGGTCTGATAGTCCGCATCCGTCTTGCTCTCCAGATAGTTCACTTCGAAGCTCGGATCCTCAGCGGCCAGCCCCTGCAGACCAGCCCAGGCAAACTGGTTAAAGGAGTTGTCGTTCACGCCACCAACATCGGTCACCATACCGACTTTGATGGTTTCATCAGCGGAAGCGAAGCTCGCCACAGCCAGAACCATGCACAGCGCAAGCACCAGAGACAGGAACTTTTTCATGTGAATCCCCTCCAAATCTGAATGATGATATAAACAGGAGAACCCCCTGTTTCATGACGAAATTATAGCATGAAGCGAAATTGAAATCAAGGCGATGGGTTTTGACGCTCATTACAAAACTGTTAAAAAAACGGATCCGAGACAGGCGTTTGGGGAACGCTTTGCGGTCAGAAAAGAAAACCGCAAGACGTGCATGTACATGCATAAGGCAAAAGGTGGACAGAATCCTCTTTTCAGGGTATAATGTCGATATTCCAGGGATGACGGGAGGGTATACATGATTATCGGCGAGCTGACGGAGACCTTTCCCCCCATGCAGGACGGCGTGGGGCGGGTTTGCTGGGCTTACTGCCAGACGCTGGAGAAAAAGGGGCATTGCGCTTACTATATCGCGCCGGAGGATCCGCCTCATACACGGATTCAGGGTTTGCGGGTTCTCAATTATAAAGGCATACAGATCCCCGGACAGAACTATCGTTTGGGTGTTCCGGACTGGAGCATGGACTTTCGCAGGCAGATCCATGCGATCTCCTTCGATATTCTTCACATTCATTCTCCTTTTCTCAGCGCGCGGGTAGCCAGAGAAATTCAGCGTGAAAACCCGAAGATTCCCATCGTCGCCACCTTTCACAGCAAGTATTATGATGACGCATTTAAGATTACGCACAGCAAGGCGATTTCCAGCGGCATCGTGCATATGGTGCTGAATGTATATAATAAATGTGACGCAGTCTGGGCTGTGAATCACGAAACCGCCGATGTACTCCGGGCATATGGATACAAAGGTGCCATTGATATCGCGCCGAATGGGACAGACTTGCATGACATTGACCGGAAACGGGCTGCTGAAAAGCGGCAGGAACTCGGCATTCCCGAAGGAAAAAAGGTTCTCCTTTTTGTCGGGCAGATCAGCCGGAAGAAGAATATCCATTCCATCCTGCGGGCCGCAGCACTTCTGAAGCGGGAAGGTGCTGACTTCACGCTGCTGCTGGCCGGGGAGGGGCCGGACCGGAGCAATCTGGAAAGGCTCGCTTCGGAGCTGGAGCTGCAGGATCGGGCTCATTTTCTTGGCTTCATCCGTAATGGGGACGAACTCCGCAGTCTGTACGCTCTTTCGGACCTCTTTGTTTTTCCCTCCATTTACGATAACGCGCCGATGGTTGTGCGGGAGGCGGCGGTGAATGAGACCGCGTCGGTACTTGTTCGTGGCAGCTGCAGCGCGGAAGGCATTGAAGACGGGATCAATGGTTTCCTTTGCGAGGACAGCCCAGAGGATATTGCCCGGGCGATCCGCGAAGGCCTGACCCATTCTGTGGAAGCGGGTCTGGAAGCCCGGCGTACCATCCCAAAGCCCTGGGACGAGATTATGGACGACGTGATCCTGAAATATGAAACCCTGATTGAAAGAAGAAGGGGATAAGGCGTATCACCTTCGTTCAATACCAACGAAGCAAACACAGTCCACACGAAAGAGAGCCAGCATGAAGGTAAATGGGAAAAAACTGCTGAGCACATGCCTTGTGATTGCCAGTATCGTGCTGGTGATTGTTATCGCATTCAGCAACAGTGAGCTCGAAAACGCCTGGGCGGCGCTGGAAAGCCTGGATCCCATATGGGTTCTGGGCATTTTGGGGTGCTGGTTTGTTTACATGTTTTTTGACGCGTTCAGCGGATGGGTTTACCTGCGGCGCGAAGGTTTTTCCATCAGCCTGGGGCGTACGGTTAACGCTGCGCTGATCGGTTTCTATTACAGTAATATTACACCATCCAGCGCCGGCGGACAGCCCATGCAGGTGAACAGCCTTCGAAAAGCGGGCATTCCGGTGGGATATGGCACCATGATGGCGACCATGCGATTTCTCTGCAACCAATTTGCCGTCAGCGTACTGAGCCTGCTGTTCTGGCTCATGAACCGGGAATTCGTGCACCAGCAGCTGGGGGACGCCATCTGGCTTTGCAGACTGGGATGGATCATTAATTTTGCCGGCGTTCCGCTGGGAATGCTCGCGGCATATCATCGTTCCTTTATCCAGAAGATCGCGATCGGCTTGATTCATCTGGGGGCCAGGCTTCATCTTGTCAAAAACCCCGATCCGGCCATCGCGACGACAACGGATGTGCTGGATACCTATCATACTGCGCTGATGAATCTGATCAAAGAACCAAGCCGGATGCTGATACAGCTGCTGTGCAGCGCTGTCAGCATTATGGGGCTGATCGGTTCTATCTACTTTGTCTATCACGCGTTTGGATTTACGGGGACGCCCTGGTACCAGCTGATTACGATCAGCTTTATGCTCTACATCAGCGCCTGCTATACCCCGCTGCCCGGTGCCAGTGGGGCGCAGGAGGGAGGTTTCCTGCTGTACTACCAGGGGATCATTCCGGGAGACCGGATCGGACTGGCCCTGCTGGTCTGGCGTTTCTTTACTTATTATATGTTCCTGATCGTTGGCGTATTTACGGTGATTCTGGACCGCGTGCTGATTTCACGGGAAAACAGAAAAAAGGCCGCGCAGTCGCAGTGACCTGATCCATACGCAAGAGACCCTTTCCGGTTATGGAAAGGGTCTCTTGCGTGTTTAACCATTTTATTTTACAGGAATACACGCTTAACCTGCCCCGAAGAGCAGATACACCATCACGACACAGAGCCCCAGTACAAGCATCAGCAGGCCGAAGGAAACGGACCGGGTCAGATACCGGTTTGCTTTAGCGGCCTCCTCTCTGGCGGAAACCAGCAGCGCGACGTGGTCTTTTTTCGGAGAAACACGGTTCCAGCTTTCCCCCAGCGCAAGATCCGCCTTTTCATGCAGGGACAGCGTATAATCCTTGATCTTCAGGGGACGGAACAGCGTGCGGCGAAGCATCAGCACCAGATGATCCGTCATCTTTTCCAAACCGCGGGTAATCCTGACTGCGCAGGCGGGAATCCAGACCCGCACCAGCGGATTCTCCAGAACCCGGTCACACGCGCGGGCAAACAGGATACCTATCGCTGGAAGCCAGCGTGCAGCAAGCGGCCGATAGCAGACCTCTTCCAGATCCAGCCAGCGGGGCCAGCGGTTCAGATAGGTGCCGTCCTTCACAAGAAAATGATGAATCATCCAGCAGACAATGGCTCCTAAAGCCAGTGAAACGCCAGCTCCCTGCAGGTTGGGGATGGAAAACCAGGAAACAGCCTCCTCCAGGGGGCCGCCTCGCAGGAACGGCATGGCCGCCTCTGTCAGCGGCCGCGCCGTAACGTTCGGCAGGAGTCCCAAAAGAACTGGGGGAAGGGCTGACAGCGAAAGTGCCAGACCGGAGGCAGGGGAAAGATATTTTTCCTGCGCGTCCCACTGGAGCTGCCGTTTTTCGTCGCGGTTTCGGAACCAGAACAGGCATAAGTAAAGCTTGGTCATATACGCAGCGGTCAGACCACCGGAGAAAAGAAACAGCTTCTCATAAAGCAGATAAAACGTTCCGAGGGTTCCCGCCTCAGCTGCGTACTCCAGGATGGCCTCATGAATCAGGGACTTGGAGAGAAAGCCGTTGCCCAGAGGCATGCCGATAATCCCCAGATAACCGGACAGAAAACAGAGGTGAAGCAAGGGCTTTTTCCGGCCAAATCCCCGAAGCGCGGTCAAATTCAGCGTATGGGTATTCATAAAAACCGCTCCAGCGCAGAGGAATAAATCAAGCTTGATGAGGCTGTGATTGACCATATGCAGCATGGTTCCGCGGGCGGCGAGGGCGTTCTCATTCCCCAGAAGAACCGTAAAGGCCAGACCGGTAAGAATAAAGCCAATCTGGGACATGGATGAGCAGGCCAGGGTGTGCTTCAGATCCGTGGAAAAAACAGCCATCAGCGCCCCAAGCAGCATGGTGATTCCGGCGAGCAGCAGCAGGATGTTACCCCACAGGGCATCACCGAACAGCAGGCTGCAGGAAACAGCGATCATTCCATAGACGCCTGATTTTGTCAGAATACCGGACAGCAGGGCGGAAGCTGGGGCCGGCGCAACCGGGTGCGCCTTTGGAAGCCAGATGTGCAGCGGAAAAACGCCCGCTTTCGCGGCAAAGCCCACAAAGGTCAGCGCCGCAGGTCCATAGAGGACAGAGCGATCTGAAAGCGACTCCGCGAAGGCCTGCAGCCCGGAAAAGGACAGGGATCCGCTAAGATGAAAAAGCCAGAACAGGCCCATCAGCGTGACCATTCCGCCGAAAACCGCTACAGCCAGATAGGTCTGCGCAGCCCGAAGAGAGGCCGGGGTTTCCTCCTGCGCGACCCAGGGATAACTGGCAAAAGACATGACCTCAAAGAAAAGAAAGGCTGTAAACAGATCCCGTGACAAAAACACGCCAACGGTGGCCAGAAAGGTCAGGATGGTAAAGAAATAGTATCTTCCCTGATGATGATGCCCCCGAAAGTAACGGGGAGAAAAAAGCAGGGAGTTAAACCACATCCATACGGCGATCAGCGAATAGATTCCATGGAATCCATCCAGCTGAAAGGTAAGGGGATAACCGCATAAGGAAAACGAAAAAGGCAAGAACAGCGCACCTCCTTCCCGTTTCAAAAAAGAGCGGTGGCAGATGAGAGAAGCTGCCAGACGGGATCAGGCCAGATGCCCAAAAGAACAATGCTGACAGCGAGCAACCCAAGAGGCATAAGCATCCGCCAGGAAGGATCCTTCCAGCGAGGATTCTGTCCGGGCAGAAAAATCATCTGAATTGCCGGCTCCAAGAGATAGACACAGGCCAGAACGGAGGAGAGGATAACCGCGCAGGCGCCGATCCATGTATACCAGGCCGCGTTTTCCATCGCAGCGGTTAAGATGTTCCATTTAGAAAGAAAGCCGACGAAAGGGGGGATACCGGTCAGCGCGACCCCGGCTATAGTATACAAAACAACGGTCCATGGCATTGCGTGAAAAATGCCTCGAAGCTCCGGAACATATTCCGCCTGGGCTTTCTGCTGAAAAATACCCGCGCAGTCAAAGAGCATGATTTTAATCATCCCGTGAAACAACAGGTGCGTCAGCGCCCCTTTAAGGCCAGCCTGGGTCATCATGGCGGCAGAAAAGAGCATGTAGGAAAGGTTGTAGACGGTACTCCAGGCGAGCCGCCGCTTCAGGTGCCTTTCCCTTACGGCGTAAACGGCCCCGAAGAAAATGGTAAAAGCGCTCAGCAGAACCACGATGATCTGGGCCCAGCTGCCGCGCAGCAGAGAAACGCCAAAGCAGTCATAAACCAGTCGAATGCAGGCAAAAGCACCGGCGTTTACCACAGCGACTGCATGCAGCAGCGCGGTAACCGGCGTTGGTGCGACCGAAGCCCGTGGAAGCCAGCGGGACAGTGGATAAAGCGCCGCCTTCGCGCCAAAGCCGATAAAGGAAAGGACGAAAGCTGTACGAAGCAGGTCCGTATTTTCCATCGATGTGGAATTCCCGACCACTCCGCCCGGGAGAAAGGAACCCGATCCGCCGTTGCATGCAAGCACAATGAGCCCGATCAAGCCGAGCGCGGCTCCGCCCATGGTATATTTCAGATAAGTCATCCCGGCCTGAAGACTGTCAGAATCTTCATGATGCGTAACCAACGGCAGCGTAACCAGGGTCAGCGTTTCATAAAAAAGGTAAAGCGTAAACAGATTGGCGGACATGGCCAGCAGCTGCGTACATCCATAAGCCAGCAGGTACAGCATGAAAAAGCGGCGGGGATGAGGCTCTGCTTCCATATACTCGAAGGCATAAAGACAGGCTAACGGCCACAGAAAAGCAATCAGCAGCAGAAAAACACGATTGACCGCGTCAATCCGGAAGGAGATAGAGAAAAGGGGGGTAATGGTCAGCAGGGTGACGGCTCTCCCTTCCATCTGAAAACAGCACAGGGCCAGCAGACAGGAGGTGGCCAGGCACAGGAGCAGGGTAAAGGTATTTCGTGGTTTAGGATGCTTCCAGAGCGTGAGCAAAGCCCCGCAGCCCAGTGCAAGCAAAGGAGGAAAAAGGATATACATGCGAAGACGCCCTCCATCCATTGTCACAGAATGGTTTCCGCAATCCGCTGGAAGAAGATCAGCAAACGATCCGGAAACATGCCGCCGGCCAGGACGAGAAAGGACAGCAGCAGCATGGGTACAACCATCCGTTTCGGAACGGTGATCGGGGAAAGCGAAGCTTCCGTGGTGTCCCGGCCGGGGAAAAAGCCCTGAATCGTGATGGTCAGAAGGTAAGCGGCCGTCAGAATCGCTGAAACAAGCAGCACGGCAGGCCCGATGAAAGCAAACGCATTCGGGAGATTCATGGCTCCTGTGGCAATATACCATTTGGATACAAAGCCACCGGTTGGCGGAATGCCAATCAGTCCCAGTGAAACCACCGTAAACAGGCACATCAGCAGGGGCATCCGTTTACCGATTCCTCTCAGATCGGAAACCTGAGTCAGCCCCGTGAGGCAGATGACGGCGCCGGCGGTCATGAAGAGCGTGATTTTGATCGCGGAATGAAACAGGACATGCAGCAGCGCACCCTGGAAACCGGTTTTGTCCATTGTGGAGAGGGCGAAGAGAATATAGCTCACCTGGGAAACGGAGGAATAGGCCAGCCGCTTTTTGAACACATTCTCCTTCAGTGCCAGCATGGACCCCATAAACACCGTGATGAGCGCGAGAATCATCCACGCGGTCTGTACCCATGTGCCCTGAAGCGGCTCCACACCAATGCAATAATAAACAACACGGATGACGCCCAGTACGCCCATCTTGGTAATGACGCCGGAAAGAACAGCTGAAGCCGGGGTAGGCGCGACAGGGTGCGCGGTTGGAAGCCAGCCATGCAAAGGAAACATGCCCGCTTTGGTCCCAAACCCGAGGATCATCCCGAAAGCAATCCAGCGGAGCGTATCCGCGCGGCCGGACAGCCATTCAGCCCGCAGACTGCCGCCTGGCAGAAAAGACAGGGTTTCACAGGCATGGCTGAGGTAAAAAATGCCCAACAGCGCCACCGAAGCGCCAAAGACAGAGTAGACCAGATACTTGATGGCCGCGGCAATGGCTTCCCTGGTCCGGGTATGAAGCACCAGGGGAACGGTGACCAGGGTCATGGCCTCATAGAAAAGATAAAAGGTGACCAAACTTCCTGCCATGGTAAGGCAGGAAAGCACGCCCTGGGTAATGAGAAAAAAGGCATAAAACCGCGGCTCCTCCTGCTCATGTCCCATATACGCAAAAGCGTAAAAGGCCGTGAGCACCCATGTGACTGCGACAAGGCCAAGGAAAAACCGGCTCAGCTCATCCAGCTTCAGGAAGATGGGGAGGGAAGGGGTCATCTGCCACAGCAGAAGCTCTGTGCCGGCCATTTTCCAGGCGGCAAAAAGCATGCAGACCGAAGTCAGCGTTACAAAAACACCGGTCCAGATTCGGCTGATCTTCCTTGCATGGAGGGCCGGGATCAATCCGACGGCAAGACCGCCCGACAGGGAAAGCAGCAGTGGAATCAGGAGAAAAAACGGACCAAACATCAAAGCCGGACACCTCCGTTAAAATTGGGACAGCCCCAGTGAGAAAAGCTGGAGCAGCGGATCAGCGAGGAAAAACAGCGCGATGGACGCGACAGCCAGCGTACAGCAGGCCAGCAGGGGCGTGCCGCCGACACGGACTGAAGGGACAGGTCCGGTGGTTTCTGGATCCGGGGACCACAGCAGAATCACCGTACGCAGAAAATAAAGAATATGCAGGAATGAACTCAGTGCCAAGGCCAGAAGGGAGATGATGGCGACAATCCGGGAATGGGACAGCGCCGCTTCACCAAGAAGCAGTTTGGAGATAAGCCCGCCGGTAAAGGGCAGGCCAACCATGGAAAAAGCGGCAATGGTCCAGCAAAGGCCGAAAACAGGGCTGCGCCGCGCCGCGCCGCGCAGGCACTGAATCCGGTCTCTGTTTTCGGAGACACGTTGCAGCATATCAGCGGAAAGGAAGAGAAGACTCTTGGCCGCCGCGTGGACGCAAAGATGGAATAAGGCTGCACGGTACCCGAGTCCCGCGCCGAGCGCCAGTCCCAGATAGATATAACCGATCTGGGCGACGGAAGACCAGGCGATCATCCGGAGAAAATGGGTGGTCCTCAGCGCTTCGAGGGAGCCCACCACCAGCCCCGAAAGGGAAAAAAGCAGGAGCAGATGGTCGACCCTGGAAGCCAGAACCAGATCCCAGCCAAAGACGCGGACATAGATTTTCAGGAGCAGCAGAATATATCCTTTCGAGACCAGCGAGGACAGAATGGCGTTGGAGGAGGGAAGCGCGGAGGAGTACGCGTCCGGCACCCAGGAATGAAAGGGGAACAGCGCGCTTTTGACGCAGAGACCGACCGTCATAAGTGCCAGGATAATGGTCAGCGAGCGATGATGGGTTCCAGCCTGGGAAAGAGCCTGGATGGAGCTGTGCAGCGGCTCCATCAGCAGGTGGCCTGTCAGGCTGTAAAGCAGGACAATTCCCAGAAGGAAAAGGCCGGAACCGACCAGATTCAGTACCATGTAGCGCATTCCCGCCATGAGCGCGCGGCCGGAATCCCGCAGAACAATCAGCGCGCACGCGGTCAGCGTCATGATCTCCAGAAAAACATAGCAGGTGAACAGATCATTGGAATAGATCTGCGCGAGCAGCGCGGTGATCAGCAGTAGCACAATGGCACAGGAAAGGCTTTCCCTGTTTTTCTCCGAAAGCTCCTCCAGGGAAGGCTGCCCGGCCGCAACCGCGCAGAGCATGACAGCGGGGAAAAAAGAGGCCAGAAACGCTTCCAGCACGCCGCAGCGGATCACATTTCCCCATGGCATGGGAAAATGTCCCATCTGGAAGACAAAGGGCCCGGCATTCAACAGAATGATCCGGTGGAGAAGCAGGAGACCGCTCAAGACATCCAGCCCCAGTATCAGCAGTGTAAAATGCCGTGCGCGTTTGCGCGGCAGAATGAACGCGATGGAGGCGGAAAGAAGGCTGCCGATGATCGAAAAAAAGGGGAGATTCTGCCACCAGATCACTTTTCTCCCTCCTTTCGGACAAGCTGGGCGATTTCGTCCAGATCCAGCGTGTGATAACGCTGATAGAGCCGGACGGTCAAAGAGAGCATCAGCGCTGTCACGGAAACGGAGACCACGATTCCTGTCAGAACAAGACCCGCGGGAATCGGATCCACAAACGCGGAAGCGGGCATGGAACCATCCGGCAGCTGAATCGGAGCGGTACGGCCTCCGATATATCCTTCAGAAGTCAGGAAGAGAAAAATCGCGGAATCCATAAAAGAAAAACCGATGATTTTCTTAATCAGATTCCGGTTCAGCAGAAGGGTCGTCAGCCCGATGCCAAACAGAATAATCGCGGCCGCAGCCAGACGGTTTTCCAGCAGCAAATGCAGATCCATGATCAAAACTCTCCTTTCTCAAACAGGCAGAAGAATGCATACATGGTGCTGCAGACGATAAGCCCGACCGCGATATTCAACGGAAGGATCAGTCCCGCGGACAGGATACTGCCCGGCGTGCCGGTGGAAATGAAGGAGGGAAGCCCGTTTGCGCCGGTAAAAAAGGAATAAGCCTTGGAGAGCGCGTAAAAGCAAAGCGCGCTGCAGGTAACAGCCTGAAACGTGCGCGATGAAAAAAAGGGGGCGGTTTCCTCAGCGCCGTAAGCGCATCTGTACAGGATCAGCGCGCTGCCCATGACCGCGCCGCCTGAAAAGCCTCCGCCTGGCCCCAGATGTCCATTGAAAACAATATACAGGCCATAGAGCAGGAGCAGCGGGAAAAGGATACGCGCTCCGAACTGCAGGATGGGATCCCGGACAAAAGAATCCGAATCCACCGCGGAGGACGGACGGATGGCCTGATTCTGACTTTTGCGCAGGAGCAGGAGTACCGCGCAGGCCGAAGCAAAGAGAACGTTGCTTTCACCCAGGGTATCAAAAGCCCGGTAATCCAGGATCATGTTTGCGACAAGGTTGGTGGCGCCGCCTTCCTGAAGGCCAGCGGACAGATATCGTGCGGATACTACCTGCGTAAGGGGATCTTTTTCCTTCCCGAAAACAGGGAGATCCATTACACCCCAGAGCATCAAAAGGATGATCAGGAGTGCTGCGCATACGGAAAGAATTCGATAAATGTGAAGGGATACCTGATGTGCTTTCGTTTCCTGGCTGGAAAAAGCAGCTTCCTCCTCCCGTATGGCCTTCGCGTGCTCCAGGAGATGCGCTTCGGACAATGGAGAAGGAGCGGGTGAGGGCTCCTGAAGAGAGGCAATCAAATCCTGATCCAGATCAGTATGACCAATACGCATGACAGCATACCCTCCTCTCATTGAAAATAGGGGAACAGAAGCATCAGGATGCTTCATGAACGGGCGGACGTAAAGCCGGATTACTCGTATTCCTGGGGCGCAGCTTTCTTCCGCGGACGGATTGCGTGTATTTTTTTCAACGCCAGAAAAAAGAGCAGGGAAGAAACCCCTGTCCCGACCGCGGCCTCCGTGATGGCCAGGTCGGGCGCCTGCAGCAGGGTCCAGATCAGCACCATGATCAGACTCTGCGCCATAAAAATGATGCAGGCAGCCAGCAGGTTCTTCGTGCATACCACCATCACCGCGTTGAAAATGATGAGCACCAGCAGAAGGGTCAGAAATAAATCCATCAGGATTTCTCCTTTTCATTTTTATGCGCGCGCGTTTCCAGCTGCGCAATCAGATGCGTGGATATGGGTGAAGCCGTCCAGAGGAAAAGAACCACCAGCATGTACTTCACCGCAGCGAAAGAGAATCCCCGGGCCAGGATCAGCGAAACGATGGCCAGAAACAATCCAAGCGTATCATTGACGGCAGCAGCGTGCATTCGCTGAAGGGTGTTCCGGAAACGAAAAAAGCCGACCATGCCGGATAAGAAAACAAACAATGCGCAGAGCATCAGCGCGGCAGCCAGCCCGAACCGAATTTCATTCCACATGGGAGGCGTTCCTTTCCTGGGTGTGAATTCTGGACAGATAAACCCTGGTCAGCACAACCACGGCCAGACATCCGGCCAGGGAGAACACAAGCGCGACATCGATCAGATAATCCTCCGAGAACAGAAAGGAGAGGATACAGACTGAAATGGTCACAAGGGTCGTCAGCATGTTGATGGCGGCCAAACGGTCCGCTGTATGCGGCCCTCTGATTGTAAAAAAAATACAGCAGAAAAAGAAAAGGCTCAGCAGGATGAGGGAAACCCAAAGCAAAGAGGAGTAAAAAGAAATCACGGACGGCCCTTCTCCTTTCCCTGAATGTGTTGAAGCATCTGACTGTCATTCAGACCGGAAGCGGCATCCGCTTCGAGACAGTGAACCAGAAACTGATTCTGATCCGTTTCCACTGTAATGGTCCCGGGAGTAAGCGTGATTGAATTTGCCAGAAGCATGCGCTGCCATCTGTTCCGCAGTTCAGGCTGAAAAGCGGAGATGGCAGATGAGGGCAGCCCAGGTTTCCAGATCACACGCACCACATGTAACGCGGAGCGCATGACTTCCTTCCAAAGAAACAGGCTGTACCTCAATAAAAGGGGAAGGTTGCGAAAACGGGCAAAGTCCTTTCGCGGGGAATCGTGAAAGACATGAAGTGAAAGCAGGTAAGCGATTGTGGAAACAGGAAGACCCATCAGCAGGATTTCCGCCGTGATCCGGCCGTTCAAAAGGATCCACGCGGTATACAGGCACAGAAAAAGCAAAAAAACAACGCCCCCCTTCAGGAACTTGACAATATTATAATGGATTCAAAGAAAAAAGCAAGCAAGCAGCCTGACTGATTTCCTGTGCAGGGATGCCGAATCTTCCGCCAATGTATGGAAGAAAAAAGCACAGCGCCGCTTTGAGAAAGAGGGCGCTGTGCCGGGAAAGATGTTTTCAGAAGATCAGGGCTTTGCCTGACTCATTAAGGCATACCAGCCTTTCATTTTCATCAGCAAATCCGCGTTGGTAGGCGCTTTTTCCATCATGGACAGCAATTGCGGAATGGCCACAGTGGAGGTTGTGGAACCCAGCATCTGGCGCATCAGGGAAAGCCCTTCCTTCTGCTGATCATTCAGAAGAATGTCGGTATTCTTGGTGAAGCTGCGCTGCAGGTTTACCGCTGGCGTAATCCCTGATCTCGCGACGGCCTGATCAAGGACAAGCTCCATATTCGCAGTCCCTTTAAACTCCTCGACAATGGAATCGTCGACCTTGTTTCCTGTAGCGATATCCATAGCTGCGATAACGGTCAGTGAACCGCCTTCCTTCACAGAGCGGGCCGCGCCAAAGAGCCGTTTCGCCCGCAGAAGGGAAGCGGGATTGACCATGCCGGGCACACTCCGCCCCTGCTGAACCGCCGCGGTGGTGTAGATCTTTGCGAGCCTGGTCAGGCTGTCAGCGAGGATCACCACATCCTTTTTCTGCTCCACCAGGCGCATGGCCCGCTCCATAACCATCTCCGCCAGACGAAGGTGTGTTTCCGGTGCCTGGTCAAAGGTGGAGGCCAGGACAGGGCAGGGGACAGATTCCCGGAAAGCGGTGACATCCTCCGGGGTCATATCAATGAGCAGCGTAAGCACGGTTGCGTCCGGATAATTACCGGTAATAACGCGCGCGTAATCCCGCAACAGCTCCCGCTTGCCGGTTTCCGGTGGACAGAGCAGCAGCGCGCGCTGACCAAAGCCGAGTGGCGCAATCAGGTCGATCATTCGAAGTGAAGGAAGCCCCTCCGCGGTTTCCAGGGAGATTTTCCGGGTGGGATATACCGGCGTCAGCTCATCAAAGAAAGGACGAGCGCTTGCTTCATCTTCCGGCAAACCGTTAACCGTATCAATATACAACAGGGCAGCGTATTTATCGCCTTCCCGCTGCGGACGAATTTTCCCCTGTATCAGATCGCCCGTACGCAGGGAAAAGCGGCGGATCTGTGCCATGGATACATAAATATCCCTGGAGGAGGGGAGAAAATGGGTAGAGCGCAGAAATCCGTATCCATCCGGATGCAGCTCCAGGATCCCGCTGGCTTCCTCAAAATCACCAGCCGCGAGAAGCTCCTCCAGGGTAGGCGCGCTGGAAGCGCCATCCGTAAAAGAAGGATTGCTTTCCTGCAGCGCTGGCGGAGCAGCAATTGAAGCTGAAGCGGCAGGCTCTGCAGCAGGGGCCGTGGATGGGGTGGCAGCCCGTGGACCGAAGGATCCGCTGCCTGGAAATCCTACCCGACGATTCGGCAGGGGAGAAGCTGCTGGCCGGGGTGCCGCTTCCGGTGTTGGCGCGGCAGCCGGTTCACGCTCGGAGACCTGGGTGGCAGACGCGGCCGGGCCGAAGCGCGGACCAAAGGAATGCGTCCGTAAGGGTGCAGGACGGGATTCTCCGCCAAGCGGACGTCCTGAAGGAGAAGTGTTCTGCCAGGCGGGGCGACTGCTGCCGGATGAATTCCAGGTGTGGGAAGCCTGATGCGGTGAATCAGGACTGTGCCAGGCTGCCTGAAAACGCGGCTCTGAGGGAGCCTCCCGAACTGGCGTGGCGGAATCTGACTGTGCAGAGAAACCCTGTTTTTCCTCAGGCTGGGTTTCCGTCATGTTGTCAGACTGCTTTGGTGCCGCCTCCAGCGCGGAGGGGAGGTCCGCTTCGGGAATACTTTCCGCGGGAATCGCTGCCTCCGCAGCCGCATCCAGGAAGGACTGCTGAACAGGCTCCATCTTAATGCCCATGGCGGCGGCAATCTTTTCGATCATGCCGGTTTTATCAATTCCGGCCCCAAGAACAATATGGTTATCCCGGGCGGCTTTACGAAGCTGAATCACCGTCATGGACTGCAGTTCAGATAAGGTCATGGGTTCTCCTCCTCAAACTTGAGTAATACGGGGAACGGTTGCAAACACCAGATCCCTGATCACAGCCTGTTCCACAGAATGGGCCAGGTTGGAAAAAGCGGGGGACGTTACCGGCAGGAAACCGGCCTGCCTGAGCAGATCGTACACAGCGGCCGTTTTCAGCGTAAGGGAGTTAAAGCTCAGCGCCAGCGCGCCGCAAGGGAGAAGCGCCTCCCGCCAGGCGGGGAGCGCGCGAGAGAGCAGGCACTCAAAGGACTCAGGCTTTTGCCCTGCCTGCGGCGCGTGCTGTACGCCATAAGGCAAATCCGCGACAAGAACGTGCGCGGGATGCTTTCGCATCAGGGAACCGGCCAGCGAAGTATCTCCTTCGTAAAGGGCAAGCGATCGGGTTTCCCCTGTCCGGAACTGCTCTTTGGACAGCGCGAAGCGAAAAAACCTGACAGGGACAGGCCGGGACCGAACGGTTTCACTGCGCTGATCCAGAACATGCTTCACTCGGTGAAGGCGAAGAAAACGACTGAAATAATCGGCGGCTTCCTTCAGATCCCGTCCATCCAGATCAAGCCCCACTGCGTTCATACCGGCCAGAAGGCCACAGAAAAGCCCTGTGCCACGACCGCAGAGCGGATCCAGCAGGGTCAGCGAAGCCTGACGCGCAAAGGGCGTGAGGCTTACAGCGGTATTCAGCATCATTTGGGTGAACGTTGCGTTTGTTTTCCCCTTATATTTCAGCACTTCCGGCAAGGCCGTAAAAATAGCGTCAGGGGGATCAACCGCCAGCGGAAACAGCATACTGCCCCGCTTTTCCGCCATGAAAACGACACAGGAATGCCCTCTGAGCCAGGCCAGTTCCTCCGGAGCAAGCGGCCTGCATTCGAAGGTGAGGAAAGAAGCGGAGCCAAGCGTTTCTGCCTGAATCTCAGCTGTGATTGAAAGGCTGCGAAGCATAGCAAACAGCTCACAAACGCTGAGCCGCAGTATCGCTTCCCTGTAATGAATGTTGGGATGCCTCCATAGTTGAAAGGAATAAACCATCACTGCCTCTTTCATCAAAATCTTTATAAATTATAGCATAAACAAGGCCTGTTTTCAAGGGGAGTCTTTCGCAGGAAATGGATAGGCGTGAACAACAAAAAAGAACCCTCCTCAGAAGAGGAGGGAAAGGATCACCATTTGCGCTTCCGGGCAGCTTCAGCCTTCTTCTTGCGTTTCACGCTGGGCTTCTCGTAATGCTCGCGCTTACGAACCTCCTGGAGAACGCCGCTGCGGGCACACTGCCGCTTAAACCGTTTGAGCGCACTTTCCAGGGACTCATTTTCACGGATTCGAACCTCAGACACTTTTATCCCTCCTCTCGCTCAACGAAGCGACTTTCTGGCTTTGCCGGACCGGAATCCGGCAAAACTGTATCGCTATTATATTCTAATTCGGGTGCCGCGTCAATGTTTTTTTCAAAATTCATCGTATGCGCCGGGGAAAGAGAGACCGTACAGCACTGCAAACAAAGCCATGGAACGCTTCCGGCGAGCGGTTTCAGGAGATCATCAGAGAAAAGGGAAATGGTGAGAAGCGGCATATGTGTTGATTTCAGGCCATTTGCTCCGACAGCTGACGGCCACCCAGAATATGAAAATGAAGATGCTGCACCGATTGACAGGCGTCCGGACCACAATTGGAGATGACCCGATAGCCGTTTTCAAGCTTTTCCTGGGCAGCGATTCTGGATACAGCTCGGAGACAGGCGGCCAGCTCCGTGTCACTTGCGTCCGAAACGGCGTTCAAGGACGCGAGGTGTTTTTTCGGAATAACAAGAATATGGATCGGCGCCTGGGGCTGAATATCCCGAAAGGCGTATACATATTCGTCTTCATAGACCTTGGTGGAGGGAATTTCTCCCGCGATGATTTTGCAGAAAAGACAGTCTTTCATGGGTTTATCCTTCTTTCTGTGATATGATCTCGGCCGACATCCCACGAGGGGTCAAGCCGGTGAGTCTGACAGGAATCGGCTGTCCTGGCTGGCAGACAGCCTGCGGAGGCAGGGTTACACGAATGTATTCCGGTGTATATCCTTCCCAGCATCCCTGAATTGCTTCCTCCGGAAGTACAGAGGATGCTTCACCGATCCAGGTCTGCTGATAGGCTCTGGAAAGCTTCTCACCCAGCGCGATCAGTTCTCTGGCCCGCGCTTCCTTCTCCGCGGACGAAAGCTGGCCGGGCATTTTCGCGGCAGGCGTTCCTTCCCGTGGAGAGAAGGGGAAGACGTGAATGCGGGCATATCCCATCCGGCGGATAAACGCTTTCGTTTCTGCGTATTCTTCCTCGGTTTCACCGGGAAAGCCTGTGAGAACATCCGTCGTAAAGGCAGCATGGGGATAAACATCACGCAGCCTTTCCGCCGCAGCCATATACTGCGCCGTATTGTAGCGGCGCCGCATGCGCGCCAGCACGGTGTCGCTCCCCGACTGAAGAGCCAGGTGAAACTGGGGACAGACCTTGGGCATTTCCCTCAGGGCCTGACAAAAGGCGGGCGTGGCGACCACCGGCTCCAGAGAGCCCAGGCGGATCCGCTGAATGCCGGCCACGCTGTGGACGGCATGAATTGCGTCCAGCAGCGTCCGCCGGCCGGAAGGATCCTCCCGGCCATAGGAGGCCAGATGAATGCCGGTAAGGACTACCTCCGAATAGCCCGCGTCGCACAGCTGAAGTACTTCATGCCGGATATCTTCCGGCCCGCGGGAGCGGATCGGGCCGCGAACCGAGGGGATAATACAGTATGTGCAGTGATTATCACAGCCTTCCTGAATTTTGACCGTAGCTCTGGTATGATCCGTCATCGAGGTAATGCGAAGCGGTTCAAACGGCATGCCTGAGGTAAGCTGCGAAACCGCGCTGAAGGGCTGTCCATCCCGCAGGAGCCGTTCCAGCAGCGTGACGATCCGGTTTCGTTCCTGATTGCCAAGGACCAGATCCGCCTGCGCTTCGGCCAGCAGGGCTTCGCCCTGTTTCTGCGCTAAACAGCCACAGAGGATCAACAGGCTTTCCGGATGCTCCCGCTTGACCCGCCGGGCCAGCTGAAGGGATTTTCGATCCCCTGTGCCAGTGACTGTACAGGTATTGATTAAGTAAATATCCGCGGTCTCCTGGAAGGAGACGGTTTCATAACCGGCAGCTTCCAGCAGTTCGCGCATGGCCTGGGTATCGTACTGGTTTACTTTGCATCCCAGGGTATGGTATGCGATGGTCATCCGCTTTTACTCCATTTCTCCATACAGGGCCATCAGCACAGCCGCCGAGACCAGCCCGGCGGTTTCCGTTCGCAGAATACGGGGCCCAAGGGTCAGGGGATGAAAGACGCTCTGAATCAGCTGAATCTCCTTTTCATCAATTCCGCCTTCCGGACCGATCAGGATTCCGATGGAGGAAATCCGGGGATTTGAAGTCACGAAAGCCTTGAGGCTGAGCGAACGGGCTTCTTCCCAGGGTACAATACAGGCATCCAGCTCAGAAGCCAGGGAGAGCATCCGGGAAAGCGAAACGGGGAGGGTGACTTCCGGGATGACGCAGCGGCCAGACTGTTTTCCCGCTTCCCGGGCGATTTTCTGCCAGCGTTCTCTTTTCTTCTTCTGATCTTTGGGTTCCATATGCGTGACGCAGCGGCTCATTTCCACGGGGATGACGCGGTGAACGCCGATTTCTACGGCCTTCTGCACTATCCAATCCATCTTATCCGCCTTTGGAAGGCCCTGAAAAAGGGTGATTCGCAAGCAGGGTTCGGTGGAGGGAAGCTTTTCATTGAGAGAGAAACGGACGCAGTCCATATCTGTGGAGATGATGGTTCCAAGGTACCGTGATTCGTCCAGAATAATTTCCGCGGCATCTCCGGGCTGCATCCGAAGCACTCGCAGCGCGTGACGTGCGTCCTCCGCTGTCAGCTGAGCCTGTCCATCCGGAAGGCTAATTCCGTAAAAGCGATGCATGATCAGGGCCTCCTCGCGCAGAAAGCGGCCCACTCCGCTGTGTTTACCGCATCGATGATTTCGTATCCCGCTGTGCACAGCGCCTGGCGAACCTCCTCCTGCCGTTCGAGAATAATGCCGGAACAGATAAAGAGACCGCCGGGAAGAATCTGTTTCTTCAGGGGCGACGCGAAGGAAAGAATGATATCCGCGATGATGTTTGCGACGCAGAGATCACAGGTTTCCGATGTCCGATCCAGAAGATTGCCCTCCATCACTCGGATGTTCGCCGCGTGATTGACCGCGACATTCTGCTTCGCGACACGAACGGCGTCGGGATCAATATCGATGGCCAGCACCTGAGACGCCCCGAGCATGGATGCGCCGATAGCCAGAATACCGCTGCCCGTACCCACATCAATGACCCTGTCACCGGGACGAAGGTGCTTTTCCAGCAGAGACAGGCAAAGTACCGTGGTATCATGATATCCGCTGCCGAAAGCCATTCCGGGATCCATCTCGATCACCAGATCTCCGGGAAGGGGAGAATAGGGCTCCCAAGAGGGCCTGATGATAAAGTGACTGCCGGCCCGAAGCGGGTGATAAAAGCTTTTCCAGTTCTCTCCCCAGTTTTCATCCGGAATGGAGCGAAACTCAACCTGCAGGGTGCCATACGCGGGATTGTGAAGCTTCAGGGAGCGCAGCGCCTCCTGCAAATGGGAAAGATGATCCGGCCAGTGATCAGCGGGATCAAACCACGCGTGAACCAGCACGTCCTCCGGCATACTTTCCAACAGCTTGGGATCAATGATTTCCCAGATGCCGTGCGGTTTGGAAGGATCGGGAATATCCGCCCGGTCCTCGGTCATCGTACCGGTGGATCCGGCGTCCATCAGAAGCAGGGAAACCGCGTCCGCCCCGGCGGTGGTCGTATGTACAATCAGTTCAATCCAGTTCATTCATGCTTCCTTTCTGTGTTCAGGGGTGGAAGGTCTCAATTCCCCGCAGCAGTTCAAGCTCCCGTACATCACGGGCGGTGGTGTACATGTAGTGGGTCAGCACATTGCCTTTACGCCAGTAGAGACAGAGAAACGGGCAATCATGCGCGAACTGAGCCTGAATCTGCCACAGCACCTGCTGATACCCAGCCTGGGTCGTCTGCTTTCGAAGATCCTCAAACATTTCCGTGATTTTTTCATTGCGGTAGCGGGTGTAGTTGCCTGTGTTTCCACGCATCAGCATAAACCCGGGATCAGGCACGGTATCCATGGAGAAGGCCACCAGCGCAAGGTCATATGAACCGGCCGCCAGCTTTTCCTGCAGATTGGCCATGGTCATGGTATCGATGGTGGTATCGATGCCCCCGGCCGCCAGCATCTCCGCGATCCGATTCGCCGCCTCCACCCGGACATCGTTTTCCGGTTCTTCATATACATAAAAACGCAGATGCAGCCGGGCCATTTTCCCTTCGCTGTTCAGCCGGTCCAGCACACCGTCCTCATCCGCGTCTCCCCAGCCGGCGGCAGCAAGCAGACGGCGCGCTTCAACCTGATCCAGCGTAAAATAGGAGGATAGAGAATCATTATAGGTCCAGGTGCCCGGGTAGAAGGGAAGATTTGTCGGCGTCACCATGCCAGAATAGACATTGGAGGCTATTTTGGAAACATCAACCACGTGCCGTATGGCTTCACGAACCTCCTGAGTAAGCTCAGAGGCCGAATTGTTCATCAGCAGGCATTCCAGCTGATTTGTCCGATAGGAAATGGAAAGGGACGAGATTCCGGATTTATACTGTGCGGCGGCGATGGAGCGGGAAAAGACGGCGTCCACCCTGGCATATTCATAGCTCTCCATCACTGCCTTCTGGGTATCGTGAAAGGAAAACATGATTTCCTGCACCTGCGGCTGTGCTTTCCACCAGCCGGTGTTTGCCTGCAGCCAGGCATAATCTCCGGCTACAAAGGTGTTGAAGCGGTAAGGACCGGTGCCCGCGGGATTATCCATATCCACCTGATCAGCCGGAACGATCGGGAAGGTCATCGCATAGAGCAGCCCATAGCAGGGACGTTTCTGGGTTCGGACCTCCACCGTGCTATCATCCTTCGCGGAAATACCGGAAATAAAGAACTTCAGATTTGCGTAAAAACCGGAATCGATCGTGTTTTCATCGTTCGCGCGATCCAGAATATACTGGGCGGAAGCAACGACATCCCGGGCTGTCAAAGGCTGGCCGTCTGAGAAAGTAACCGCCGGACGAAGGTAGAAGGTCCATATTTTTCCGTTGCTGGAAACGTCCCAGCTTTGGGCCAGCTGACCCTGCGGCATAAAATCATCATCAATATAGATCAGACTTTCATAAACCAGATCGTAAACGGAAATCATGTCCCGCTCAATCGGAAGCAAAGGACGTATGGTCAGCGTCTTACTGGACTGAATGCCGACCACCAGACTGTTTTCAACATTACTGGCCAAAGCGTGGCAGCAGCACATCATACACGTCAGAACCACTAAAATACAGCGTTTGATAAATCCCATAAGCTTTGATTACCCTCCTGGCGTAGGTTTTGGTCGGACCGTCAGCCATCGCGTCCAGATTGAGCTTAACGCCGTCACTGCTCAGGGAAGGATCGGAAAGCCAGGCGGTCACCTGCCCCTGGCCCGCGTGATATGCGCAGGCTACGCAAATCGGGTCCCCCTGAAAAAGTCTGGAAAGATAGTTCAGATACCAGCAGCCGAACCGGATGTTGCTCTCCGGATCATACATCCGGTCGAAGGCATAGCCGGTCATTTTCGTTTTATCGGCAATCCATTGCGCGGTTTCCGGCATCAGCTGCATCAGGCCCCTGGCTCCAACACCTGATTCAGCGCGGGGCTGAAAGGAGCTTTCATTCCGGATGATCGCGGCGACGAAGGCCGGCTGCAGATTGTTCTCCTCCGCGCCAGCGGTAATGAGGTCACGATACTCCAGGGGGTACTGACGCAGCACAGCCTGCGCATCGGAAAGGTGCGCTTCAGACTGTTTTGTCAGATAGGCGCTCATCAGCGCCTGGGCCGTGAACCCCAGCAGCAGCAGACTGACACAGACAATCATCGATGTGAGCAGCCAGGAGGGAAGATGCCATTGGATCTTCCGCGTGGATGGGCCGCGGCGGCTTCGCGGCGGACGATCCATGGAGGCGGGAGCTTCTTCCGTGGCAGGGGATCGGGCAGGTGAGGATACCGTGTGCCGGAAATCGGCATCCGATGAAAGGGACGCGGCCGGCGGGACGGAAGAAGGCTCGGAATCCGTTCTCCGGGAACGGGTTTCGGTCCTGCGGCGGCGGCGCGATGGCGTCGTTTCCGCCTTCTGACGCTCAGCCTCCAGCAGCGGAGGGAGCAGGGACAGGGTATAGGAAACAGATCCGGAATTGTCGATGATGACCGTGCTGCGCTCTGCTTTGTCATCCGAGGAGAGGACCGCGTCCATACGCTGGAGGGCTTCCTGCTCCGATAAATGATCGCGTGCCATCAGCCTCTGCAGCTGCAGGGGACGTGGAAGCCAGACACACCAGACGCTGTCACACAGGCGGTCATAACGCTTTTCAAAGAGCAGGGGATAATCCAGGAAACAGAGGGAAACACCATCCTCACGAGCGGCCGCAAGTGCCTGCTCTGTCTTTTCCCAAAGCAGCGGCGCCATCAGCGTATCCAGTTTTTTACGGGCTTCGGAATTCTCAAACACGATATGGCCCAGCTGCCGGCGGTTCAGTGTGCCATCCGGCAGAAAAACAGCGCTGCCAAAAGCCTCCCGGATAAAAGGAATCGCTGCCCCGGAAGGCGCTGTAAGCTGACGGGAAAGCTGATCCCCATCAAGGATCCGGCATCCGGGCTGTTCCCGCAGCCATTGGCTGACGGTGCTTTTTCCGCAGGCAATGCTGCCCGTAAGGCCTATGACCCGCAACAGTCCGCGCTCCTTTCAAAACAGCCCGGCAAGGCATCTGCCGGGCTGTAAAAAACTCTTATCCCATATGAGTGGCCAGAAGCTTTTTCTTTAGCTCAGCTTCCATCGCATACAGCTGTTTTTCCGCTTCCAGACGTTTCTGATGGCCATCGGTTTGAATCTGCAGCACTTCATCAATGGTGTCGATCAGGGACTGATTGGTCTGGATCAGTGTCTCTATGTCGATGATGCCGCGTTCCGCTTCACGGGCTGTCTCAATGGTGCCGATCTTCAGCGCTTCCGCGTTTTTCTTCAACAGTTCATTGGTCATATCGGTCACTGCGGTCTGCGCGGCCAGGGCTTCTTTGGAATGCTGAAGCCCCAGCGCCAGCACCATCTGGCTCTTCCAAAGCGGCAGGGTATTGGAAAGGGTGCTCTGGATCCGCTCCACAAGCAGGCTGTCATTGTTCTGCAGCAGACGGATCTGCGGCGCCATCTGCATGGAAACCTGCCGGGTCAGCTTCAGATCATAGAGCTTCTTTTCAAAGCGGTCGCACTGCGCGGCCAGATCGCTGGCTTTCTGCGCGTCCATGGCGTCCCCGCTCTGCTGCGCCTTTTCCTGAAGCGCTTTCAGCTCCGTGCTGCGAACCTGTGCCAGCTTTTTGTCACCGGCGATGATGTAGAGCGTCAGCTGATGGAAATAATCACTGTTCTGGTCATACAGCTTGTCGAACATGGATACATCCTTCAGCAGCTGCGCCTGATAGTTTTCCAGTGATCCGGCAATGTTTTCCACATTGGCGGATACGGCGCTGTACCGGGCCTTCATGCGGGTTACCTTATCCTCACCCTTGGAGAACAGCTTCCGCAGCCCTTTCGGTTCCTCTGTATCCCGCTCAAAGCCTTTGAGCTCAGCAACCAGATTCACCAGCATATCGCCGACCTCTCCGGTTTCCTGGGTCTTGACGGTGTTCAGCGCGTTTTCTGAGAAATCAGCGATGCGCTTCTGCGCGTCCGCGCCGAAAAGCAGTACATGCTCCGGATTGGTAATATCAACCTTGGCGATAAAATCATCCACCGCTTTGCGCTCCGCGTCAGTCAGCTGGGAATCATCGAGGGCGGGCGGAGTCGTCTGCTGCGTGACAGGAGCGGCCTGCTGCTGGATGCTCTGCACAGGAGCGGCGGCTTCCGGCTCATCCATGGGCGTGTTCAAAGACAGCTGCGGGGCAGGAATGTTATTGAGTTCGGACATAGTGAATCTCCTCCTTTTATCTATATCATGATTCAATGCTGATAGCGGTATTGAGCGTTTCCGGAAACATCCTGCTCATCCGCGGCCTGCGGGAAATCCATTACGGGAACACCAGAGGCGCGCATCTGCGCTTCCGCGGCGGTTCTTGGCTCTGAAACAGGAATCGGATCCTTGATTCCGGTCAGTTCGCTTTCCGTATATCCGTCCCGCTTCAGCATCTGTTCCAGCACATCGATGTCCGTGGAAATGTCCATCAGATTTTCCTTGTGCAGGTTATCGATCTGCTTCTGACAGGCGGTAAGGATCATGTTCATTCCTCTGACCGTCGTCTCCCGCGCGGCGCTCATTTCCTGCACGGAAACGCCCCGGTTCTGCATGGTCCGGTAATTGGCCAGCATCTTCAGGGTGGTCGGAAGGTAATAATTCATAAACTTCCGTACCTGCGTCGCTTTGGAAGGCGCTTCAGAAACAGAACGGAAGATCTGTTCGCATTTCCCGCAGACGGACTCCATCTGGGCGGAAAGGGTAGGATCAGGAATGGCGGCATTCTCCTTTCGAATGGTTTCCACCATTTCCTGCCCCTTGGTGATGACCGCGTCAGCTGTCGGATCCCCGGTCAGCGGAATCCGGGCGGCTTCTTCCCTGGCCTTGCGTTCGGCGGCCTCACGCTGGCGAAGCAGCTCAGCCTGCTGGCGCTGTTTCGCGGCCTCTTCCTCCTGCTGACGGCGGGCTACATCCTCCCGGTTATGTGTCGTCGTATCCAGACCGGAACCCATGATGGAAGTAATCTTCCCAATCCCCAGGCCAACCGCAACGCCAAGCAGGATTCCACCGAAGGAAAAGCCGCTGAGCGAGGAAAGAATCAGCGCAGTGACAAGAAAGCCGACACCGCCGGATTTGGGATTGCTGTTGGGATTCTTTTTCTTCGCCACTGGTAACGGACTCCTTCCTGTACAAAGTAGCCATATCATACCACAGAACGATTCAATTGAAAAGAGCTTTTCCAGTGGAATAGCACCGCATAATTTGCCAAAAAAAGAAGAAGGCGGATCCTCAGACCCGCCTTCCAAAAAGATATGATTACTTGATTTCCACGGTGGCGCCAACAGCCTTGAACTGCTCGGCGATCTTCTCGGCTTCTTCCTTGGAGACGCCTTCCTTCAGGGTCTTGGGGGCGGACTCCACGATTTCCTTGGCTTCCTTCAGGCCCAGGCCGGACACGACCTCGCGCACAACCTTGATGACCTTGATCTTCTCGGAGCCGGCTTCCTTCAGCACGACGTCGAACTCAGTCTTCTCTTCTTCCGCGGCAGCGGCAGGAGCGGCAGCGCCGCCGGCGACAGCGATCGCACCGGTCACGCCGAACTTTTCCTTCATTTCGTCAACCAGTTCCTTAACCTGAAGCAGGGTCATAGACTCAATCGCTTCAATGATTTCTTGATTCGTCATTTTGATTTCCTCCAAATTATGTTTGTTCAGTTACGCAGCCATCATGCTGCGCAGTGCTTCAGGCCGCCTCTTTCTTCTCGGCGATCTCGTCCAGCACAGCCACCAGGGCGGAAACAGGGGAGACCAGGCAGCCCACCATCGTGCCAAGCAGTTCCTCGCGGCTGGGCGTCGCGGCCAGCGCCTTGATACCGGCAACATCCGTAAATTCGGTGCCAGTCAGACCGCCCTTGATTTCCAGAGAAGTCAGCTTGTTCTTGTCAATAAAGGAAGCGATGATCTTGGGCGCGGACGTCACGTCCTTGGTGCCGAAGATGAAAGCGTTGGGGCCTTCCAGCAGCGCATCCATCCCTTCGATGTTCAGCTCTTTCAGGGCGCGGGCTACCAGACGATTCTTCAGGACGCAGTAATGAACGTCGTTCTCCCGGCACTGCTTGCGCAGCTCGGTCACCTGCTCCACGGTCAGGCCGTTAAAGGAACAGACCACGACGGACTCAGCTGCCTTGAACTTCTCAACGATATCAGCCACCACTTGCTTCTTGAGTTCCAGATTCTTGCTCATGCGATTGCACCTCCTAACCGGTTCTAAATGAAGAAATCCCTTGCGCACAGGCACAAGGGCATCAATAACAATCGCTTGAAGCTCCCGCACCTCGGCAGGCGGACCTGAGTCCTTTACACCCAAGAGGGTACCGGCTGTCTACGGCAATGGTTTCTTCGAAACCGGAAGTTATCTTAACACAATCTACCGCCTTCGTCAAGTGAAAATCCTGTTTTTTCATTAAAAGAGACCTGTTTTTTTCTCAGAAAGCGTTTCCTTTTTCGATGCACAGAAGCAAATTTTCACAAAAGTTTCACGTAATTATTTCGAAAAAATGAAGAAGAAATGTTGACATCTTAATAATTTTGCAATAAAATAGCATCGATTTGGAGTTTTCCGGAAAGGAGGCGCTCAGGCGATGAAGAAATGGAAAACAGCCGGATTTCTGCTGATCCTGCTTTTGATCCTTCCCCTCATGAGCGCTCTGGCCTGGACCGGTACAGTCACCGCGAGCCGGCTGAACATGCGGAAGAGCAACTCCACCGACAGCAAGGTTGTCAAAGTCCTGAAGGAAGGCGCGTCCGTTGAAGTACTCGACACAAAAGGCAGCTGGTACAAGGTCAAAGCCAGTGGTACAACGGGCTATGTAGCCAAAAAATACATAAAAAAAGGTTCCTCTTCATCTTCATCCTCTTCCTCGTCTTCCAGCAAATCCTCCTCCGGAAGCGGCTCACTGGGAACCTGCTCCGTTGGAGATAAGGGGAGTACGGTGAAAGCGGTGCAGTCCCGGCTGAAGGAACTGGGGTATTATTCCGGTTCCGTTGACGGAGACTATGGCAGCGGAACGAAGAAGGCCGTCATTGCTTATCAGAAAAAAAACGGGTTAAAGCAGACCGGTAACGTGAACAGCGCGACGCTGAAAAAGCTGAAAAGCTCCAGCTCATCGAGCAGCAGCAGCGGAGGCGGTGGCAGCGGCACAACCACGGAATCCCTGAACTGGTTCAAGCACCCCAATACCATCCCGCACCATGCTACCTTTAAGGTTAAAGACGTAAAAACAGGGAAGGTTTTCACGGTGAAACGCTGGACCGGTGCCAACCATGCGGACTGTGAGCCCGCAACCGCCAGCGACACAGCGGTTATGAAAAGCATCTACGGCCACTGGAGCTGGAAACGACGCCCTATTTTGGTGAAATACAACGGGCATGTGTACGCCGCTTCCATGAACGGCATGCCCCACGGGACACAGACCATAAAGAATAACAATTTCGATGGCCATTTCTGCATTCACTTTACCGGCAGCAAGACCCATGGCACGAAAAAAGTGGACTCAATGCATCAGAGCTGTGTGAAGACGGCCCTGAAGTATACCTGGTAACGGATTCCATTCACCTGAAGCTTCGTTTCAGGTGTTTTTTTTCTGTGAAGACTTTCCTTTCAGCTGCTTTTGTGGTATAAAAAAGGGTCTGCATATGTGCGGACATGAAGGAGGAGAAACATGCTGACCCAGGCACCCAGAGGAACCCGGGATGTGCTGCCGACTGAAAGCTATCGCTGGCAGTATCTGGAAGAGAAAATGCGTTCTGCCGCTGCGCTGGCGGGATACCGGGAGGTTAGAACGCCAGTTTTTGAGCACACGGAGCTTTTTGCCAGGGGCGTTGGCGACACCACGGACATCGTGCAGAAGGAAATGTACACTTTTCAGGACAAGGGAAACCGCTCCCTGACGCTGAAGCCTGAGGGCACTGCCGGCGCCGCCCGCTGCTTTCTGGAGAGCAGTCTCTACGCGGACGCGCTGCCCTGCAAAATGTACTATCTGGACGCGCCGATTTTCCGTTATGAAGCGCCGCAGAGCGGTCGGCTAAGGGAGCATCATCAGTTCGGCCTTGAGTGCTTTGGCGCCCAGGACGCGACCGCCGACGCCGAGCTGATTCTGCTCGCCTATCGGCTGTTAAGCGATCTGGGCGTGAAAAATCTGCGGGTGAAAATCAACAGCATCGGATGTCCTGAATGCAGGCCCCGTTACAACGGAAAACTGAAGGATTTCCTGGCAGCGCGCCTGGACGGGCTCTGTGAAGACTGCCGGAACCGTTATGAACGGAATCCGCTGCGCGCACTGGACTGCAAGAAGCCCAATTGTCAGGCGTTGGTGAAGGACGCGCCAAGCATGCTGGATGAGCTTTGCGATGAATGTCGCACCCATTTTGAACAGCTGCAGGCATGCCTGCGCACGGCACAGATTCCGTATGAGATAGACAGCCGGATTGTCCGTGGCCTGGATTACTATACCAAAACAGTTTTTGAACTGATTACGGTTACGAAGGAAGGAAACCTGACTGTCTGCGGCGGCGGGCGGTATGATCATCTGGTTTCCCAGCTTGGTGGACCTGATCTTCCCGCGGTCGGCTTTGGCATGGGGATTGAAAGGGTGCTTATGCTTCTGGACGGAGAGGGCATCCGCATCCCCGAACCGCCGCAGTATGACGTTTTTGTGACCTATATGGACGCGTACAGGATTCAGGCCTTTGCGCTTGTGGAGGCTTTGCGCAGTCAGGGGATCAGGGCTGATATGGATCATTGCAGCCGCAGCCTGAAAGCGCAGTTCAAATACGCGAATAAAACCGGTGCGCCTGTTTCGGCGACCATCGGTGAGGATGAAGCGGAACACGGCACCGTGAAAATCAAGGACATGCGTACCCGGGAGGAACGGACCGTCCCGCTGGAGGACGCCGGACAAACCGTAATGATGATGAGGAAGGAAGCGGAGTGATCATGCAAAACAGAACCCATACCTGCAACGAACTGAGAATCAGCGATGTGGGAAAGGAAGTCCGGCTGTCCGGATGGATGGAAAACGTCCGCGAAGTGGGCGGCAGCCTGGCTTTTGTGGTATTACGTGATTTTTATGGTACGACACAGCTGGTGGTAGAAGACGCCGATCTTCTGGCCCAGGTGACCTCGCTGAATAAGGAAAGCGTTATTTCGATTACCGGAAAAGTACGGGAAAGGGATAACAAGAATCCCCGGATGGACACCGGTGATATCGAAGTGGTTCCGGATCAGCTGGAAGTGCTTGGAAAATGCAGATATAACGCGCTGCCTTTTCAGATCAGTCGCAGCAAGGAAGCCGATGAAAGCCTGCGCCTGAAATACCGTTATCTGGATCTTCGGAATCCGGATGTGAAAAAACGGATTGTCCTCCGGAGCCAGGTCGTTGCCGCGCTGCGGAGCGCCATGATTGATGAAGGCTTTCTGGAGATTACAACACCGATCCTGACCGCGTCTTCACCTGAGGGGGCCAGGGACTATCTGGTGCCAGCCCGGAAGCATCCCGGAAAGTTCTACGCGCTGCCGCAGGCACCGCAGCAGTTTAAACAGCTGCTGATGGCGAGTGGATTTGACCGGTATTTCCAGATTGCTCCCTGTTTCCGGGATGAGGATGCGCGCGGAGACCGCAGCCCTGGTGAATTCTATCAGCTGGATATGGAAATGGCCTTCGCGGGACAGGAGGATGTATTCTCCGTATTGGAGAAGGTTCTGCCGCCTGTTTTCGCAAAGTATGGAACCTATCATATCGCGTCTGAAGCGCCTTTCCGCCGGATTCCGTATCTGGAAGCCATGGAAACCTACGGCAGCGACAAACCCGATCTGCGGATCGATCTGATGGCACAGGACGTAACCGCGCTGATGGAAGGCTGCGGTTTCGCGCCATTTGAGGGGCAGCGGATTAAGGCTGTCAAGGTGACGAATTTCACGGGCACACGCAAGCAGATTGATAAAATCTGTGCCGATACCGAGGTCATCAGTGGAAACAAGGTATACTGGTTTAAGGTGGACGAAAAAGGAGACATCGCCGGCGGCATTGCCAAGTTCCTCCAGGACCGGAAGGAGCGGGTGGTACAGGAGCTGAAGCTGGAAAAGAATACCCTGGTCGCGATCAGTGCTGGCAAACTCAGCGCGGCCCAGAAAACAGCGGGCGTTCTCATCAAGCAGCTGGGCGCCATGTGTGAAAACCATTTTGACCGCGAGAAATATGAATTCTGCTGGATTGTTGATTTCCCAATGTATGAAATCGGAGAGGAAAGCGGCGAACTGGAATTTTGTCATAATCCCTTCTCCATGCCCAATGGCGGGCTGGATATCCTGCAGAAAGCCAGAAGGGGAGAAGTGGATCCGCTTTCCATTACCGCTTTCCAGTATGATCTGGTATGCAATGGCGTAGAACTGAGTTCTGGCGCGGTCCGGAATCACGACCCAGAAATCATGGTGGAAGCCTTCAGCCTGGTACGCCTGGGCGAGGAGGACGTACGGGCAAAATTCCCGGCCATGTATAACGCTTTCTGCTACGGCGCGCCGCCCCATGCGGGTATCGCTCCCGGGGTGGACCGTATGGTTATGCTTCTTGCGGGAGAAGATTCAATCCGGGAAGTGATTCCTTTCCCCATGAACAAAAACGCCCAGGATCTGATGATGGACGCGCCCAGCGCCGTGGAGGCGAAACAGCTGGAGGAGCTGCATATCGCGCTGGTGCCGGCGGAGTGACGCCCATTGTCAATTCAGGTGAATTCTGGTATAATAACAGGAAGTTGGAATACTCCGCGAACAAGGAGGAACATGAAATGGCAAAGAACAAAGACGAACAGTCCCTGCCGCTGAATGTGGACAACGATATGGAGCCATCCAGCTCGATCACCTATGCCAACGAAGTGATCGCCATCATCGCCGGTCTGGCGGCCAGCGAGGTGGAGGGGGTCGCCGGAATGTGCAGCGTCAGCAACGGGCTGAAGACAAAGAATAAGAACGCGACCCGGGGGGTCAAGGTCGAGGTTGGAACAGAGGAAGTCAGCGTAGAAATCTATCTGAACGTGGAGTATGGTACCCCGATTCAGCGGGCGGCGCACGATGTGCAGGAAGGCGTCAAAAAAGGGATTGAGAATATGACTGGCCTTCATGTGGTTCGTGTGGATGTGCATGTGCAGGGGGTCAGCTTCGAAAAGGAAAACAACGCGCTGATGGCCGGCGCCGGCAAGGCGGTGCTGGAAGCCGGGGCGCCCGAAGCGGAAGAAGACAAAAAAACGGAAGACGTGAAGCAGCCCGCCGCAGAAACGGCTGAAGCGCAGGAAGCGGATCCGGATGATCTGAATGCCCCGGAAGCCAAGGCCGAGGATCAGGCTGAATAACTTCAGGACAGAGGGGATTCCCTCTGTCTTCATTCGTGTATATTCCATTTTCTCGGGAGAGGAGGCATCCTTATGAGGCTGAGAATTCTGGACCGGATTCTGGTCGCGCTGGCGGGACTGATGCTGCTTGCGCTCTGCGCAGCGATTGTATCGCAGATGTTCTTTGGGGTGGATCTTGTCAGCCTGGCGACAAAAGCCTTTACGAGTGAGTCACCGCAGGTATACTGGGGACTGATCGCGCTGGCCGCGGTATTGCTGCTTCTGGGGGGTTACTGCCTGCTGGTGCTGTTTCGCCACCGGAAGCGGAAGGACAAGTTTATTCTGCAGAAGAATGACAGCGGTGAGCTTGCCATTTCCATCAAGGCATTGGAAAACATGGTTCAGAAATGTCTGGATCAGCATGATGAAATGACCGTTCAGAAGACGTATCTGGAGAATAAGAAGGATGGTCTTCTCATTCGGATTCAGGGTTCTGTGGCTGGCGGTATCAGTATCCCGCTGACGGTGGAAGCGCTCCAGAAACAGATAAGACAGTATGTCACCGCATGCAGCGGCGTGGAGGTGAAAGGCATCCGCGTGCAGATCGAGTCCTCCGGAGAAGACGCGGTCAACGCGCCATTTGCCATTGCCGCCCCCGCGGCCAAACCTTTGTTAAAAGAGCCGGAGGAAAAACAGACCCCGGTTGAACAGACTGAAGTTTCTCGGGAAACAGCGGTCCAAAAGCCTGTTCCCGTTTCCCCGGTTTCTTCCGCGCCTGTGGAACAGGCACAGAAAGGGATGCCGGTTCCGCCAGATGTGGATGAGGACGATGACCGTCCGCTGCATCAGCGTCTTTTCAGCGCGCAGCCGGAACCGTGCATCATGCCGGAGCCACCTGCGCAGTCCGGGGCTGATCAGGCGGCGGAAACAGAGCCTGAGGATTCCGCGTCTGACGGGAATATCGAATCCGAAATGCCGGGGGCAGACACGGAGCAGGCAGCTGAAACATCTTCTGAAAACGCGGAGATGGAAACTGTGCCTTCATTGTCCGATAAGGAGTCCGATTCCGTTTCGGAAGCGCCGGTCGATGCCCAGGATACTGATTTTCTGGAAAGTCTCAGCACGTTTGACAAAATCGTAACTGGAGAGAAGGAATAAGCGTATGAAGAATCTTCATCGGGGGACTCCCGCATTTGGATTTATGCTGGGCATACTGTTTGTGCTGACGGGTGTACTGATGATGACAGTCGGCTTCTGGAAAACCGTGGTCATCGCCGCGCTTTTCGCGGCAGGGTTTTTTATCGGCGCAGTCGGTGATAAGAAACAGTTTGTGAAGAATACGGTTAATCGTGTGATCCCTGAAAAGAAAGATGAAAGCATCGATTTCAGGGAAGAGCTGGCCAGGGAACAGGAAAGCAGGTATCCCGAAGGAAAGAAAGCATCCGAGAAGGAAACAAAAAAAGCGGAGGACGGGGAATAAGCAATGTCCAGAATTACCGCGCGGACTGCCGCGATGCAACTGATCTATGAAAAGCTCTCCGGTGGTCAAGGGGGCGAAGATTCCCTGCGGATGGTGTATGACGAGCTCCGTGAGGATGGTGTTCCCGGTGTGAGCAGCGTTGGCCGTAATGAACCCAACGAAGCGGATCGTTCCTATATCACGCGTGTACTGGAAGGCGTGCTGGACAAACGATATGCGATTGATGAAAAGATTGCTTCCGCCGCCCAGGGATGGACAATCGAGAGAATGCCCATGATCGATCTGACCATCATGCGGCTGGCTGTGTGGGAAATGATGTTTGACCCGGAGGTCCCCGGTAATGTCTCCATCTCGGAAGCGCTTGAACTGACGGAACGGTATTCCGATCCGGAGGATAAAAAATTTGTGAATGGCGTCCTGGGGACGATTCTCCGAGATCTGGAAGCGGAAACATGAAACAGGTCGCGCTTGGGCTGGATACCAGCAATTACAGAACATCTCTGGCGGTGATTTCGCTGGACGGAAAAATTCTTTTCCAATCCAGAGAACTGCTGCCGGTAGCCAGGGGAGAACGGGGCCTGCGGCAGTCCGACGCGGTTTATCTGCATCTGAAGCAGCTGAAAGCGATGGACATTCCTTTCAGAAACGCGCTGAAAGACTGCCAGCCTGTGGTCGTAAGCGCGAGCTGTGCGCCACGGGGGAGATCAGATTCCTATATGCCCGTGTTCGAAGCCGGCGAAACCGCCGGCCGGATGATGGCCTCCGCCCTGCAGATTCCCTTTGTACCATCAGACCATCAGCATGGACATCTTCGGGCAGCTCTGTTTCGGACGTCGCTGGAGGGCTGCAGTCAGTTTCTGGGGCTGCATCTTTCGGGCGGAACCACCGATCTCCTTCATATACAGGGAGAGCGCGTCGAGCCGTTGGGCAGCAGCCTTGATCTACACGCGGGTCAGCTGGTCGATCGGATCGGCGTGGCCCTTGGGCTTGATTTTCCCGCCGGTCCCGCGCTGGAACGTCTGGCGGAAGGCGGCGTAAGCAGCGGGGCATTGGGCTGCAGCATGGATCGGGGAGATACATGCTGTCATTTCAGCGGCGCTGAAACCAAGGCGCTGGGCTGGGTTCAGCGCGCGGAAAAGAAACCGGAGGACATTGCCCGCGAGATTTATGACCTGCTGGCCAGAACCATTTCACGCATGCTGATTGCGGGTGAAAAAGCAACCGGTGAAAAGCAGGCGCTCGTATGCGGAGGCGTGGCTTCATCGCCTCTTTTCAGACGGATGCTGCAGGAACGGATGCGTAAAACCAGGAGCAGCCTGCGTCTGACCTTCGGCGATCCTGAGCTCAGCGGTGACAACGCCGTAGGCATTGCACTGATCGGTGTTGATTATTTGAAGCAAAAGCGGGAACGATGCATCGACCCTTTCCCAGGGTGACGGAAAGGTGTTCAACGGTATTCCCTGCGTACAAATCCGGAAGTATAACGGAGGAAAGAGATGGCTGCCAGGATCCTTGACGGAAAGCAGTTTTCCGCATCCCTGCGGGAAGACATCGCGCGGCGGGTATCCGCGCTGAAGGAAAAAGGAGTAACCCCGGGGCTTGCGGTGATCCTGGCCGGGACCGACCCGGCCAGTGAAATTTACGTGCGGAACAAGGGAAACGGATGCCGGGAAGTCGGCATGCACAGTGAAACCATTCTGCTCCCTGAGGATGTATCCCAGGACGCGCTTGAAGCGGAGATCGAACGGCTGAATCAGGATCGCCGAATTCATGGCATTCTGGTCCAGCTGCCTCTGCCGAAACACCTGAATGAAGAAGCGGCGCTGGCGAAGATTCTCCCGGAAAAGGATGTGGATGGCTTCCACCTGCTGAACGCCGGCCGGCTGATGACCGGCGCGCCCGGTGTGATTCCCTGTACGCCGCGGGGAGCGCTCTATATGATCCAGCAGACCGGCAGGTCTTTGTCCGGCCTGGAAGCTGTGGTCATCGGGCGCAGCAATATTGTGGGGAAGCCCATGGCCGCGCTGCTGCTTCGGGAAAATTGCACGGTGACGCTCTGCCACAGCCGGACCCGAAACCTGGCTGAACATACAAGACGGGCGGATATCCTGGTGGCCGCGGTAGGCAAGGCGGGTTTTATTACCGGCGATATGATCAAGCCCGGGGCGATCGTCATTGACGTAGGGATCAACCGGGTAGACGGCAAGGTCAGAGGCGATGTTGATTTTGAAAGCGCTGCAGCTGTGGCCGACTGGATTACCCCTGTACCTGGCGGTGTGGGAAAAATGACGATTACCATGCTGCTGCAGAATACCCTGGAAGCGGCAGAGAGGACGGTCTGAATTGGAACAGCCATCCGGAATCACGGTAACGGAACTGAACCGGCTGATTGGGGAAGCGCTTCGAAATGAACCCAGGATTCGCAGTGTAACGGTTACGGCGGAAATCAGCGGGTTTAAGCGGCATCTTGCGTCAGGCCACTGGTACTTTTCTCTGAAAGACCAGGACAGCGCCATTGCCTGCGTCATGTTCAGGCAGCATACCCTGCGGGCCGCGCTGATGCCAAAGGACGGGGATTCCGTGACCGTGCAGGGCCATGTGGAAA
The DNA here is from genome assembly GCA_017469265.1 of Clostridia bacterium. Classification (GTDB taxonomy): domain Bacteria; phylum Bacillota; class Clostridia; order Christensenellales; family Aristaeellaceae; genus Aristaeella. The sequence goes on from JAFUGS010000008.1 coordinate 46,440, forward strand.
TCTACAGCCGGGACGGAAAGGTTCAGCTTTATGTTACGGCAATCCGGGCGGCGGGCATCGGAAGCCTCTACGAACAGTTCGAAATGCTGAAACGTCAGCTGATGGCAGAGGGGCTGTTTGATCCGGGCCGGAAGCGTCCGCTGCCGCAGGTTCCGCGCAAGGTAGCGGTGATAACCTCCGCCAGCGGAGCTGCACTGCATGACATCCTGAATGTTTCCGGGCTTCGATGCCCTGGAATTCCATTGGTACTGGTGCCTTCCGGGGTACAGGGCGCGGACGCGGGAAAAGAAATTGTTTCCGCTCTGCATCTGGCGGAAGCGGTGCCGGAGGTGGACGTGATTATTCTGGCGCGGGGCGGCGGATCCGTAGAGGATCTCTGGTGCTTCAACGAGGAAATTGTCGCGCGCGCGATCGCGGCCTGCCCGGTTCCGGTTGTTTCAGGGGTCGGTCATGAAACGGATTTCACGATTGCGGATTATGTGGCGGATGTTCGGGCCAGCACCCCCAGCAACGCGGCGGAAATCGTTTTTCCGGACCGCAGGGAGCTGCTTGGGCGGGCGGAACTGATCAGAGCGGGTTTAAACCGCGCCATCATGAGTACGCTTCAGCAGAAACAGCTGCGGCTTCACCAGCTGCAGAGCAGGTTGTGGAATGTTTCTCCGGAACGCGTGCTGCATCAGCTGACTGACCGGACCCATCAATCCCGTCAACGTCTGAATGATTGCGTCCGCTATGTTTTTCAGGAGCGAAAGACAGGCGTGGATAACCAGAGAGAGGCGCTGACGCGCGTCATCGAGCTTCGAATGCGGGAAACGCAGCACACCCTTTCACAGGCGGGCGTAAAGCTGGAAGCGATTTCTCCCCTGAAGGTGCTGAACCGGGGGTACGCGCTTGTCTATGACACGCTGGGATGCGTTCTTCCAAACGCGGTGTCCGCGCGGGAGCAGCAGGAAATGACCATACGGTTCCGGGATGGTTCCGTAATTGTACAGAGGAAGGATACTTCGGATGGAAAGTGAGACTTTTGAAAAGCGCCTGAACAGGGTCAATGAGATTATTGATCGAATTGAAAAAGGACAGCTTCCCCTTGAGGACTCCGTCCGCCAGTATGAGGCCGGGATCCAGTGCCTGAACGCGCTGGAGAAGGAACTGGACGAGATGAAGCGGCGGATCACGATCCTGCAGGTTCAGCCTGATGGGCAGCTGACGGAACAGACACTGGAGGAAAAAACGGATGCGGACTGAGGCGGAATACAGGGACATGATTCAGCGCTCGCTGGAGCCGCAGCTTCAATCCCTGGGCGCTGTGCCGGAACAGCTGATGGATGCCATGCGGTACAGCCTGCTGGCCGGTGGGAAACGACTGCGCCCCGTGATGCTGTTGGCCTCCTGCGACATGGCAGGCGGTTCGCTGGAGGAAGCCATGCCCTATGCCTGCGCGCTGGAAATGATACATACCTACAGCCTGATTCATGACGACCTTCCCGGAATGGATAATGACGATCTTCGAAGAGGAAAGCCGACCAATCATAAGGTTTTCGGCGAAGGTCTGGCGATTCTGGCCGGAGATGGGCTGCTGAACGGGGCCATGGAGTTGGCGCTGGGGGCAAGCACGCGCATGGCGGAACGCCGGGGAATCCTGGCGACAGAAATTCTGGCGCGGCACGCGGGCGTGACGGGTATGATTGCCGGCCAGACGCTGGATGTGACCATGGAGAACAGTACGCCCACTGAAGCGCTGGTTTCCTATATTCATACCCACAAGACATCCGATCTGATACAGGCGCCGATGGAAATGGGGCTGATTCTGGCCGGCTGTGGTCCCGCGCAGATTGAGCAGGGGCGCGTATATGGCGAACACATGGGGATCGCGTTCCAGATAGTGGACGATCTGCTGGACGTGACCGGAGATCCCGCGGTCCTAGGAAAAAACACCGGTATGGACGCGCGGAAAATGACATGGGTAGCCCTGCGCGGAATGGAAGGCGCGCGGCGGGACGCGGAAACGCATATAGATGCAGCTGTTGCCGCCCTGAAGAAGCTTCCGTGGGATACGGCCTTTTTTGAGAATATGGCCAGGGCGAGCCTGGACAGAATGAATTGATCGGGAGGAAGGAACATATGAGCATGGATCATTTTCTGGAGGAAGTTGTCGTCAAGCAGAAGAATACGCTGAACAGAATCGTTTACGCGTTAAGCTGGGTGATCATGATTCTGTCCGCGCTGCTGGCCATGATGAGCCTGTCCAGCATCATGGGACAGGGCGGCTTTAACCCGGTCGCGCTGGTTACCACGCTCGTTTTTGCCGGCATCGCGGTGTATATTTTCTTTTTCCATGATAAACTGTTGACGGAATACGAATACACCTTTACCAATGGCGCGCTGGATTTTGCGGAGGTGTACAACAACAAGAAAAGGAAGAGCCTGGGAAGCCTGAACGTAAAGACGGTCGACGCCTTTGGAAGGGTCAACAGCGGGTCGTTCCAGCGGTATCTGAATATGCCTGGTATCAAGCGCATGAACTGGTTCCTGAACAGGGAAGCAGAACTGTATTATTTCTTCTTCTCCAAGGACAACAACAAAAAAATGATCATCCTGGAACCGAGCGAGGAAATGGTGGATCTGATCAAGCAGTATATTCCCCGCGGCGTTTATCAGGAAAACTGAGCAGAGGGTACGAAATTGAAAGAATTGCTTTTGGTTCGATACGGGGAAATCTTTCTGAAGGGTCTGAACAGACCGTATTTTTTCCGCAGTCTGGTTCGGAAGATCCGCTATGCGCTGCGCGGAACAGGCGCAAAGGTCTGGATTCATGACGGACGGATTCTGGTGGATGAGTTTGAGGATCTGGAAACGGTTATTGATCGTGTGACCCATGTCTTTGGCGTCCACAGCGTATGTCCCGCGGTAGAGATGCCCAAAGAGAATTTTGACGCGATCTGTGCCCAGGCTGTTCAGATGATGGCGGATCTTACGGGCACATTCAAGGTGGAAGCCAGGAGAAGTGACAAACGTTATCCCATGCTTTCCCCTGAAATCAACGCCGAGCTGGGGCACCGCCTTCTGGAAGCGAATCCCGGGCTGAAAGTGGATATCCATACGCCGGAGCATGTTTTGAACGTAGAGATCCGGGATCAGGCGTATCTGTATGTCAGGGTGATTCCCGGGGTGGGCGGAATGCCTGTCGGAACAAACGGCAACGCGACGCTGCTGCTGTCCGGAGGGATTGACAGTCCGGTGGCCGGATGGATGATCGCGAAGCGGGGCGTACAGATCAACGCGGTTCATTTTCATTCTTTTCCCTATACCTCCGAGCAGGCAAGGGAAAAGGTACTTGATCTGGCCCGAAAACTCAGCTTCAGCTGCTGCGGAATCAAGGTTCATATCGTTCCCTTTACGGAAATCCAGCTGCAGATTCGCGATCACTGTCCGGAAGAGTACACCACCCTGATTATGCGGCGTTTTATGATGCGGATTGCCGAACGGATTGCGCGAAAAACAGACAGTGGCGCCCTGGTGACGGGAGAGAGCATCGGACAGGTGGCCAGCCAGACCATGGAAGCGCTGAACACAACGGACAGTGTGGTCGAAATGCCGGTTTTCCGGCCGCTGATCGGGTTTGACAAGAGTGAGATCATTGAAATCGCGCGCAGAATCGATACCTATGAGCTGAGCAGCCTGCCTTACGAGGACTGCTGCACGATTTTTACGCCTAAGCATCCCGCGACCAGGCCCCGGAAAGAGAAGGTGGCTGAAGCCGAGGCGGTTCTTGATCTGGAAGGACTGATCGAAAGGGCGCTCGACCAGGTTGAAGTTGTTTCCGTTTAACCGCTTGTCAGAAAAATGACGATGTGGTATGATTTATCTGTTGGAATACGCTGCGTACCGGCGATGGTTTCCGACCGAATAAAAAAGTAGATCCCTTCGGGGTTTGCTTGATAAAGATTATATAAAAGGAGCGTGTGTACCCATGGCCAAGAAAACGATTGAGGACATCCAGGTCAAAGGCAAAAAGGTTCTGGTCCGCTGTGACTTTAACGTGCCGCTGGATGCCGAGAAGCACATCACCGATGAAAACCGCATTCAGGGCGCCCTGCCCACGATCCAGTATCTGGTAAAGAACGGCGCGAAGGTCATTCTGTGCTCTCATATGGGCCGGCCGAAGGGCGAGTTCAATATGAAATACTCCCTGGCGCCTGTTGCTGCCCGTCTGAGCGAACTGCTGGGACAGGAAGTCAAACTGGCGAAGGACGTGATTGGTCCGGACGCGCATGCCCTGGCTGATGCCATGAAGGATGGGGATGTCATCCTGCTGGAGAATGTCCGCTTCCATAAAGAAGAAGAAAAGAACGATCCCGAGTTTGCGAAGCAGCTGGCTTCCCTGGCGGAAGTCTATGTCAACGATGCCTTCGGCACCGCGCATCGTGCTCACGCTTCCACGGAAGGCGTCAGCCACTATCTGAGCCCCTCTGTTGCCGGCTACCTGATCGGCAAGGAACTGAGTGTCATGGGCGGCGCCCTTGAGCATGCGGAAAAGCCTTTTGTGGCGATTCTGGGCGGCGCGAAAGTGGCGGACAAGATCAGCGTGATTGAGAACCTGATCGAAAAAGTGGATACCCTGATCATCGGCGGCGGTATGGCTTACACTTTCCTGAAGGCGAAGGGATACGGCGTTGGAAAGAGCCTGCTGGACGAGAGCCGCATCGATTACTGTAAGGAAATGATGGCCAAGGCGGAAGCAAAGGGCGTAAAGATCCTGTTGCCCGTGGACACCGTCTGCATCAAGTCCTTCCCGGATCCGATCGACGCGCCGGTGGAAACCATTACGGTGGACGCGGACAAGATTCCTGAAGATCAGGAAGGCTGCGATATCGGCCCGAAGACCTGCGAGCTGTTCGCGGAGACCGTAAAAGCGGCGAAGACCGTCATCTGGAACGGCCCCATGGGCGTTTTCGAGAATCCGACCCTGGCGAAGGGTACATTGGTAGTCGCCCAGGCGCTGGCAGACAGCGATGCCGTGACGATCGTTGGCGGTGGCGACAGTGCCGCGGCCATTACCCAGATGGGCTTTGCCGATAAGGTGACCCATGTTTCTACCGGTGGCGGCGCCAGCATGGAATTCCTGGAAGGAAAGGTGCTTCCCGGCGTTGCCTGCCTGGACGAGAAATAATGAACTTATTTGGAAATCCGCAGTCCTGTTTCCGGACTGTGGATTTCCATTTGCATGGAAAGGAAGAAAGAAAGATGCGTAAACCGATTATTGCCGGCAACTGGAAAATGAATAAAACGCCCGCGGAAGCGGAAGCGCTGGTGAAAGAGCTGAAGCCTCTGGTAAAGGACGCGGCCTGTGATGTAGTTGTCTGTGTTCCCGCTGTGGATTTCGCAGCCGTCAGCAATGCGATTCAGGGCAGCAATATCCATCTCGGCGCGCAGAATGTCCATTTTGCCGCCAGCGGCGCCTACACGGGTGAGCTGAGCGCGGATATGCTGAAAGCCGCCGGTGTCGAATATGTGATCATCGGCCACAGTGAACGGCGCCAGTACTTTGGTGAGACGGACAAGACGGTGAATCAGCGGGTTCGGGCGGCGGTGGCCGCCGGTCTTAAGGTCATCCTCTGCGTTGGCGAAAACAAAGAAGAGCGTGAGGCCGGTTATACGGACGCGCTGGTTGCGTATCAGACGCTGATCGCGCTGAACGGACTGACAGACGCAGAAGTGGCAGACGTGATTATCGCCTATGAGCCGGTTTGGGCCATTGGTACCGGCCTGACAGCGACGGATGAGCAGGCCAATGAGACGATCGGCGTGATCCGCAGAACCGTAGCGCAGAAGTATGGCGCGGAAATAGGGGATAAAATCCGCATTCAGTACGGCGGCAGCATGAATCCCAAGAATGTGAAGGGACTCATGGCACAGCCGGAAATCGACGGCGGTCTGATCGGCGGGGCTAGTCTGAAAGCGCCTGATTTCAGCCTGGTTGTGAATTACGACAAGTAAATCACCCCCTGTATAGAAGCGAAGCAGAAGCTTCGCTTCTTTTTGTTACAATCCTGTTAAATTTTGATCGGGCAACACGGCAAACCTTGCAGGGGCAGAAAAATGGGCATATAATCTATGATGGCGTGAATTGGACAAACATTCATGCTGAAGGAGAGTTTTTCATGAAAAAAGTACAGTTTACGGAAACGGTCCTGCGGGACGCAAACCAATCCCTGATGGCAACCCGGCTGCCCTACGCTGATTACGCGGAGATTCTTCCCGTGATGGATCAGGCGGGGTACTATTCTGTGGAATGCTGGGGCGGAGCAACCTTTGACAGCTGTTTGCGGTATCTGAACGAGGATCCGTGGGAACGGCTTCGGAATATCCGCAGACAGATGCCCAACACGCGGCTGCAGATGCTGCTGCGCGGTCAGAATCTGCTGGGGTACAAGCATTATCATGACGACGTGGTTGAAAAGTTCGTGGAGCTGAGCATCAAGAACGGTATTGATATCATCCGGATTTTTGACGCGCTGAATGATTTCAGAAACCTGGGCACCGCGCTGGAAGCGACAAAGAAATACGCAACCAGCCGGACCATTGCTTCCGGCTGTATCAGCTATACGCAGAGCCCGGTGCATACCGTCGATAAATATGTTGAAATGTGCAAGGAACTGGTCCGGATGGGCTTTGATACCCTTTGCCTGAAGGATATGGCCGGCACCATGAGCCCCTTTGAGGCGGAGCACCTGATCAAGGGGATCAAGGACGCGGTAGGGGATATTCCCGTGATTCTGCATACGCACTGCACCACCGGCATGGCTTACATGACCCTGACGAAAGCAATCGAGAGCGGCGTGGATGTCATTGACACGGCTACCAGCTGCTTCTCCAACGGAACCAGCCAGGCCGCTACGGAAACGCTGTTCTACGCGCTTCAGCAGTACGGCATTGAAACAGATCTGAATGAAAAAATCATTAACCAGGTGAACGATTTCTTCAAGCCCGTGAAACAGAAATACATCGACAGCGGGTTGATTAACCCCAAGTCCATGGCGACCGATTCTCAGGCCCTGGTATACAAGGTTCCGGGCGGTATGCTGAGCAACATGATCGCGAACCTGAAGGACATGAACGCCATGGATAAGTTTGATGAGGCGCTGGTAGAAATTCCCGCGGTCCGCAAGGATCTCGGCTATCCGCCGCTGGTAACCCCGCTGAGCCAGATGGTTGGCAACCAGGCGGTCACCAACGTGCTGGTCGGGGAGCGCTACAAGAACATTTCCAACGAAGTCAAGAATTATTTCCGCGGAGAATACGGCATCGCTCCAGCGCCGGTGGATCCGGCGCTGGAAGAGAAGATCCTCGGGGAAGGCGGCAAACCGGTGGACTGCCGGATCGAGGACAGCAAACGAACAGGCGAGGATTTCCGGAACGCGAAGGAAGCGCTTGGGGAACTGGCGGAAAGCGAAGAAGACCTGATGAGCTATATCTGTTTCCCCGCCCAGGCGGAGAAATTCCTGAAGGACCGTAAAGCGGAACGGGAAAAGAAGGTCATATACACCATTGAGGAAGCGTAAGGAGGAATATCAATGGAAAACATAAAAGGCGAAATGCTCCCTGTGGGCACCGCGCTGGTGGATTCCGTCCTTGGATATCTGGTGGTGTTTATTGGCCTTGCGCTGCTGATGGTCGTGATCATTCTCGTGGGAAAGATCATGGTATCCAGAACCCGCAGGTCCATTGAGAAAACAACCGCCGCCCTGGCGTCCGCGCCGGCCGCGGCCGCTCCCGCACCAGTTCCGCAGGCGGAAAAGAAGCTCGCGCCCGGCAGCGCCGGAGAAGTCAAGCTGTATGATACAGATCCGCGGGACGCGGCCATGATCATGGCCATCGTTGCGAACAGGCTCCAAAAACCGTTGAATGAGCTTCGGTTTGTATCCATTAAGGAGGTTAAGAAAGATGAAGTATAAAGTGACCCTGAAGGGAAAAACCTATGAAGTGGAAGTGAACCAGGCTGAAGCCATGATTCTGGACGAGTATGAAGCCATCGCGCCCGCACCGGCCACGCCGGCCGTCGAGATTCCCGCGGCGGCCGCTCCGTCCGCGGCTCCTGCCGCGGCTGCCACCGCGCCGGCTGCCGCTGTCGCCGGCGAGCAGGTGGTTTCTCCCATGCCGGGAACCATTATCCGTGTGAACGCGAAAGTGGGACAGGCGGTAAAGAATGGGGAAGTCCTGGCAGTTCTGGAAGCCATGAAGATGGAAAACGAGATCATGGCGCCGCATGACGCCACCGTGGTGCAGGTTCTGGTGGACGCCGGAACAAAGGTGGATTCCGGTACGCCCATCCTGGTGCTGGGCTAAGGGAGGGCAGCAATGAGCATATTTGAATCCCTGGGAAAACTGGTGCAGGAATCCGGTTTTGCCATGATGTTTGCGGGGGATGGATGGAAAAACCTGATTATGATCATCATCGCCTGCGTGCTGCTGTATCTTGGCATCAAGAAGGAATATGAACCCCTGCTGATGGTCGGAATCGCCACAGGCTGCCTGCTGGCCAATGTCAGCGCCCTGGGCGGTTTTTCCAACGCGCTGTATCACCAGGAACTTTGGGACGAGTTTCTGACGGAAGGCGGCCCCTACGCGCACAGTTATGGGCATATCATGGCCAATGGAGGCCTGATAGACATCCTGTATATGGGCGTAAAGGCCGGTATTTATCCCTGCCTGATTTTTATCGGCATTGGCGCCATGACGGACTTTGGTCCGCTGATTTCCAATCCCAAGTCTCTGCTGCTCGGTGCCGCGGCACAGTTTGGCGTCTTCTTCGCTTTCTTCGGCGCGACGCTGCTTGGCTTTAATGGCAATGAAGCCGCCTCCATCGGCATCATCGGCGGCGCCGACGGCCCCACGGCAATCCTGACGACAACCAAGCTGGCGCCTCATCTGCTCGGGCCGATCGCGGTTGCGGCCTACAGTTACATGGCGCTGATCCCCATGATCCAGCCTCCGCTGATGAAAGCGCTGACCACCGAGAAGGAACGGAAGGTCAAGATGGAACAGCTGCGGGTGGTCAGCAAGACGGAAAAGATCCTTTTCCCGATTATCGTGACCATCTTTGTTGTGCTGCTCCTGCCGTCCACGGCGCCGCTGATCGGCTGCCTGATGTTCGGCAATCTGCTGAAGGAAACCGGCGTGACGGAACGGCTCAGCGAAGTGGCTCAGAACGCCCTGATGAACATTGTCACGCTCTTCCTCGGCCTGAGCGTTGGCGCGACAATGGTCGGGTCCAATTTCCTGAGCGTTCAGACCATTTATATCGTGGTTCTGGGTCTCATCGCTTTCTCTTTCAGCACCATTGGCGGCCTGCTGGTAGGTAAGCTCATGTATCGGCTCAGCGGCGGGAAAATCAATCCACTGATTGGCTCCGCCGGCGTTTCCGCCGTGCCCATGGCAGCCCGTGTCAGCCAGAAGGTCGGACAGAAAGAGAATCCGTCCAATTTCCTTCTGATGCACGCGATGGGGCCGAATGTTGCGGGCGTGATTGGTTCCGCGATTGCCGCCGGTTTCCTGATGAGCGTTTTTGGATGATGAAAGCTTTTTCTTCGGAGTCGTTTCACGCGGGATGGCAGAAGTGCTTCGCTGGATTGTGAAACGGGTTCAATGTGAACATTTTCTGAAGATTGATGCTTTTTTCACATATTTAGTTGCAGTTTCCCCTGGTGGGGCATATAATAAGAATTGCGGCCGGCCGAAAGGCGAAAGAAAGCCGCAAAGAAAGAGGTATGAGCATGGCAAATCTGGATTTGACCCAGTATGGAATTACCGGAACGACCGAGATCGTACACAATCCCTCCTACGAATTTCTCTTCGCGGAAGAGAACAAGCCGGAGCTGGAAGGCTATGAAAAAGGTCAGCTGACGGAACTGGACGCCATGAACGTGATGACAGGCATCTACACCGGCCGCAGCCCCAAAGACAAGTACATCGTCATGGATGAAAATTCCAAGGACACCGTCTGGTGGACCACGGAAGGGTATAAGAATGACAATCATCCGCTGAGCCAGGAGAACTGGGAGATTCTGAAGGATCTGGCGAAGAAGGAACTGTCCGGGAAACGGCTGTTCGTGGTGGATGCTTTCTGCGGCGCGAACAAGGACACCCGTATGGCCGTGCGCTTCATTATGGAAGTCGCCTGGCAGGCGCATTTTGTGACCAACATGTTCATTAAGCCCTCCGCTGAGGAGCTGGCCAGCTTTAAGCCTGATTTTGTCGTATACGCAGCTTCCAAGGCCAAGGTGGACAATTATCAGGCGATGGGGCTGAACTCTGAAACCGCGGTGGCCTTCAACATCACCAGCCGGGAACAGGTTATTCTGAACACCTGGTATGGCGGTGAGATGAAGAAGGGCATGTTCTCCATGATGAACTACTATCTGCCGCTCAAGGGCATTGCAGCCATGCACTGCTCCGCCAACACGGATATGAACGGGGAGAACACAGCCATCTTCTTTGGCCTTTCCGGAACCGGGAAGACGACCCTGTCCACCGATCCCAAGCGGCTGCTGATCGGCGATGATGAGCATGGCTGGGATGACAACGGCGTCTTCAATTTCGAAGGCGGCTGCTATGCGAAGGTCATCAATCTGGATAAGGATTCCGAGCCGGATATCTATAACGCCATCCGCAGAGACGCGCTGCTGGAAAACGTGACGGTGGATAAAGACGGAAAGATTGATTTCGCGGATAAGAGTGTGACGGAAAACACCCGCGTTTCCTATCCCATCAACCATATCGAAAAGATTGTGGCGCCCATTTCCGCCGGGCCTGCGGCGAAGAACGTGATCTTCCTGAGCGCGGATGCCTTTGGTGTACTGCCGCCTGTAAGCGTGCTGACGCCCGAGCAGACCAATTATTATTTCCTTTCCGGTTTTACCGCGAAGCTCGCGGGTACGGAACGGGGAATCACCGAGCCCACACCCACCTTCTCCGCATGCTTTGGCCAGGCTTTCCTGGAGCTGCATCCCACGAAGTACGCGGAAGAGCTGGTCAAGCGCATGGAAATGAGCGGCGCCAAGGCCTATCTGGTCAATACCGGCTGGAACGGAACCGGCAAGCGCATTTCCATCAAGGATACCCGCGGCATTATTGACGCGATTCTGAACGGCGACATTCTGAATGCTCCCACCAAGAAGATTCCCTACTTCAATTTCGAAGTTCCCACGCAGCTGAATGGCGTGGACTCCGGAATCCTGGATCCCCGGGATACGTACGCCGATCCGTCCGAGTGGGAAGCGAAAGCCAAGGATCTTGCCGGCCGCTTCATTAAGAATTTCGTCAAGTACGAGAGCAACGAAGCGGGGAAGGCGCTGGTTTCCGCCGGTCCTCAGCTGTAATTCGGTTTATACCACCCCTGAACGGGAACAAAAACAGGCGCCAGATTGAGGCGCCTGTTTTTGTTCCCTGCTTTTTACAGGGTCGCAGCCATTACAGCTTTGATGGTATGCATGCGGTTTTCCGCCTCATCAAATACGATGGAGCGGCTGCATTCGAATACATCATCCGTGACTTCCATGCAGTCCAGCCCAAACTTTTCATGAATCTGCTTTCCGATGGTGGTGTTCAGGTCGTGGAAAGCGGGGAGGCAGTGCATAAAGCGGCACTGGGAGCCGGCCAGCTCCATCAGAGAACGGGTAATACGATAAGGGGAGAGATCCTGAATCCGCTCAGCCCAGATGCTGTCCGGCTCACCCATGGAAACCCAGACATCCGTATAAAGCACATCGGCATCCCTGGCCGCCTCCCGCGGGTCCGTCAGGAACTGAAGCTCCGCGCCGGTTTCCTGGGCAATCGCCAGACATTGCTTTTGAAGCTGCGGAGAAGGCTGATACTTTTCCGGCGCGCAGGCGGTAAAGCGCATTCCCATTTTCGCGCATCCAACCATCAGAGAGTTCCCCATATTGTAACGCGCATCCCCAAGATAGACCAGCTTTTTCCCTTTCAGGCTGCCAAAATGCTCCTGAATGGTCAGAAAATCCGCAAGAATCTGGGTGGGATGGAATTCATTGGTCAGCCCGTTCCATACAGGAACACCCGCGTATTTAGCCAGCGTTTCAACGATTTCCTGTCCATAACCGCGGTATTCAATGCCATCAAACATGCGGCCGAGCACTCTGGCCGTATCCGCAATGGACTCTTTTTTGCCGATCTGGCTTCCGGAAGGATCCAGATAGGTTACGCCCATTCCCAGATCGTGGGCGGCCACCTCAAAAGCGCAGCGCGTTCTGGTGGATGTTTTCTCAAAAATCAGGACAATATTCTTTCCTTCAAAAAGGCGATGAGAAACCCCGTTTTTTTTCTGCGCCTTTAACTCCGCGGCCAGGGATAAGAGCCCCTGGATTTCCTCCGTCGAAAGATCCAGCAGTTTCAGGAAACAATGATCTTTTAGATGAAACATGCGCATTCCCCCTGACTAAATGATGCTTTATTATAATAAAGCAGTTCCGATCGGTCAACGGGAAAAAATAATGTTTGCGCGCACAAGAAAATTGTGCTACAATATCTCTGTCAACAGGATGGAAGCGTGATATGACTGATCCCGGAGAAAGGAGCATGCGCCTTGAATGAGTCATCTGCGGAAATGCTGAACGCTGCCGGAAAGCCTTATGGCGATCTGATCCGGTCCTATCGAAAGCGCAAGGGGCTGAGTCAGGAACAGCTCGGAGCCATTGCGCGTGTGAAGAAGAACGCTGTCGGCGCCTGGGAAGCCGGGCGCAGCCGGCCCGATGTCGCCAGTATTCCCGCGCTTTGCCGGGAGCTGGATATGCCGCTGCATGTTTTCTTCGGCCTTTCTGATGCCTCCGGGAATGATGAGCTGCACATGCGGTTTGACCGTCTGAATGCGTATAATCGGCAGATTATTCTCAAGCAGATGGACATGCTCTACGAGCTGCAGGTTCCGCACCAAGTTCCGGTCCGCAAGGTGCTTCCGCTGTTTCGCAGCGACCTTTCCGCCGCGGCCGGTCCTGTCTCCTACATCGAAGAAGCGCGCGGCGAAACCGTCTATGTGGCGGAAACGCCTCTGACGCTTCAGGCGGATGAAATCATCCGCGTCAGCGGGGACAGCATGGAGCCAACTTTTTATGATGGGGATCTGGTGCTCGTCCGGCATTCCAGCCGCGTACAGGAAGGGGAGATCGGTATCTTTGTGAATGGAGATGCCGGATATATCAAGGAATACCATCGAGACGGCCTGTACAGCCATAACGCGGCGTACGGGGTGATCCGCTTTTCTTCGGAGGATGTTGTTCGCTGTATCGGCAAAGTGCTGGGGAAGCTTCAGGCGGATCTGACAGCCACAGAGGAAGAAGTCGCCGCCTATCTGTCCGGCCGGATGACCTGACGCAGACGCTGGAAGAAACCCGTCGTCTTCCGCCGGGGGGCAACAATTCATGCTTTGGTCACAGATTGTTCTTTTATCCTTAAGGTAATAATGGTATAATAATCGGGGTGGGTTTTTCCATCCCGATTTTTTGGGAGAAAAAAAACATGGCCAAAATGATTGGAATCGACCTTGGAACAACAAACTCCTGTGTCGCATTCATGGAAAACGGACGCGCTACTGTGATTCCAAGCGCTGAGGGAGAGCGAACGACGCCTTCCATCGTCGCCTTTACCAAAAACGGGGAAAGGCTGGTAGGGCAGGCCGCGAAAAGGCAGGCAGTTACCAATGCTGACCGCACTTTTTCCTCTGTGAAGCGTGAAATGGGTTCGGACAAGGTCTATCGGGTGGAAGGACGGTCGTACCGTCCGCAGGAACTTTCCGCCATGATTCTTCGAAAACTGAAAGCGGACGCGGAGCGCTATATCGGAGAGACGGTTTCCGACGCGGTGATTACGGTTCCCGCCTATTTTACGGACGCGCAGCGCCAGGCCACCAGAGACGCCGGTGTCATTGCCGGGCTGAATGTGCTGCGGATAATTAATGAACCTACCTCAGCGGCTCTGGCCTATGGATTTGATAAAATGGAAAACCGCAAGATCATGGTGTATGACCTCGGAGGCGGAACGTTTGATGTTTCTATCCTTGAGATCGGCCATGACATGATTGAAGTGCTGGCTACGGCGGGAAACAATCACCTGGGTGGAGATGATTTTGATCTGTGTGTTGTCGGTTTTCTGCTGGATGTATTTAAAAAGGAACATGGGATGGACCTGTCAAAGGATCCCATGGCCATGCAGCGTTTAAATGAGGCAGCTGAAAGGGCAAAGATTGAGCTCTCCTCCGCCCAGACGGCCGTGGTGAACCTTCCTTTTCTGGCGCAGACATCGAAAGGGCCGCTGCATCTTGAAACTACGCTGTCGCGCAAACGATTTGATGAGCTGACCTCCCATCTGGTGGATGCGACCAGAGGCCCCGTTCAGCAGGCGATGGAAGACGCGGGTGTATCCGCCGGAGATATTGACCGTGTGCTGCTGGTTGGCGGAAGCACAAGGATTCCCGCGGTTCAGGCCGCGGTTCGAAGCATGATGGGAAAGGAGCCTTCCCGGGATATCAATCCCGATGAATGTGTCGCCATGGGTGCCTGTCTGCAGGGCGGCGTGCTGACAGGCGCCGTAAACAGTCTGCTTCTGATTGATGTAACGCCTCTTTCCCTGGGGATTGAGACCATGGGAGATGTTTTCGCCCAGATTATTCCACGAAACACACCGCTTCCGTGCCATCACTCCCAGGTTTTTACAACCGCCGCGAATTTTCAGACCAGCGTGGAAATCAACGTACTGCAGGGGGAACGGGGAACCGCTTCCGGCAACAAATCCCTCGGAAAATTCAGACTGGACGGGATTCGGCGGGCACTGCGGGGAATTCCGCAAATCGAGGTCACTTTTACGATTGATACAAATGGGATCGTTCAGGTCAGCGCCAGAGATCTGGGAACCGGACGCAGCCAAGAAATCACCATTACCGGTTCTGGAAACATGAGCCAGGCTGAAATTGAGCAGGCGATGCATGACGCGGAAATGTACGCGGAAGCGGATCGAAGAAAGCGTGCAGAGGAAGCCCGATACAGCCGAAAAGGCGCCGACGCGGCGGAAAACAGATCTGACGATGACGGCGCCATGGACGCCTGAGAGGGGAAGCCTATGTTTGGATATATTACTCCCCGGATGGACGCGTTGTCGGAAACACAGCAGCAACGGTACCGATCGGTTTACTGCGGCCTGTGCCGCGAGCTGGGCCGGCTGTCAGGCCAGCGCGGCCGGGCCCTGCTCAGTCATGATATGACTTTTCTTGCGCTGCTGCTTTCCTCTCTGACGGAGCCCGATGAAGCCGCAAAAGAATTCCGCTGCCCCGTTCATCCGATTCAGAAGCGGCTGCAGGTACAGAACGAAGCGGTTTCCTACGCTGCAGCCATGAATCTTGTCCTGATGGATTTGAAATGTGAGGATCAGATTCGCGATGAACATTCAAGGGCTGCTGAGACAGTAAAACAGCGGATTCAGCCCGCCATGGAAAAGATCAAAAAGCAGTATTCACGTCAGACCGCGCAGGCTCGAGGAGCGCTGGAACAACTCTGGATGGAGGAAACGCGGCCTCATCCGGATCCGGATCGTCTGTGCAACCTTTCCGGAACCATGCTTGGAGCCGTTTTTGTCCCGAATTCGGATTTAACCCCGTGGGACGTTCATCTTCGCGTTCTGGGGGAAGGACTGGGCAGATTCGTGTATTGGATGGATGCGTGGGATGATCGGGAGAGGGATCATCGAAAACGCCGCTTCAATCCGATTGACTGTCTGGAAATTCAGGGGGAACCGGATTCGTATATCAGGGAGATTTTAGAGATGCTGATCGCCGAAGCGGTGACCGCATTCGAGGTGCTTCCGCTTGAACAGGATCTTGATCTTCTGCGCAATGTGCTGTATAGTGGCGTATGGCAGCGTTATGAAGCTGTACATAACCGCCGGGAGAAGGAGCGAGAAGAATGACCCGTGATCCTTTTTCCGTGCTGGAGATACCCGACTCCGCCACGGAAGATGAAATCAAGTCCGCCTACCGAAAGCTGGCTAAAAAGTATCATCCTGACCTGAACCCCGGGGATAAAGCTGCGGAGCAGAAGATGAAAGAGGTCAATGAGGCCTATGCAGAAGCCATGCGCATCCGGAAAAACGGGGGCACCTGGCAGTCTTCTTCCTCCTCAAACAGTTATGGCGGCAGTTATTATTCCCCCGACGGTTCTTCCTATAACGGTTCAACTTCCGGCTATGGCGGATATGGTTCAAATCCCTTCTGGGGACAGAAGCAGGGGTGGGAACAGCAGCGGGAAAATCCATTTGAGGAATTCGGGTTCGGTTTTTCTCCTTTTTCCGATTTCTTTGGCGCGGGACAGCATCGGACCACGTTTCGCACGCGGAATTACGCAGATCCTGAACTGAAGACCGTTGAAAGCTATGTGCTGGCCCAAAGATTTCAGGATGCCCTGAATCTGCTGAATCGGATTCCTACCCATGACGCGGACTGGCATGCGCTCTACGCGAGAGCGGATCTGGGGCTTGGCAATCGAATTTCCGCGCTGGATCACGCGCGGAAAGCCAGCCAGATGGCTCCGGAAGATTCAGATTATCAGCAGCTGGTACAGGTGGTGGAATCCGGCCGCCAGGCGTACCAGCAAACCAGGCAGACCGGTTATCAGTTTAAGAACGCAGTCTGCGCCAATCCATTCCTGACCTGCTGCGCAATGAACATTGCCCTGCGATGCTGTCTCGGGGGACGGGTCTGGCTATGCTGTTAATGGACAAAAATGAAGGAGATTGAATCGAATGTTGCAGAAAATCAGAGAAACACTGACCAGATGGATGACAGGACGTCATGGACCGGATCAGATGGGAATGTTTACATTGATGGCCGGGCTGGTCTGCTCGCTGGTCGGTTCCTTTACGAGATGGGGCATTCTTAACCTTGCCGGCCTTGGTCTGTATATCTGGACCCTCTACCGTATGCTGAGCAGGAACCATCAGGCCAGGTCCATTGAGAATCAAAAGTATCTTTCGCTGACAGGAAAGTACTCCCTTAAAAGCAGGCAGTTTTTCCGCCGGATGAAGAACAGAAAGGAATACAAGTATTTTCGCTGTCCAAACTGCAGGCAGCTGCTCCGGCTGAAACGGGGCTGCGGCTCGAAAGAAATTACCTGTGCCAAATGTGGACACCAGTTCCAGCAGAAAGCCTGAAAGCAGGATCAAACCGCTGTTTTGCATAGTCTGTGGACTATCTGAACAATAACATCAAGATCGAACAGGGAAGGGGAACACCAATGGAAAGACCAAATGCGTGGAAAACATATCATGAGGCGGATCTGGAAGCGGTTCATGCCATCGGGGAAGATTACAAGTCGATGCTCAGTGCCTGCAAGACAGAGCGGGAATGGACCAAAGCGCTTATTCAGCGGTTGGAAAAGAAGGGGTATTGTTCGCTGGATCAGGTGATAGCAGAAAAGGGGGTTCTGCATCCCGGAGACCGTGTTTATGTCAACCAGATGGGAAAAGCCGTGCTCAGTTTCCACCTGGGCAGCAGGCCCCTGGAAATGGGAATGAATATCGTTGGCGCGCATATCGATTCACCGCGTCTTGATTTGAAACAAAACCCGCTGTATGAAGACAGTGACCTGGCTTATGGAGATACACACTATTATGGCGGTATCAAAAAGTATCAGTGGGTTGCAAGGGAGCTTGCGCTTCACGGGGTGGTTATCCGGAAAGATGGCGGCGTTCTGGAGCTGGTGATCGGTGAAAAGGATGAAGATCCGGTCATCGGTATCAGCGACCTGCTGATTCATCTTGCGAAGGATCAGATGGATAAGCGGCTTGCGGATGGTGTTTCCGGAGAAGACCTGGATCTGATTCTGGCTGGCCGGCCTCTGCAGGATACGGAAAAGGAAGCTGTCAAAGAAATGCTGCTAAAAATCCTGAAAGATGATTACGGGATGGAAGAGGAGGATTTTCTCTCGGCGGAGATCGAAGTGGTTCCCGCGGGAAAAGCGCGGGATTTCGGACTGGATCGCAGCATGATTCTTGGGTATGGTCATGACGACCGTGTGTGCGCATTTGCGGAGCTGCGCGCGATAGAGAACCTGGAGGGAATTCCTGCGGCCACCTGCTGCGGTATGTTTGTGGATAAGGAAGAAATAGGCAGCGTGGGCGCGACAGGCATGCAGGCGAAGTATCTGGAAAATGCGGTCGCGGAACTGCTGGACCGTATGGGCGTATACAGTGAGCTGGGAGTACGCCGTGCACTGCGCAACAGCCGGATGCTTTCCTGCGATGTCAGTGCCGGGTATGATCCGCTATATGCTTCCGCTTTTGAGAAGAAGAACGCCGCCTACCTGGGCCGGGGCGTTTGCTTCAATAAATTTACCGGCCGGGGCGGCAAAAGCGGCTCTAACGACGCGAATGCCGAGTTTCTGGGCAGGCTGCGCGCCATTATGGATCAGCATGATGTCCAATGGCAGACCGCGGAACTGGGTAAGGTGGATGTTGGCGGCGGCGGTACAATCGCGTACATCTGTGCGCTGTACGGCATGGAGGTGATCGACAGCGGTGTCGCGGTGCTGAGCATGCACGCGCCCATGGAAATCATTAATAAAGCAGACCTGTATGAAGCGGTAAAAGCCTACACGGCCTTCATGCAGAACGCGTAAAATTGGAAAAAGAGCGAAATGCATTCTCTTTTTAAGAAGGTGTTTTGCCTGAAGTCAATTTCATGCGGCGGATACAATTATAAAAAACACGGCTCCAATATGCAGGAGCCGTGTTCTTTTTTCCGCTCAGGAAAGCATGGCCGCGCCGATGATGCCGGCTTCCGCGCTCAGCGAAGCAATTTCGATCCGCGGCTGCGGCTGATCATTAAAGATCACCGAAGGAAGATATGCTTCGCGTACAGCGTCCAGAAGCAGGCTACCCGCTTTGCTCACGCCCCCGCCCAGAACAATGATCTCCGGATCCAGCAGGTTCACAATTCCGGCAATCATCTGTCCCAGGTTAAAAACATAGCGACGGAACAGTTTTTCCGCAATAGGATCGCCCTCGCGTTTCGCGTCGAACACCATTTTCGCGTTGATCTTCTGCGGGTTTCCATCCGCCAGGGCCAGAATCATGGAGTCCGGATGAACCGCAACCTGCTCCCGCGCCATTCGGATCAGCGCAGTCGCGGAACAGTACTGCTCCAGACATCCCCGATTGCCGCAGCTGCAGGGGATACCGTCCAGTTCCATTATCATATGCCCCAATTCACCGCCAATACCGTGATGACCTTTCCAGATTTTTCCGTCCATAATGATGCCGGATCCAATACCGGTTCCCAGGGTAATAAAAACGCTGGAAGAGGTGCCGGCACTGACCCCTGCCACGCTTTCCGCCAGCGCTGCAACATTTGCGTCATTATCCACGAAGAAAGGTTTGTCAATCCGTTTCTGGAATTCTTCCCGAAGGGGGGTATAGCTCCAGCCGAGGTTGGTGCAGTTAATAACTACACCTTCGCTGTTGGCCAGTCCGGGTACGCCTGCGCCGATCGATGTTACGTTTTCGATGGATAGTTCCGGATTCAGGTCTGGATTCAGCAGACCGCGAATGCATGCGGTCATCTGATCAACCTGATCTGAAAACGGAATATCCGTTTTGGTGGGAATGGATGACTGCGCGATGATCCGGTTTTCTTCGTTAACAGCACCGATTTGAATACCCGTTCCGCCTATATCCAGGCCAATTCTGATCATCTCTTGCTCCTCCTGTTCGTATAAAATGATTCAGCGGCAGGCCGCTGGGATCAACGGTTGGATGAAAGGTTACTTTTAAGGATCGATGGTATTGATTTCCTCCCGATATGGGCGATCGTTGTGGAACACCCGCTGATTCAGTTCCCTGGCGGGATGGTAGCCCATGCGTTTCAGGCTCAGGTTACGGGCTGCTACTTCAATAATAATGGCCAGATTTCTTCCCGGACGGACCGGCATCATCTGACGTACGATCGGTACACCGAGGATTTCCGTTGTCTCATCCGCCAGGCCGACCCGATCATAGAATTTGTTTTCGTCCCACGCTTCCAGCTCGAGCACCAGATCGATGGTTTTCGTGTTCGTAACCGCGCTGACGCCAAACATTGCCTGAATGTCGATGAGACCGATGCCCCGGATTTCCATCAGATGACGGATAGATTCCGGGCATGTTCCGATCAGTCGGTTATCCGCTACCCTGCAGATATCCACCACATCGTCCGCGACCAGCATATGGCCGCGCTTTATCAGCTCAAGGGCTGCCTCGCTTTTGCCTACACCGCTTTTGCCGGAAAGCAGCACCCCAACGCCATATACATCCAGCAGAACACCATGGCGCGTTTCATGAGGAGCAAGCTCCCGTGTCAGGTAATGAATCAGCAGAGCGGTAAAGCGGCTTGTCAGCATGGCCGTCTGAAAAACCGGGATTTTCGCGGTGGCTGCCAGCGTCAGCAGCTCCGGAGGCGGCGGAAGATTTCGGCAGATAATGATGCAGGGCATGGCGTAGTGAAAGTACTGCTTCAGAATTTCAACCCGCCGGGCCGGCTCCTGCTGCTGCAGATACGCCATCTCCACTATGCCAATTAACTGGGGCCTTTCCCAGGCAAAGTGCTCATAGAAACCGCAGAACTGCATTCCAGGCCGGTTCAGCTCCGGAGATTGAATATTCAATTCTGTACAATTCGTATCCACCAGGCAGGTCAGTTCCAGATCCCGCTGGAACCTTGACGCGGAAATCATGCAAACACCTCCTGAAAGCAGGATTCCAAGTATTGGGCAACCCCGTCCTCCTGATTGGAGGGACAGAGATCGTCACAGAGGGATCGGAGATCCGGCCTGCCGTTGGCCATCAGAACCCCACGGCCGGCAGCCTGGAGCATGGACAGATCATTCAGGCTGTCCCCAAAAGCCAGACAGTCAGACAGACAGATGCCCAAAAGGTTCAAGGCTTTTTCCAGCGCGATGCCTTTGGTCGCCCGGGGGGGATTAAATTCCATAAAATAAGGCTTGGAGCATGTGACAGATGCACGGCCTGCAAATTGCGCGCGGGCTACTGGCAGCAGCGCGGCAATCCGTTCCGGTGTATCCATCATCAGGATCTTGTTTCGGGGCTCCTGAATATAGCGTTCCAGATCCCCAACACATACGCCGGTCAGCATGGAGGATTCAGCGTACCGCACGGCCCAGACCGAGTCCTCATTATAGTAAAAGCAGGAACCTTCGTAGGTTTGACTGTACAGGTGATGCCTTTTTCCGAAGGCAGCGATTTCCCTTCCGATCTCCATGGAAAAAACTTCCGCATGGAGAAGGGCATGATTCTTCGCGTCGCGGATTTCCGCGCCATTGCAGCAAAGATACAGGGAAGCACAGGCCATCTGATCCACGTAGGGCTTCATACTCTGCTGCGCGCGGCCGCTTGCAGGCAGAATATGTACACCTTCCTTCGCCAAGAGTCGAAGCACGGTGACGGTTCGGTCAGATATGGTGCGGTCATCCCGAAGCAACGTATCATCCAGATCAAAAGCCACAGCCCGGAATGGAAGATGTGTCAGAGTACTCATTTCCAGCTGTCCACCGCCGCATGCTGCGCGGGCAGGCAGGCCTCAAAGCTGCGCATATAAAGATCGAAGCCCTTCTCGTCCCCGGCGTCCGGCTGAACAGTCTGCTGCTCCATTCCCGCAAAGACACGGTTCTGGAGATAGTCCTCCAGGGATTCACCGGCTTCCCGGTTCACCAGATAAGCCGCCAGCAGCGCGATCCCCCAGGCTCCGCCTTCGCCTGCGGTCTGCATCACGGTTACAGGCGCGTGAATGGCGGCAGCCAGCAGATTCTGAGCGACACCCTTGGTTTTGAAAAGGCCGCCATGACCAAAGACCTGGTCAATCGCCACATGCTCCTGATTCATAATCTCCATGCCGTATTTCAGGGTTTCCATACTGGCATACAGCTGTACGCGCATGAAATTGGCCAGATTCATTTTTGCGTCAGGCTGACGCAGCAGCATGGGTCTGCCTTCGGGAAGCCCTGTCACAGGTTCACCGGCCAGGTAATTGAAACTGACCAGGCCGCCGCCGGAAGGGTCTCCTTCCATGGCTTTCTTGAAGAGCTTGGTATAGATATCTCCGGTATCAACCTGAAGCCCCATGGTTTCAGCGAATTCTCGAAAAAGGCTGACCCAGGCGTTGATATCGGATGAGCAGGAGTTGCAGTGAACCATGCCTACAGGCATTCCTGTCGGTGTCGTGACCACGTCGATCTCCGGATAAACCCGGCTGAACGGTTTTTCCAGCACGATCATACTGAAGATCGAAGTACCGGCGCTGACATTGCCTGTCCGGGGCCGAACACTGTTGGTCGCAGCCATACCGGTTCCGGCGTCACCTTCCGGCGGGCACACGGGACATCCCGACTGAAGATCCCCTTCAGGATCCAGCAGCAACGCTCCTTCTGGGGTCAGGAAGCCAGCGTTTTCTCCCGCGGAAAGCACCCGGGGAAGGATGTCCTTCAGACGCCAGGGATAACCCTTTGGCGCCACAAGCGCGTCAAAGGCCGCGACCATACGCGCGTCATAGTCCTTTGTCTCCGGATCGATAGGCATCATCCCGGAAGCGTCCCCAATGCCCAGCACTTTTTCTCCGGTAAGCCAGTAATGCGCCCAGCCAGCCAGCGTGGTCAGGAAGCGAATGTCCTTCACATGCGTTTCACCATTCAGAATGGCCTGATACAGGTGGCTGAGGCTCCAGCGCTGCGGCATATTGAAGGAGAAAAGCTTTGTCAGCTTTTCCGCGGCTTCGGCGGTCGTGGTGTTCCGCCAGGTACGGAAAGGCGTAAGCAGTTCCATCCGGTCGTTAAAGGGAAGATAGCCATGCATCATGGCACTGACGCCGATTCCGGCCAGGCGGGTCAGCGTAACGTCGTATGTTTTTTCCACATTGCGCTTCAGATCCGCGTAGCAGGCCTGAAACCCGTTCCGAATGGCTTCTTCGCTGTAGGTCCAGACACCGTCCGCATAATCATTTTCCCATTCATGACTGCCGGAGGCGATGGGCGAAAAATCAGGCCCAATCAAAACGCCTTTGATGCGTGTGGATCCGAATTCGATACCAAGAATCGCTTTGCCGCTTTCAATGATCTCTTTCATGGTGTAAACGCTCCTTCATGAGTTTCTTTTTATGTTCATCCTATCACAGGAGAACCGGTTTTGCAATGTTGAGGGCCGCAGGAAATTATTTTAAATAACGATTCACCGGTTTTGGTGCTTTCGCCCCGCGGGAACGGATCCGGCGCAGCAGCAGGATCAGCAGGAAAATGAGAAAAATCAAAAGCAGAATAGGGCCAAAGATGATGACGGCCAGATAAAGAGAAAAGGGCGGGAAAGGATTGGGATCCGCGTAGGTTTCCGCGACGATTTCTTCAAGCGTTTTCGGTACGTTTTCCCGAACCGCCACGCTGCGGGACGCAACCAGATCATAGATAATGGCTTCACCGTTTTCAGCAAAATAGGTGGCGGTACCCATGACTTCACCCGCGGTAATTGGCGCTTCAAAATCACGGGTATACTGGACAAGCAGTGTATCCTGAATATGGCTGGCCATCTGGTTTACTTCATCCCTGGTCGCGATGATATTGCTGCGAACGGTATCCGGTCTGGCCTGGCATACCAGCTGCAGCCGGCCCCGATTGCCGTCCGAGGTGGAATAATTACTGGTTTCGATAGTGATGGGGCTCATCTGATACAGGGCCTGCGGTGTAATGCTGACATACTGGCTGAAACCATAGTTCATCAGTTTTATCGTGTCAGCCCATCTCGCTCTTTTCCCTGTATAGAAAACGACAGAGATGAGATCCACGCCTTCCCGGCTGGCCGAGCCGACAAAGCAGTAACCGGAATGCGAATGGGAACCGGTTTTGACACCGGTTGCGTCCGGGAAATAATACTTGTTTGGCTTTTCCTCACTGCCGGAAAGCATGTATTCCGATTTGGTGGTAATGGTGCGGGCTTTCTGCATATTGGTGCGGGGAATGGTATAGGTGACTGTACCTACGATTTTTCGGAAGGTTTCATCCTTCATTGCTTCTCTGGTTATGAGCGCCATGTCGTACGCGGTGGTATAATGATTGTCATCGTGATAGCCGTGCGCGTTGGCGAAATGGGTATTTTCACAGCCAAAGAAATCCACTGCGGTCTGATTCATCAGATCCACAAAGGCAGGAATGGAGCCGGAAACGGTTTCCGCAATCACATTGGCGCCATCATTTCCGGACAGGAGCATCGTTCCATACAGTACGTCGATAAAACGGATTTCTTCCCCGACCTTCAGCCCCATTGTGGAAGAGTCCGAAGGAATATTCATGGCGGTTTCCGAAACGGTAACCGTTTGATTCAGATCATCCACCATCGTGATGCCGAGCCATACGGTAAGAATCTTTGTGGTCGAGGCGGGGTACCGGAGCGTATAAGCGTCCTTTTCGAAAATAATATCCCCTTTGCTTGCTGTCATCAGCACGGCGGAAAGTGCATAAAGCTGCTCTGGCTCCAGGTTTTCCGGATGATCCGCGTCATAGGGAGCCGCTTCCGGGGAAAGGGTCGGTTCGGGAATTTCATCCGTGGTTTCAGCACGCGCGCCGCAGGAAAAGCAGAGCAGCACAGCGGCGACCAAAGCAATCCATTTGCATAGACGGTTCAGCGTCAACGTCTCCTTTCGCGCAAAATCAGGATGGTGCCGGCATTTTCAGCCCGCGGCAATAACCGGCAGTTCAAAAGCCGGCAGCAGCGGACTTCCCAGAAGCTGCATTACCAGGTACGCGACACCGATCAGCGCGAGATAAAGCGCAAAACTTGTCATCGGAATCCGGGAAATGATCCGGAGCATGAAGCGGATGGCCAGGAAGCCGGAAACGCAGGCCACCAGAATGCCCACCAAAGTGGGGAGAAGCTGTATCTCACGCACATATCCTTCCGAAATGGCATCTTTGCCTTCCATGAGCAGGGAAGCAACGATGGCCGGAGCGCTCATCATGAAGGAAAATTTCGCGGCCGCTTCTTTTTTCATGCCGGACAGCACGCCGCCCGTGATGGTGGAGCCGCTGCGGGAAATCCCCGGAATCATACCGATTCCCTGAAAAATGCCCATTATCAGGGCGGAGCCAATTCCAGGCCGGCTCTTCCGGCAGGCGGATGATCTGCTTCTCGCCTCACAGAGCAGTAAAAAGACTGCTGTCATCAAAAAGCTGGCGCCCAGAAACCAGCCGTTATCAAAAACTGCGAATCCGTCCACATCGGGGAAGAGCTTTTTCGCGAGAACATAGATTACAAGGGTGGGGAGTGAAGCTACAAAAAGCAGAAGCAAGGTTTTATTGCGCAGGGGGTGCGCCAGCATGGCCATCCAGTCTTTCCAGAAAACAACAAGGACCGGAATCAGGGTACCGACATGCAGCAGGATGTCCAGCATCTTCATGGCGGGAGAATCCGTCTGAATGCCGAGCAAAAGGCGGGCCAGCAGCAGATGACCGCTGGAGGAAACCGGCAGAAATTCCGCCAGGCCCTGTAAGAGCCCAAGCAGCGCGGAAGTCAGCATACTCAAAGGAAACCCTCCCTTCGGTTCATAACGCTTTATTTTACCATAATTCATCTTTTTTGAAAAGATTTCGGCCCGTTGAAAAAAAAGAACGCAGATGCTATAATCGCTTTGCTTCCCCAGGGAAGCGGACAAGGAGAGAGGACAAATGAAACTAGGCGTAGTAGGTCTGCCCAATGTTGGAAAAAGCACGCTGTTTAACGCGATTACGAAAGCGGGAGCCCAGGCGGAGAACTATCCTTTCTGCACCATCGAGCCCAATACAGGCATGGTACTTGTGCCGGATGACCGGCTGCAGGTGCTCGCGGACATGTATCATCCGAAAAAGGTGACTCCCGCGACGGTGGAATTTGTCGACATCGCCGGACTGGTGAAAGGCGCGAGCCATGGAGAAGGGCTTGGAAACAAATTCCTGAGCCATATCCGGGAATGCGACGCCATCGTTCATGTTGTCCGTTGCTTTGAGGATGAAAACATTATTCATGTGGATGGATCCGTAGATCCGGCCAGGGATATTGAAACCATCAACCTGGAACTGATTTTCGCCGATATGGAGACGGTGCTTCGCCGCAGGGAAAAGGCGCAGAAGAACTTCCGGGGAGGGGATAAGAAGGCTGGCGCCGAAGCAGAGCTTGCCGAAGCCATTTACGCGCATCTTGAGAAAGGTGAACCTGCCCGGACCTACCCGGCCAACGAGGATGAAAGCGCGATCCTGGCCTCCTGGTTCCTGCTGACGACGAAGCCGGTGATCTACGCGGCCAATATCGCGGAAGCCGATCTGGGGAAGGCGGAAAATGATATTCCGTTCCTCCGGACCGTACGGAGCATCGCTGATCGGGAACACGCTGAGATGATCACGATTTCCGCCGCGATCGAAGAGGAAATCGCCCAGATGGAGCCCGCGGAAAAAGCCGAGTTCCTGGAGGAACTGGGGATCGGTCAAAGCGGTCTGGACCGGCTGATCACCGCATGCTATCATTTACTGGGACTGATCTCCTTCCTCACGGCCGGGGAGGATGAATGCCGCGCCTGGACCATTACGAGAGGCACCAAGGCGCCTCAGGCCGCGGGCAAGATTCATACGGATTTTGAACGGGGCTTTATCCGCGCTGAAGTCGTTCCTTTTGAGACGCTTGTGGAAAACGGAACCATGGCCGCATGCAGAGAAAAAGGACTCATCCGCAGTGAAGGAAAAGACTACGTGATGAAGGATGGGGATATTACGCTGTTCCGTTTCAATGTGTAAGGAATAACGCCGGAGGAGGGGATACGGATGTCCCGTTTGCAATATTTCTGGAGACGGCTTATCAAAATGGACTGGAAAGCCATGTGGAAGACCACCGGGCTGTTGAAAAAGCGCAGCGGAAAAAGCCGGCTCTGGCTGCTGACGGATATGCTTCGCTGCGCGGTAAAGTATAACGCCGGGTATATCGATTACAAGATCGCGCAGATGTACCGGCTTACGGATGAACAAAGGAAAACGGTGATTACCCGCGGTATATCCAACGATATCGTTCGCCGGATGAACCCCAAAGAATACTGGCACTTTTTCGATGATAAAACGGAATTTAATCAGACCTTCTCGAAATGGATTCCCCGGAAATGGCTTCGCATCGATGCGCAGACAGACCCAAATGCGCTTTTTGAGCTGTGCAGACGGAATGATGCCCTGCTTGGAAAACCGCTTGAAGGGTCCAGCGGTGTAGGCATCCAAAAATATACTTCGGAAGCTTGGAAAGCCGGCCCGGAAAGTTTTCTCAGCCGGCTGCGCCAGGATGGTATTGGTATTCTGGAGGAACTTGTGATCCAGCATCCCGCCATGGCGTCTCTATGTCCCACTTCTGTCAATACCTGCCGGATCGCTACGCTGCTGGGGGATAAACAGCAGGGAATTGTCTATGCTTTTCTGCGGATTGGCAACGGGAAGGTCATGGATAATGTTGACTGTGGCGGCATGGCGGCCCGGATTGACCTGGAGTCCGGAAGGCTGCTGACAGTTGGGGCGGACAAACAGGGGAACACTTTTCTCAAGCACCCCATGACCGGAACAGGCATCGTAGGCTTCCAGATTCCTTACTGGGAAGAAGCAAAACGCATGTGCATGGAAGCGGCCCAGGTGATTCCCCAGATGCGCTTTATCGCGTGGGATGTGGCCATTACCGCCCAGGGACCGACGTTTATCGAAGGAAACAGCTTTCCTTCCCACGCCATTCCTCAGTTTGCGGCACATTATCCGAATGGCATCGGCATTCTTCCTGAGTTTGAGAAGTTTATTGACCTTTAAAAAAACACTTGCATTTGTTTAAGAATGATGGTAAAATTCAAAGGCTATGCGGGCGGTCCTCTGGTCGGGATCATGGCCTGTCCGTTCGGGCAGGTGAACCGGCGAATGAACGTCTGAGAGGGAAGGAGGCACATCAACATGAATGAGATCATTCGTTCCATCGAGGCCAAGCAGCTGCGGACCGATCTTCCTCAGATCAACGTTGGCGACACTGTTCGCGTCTGGGTGAAGGTTGTGGAAGGTACCCGTGAGCGGCTTCAGGCTTTCGAAGGCACTGTGATTGCCAAGCGCAACGGCGGCGTCCGTGAGACGTTTACGGTCCGTCGGGTTTCCTATGGTATCGGCGTGGAACGCACGTTCCCGATCCACTCCCCCCGCGTTGACCGCGTGGAAGTGATCCGGCACGGCAAGGTTCGCCGCGCGAAGCTCTACTATCTGCGTGATCGGCAGGGCAAGGCCGCGAAAATCAAGGAAGTCAAGCGCGTTTGATGGTGCTGAAAGAGTCCCCCTTTTCAGGGGGCTTTTTCTTTTTTGTTGCATTTCATCCTGGAAGCGCATATAATAGAAGGGATTTTTACGGAGGTGTTTCATGTTCACCGGTTTTACGGATGAAACGGTTCAGTTTTTTCTGGATCTGCGTTTCCATAACTATACGGATTTTTTCCACGAAAACCATGATCGCTACGTTGAAGTTGTTCAGCAGCCTTTTTATGCGCTGATCAGTGATCTGGCCGAAACGGCGCTGCGCATTGACCCGCGAATGGAAGTGCGACCCTATAAATGCCTCAGTCGGATCCATCGGGATACGCGCTTTTCCCGGGACAAGAGTCCCTATCGGGATCATCTGTGGTTCCTTTTCCGCCGGGAGGCGGAGCCAAGAGAAAAATCTCTTTTCTATTATGGCGAGTTCGGTCCGGACCGGCTGGACTGGGGAATGGGAATCTGGGGGGAAAACAGGGACGTAATGGATCTCTTCCGCCGGAAACTGGCGGCTAACCCGGACGGCATGCTCGCGATGATCCGTGACATGGATCTGCCCGGAAGGCATCTGGGGCTGGGCGGAAGCGCGTTCAAGCGACTGGAGGTTCCGCCGCAGATTCCGCCGGAGCTTGACCGCTGGTATCGGGCCAAGGATATGTATGTCGGCAAGGTTATGCCATCGTATCACTGGGCTTTCTCGGAGAAACTTCGAAAGGAGATGGCCAGGGATATGCTGGCTCTGGCTCCGTTGTATCAGATGCTGCGCGGGCTTTCGGATGACCTGCAGTCTTGAGAAAAAAGGGAAGGACATACCGGTCAGGATGACAGCCGGCCGGAATAAGGAAGGAGAGTTTTCCATGAATTGGATGCAGTTGAAAAGCGGATCGGATGTACGGGGCAAGGCAGTCGGAGAAGGTGCCGTCATTACGGAACAGGTTGCTTCCGCGCTGGGAATGGCGTTCGCGCAATGGCTTGCTGAAAAGCTGAACAAACCGGTGGATCAGATTGTGGTTTCCCTGGGACGGGACAGCCGGATTACCGGGCCGACCTTGCTGCGCGCGACCGCTGAGGGGATTCGAAAAGCAGGCGCCAGCGTGCTGGACTTTGGCATGTGCACAACGCCCGCGATGTTTATGAGCATTATTACACCCGGCTTTTCACCGGATGGCTCTGTGATGATTACCGCTAGTCATCATCCCTGGGATCGGAACGGTTTAAAGTTCTTTACCCCCGATGGCGGAATTGAGAGCAGCGATGTGGAGCAGCTGCTTCAGCTTGCTTCAGCCCTGCATCCGGAAGATAAGGTTCCTGCTGGAAGCTATCAGGAAAAGGCTTTTCTGCCTGTATATATGGATCAGCTGTCGGAGCGAATCCGGTCCGGGCTCGGGACCAGTGACAGCAAGCCGTTACAGGGTCTTCATGTCGTCGTGGACGCTGGCAATGGCGCCGGCGGCTTCTACGAAAAGCTGATGGCCCGACTGGGTGCGGATACGGCTGGCAGTCAGTTTCTGGATCCCGATGGAATGTTTCCGAATCACATCCCGAATCCGGAAAACGAGGAGGCCATGGCCAGTGTCTGTGAGGCAGTAAAACGCGCCGGGGCGGATCTGGGCGTGATCTTCGATACCGACTGTGACCGCGCCGCGATTGTGGACGGACAGGGACGGGAGATTAATCGGAATCGGCTGATCGCCCTGATCGGCGCCATCCTCATGGAACAGGAGCCTGGCTGCACGATCGTGACCGACTCCGTCACCTCCGCAGGGCTGAAGTCCTTCATCACGGAGCATGGCGGTGTTCATTACCGCTTTAAGCGTGGATACAGGAATGTGATTGACGAGGCCATCCGTCTGAACCAGCAGGGAATATCCTGCCCCCTGGCCATCGAAACCAGTGGACACGCCGCTTTACGGGAAAACCATTTTCTGGACGACGGCATGTATTTGGTGACTGTGCTGATTGTCCGCGCGATGCAGATGAAACGGCAGGGAAAAACGCTTTCCAACCTGATTGAAACGCTGAAGGAGCCTGTGGAAAGCAGAGAAATCCGTCTGTCCATCACAGAGAAGGATTTCCGGCAAAAGGGACAGGAAGCCATTGACCGCGTGCTTTCCTTTGCGCAGTCCGCACCCGCGTGGCATATCGCTCCGGATAACAGGGAAGGCATTCGTGTCAGTTTTGACCTGGACGGACAATCGGACGCGGGCTGGTTCCTGCTCCGGCTCAGTGTCCACGACCCTGTGCTTCCGCTGAACTGCGAAGCGGATGTGGCCGGCGGAGTCCATGCCATTCTGCTCGCGCTTAATCAGGCGCTGGAAGGACTGGAAGGAATTGACTTTTCTCCGCTGCGGAAGGCAATCGAGGCATAAGCAGTGAGATTATGAACGGGCGAGGCATAAAGCTGACAGCTTGGTTTCCCGATTCGCCCCGCCTATGAATTAAGGAGAACGAAGTACTTTGCCGGAAATCAATTGGTACCCGGGTCATATGGCAAAAGCCAGGCGACTGCTGTTGGAGCAGCTGCGCAGGGTGGATCTGGTCATCGAGCTCTGTGACGCGCGTCTGCCCTATTCCAGCCGGAATCCCGATCTGGACCGCCTGGCAGCGGGAAAGCGGCGTATTCTTCTGCTGAATAAAGCAGATCTGGCGGATCCGCATATCAGTGCCAGCTGGCTGCAGCGTTTTCAATCCCAGGGGATAAAAGCGGCGCTTGTTCAGGCCAGAAGCATGAAACAAAAAGAAGCGCTCGCCGCGATTGAGGCACAGACCCGGGACGCGGTGGAGCAGGCGGCCTTGAAGGGCGTCCGGAAGACGGTTCGCGCGATGGTGGTCGGTGTGCCAAATGTGGGAAAGAGTACCTATATCAATCGCCTGCATGGCGGCGCCATCGCGAAGACAGGGGACCTGCCCGGGGTGACCCGCAGCAATCAGTGGGTTAAAATCAGCCCTTATCTTGAATTGCTGGATACGCCGGGTCTGCTGTGGCCAAGACTGGATGATCAGACCGCCGCGCGCAGATTATGCTATCTTGGGACTGTTCGGGATGAAATCCTGGATCTGGATGATCTGACACTGCATCTTCTGGACGATCTGGCTGACACGCGTCCGCAGTGTCTGGCCGAACGTTACCATGTTTCGGACACTTCCCTGCGCGGCGTCTTCCTGATGGACGCCGTATGCCGCGGCCGCGGTTTTCTCCTGAAAGGCGGCACTTTTGATTATGATCGCTGCTGCAAGGTGGTGCTGGATGAGTTTCGCGCGGGAAAGCTGGGCAGAATCACGCTTGAGTCTCCGGACGATCCGGCGCCTTCCATGCCTGTCACCGATGCACCGGGTCAGGTTGGCTTTGATGATCCAGAGACGGAGCAGCCGGACGCTGTTCCCGCAGCACTGGATGATCCCAAAACGGAGAGATAGAATGGCAAACGCAAAACGGGAAGAACGCGCACGCGCTCTGATGGCTTTTGATGATAAGTGGCGCGATCTCGGACTTGTCGCGGGGATGGATGAAGTTGGCCGCGGCCCTCTGGCCGGGGACGTGGTTACAGCCTGTGTTGTTATGCCGCGCGAGCCGTTGCTGCTCTGGGTTGATGACAGCAAGAAGCTCAGCGAATCCCGCAGAGAGCAGGTCTATGATCAAATCATGTCAACCGCGCTTTATGTGGGTATTGGCAGGATGAGCCCGGAAACCATCGACCGCGTCAATATCCTCGAGGCCACGCGGCTGGCCATGCGGCAGGCGGCGTCGCAGATTCCCGCGGATGTTTTTCTGATTGACGCAGTTCGGGATCTCGGGCTGCCCGGACAGGAAATTGCCATCATCAAGGGTGATGCGACTTCCTATGTCATCGCCGCGGCCAGCATTGTGGCCAAAGTTACCAGGGACCGTGAAATGCGCGCGCTGGATGCGGTCTATCCGCAATACGGTTTTGCGCGAAACAAGGGGTATGGAACCGCGGAGCATATTGCGGCCCTCAGACAGTTCGGTCCAAGCCCCTGTCACCGGCGCTCCTTTATCGGTCATTTTGTTGCTGACATCTGATCAGGGAACCATCTGCGCCGGAATGATCCGTCCTTTCTCCAAGGAGATGAGAAAGCAAAATGGAAACCTATGAAACAGGGCTGAAGGGCGAAGAAATCGCGGCACAGTACCTTTCCGAACATGGGATGCGCCTTCTGGAGCACAGGTATCGGGAAAAGACGGGAGAGATCGATCTGATCATGGAGGATGGGGATACGCTTGTTTTTGTGGAAGTGAAGGCCCGCTTCAGCTGCACATCGAAGGGAGACGGCCTCCGTGCCGTGACGACCGCAAAACAGAAAAAAATCGCGAAAACCGCAACCCTCTATCTGCTCAAGCATGGTTGGATGCGCCGGAGCATCCGCTTTGATGTCGTGGAAGTAGGCGGAGAGGACATTCTGCATGTACCGAACGCTTTTCAACCAGGAGGAATGATATTTTGATTCTTACGGGAAATCACTTGCCGCAGGACGGAACCGGAAGAAAACCGACCCGGGGTTTATGGTTCCGTTTTTCCACCTTTCAGGGCCAGAAATGCCGGATAGGTCTGTTCCTGATCCTGCTGCATGTACTGCTGCTTTTATGTGCCGGATCCGCTGCGGAGAATCTGCTGGCCAACGGCAGCTTTGAGGAGACGGACGCGCAGGGAAACCTCATCGGCTGGTCAGAGGATGCTTATATTCTGGAAGAAGGATATACTGTCTTCTCTGTTCAGGCGGAAGAAGGAAATTCCGACAACCATGTGGCGTCCATTCGTAATATCGGGGCCAATGACGCCCGGTTTTCGCAGACCGTATCCGTTGAGCCGGAATCCCTGTATCGGTTCAGCGGCCTGATTAAAGCGAAAAACGTACAGGACGGGCGCGGCGCGAATCTTTCCATTGAAGGATTATACGTGTTCAGCGAAAGCGTTTTTGATACCGATGGCGTCTGGCAGCGGATTGAGTGGTATGGGGAAACAGGGGAGGATCAGACCACGGTCACTCTGTTTGCCCGGCTAGGCGGATACAGTGGTGAGAGTACCGGACAGGCATGGTTTGATGACCTGCGGCTGGAGGAGGTAGACGCGGTTCCTGGAGACGGAATTGCATCCCGTTGGTACACCCAGAAACAGATTGGAGTATATGAGGAAGATGAAGAGGACCTGCAGCCATCCGGTGCTTCCGCCGCGTGGCCGCGGCTTATTCTCCTGTCCCTTTTCTATACCATTATCGCACTGACATGTCTGCAACATCTTCGCGCCAGGGCTTTCCATCACCCGGAGGCATCGGCCGACCTTTCAGAAGACCGGAAAGGAAAAGCTGTTTTCATCGCGGGATTGCTGGCAGCCCTGCTGCTCAGGATGGTCATCAGTTTTTATGTGAGCGGTTACATGGTGGATGTAAACTGTTTCCTTTCCTGGGGCGGCACCATGGCGGATGTAGGCCCGCTGCGGTTTTATCCCGCGACCAGCTTCTGCGATTATCCTCCGGCATATACTTATATTCTTGGCCTGAACGCGCTGGTCTGCAAATGGATTCCGGGGCTGAGTGAAGGCGCTGTCCGTGTTGTCTACCGCTTTATCCCTGCGCTCTGCGATGTGCTGAGCTGTATGGTACTGGAGCGTTTTTTTGCCCGCAGAGCATCCAGCCTGCCCGCCTTTCTGCGGCGCGGCGCAATTCTGCTTCTGGCCTTTCACCCTGTCACCATCATGAATTCTGCCGCGTGGGGACAAATGGACAGCGCGCTGGCGCTGTTGATCCTCCTGGTGGCGGTCTGGGCGATCGAAGGGCGGTGGCATCTGGCGCTTCCCTGTTATATGCTGGCCGTGCTCGTCAAACCACAGGCACTGATGCTTGGTTTTCTTGGGCTGACTGCCTTCCTTCTGTGCTGGATCCGTCAGAAGAGCAACCGCCATTCCATGCTTTGGGGCATTGGCGCTGCTTTTGCGGTTCTGCTTATCATCGTTGTTCCGTTTTCCATCCATCAGGATCCGTTCTGGATCGTCAGCCAGTACAGTGAAACGCTGGCTTCCTATCCCTATGCGACGGTCAATACAGCCAATTTCTATTACCTGTTTGACGGCAACTGGGACGCAATCCAGTATCCAGCTGCAAAAGGAGCCATCCTTATGCTGGCTGCGCTCTCCCTGACCTATGGAACGTACTATTTCTTCCAGGGGAGAAAGTACTGGAAAAAAATCTGGATTGAGGGAGCGCTGGCAGGCCTCTTCTCGCTCTTTTTTATCCTGTGCGCAGCCGGGGTGACAGGCGCTTCCTGGAGCATTGTAGGAATTGGCGCCATGGCATTTGCCTTTCTGATTGTCCTGAGCCTGTATCTGCGAAAAAAGGAGATTTCTTTTTTACCCTATCTGGGCGGATTACTTTTCATGATCCTTTATGTCTTCGGCGTTAAAATGCATGAACGGTACATTTTCCCGGCTTTTCTGCTTCTGGCGCTTGCCTATGGCATTCAGCGGGATCGAAGAATTCTCGTCATGCTTCTGGGTCTGACAGTGACTTCTTTCCTCAATGAAGGAATCGTCCTGGACAACAGCATTCGCCTTGGCTCCGCCATGGGACATCTGAACCAGGACACCCACATTCTGGCTCAGCTTCTTTCTCTTTTGAATTGCATGCTGACCGTTTACGCGGTCTATGCCGGCGTAAAAATGGCATTGCCGGCAGTCCGCGGGGATGAAGCTCCAGCACCTTTCGCCGGTGGCGTCAACCGGAAAGAGAAGGGAAAAACCATAGAGAACGAAGCGCCAGACGGGATGGGGTGCGCCTGGACCGCGTCGTCGATGCCGACGATTCTGCGGGACTGGAAGACGGACAACCGGCTGCACTGGCGCAGAAAAGACACGCTTCTGCTGACCGGTATCACAATGATCTACGCGGTCATTTCCCTTGTGACCCTCGGCAGCACAAAAGCGCCGCAGACAGCCTGGACCTCTTCTGAATACACGGAAAATGTCATTTTCGATCTGGGCGAATCGCAGGAAAACTTTGCCATGCTTTATTTCGCCCGGGTCAGTCGATACGACTTCAGTGTGGCGGTCAGCGATGATGGCATGCGCTGGGAGGACGAAACCTGGGCGCAGATGGATCAGGGCCAGTGCTGGAAATGGAAGTACGTGACCGAGAGCACCGCCTCCGCCTCGGGTACACGGTCCTACGGTTCTCAGCGGCATTGGTTCTCCGGCCGATATGTCCGCATCACGGCGCATCAGATCAATCTTGCACTATGCGAGGTTCTCTTCCGGGATGACAACGGCCGGCAGCTGCCCATTGTATCCGTCGTCCGGGAGGGTGGGGATGAAACGTCTCCGCTGTATTCCGATCCTGAAAACCTCACGGATGAACAAAACACCTTTGAAGGCCTGCCGGTTTATGTCCCTTCTGATGCGCTTTCAGCCCAGGATGAGAGCAACCCACGGGTCGCGCAGCCTTCCTGGTGGAACTCCACTTATTTTGATGAGATTTATCATGCGCGTACAGCCTGGGAATTTCTCACCGCCTCCGCGCCGTATGAAACCAGCCATCCGCCCCTCGGGAAAGTACTCATGAGCTGGGGTGTGGCTGTATTCGGCATGACACCCTTTGGCTGGCGTTTTGCCGGTGCCCTGGCGGGTATCCTGATGCTGCCGGGGATTTATCTGGTCGTCAAACAGATGA
This sequence comes from Clostridia bacterium, assembly GCA_017469265.1. Classification (GTDB taxonomy): domain Bacteria; phylum Bacillota; class Clostridia; order Christensenellales; family Aristaeellaceae; genus Aristaeella. The sequence goes on from JAFUGS010000008.1 coordinate 82,484, forward strand.
CCAAATCCACAAGTCTCAGCGGATTCGCCTGCGGTCTTATGGCCCTGGACTGCATGCATCTGACACAGACACAGATCGCTACCATCGACAGTTTTCCGGTACTCTTTATCCTCTTTGCCTTCTTCTTCATGCTCCGATTCCTGCAATCCGACTGGCGGAAGGAAAAGCACAGCCGCGTATTGGCGGATCTGGGGCTGGGGGGCCTGTGCATGTCGCTGGCCATCGCCAGCAAATGGATTGGTATTTACGCCGGTGCCGGGTTGGGGATCCTTTTCTTCTGGCACGGATGGCGTATTTTGTCTCTGGACCGGCAGGAAAAAGGCGGAAAAGAAGCTGCAGGAAAGTCCCTGCTTCACGCTTTCGCATTCAGGCAGTTTTTCCATATATGCCTGTTTTGCGTCCTGTTCTATGTTGTTCTCCCTGTGATCGTATATCTGCTCAGCTACCTTCCTTACTTTGCTTACCGTCATCTGACTTCGCTTTCCGCCTACCTTTCCGCGGTGGCGGACAGTCAGCTCAGCATGTTTCAATATCACGCGACCCCCGGCCTTGGTATGGATCATCCCTTTTACTCTCCCTGGTATGAATGGCCGATTATCGAGAAACCCATGTTCTATGCCACGAAACAGTATGTCTTTGCCGATGATCTTTCTTCCAGCATTTTCTGCATTGGCAATCCGATCCTTTGGTGGAGCGCGATCCCCGCGATGGCGGCATGCTTCTGGATGTGGGCGCGCAATCGGGAGGAAAGCCTGTATTCAGCCCATTGCTTTGTTTCGGTGGATTCCGCGCTGGACACAAACCTTGTTTTTCTGCTGGTTGGCTTCCTGGCGGAATATCTTCCCTGGATGCTGGTACCTCGCGGAACCTATATTTATCATTATTTTGCGAGTATACCATTCCTCATTTTCAGTATTACAGTCTGTTTTGAGCAGCTTCATACCCGTTTCCCCAGGTTTGAAAAAGCGGCGCAATGGGTTTTCCTGGCCATGGCCCTGCTGGCGATGATTCTGTTTTTCCCTTATGTTACAGGAATATATGCACCGGTTTCCTGGCTGGACGCGGGCAGAAGTCTGCTGAAAATCTGGTATTGATGAGGATATACCCATGAAAGAAAAAATGGCTCAGACCCTGAGCTTCGGTCTCAATGGCGTCAGCGGTTTTCCCGTACAGGTGGAAGTGTTTTCCACTGGCGGCATGCCGGGAATGGAAATCATCGGGCTGCCGGATGCTTCTGTGCGCGAAAGCCGTGAACGCGTCAACGCGGCAGTTCTGAACTCCGGCTGCCAGATGCCGCCCCGAAGAATGACGATTAATCTGGCCCCGGCCGATACCCGTAAGGAAGGCCCTTCCTTTGATCTTCCGATCGCGGTGGGAATCCTGGCAGCAAACAGCGAAATCGCTGTTCGGGAGGATCTGGCGCTGGACCGGCTCGTGCTCTTTGGAGAATTGAGCCTGGACGGCCGCATACAGCCTGTGCGCGGCGCGCTGTCCATGGTGATTTCCGCCCGGGAGCAGGGACTGACTGATGTTATTCTTCCGGCGGATAACGCGCAGGAGGTCGCGTGTGTCCAGGGAATGCGGGTTTTCCCCGCGCATCATCTGCGGGAAGTCATTGATCATCTGGAAGGAAGCGCGCCCATCGTTCCACAAACCCAGCGTTCTTATGATTCGCTGCTCCAGCAGGCATCTGCCGTCATGGATCTCAGTCAGGTCAAAGGCCAGCAGGGCGCCCGGCGCGCCCTGGAGGTTGCCGCAGCAGGCGGTCATAATATGCTGATGATTGGCGCTCCGGGCAGCGGCAAAACCATGCTGGCCCGATGCCTTCCCGGGATTCTTCCGCCTCTCAGCTTCGAGGAATCCATGGAAACCACCCGGATTCATTCCATCGCTGGCCAGCTTCCAGCAGGCAGCGGCCTGATGGTTCAGCGCCCTTTCCGCTCTCCACATCACAGCGCTTCTGTTGCCGCGCTTGTGGGGGGTGGTTCCAACGCGCAGCCCGGAGAAGTGTCCCTGGCGCACAACGGGGTGCTTTTTCTGGATGAGCTGCCGGAATTCAGCCGCTCCGCGCTGGAGTCCCTTCGGCAGCCGCTGGAAGATGGAGTGGTTACTGTTTCCCGGGTGCGTCATCAGGCAAGGTATCAATCATCCTTCATGCTGGTGGCGGGAATGAATCCGTGTCCCTGTGGCTACTACGGCAGCCGTCAGCGGGAATGCCGCTGTACGCCGGTAGAAATACGCCGCTATCTGGATCAGGTTTCCGGACCGCTTCTGGACCGGATCGACATCCAGATTGAGGTTGATTCTGTCCCGGTGCAGGAAATCCGCAGCGCCGCGTCGGCCGAAAGCTCCTCTGTTGTCGCGTCAAGGGTATTATCGGCACGCAGGAAGCAACAGGCGCGATATCATGGAACATCCATCCACTGTAACGCGCAGCTGGACAACACCGGTATTCGGGAATTCTGTGTCCTGACGCCGGAAGCGGAAACGTTGTTTCATCTTGCGGTAGACCGAATGCGGCTCAGCATGCGCGCGTATCATCGGGTGCTGAAAGTCGCACGTACCATTGCGGATCTGGCGGAGCAGGACAGCATCGGTCCCAATGAAATTGCGGAAGCCGTCCAGTATCGCGAACTGGATCAAAAGTACTGGCAAAACCGTTGAGACGGTGCGCTCATGACCACATCCCCATAAATCGTGTTTATTCCCGGTTCCATCCCACCACTGGATTGGAGGCGTCGTTGTATTGTCCGAAGTTACCCGCGAGGGCTGCCTGGCCTGGCTGGCCGGCGCCGGATTGTCCCCGGAGGAGATGAAAGCGCTTTTCGCACTGGAAACCGACCCTGTACAGCTTCACGATTCCTGGATGCGGTCCGAAACCTTCCGCCGGGATGCTGCACTTCCGGAGAAAATTTGTCGTGCGCTCACGCAGTCCGGCGCTCACAATTCGATCGTTCACGATTCCAGGCTGATCGCTCAAATGTCCATTCATGCATTTACGATACTGGACCCATGCTATCCTCCGCGTCTGCGTCCCCTCCCGAATGCTCCGGCCATCCTCTTCTGTCAGGGAAACCTTGCCGCGCTGGACGGACCTTCAGTTTCTGTGGTTGGCAGCCGGAACGCTTCCCTGAAAGGACTGGAAGCAACCAGGACCATAACCGAGCAGCTGAGCCGCGCCGGCGTTCGTGTGATCAGCGGTCTGGCCTATGGAATTGACGCCGCTGCGCACCAGGGCTGTCTCCGCGGGCCAAGTCCAACCATTGCTGTTCTTGGATGCGGCCTGGATCAGAATTATCCGGCGGAAAACGCGGCCCTGCGCCGTCAGATTCTGGAAAAATCCGGCCTGGTGCTCAGTGAATACGCGCCGGGGGAAAAGCCGCTGGGGTGGCATTTCCCCTTTCGGAACCGGATTGTTACGGGTCTGGGTGACTGTCTTGTGGTCATGGAAGCGCAGATTCGTTCTGGATCCATGACCTCCGTGCAGCATGCGCTGGATCAGGGAAGGGAAGTCTTTGTCTATCCGGGAGATCCTGATTCACGGAAAAGCGAGGGCAATCACCAGCTGCTGCGGGAAGGGGCGAATTACTTCACAACAGCACAGGATTTGCTGGAAGATATGGGCTGGCTTGACAAGGCGGCGCCACTGATGCAAAATACTTCTCGCACACAGGAAACGGATGCCTCCCTTTCCGCGGGGGAAAAAACACTGTGTCAACAGCTCTCCCGCGGCGAGCAGAGCTTTGATGAGCTTTGCGCGGCGCTGCGCTGTACCGCGGCGGAGCTGAACGCAAATCTGTCCATGCTGCAGATTCGGGGGTACGTACGGGCACTGCCCGGAAAAAGATACCAACTTCTTGGAGAGGAATGAAATCACTGATGCCGACCGAAACAAAAAAGAAACTGATCATTGTGGAATCTCCCGCAAAGGCGCGGACGATCACCCGCTATCTGGGGAAAGGGTATAAAGTCGAAGCATCTCAGGGACATGTCTGCGACCTGCCCAAAAGCCAGCTGGGGGTGGATCCTGACAATGATTTTGAGATGAAGTATATCACCATCAGAGGACGGGGCGAGATCCTGTCCCGCATCCGGAAAGAAGCGAAATCCGCGAAGGAAATCTATTTCGCGACAGACCCTGACCGGGAAGGGGAGGCCATCAGCTGGCATCTGTACCATATTCTGGGGGTAGATGAAAAGAAGCCATGCCGCATCGAGTTCCATGAGGTAACCAAGAAAGCGGTGCAGACCGCGATCAAGCATCCACGCCAGCTGGACATGGGGCGAGTGGATGCGCAGCAGGCCAGAAGGGCTCTGGATCGACTGGTCGGTTATAAAATCAGCCCGCTGCTCTGGACAAAAATCAAAAAAGGGCTCTCCGCCGGCCGTGTACAGAGTGTAGCGACAAAGATGGTGGTGGACAGAGAGCAGGAAATCAATGATTTTATCCCGGAAGAGTTCTGGGAGATTCATGTAACCTGCACAGGAGAAAAAAAAGGCGGTTCTTTCAAACTGGACACACATCTTACCGCCATCGGCGGCCAAAAAGTAAAGATCACCAGCGCCTCGGAAGCGGAAGCCGCGGTCTCTATGCTCAGAAAGGCTTCCTTTTCCATTCAGGATGTAAAAATACGGGAACGCAAACGTCTGCCCGCTCCGCCTTTCACCACTTCCAGCCTCCAGCAGGAAGCCAGCCGGAAGCTGAATTTTACCACGGCGCGCACCATGCAGGTTGTTCAGCAGCTGTACGAAGGCATTGATCTGGCCGGTGAGGGGACCCAGGGCCTGGTAACCTATATTCGTACCGACTCGGTCCGCGTCAGCGAAGAAGCGCTCACGGCCGTTCGGGCCTATATTCCTGAAAAGTTCGGCGCAAACTATCTTCCGGAGAAAGCGATGGAGTATAAGGGAAGGCAGAACGCGCAGGACGCGCATGAAGCCATCCGCCCCACGGATGTGTCCCGTACCCCGGAATCCATTAAGGGTTCCCTGTCCAGGGATCAGTTTATGCTCTATCGACTGATCTATAATCGCTTTGTAGCCAGCCAGATGGCGCCCGCTGTTTATCAGACGCTTTCAGCGGACATCGGGGACGAACAGATGACCCTCCATTACTACGGCGAGCATAAAATCTTTCCCGGCTTTACCACGCTCTACGAGGAATCCACAGACGAAGAGCCGGAGCAGAAGGAATCCGTTTTACCGGAATTACGCGTAGGACAGAAACTGAAGCTGGAAAATATCGACCCGCAGCAGCATTTTACCCAGCCTCCGCCCCGCTTCACGGAAGCTTCCCTGGTCAAAACCCTGGAGGAAAACGGCATCGGCCGTCCGTCTACTTACGCGCCGACCATCACCACCATCATTTCCCGCGGATATGTCACCCGGGAGAAGAAACGCCTTTATCCCACGGAGCTTGGAAATATGGTCACCGGGCTTATGCAGGATTATTTCAGCCGGATTGTGGACACGGAATTCACTGCGGAAATGGAAAGCCAGCTGGATCTCGTGGAAGCTGGCAGCGCAGACTGGAAGCAGATTCTTCGCGATTTTTATCCGACGTTTGAACAGGAGCTTTCCGTTGCCGAAAAGGAAGTTGAAAAGGTTGAGCTTCAGGAAGAGGAAAGCGACGTCATCTGCGACCAGTGCGGGGCAAAAATGGTCTATAAAATGGGCAGATACGGCCGATTCCTGGCCTGTCCGAATTTCCCCGCCTGCCGGAACACAAAACCCATTCTGACCTATCTGGACGCGCCGTGCCCCCGTTGCGGCAAGCGGCTTCTGGAAAAAACGAGCAAGAAAAACCGGAAATTCTACGGCTGTGAGGGATATCCGGAATGTGACTTTGTTTCCTGGGATAAGCCCGTTTCGGAAAAATGCCCGAAATGCGGTTCTTATATGGTGGAAAAGCGGAACAGCCGTCAGGGTCTTCAGCATGTTTGTGCCAACGAGGCCTGCAGATTCCGTGTAACGGTAAATCAGCCGGAGGACACGGACGATGCGTGATCTGCATGCCATTGTGATCGGGGCAGGACTGGCGGGCAGCGAAGCGGCATGGCAGCTTGCCAAAAGGGGAATTCATGTTTCCCTGTACGAAATGAAGCCTGAAAAAATGTCCCCCGCCCATCATTCATCCTCCTTTGCGGAGCTGGTTTGTTCGAACAGCTTTCGCGCGGATCGGCTGACCAACGCCGTTGGGCTCCTGAAGGAGGAAATGCGCAGGCTGGATTCGCTGATCCTCTCAGCGGCGGATCATCATCGGGTTCCCGCTGGCGGAGCTTTGGCGGTCGATCGGGAAGGTTTCTCCGGAGAAGTGACCGAGCGCCTGCTGGCTTTGCCGAATGTCGAACTTTTCAGGGAAGAGGTCGTCTCCATCCCCGCCGGTCCGGTCATCATTGCCACCGGCCCCCTTACCAGCGAACCCCTTGCCAGGGAGATAGCCTGTCTGCCGGGCCTGAAAACGCTGAATTTCTATGACGCGGCAGCGCCAGTGGTAACAAAGGATTCGCTGGATTTGTCCAAAGTCTACCGGATGAGCCGCTACGGAAGGGGAGACGATTATCTCAACTGCCCGATGTCAGAGGAGAACTATAACGCCTTCATCGACGCGCTGCTTACCGCGGAAACGGCAGAGGTGCATGGATTCGAGGAATCCAGCGTATTCGAGGGCTGCATGCCCATTGAGAGTATGGCCAGGCGCGGACGGATGGTGCCTGCCTTCGGCCCGATGAAACCGGTTGGCCTCAAAACAGAAGAAATGGAAAAGAGACCCTTTGCGGTTGTTCAGCTTCGTCAGGATGACGCAGCAGATACGCTCTATAATATCGTCGGTTTTCAGACGAGACTGAAATGGCCTGAACAGAAAAGGGTATTCGGCATGATTCCCGGACTCGAAAACGCCGTGTTCGCGCGGTACGGCGTCATGCATCGAAACACCTTCCTTTCCAGCCCTGGTTTCCTCTCCGAGCGTTTTGAAATGCTTCAGCGACCCGGATGCTATTTTGCCGGCCAGATGACCGGTGTCGAGGGATATGTGGAAAGCGCGGCCAGCGGGCTGGTCTGCGGGATCTCTTTGTCCAGGGATCTTCTTGGACTTGCGCCGGTTTCCTGGCCGGGTTTCACCGCACTGGGGGCCATGGGCCGGTATGTTTCCGCGCCAAACCGCCATTTTCAGCCCATGAACTGTGCCTTTGGGCTGATTGATCCGCTGCCCGTTGAACCGGGCAAAAAACCGATTCGGAATAAAGTGGCGCGCTATGAGGCCATCGCGGCCAGATCCCTGAAGTATTGGGATACAGAGGCAGCTTCCATCAACCGTGCGTCATTATGAAATGCAGGACAGGGAGATTGGCGATCAGCTGGCATCCCAGTCCCGGAGAAGAAAGGAAAAAATGCCATGAGTAACAGTCCATTCCGCGGAACCACCATCTGCGCTGTCAGGAAGGATGGTCATATCGCCATTGCAGGGGACGGACAGGTGACGATGGGGGAGAATACGATTTTTAAAACGACCGCCCGAAAGGTTCGCCGTCTCTATCATGGGCAGGTAGCCGTCGGGTTCGCGGGAAGCGTGGTCGACGCTTTTACGCTCTGTGAAAAATTCGAGGAGAAGCTTCAGCAATGCGGCGGTAATCTGGAGAAGGCCGCTGTCGCGCTGGCTCAAACCTGGCGTGGGGATCAAACCATGCGTCAACTGGAGTCCATGATGATTGTTGCGGATCGGGATACGCTTCTGGTTCTCAGCGGCACCGGCGAAGTGATCGATCCGGACGAAGGAATCGCCGCGATTGGGTCCGGCGGCAATTACGCCCTGGCGGCCGCTAGGGCGCTGGTGCAGAATACGGAGCTGTCCGCCCATGAAATTGCGGAAAAGGCACTGCGCATCGCGGCAAGTATCTGCGTCTTTACGAACGACAACATTATTGTGGAAGACGTGTGAGGTGAAGAAAATGGAACTTACGCCCAGACAGATTGTGCATGAACTGGATCGATACATTGTCGGTCAGGATGAAGCAAAAAAGTCCGTCGCGATCGCGCTGCGGAACCGCTACCGGCGCAGCCGCGTGGAGGAATCGCTCCGGGAGGAAATCAGCCCAAAGAATATTCTGATGGTTGGACCAACCGGTGTCGGAAAAACAGAGATCGCCCGGCGGCTGGCCCGGCTGGTCAATGCGCCTTTCATAAAGGTCGAAGCAACAAAATTCACGGAGGTGGGCTATGTAGGCCGTGATGTGGAGAGTATCATCCGTGATCTGACGGAGAACGCGATCCGCATGGTCCGTCGGGAGCATGAGGAGCGGGTGATGCCCCGCGCGAAGGTTCTGGCGGAAGACGCCCTGGCGGATCTGCTCGCGCGCGGTCCCAGAAAAAATACTGCCGGCAATCCATTGGACTATCTTCTGGGCCGGCAGAAGGAATCGGCGCCTTCCGGGGAGGAAAACACAGCCCTGGCCCGGAGAAAGGAGGATATCCGTCAGCAGCTGCTTCGGGGAGAAATTGAAGAGAATGAGCTGGAAATCGAGGTAGAGGAAGAGATGCCCACCCTCGAGGTTGGCGGAAACAGTATTTCTCTGGGTGATATGATGGGCAATATGATGCCGCGCCAGACGCGTACACGCCATGTAAAGGTGCGGGACGCGCGTAAAATCCTGACGGAGCAGGAGGCCGCCAAACTGATCGATAACGACGCGGTGCAGGAGGAGGCCATTCGGCGGACGGAGCAAAACGGCATTGTTTTCATTGATGAAATTGACAAAATCGCTTCGTCATCGTCCGGACATGGCCCGGATGTAAGCCGCGAAGGAGTTCAGCGGGATATTCTGCCCATCGTGGAAGGATGCACGGTCAACACCAAGTATGGTGCGGTAAAAACAGATTACATGCTCTTCATTGCCGCCGGCGCTTTCCATGTCAGTAAAGTTTCCGATCTGATTCCGGAACTCCAGGGTCGTTTTCCTGTGCATGTCCAGCTGCAGAGCCTGACGAAAGCGGATTTTGAGCGCATTCTGACTGAACCGGAAAACGCCCTGACCAGACAGTATAAAGCACTGCTGGCGGTTGACCGTGTGATGCTGGAGTTTGATGAAAGCGCTATTTCCGCCATCGCTCAGGCTGCCTGCAACGCAAATGATAACGAGGAAGATATCGGCGCGCGTCGTCTGCACGCCATTTTCGAAGAGCTGCTGGAGGACATCAGCTTTAATGCGGGTGATGAAAACATGCCGCCGTTTTCACTGACAATCGATGCGAAATATGTGGAGGATCACCTGAAAGAGGAAAGCAAAGCGGTCGATCTGAAAAAGTACATCCTGTAAACGATTATACCTATATATTGTTCCATGCTTCAGAATCGAATGAGGGAGGGCAAATCCAATGATCAGAACCATCGGCATGATTGGTACCGGCAATATGGGTTCCGCGATCCTGCGCGGCATTGTGGAAGCGGATTATGTAAAGGCCGCTCAGCTGACGGTCTTTGATGTAAGCCGCAGAAAACTGAAGGAGATTGAAGAAGATATCCCCGGCTTAAAGGTGGCCCGCGACTGTCTGGATGTGGCGGAATCCGCTGATCTGATCATCCTCGCGGTCAAGCCTCTCTATGTGCAGGAGGTTCTGGACGAGATTCACCCAGCCCTGCAGGGAAAAGCGATTCTCAGCATTGCGGCTGGTTGGACCGTTTCCATGCTGTCCACTGCCCTTCGAAACACAGGCGCAACCTGGATGCGTGTCATGCCGAATACACCGGCGCTTGTGGGAGAAGGGATGACCGCCCTCTGTGATGACACGACCTTCTCACAGGAAGATTTTGATTTCGCCAAGGGTATTTTTGACGCTGTCGGAAAAACCCGGGTTCTGCCCGAACGGCTTTTTGATGGGGTAACCGCAATCAGCGGCAGCAGTCCAGCCTATGTGTATATGATGATCGAAGCCATGGCCGACGCGGGTGTGCGGGAAGGGCTTCCACGCACCTATGCCTATGAAATGGCAGCGCAGAGTGTTCTGGGCAGCGCGCTGATGGTGCTATCCTCCGGGACGCATCCTGCCGCGCTGAAGGATGCCGTCTGTTCTCCCGGCGGGACAACCATCGAAGCGGTCGCCGCCTTGGAAAAAGCAGGATTCCGATCCGCGATCATGGATGCGATGAAAGCCTGTGCTGATAAGAGCAGGGAAATGTCCAGGCGTTAAGACGGATAGACAATATGTCTTTGCTTTCGCTGATGTAAAAGACGGAACAGGATTGATGAGAGCAGGGAAGAGCGATCAATGGAAGAAGCAAGAAAAACAGTAAACATTTATACCGACGGCGCCTGCAGCGGCAATCCCGGCCCCGGAGGCTGGGCCGCTATTCTTGAATTTGGGCCGCATCAGCGGGAAATGAGCGGTTTTGTGGCCGGGACCACCAACAATCGAATGGAGCTGTTTGCGGCGATCAGCGGCCTTGGCGCGCTGAAGGAACCCTGTAATGTAAATCTGTATTCGGACAGTGCCTATCTGGTAAATGCTTTCAATGATCACTGGCTGGATGGATGGAAAAAAAAGGGGTGGAAAAACAGCGCAGGCGCGCAGGTGGAAAATCAGGATCTTTGGTTTATTCTTCTCGCGCAGACCAGAAAACACAATGTAAGTTTTTTTAAAGTCAAAGGACACGCGGATCATCCTCAGAATAATCGCTGTGATGAACTCGCGCGGGCGGCCATAGAGGAATACCGTCGTTTAAATGAAGGTACGAATCAGGCTGACACCAAATAACAGCACAATTCGGCAGCGAGCAGACCGTTGTATACAAAAAACGGGCATCAAATGGATGATGCCCGTTTTTTTGTTTTATCCGGTAATATTACTTACCGAAAATTCCCTTAATTTTATCCAGCAAACCGGCGCCTTCCTTCAGGACATCACCGGCGTTTTCACCCAGTGCCTTGGTCACGCCGCTGACGATTTCCTTAATCTGATCTGCATTCACTTCAAAACCGGTGAGTTCTTTGATGGCCGCAGCGGGGTCGGAGGTAAACTGCTTGATCAGGTCAGAATTGCCGGTAATTTTGGAAACGATGTCAGAGATCATTTTCTGAATATCCATGGATAAGACTCCTTTCTGTATTGGGATAAAGGGATTATAATCCGTTAAACACATCTTTTCAAGCTAGAAGGCTGAGAAAAAACGGATCAATGCAAAAGTTTGTGGGTTGATACAGTAGAGAGTACATTGTAGGGCTGGACAAAAAAGGAATCTCGCTCATAATTAGAATGCATCTTGGCGGATGTACAATCCAATCGTGAGGAGAGATTCCATATGCATTCTAC